>JAFSOR010000020.1 GCA_017446885.1 Spirochaetia bacterium | reverse complement strand
TTCTTAAAATGCTTGAATCTATAAAATAAAAAGTCACCCCGAGACAGGCTCAGGGTGACATAGTCTTGGGTGACAGCCTGGTTATTGCCTGCTGTTATTCAGTTTCTTTTCCTTGACTTTATCCGAAATAACCGGATATGCAAGTGCAACTATGGAGATGACAAACAGGATTACTGTAAGCGGTCTCTGGACAAAGCCCACAGGGCCTGTGACCATAAGGGTCTGCACATAGTTGGTCTCGATAAGTTTTCCAAGAATAATTCCAAGAACCAGAGGTGAAGCAGGATATTTATATTTCTTGAACATCCAGCCTATAAGGCCGAACGCAAGACAGGTACCCACATCAAACATAGACTTCTTGATGGCGTAGCTTCCAAGGATGGCAAAGGCAAAAATCAGCGGATAAAGAATAGTCTTCTTTATGTAGCCTACCCTTACCCACAGCTTTGAGCCATAGGTTCCCACCAGAACCATGAATATGTTGGCCACAAACATGGAGGCAAACAGTCCGTAAACCAGATCCGGCTGCTCTGTAAAGAGCTTAGGGCCAGGGTTAAGGTTATGAATCATAAGTGCCGACAGAAGGACAGCAGCTGTTGATGAGCCTGGAATACCCAGAGTCAGAAGCGGAACCATGGCACCCCCTACAGAGCCTGAGTTTGAAGCTTCGGCCGCTGCAACTCCCTCGGGAGCTCCCTGCCCGAAATCGTCGGGATGCTTGCTTATCCTCTTTTCTGCATCGTAGGCAAGGAAAGAGGCAATAGTACCGCCTGCACCTGGGAAAATACCTATAAGACACCCTATGACACCGGCCCGCAGTATAGAGAATTTAAGCTTCCAGTAATAGAAAAGATTAGGAAGTTTATAATCAACATTCTGACGCTCTACTTTTGCAGTCTTATAATGCTCCAGGTTGCTTAAGACCTCGCCCAGGGCAAACAATCCGATCAGGACAGGAACCATCTCAAAGCCGTCGAACAGTTTGGTCACCTTGAATGTGAACCGCTTGATGCCGAATGTAGGGTCAAGTCCCACGGTGTTCAGAAGAAGACCGAACAGACAGGTCACCAGGGCTTTCTGCCAGTGTTTTCCGCCCAGGGTGGCTACAGTGGTCAGTCCCATTATGCACAGGGCAAAATACTCAGAAGGCCAGAACTTAAGTGCCACCTGCGACAGCGGAACACTGAAGAATATAAGAATGATTGCCCCTATGGTGCCGCCTACTACCGATGCCCACAGGGAAATTCCCATTGCCTCGCCTGCCCTGCCGTTCTTAAGCATAGGATAGCCGTCGAAGGCAGTGACTGTGGCAGATGGTGTACCGGGTGTGTTAATCGCAATAGCGGTTATGGAGCCTCCATAGTTTGCCCCTATGTATATGCCCATTAGCATGACCATAGCCATGATTGGATCAAGAGAATAAGTTATAGGAAGCAGAAGAGCCACTGCCATAGAGGGCGAAATGCCTGGAATAGCTCCACCCAGGATACCTACGCATACCCCCAGAAGCACCAGGAAGATTGCCTTGAAGCTGGCTATTACGCTGAAGCCCATTGCTAAATTGCTAAAAATTTCAGCCATATTCCCGCCTCCTTACCTGAAAAGCCCTGCAAACAGACTGCCGAACGGCAGATTGATGTACAGAAGCTTATAAAATACAAGATAGGTGAATAAGCACCAGCAGACCGGAACCAGTACAAGCTGCAGTCTGTTTTTCTCCCCCATTGCCAGCATCACCACCAGGATAAATATTGCACTGGAAAGATAATAACCAATGATGTTGAACATTATTACGCTGAAGATTGAACCTGCTCCCACAAGAAGGGCAAAAACCCATCTGTCAAACTTCTCGTCCGGCTTGTTTGTTTTTTTAAGGATAGTATAGAATGCACCTGCAGAAACAAATATCATCAGAAAAGCCCACAGACGTGGCATAGTCCTTGGAGTCGCCCCGGCCTCGGCTGCAATTTTACTTATCCGCAGACTGAATGTAAGAAGATAAAAGAGCAGGGTCACCAGATCCATGCCGCAGAGACACAACAGCTGACCCTTTACAGGTTTTGTCCTCTCTAAACTGTTGAACAGACAGTAAAGCCCTATCATTATAAGGGTAAAACCGCCTAAAATCCACCAGTAACTTAGGTTGGCCAGTTTTTCCATTTATTTTACCTTTTGTAGCTTGCGCTGATCTGCTCTACACTCTTGAGAACCTCAATAGTATTTAAAACCTCATCTTCAACTGTCTTGGTGAATGCCTCGGTCTTGTCTGTAAGTACAATAAGCTTAAGGTCTGTCATATACTTAATCCATTCCTCGTCGGCAGCAACTTTGTCGCAGATACCCTGGAACCATGTCACCATTCCTTTAGGTGAGCCTTTCCTGACTGCATAGCCTCTCCACATGGAGATGTTGTCAAGCTCTTCGGAATAGCCAAGCTCCTTGTAGTTAGGAATATCCTCAAGTCCAGGAACCTTGGTCGGGTTTCCGATAACAAGCGCCCTTACGTCATACTTTTTGGTATCTCCCGGGTTACCTACAGAAGCAACAGTCTGGCCACCTAAAAGTGCTGCAAAGTTCTTTTTTGCGCTCTCGTAGGAAATAGCCTTATATGATACACCTTTTATTGAACCGAAAACCTGGACAGCATCTATATATTTTGCTCCATAGTTAGGCTCAGACAGAGTAATCACATTGCCCTGCTTAGACCATTCGATAAGATCCTGGAATGTCTTGAACTGAGAATTGGTTGGAACCAGTACACAGTAAGGGTCAGCCATAAGGTTGTAGACATATTCAAAGCCATCCACATACTCCGAACAGTCCAGCTCGGACTGGATTACTGCGTCAATATAGGTAGGTGCCAGGGCAAAGATTGTATAGCCGTCTGCATCCTGATTAAGAACCCACTCTCCTGCTGTAAGCCCGCTGGCACCGGCGTTATTGTCCACAACAAATGTTGCATCGGTGTACTTGGCTGCAAGTTCAACCCACTTTCTGGAATAGAGGTCCATGGCACCGCCTGCTGCAACATGGTTCATAATTGTTATAGGTCTTGAAGGCTTCCAGTCCTCAGCTGCACCGGCAGTTGCTTTCTCTCCGCTTCCGCCCGCATATACGAACGAAACTGCAATAATACAAAGCATCAACACAATTAAAAACTTTTTCATATTTCTATCCTTTTAGTTTTTTTATTTCTGGAACAGGTCAAAGGCCAGTCCGTGCCTTAAGCCTCTGTCCGATATTGTAAGGAAGTCAGCGTCCAGCCTGTCAGTAATGACTTTAAGTATACAGGCTCCTGCCAGAATGACATCTGCCCTTTTGGGCTGCAGTCCCGGAAGCTCCTTCCGCTGCTCTATAGTCCGGCTGGAAAAATCTGCAATCTGCTCCTCTATATCTTTTTTAAAAAGTTTTGAGCCCTGGATTACAGCAGGGTCGTACTTTACCATCCTATGCTTTACAGCACCCATGCTGGTAACAGTTCCGCCCATTCCCACAAGCTGTGCTGGTTTTCCGGCCACTCCTGCCTCTGCAAATTCCTTATCTATCTGTACAATGGCAGATTTTACCTCTTCCAGGGTGACAGGGTCTGACTTAAGATAATTCTCTGTAATTCTGACAGCCCCCAGATTTACAGAGAAGCGTTTAATCATCTCTGTCCCCTTGCCGTATATGAACTCGGTGCTTCCGCCTCCTGTGTCAAATACCACAAGGTCTTCATCCTTATTCAGAGGCAGCCCTGAAAGAATAGCCAGATAGCTCAGCCTGGCCTCTTCCTCGCCGGGAATTATCTTCACGTCAACACCGCAGGCCTCCTTTACCTTCTTGACAAAGATTCCGGAGTTGCCAGCTTTTCTTAAGGCCATGGTGCCTACGCTGACAATCTGGTCTGCACCCAGTTCTCTGGCCTTGGCTGCAAATGCTGCGACAGAAGCCACATTCCGCTCCATAGCCGCATCGCTTATAAGCCCAGTGGCATCAAGCCCTTCTCCAAGCCGTGCTATATCGTTGGTATCAAGCACTGTCTTTATGGTCTTATCTTCTGCAAGCTCTCCCACAAAGAACTTGATAGAGTTTGACCCGATATCAATGATTGCTTTTCTGCTCATTGTATCCTCCACTTCTGTCAGACCCAAGCAGGCATACCCACAGCCTGTTTCATAGCCTTAAGGTAGTTGATATTCGGGCAGCCTTCCACTCCAAGCTCCTTGACCACCTTCATAACCAGGGCTGGGTCGATATGCTCAACGCATATAGTCCTGTTTGGAACTCCGTTGAACTTGGTCTCGGCAATTTCTACAGTAGCATCATCTATAGTGTAGATTGAGCGCTCCTTGTAGACATCCACAATCACCAGGTCGTCGCACTTTGAAACCAGCTCATCCAGATACTGCTCGTAGGTATACTCTTCCCTTTTGAATTCAGGGACAGCCACCTTGAAGAAGTTCTTGAAAAGGTTCTCAATGTCTCCTTTTTTAAGCGGAAAGGTAAGCTTCATAGTAGGATACCACTGCTCAAGCTTGTCTGCATTGATCTGCCGGAGCGACTTGATATCCATAAGGTCATCCCTTATCTTGCAGTTCTCATTGCTGTTCTTGGACAGGATGTATTTTTCCGAACTTTTCTTGAAAGTTCCCAACTCATGTGCCTTGATACGGTTCTCGCCTTCTCCGAAAGTCATCCCAAAAGTGCGCCATTCCCAGCGCGGAATAATTTCAACCATGGTTTTCCTCCCAAATCTGTTTTAAGGATAAACATCTTATTTATATTATCAGAATATTTATCAGCTGTCAAACATATTATTTTTTTGAAGAATCTGATATAATATAAATAATATGAGTGAAAAATCAGAAAAAGCTGAGATATTGTTCCGGCAGGGATACAACTGCTGCCAGGCTGTTCTTGGGGCGTTCTGCCAGGATTATGGCCTTTCTTTCCAGACTGCAATGAAGCTTGCGTCATCCTTCGGCGGAGGTATGGGCCGGATGCGGGAAGTATGCGGAACAGTAAGTGCCATGTTCATGATAGCCGGACTTGCCGTTGCAGAAAATACCACCAGAGCTGATCAGTACAGGATGGTCCAGAAGCTGGCAGAGAAGTTCAGGGAAAAGAATGGAAGCATCATCTGCAGGGAACTTCTTAAAGGGATAGAAAGCTCCACCTTCCCTGTTCCAAGCCCACGCTCAGAGGCCTACTATACCAAACGTCCCTGCCTGCGATACATTGCCGATGCTGTGGAGATAATCGAATGTCAGTTGCGTTGATTGTAATTGCATACATACTGGGAATTGCGGGGATAATTGGAAGCGTTGTCCCAGGTCTGCCAGGGCCTCCTATAAGCTGGGCAGGACTTCTGGTGGCATACTTTGCAAAAAGCATAACCACCACAACCCTTCTTATCTGGCTGGCCATCACTATAATCGTGACAGTACTGGACTATGTTATTCCAGCCAAGTTCACCCGGATGTCCGGCGGCTCAAAGGCTGGAAGCTGGGGAGCAACGATAGGACTGCTGGCCGGTATTCTCTTCACTGCCGTAGGAATGATAGCTGGCTGCTTTGCAGGGGCACTTGTGGGCGAGCTTATCTTCGGCCGCAGGGAACCAGGTGCATCATTCAAGTCGGCCCTGGGGGCATTTGCGGGAGTCATGGCAGGAACCGGAATCAAACTTGTTGCAACAGTGACAATGATGTTCTATATTATTTAAAAGGAGTAAGCTATGCCAGATAAAATACTTAGAAAATCACGGGATAAGAAGATTTGGGGCGTATGTGGCGGAGTTGCAGAATATTTTGACATGGATCCCACAGTAGTTAGGATTATCTGGCTATTGCTTGTTCTTGGATGCGGCACAGGACTGCTGGCTTATATAATCGCTGCCCTGCTTATGCCGGATGCAGCCTGATGTCCTGCCGATTTTGACAGTTCTGGAGAGTCTATGATTTCATATATATGGCCTATTGCCCTTGTTGTGTTCTCGAATGTTGTGTATCAGATATGTGCAAAATCTGTCCCTGCGGGGATGAATCCTCTGGCATCTTTGACTGTCACTTATCTGGTGGGGGCTCTGGCCAGTGCGGTTCTCTATTTTCTATTGAACCATGATGGCAGCCTTATAAAGGAGTATTCAAAGCTTAACTGGGCGCCGTTTGTGTTCGGCCTAGTGGTGGTGGGGCTTGAGGTTGGCTGGATTTACGCCTACAAGGCTGGCTGGCAGGTAAGCACAGGCAATATAATACAAAGCTGTTTCCTTGCCGCAGCTCTGATTTTTGTAGGATTCCTGCTTTATCATGAGGCACTGACTTGGAATAAGCTGGTGGGTGTTGCCATATGCTTGGTCGGCATTATAATAATCAACATAAAATGACAAAACGAAAAAGGGCATCCGTTTCTGGATGCCCCTTCTTTTTATATCTAAGGAGAGATTACCAAACCTCAATCATCAGCTGCTGGCAGTCGATGCATGTTGGGTTGCTTGAGCTGTCTGCGGCGATGCAGGTTACGTTGTACAAGCCTGGGTTGTTCTGGCAGAATGTGTATGTTGTGCCTGATGAAACCTTGGTTCCGCCGATGTACCAGTCGCACATTCCGATCTGCTCGCTGTCCTCGTTTGCATAGCATCTGATCTGGAGGGATTCGCCAGAAGAAATCTTGTCTCTGTTTCCGTCTGTCTCTGCGGTGATGCTCATCTGCTTGAACTTGATGCTGATACCGGAACCTGTTGAAGGACCGTTCTGATTGTTTGTCTCATAGCTGGAAGAATGTGAAACCTCGGAAGCCTCGTAGCTAGGTCCGCCTGCTGCATTGCAAGAGCAGAAGAAAGCGCTCATCATAACTGCTGCAACCATCATCTTAACCATCTTACCGAAGTTTCTCATTTTCCTCTCCTTTCAGTAACGTTTCACCAACGTTTCCGTTTACATTACCAACATTACTACAACGTTACTAAGTTGTCAATAGTAACGCAGAAGAAATTTTACAATTTTCTGAAACTTTTTTGTAAGTGTTTACGAGACAAAAACTTATTAAATTTAATTTTTTTTTAGAAACTGACAAGAAACTCGCAAAATACCCATATTTAGAAACGTGGGTAATGGATTTACAGACTAAAATATGCTTTCTTTTGATTTGTGTTTAATCATTATTGGAATATCTGATATAAATTAGATATGAAAAAAATCATTATCCTAACAATCGTGGCAGCAGGACTGCTTTTGCTTTTATTATAAGGTGCTTGATGAGGTTGTAGCCACAAGGCTTGTTGAGCACGATTACGGCATTATAAGTAACGACGGCTTTGTTTGGGTGTCGGGCGACCCTGGAACCAGCCGTGAAGATGGCGAATATTATTACTGCGATCCTGCCCTGGTTGATCTTGCATACAAGGCTGCGGTGGAAGTATTGGGGAGAGAGCATGTCTTTAAGGGGACTATTGCCACAGGAGACCAGTTCATTGCATCTGAAACTTATGTAGAGCGTCTTAAAAAGGAATATGATGCCTACGCATGCGAGATGTCATACGCGCTTTATCTGACAAAGCAGACGGCAAAGCCCACGACAGCTACGAGGACTTTGGTTCTACAGCAGGGGCAAACTCAAGCCGTATTCTACTTAAGATGCTTGAATCTATGTAATTGCAGTTTTCCGCTTATAAAAGATTCTTAATTCCGGCCAGGAAGATGAATCGGTTCACACCACGGGTGATAAGGGCAAAGCCTACCATGAATGTGATTGTGAATGCGCTTATTGCGGGGTCTACAAAAGACAATACTGCGAAAAGAACTGTAAGGATGCCAAAGATAAGAAGCAGATACCAGTTAATGAACCCTGCCCTCTTGAAATCAAAGGCATGGATCACTGCAAGCATTCCGGCAAACAGAATCCAGGCTGCAAATACAAATGGAATGGCAGCTGCCACAAACACCTGGTTTGCCAGGAAAATAATTCCTATAATGATATCAGCAATGGCTGAAAGGAGAACAAAGCCGCTTCCAGATGCCTCGCTGAAACCTCCAAAATAGAAATAGAGCGAAAATATTCCAGAAAGCAGGGTCAAGAACCCTAAAATCCAGGCAAGGGACAGCAATGTGGCCTCGGGGCTGGCAAGGCACATTATACCTGCAATTATAAACAGAATTCCAGAAAGCCCTATACATACTTTTGCACTTGTGCTCATATTATTCTCCTTAATTTTATTCTTTACGATAATACCCCAAATGTCAACTGTTTCCAGGCTGGAATCAAACTTATTGCAACTGTGGCAATGTTGTTCTATATTATTAAAAGTGAAACCAGACAGGAGATATAAATGAATCGAAAAAATATAATAAGTTTAAGCGTGATTGCCATATTGATATTTGCAGCAGTATCTGTCTTTGCAGATGATACCCCGCAAGAGATGTTCAGTGCTATAAATACTGGCGATACTGCCAAAGTAAAGGAACTGCTTGATGGCGGCTACAACCCTGACACATACCTTCCCAACGGCCAGCCCCCAGTAATGGAAGCTGCCCAGACCGGAAACGCCGAAATGGTTGAGCTTTTTATCAAGGCAAAGGCCGATGTCAATCTTATGGCAGACAACAATTTTGGAGGCAATGCCCTTACTGGAGCTGTCTGGAGCACACGGGACACACACGACAGCGCAAACACAGCAAAGATAATACAGATGCTTTTGGATGCCGGTATTGACATCAATTCGGGTGCAGTGCGTAACGAGTCGGATGATTTTGAAACTGCGGGCAAGAAATACATATCTTTTATCAACCCAGTATGGTTTGTAGTTGGAGGCAGCGACTGCAACGCTGATGTCCTTGATTTTATGATAAACAAAGGATGCAGCATCTCCTGGTCGTATGCTGTCTGCGAAGAGAATGGCGACAGACGCGATGCCAGTATTGACAATACTATAGATGCAGTCAAGAAATCTAAGTCCAACAAGAAAGATAAGAAAGAATACAACAGAGTAATGAAAATACTTAAGAATGCCGAGGACAACCAGAAGCCGGTTGCAGTTGCAGCAGCTCCTGCACCAGAAGCCAAGCCAGAAGCAGGCAAGGCCACTGCACCTAAGCCACAGGAGTCTAAGCCACAGGCTAAGCAGCCAGCCCCTAAACAGACAGCCCCTAAGCAGCCTCCTAAAAAGGCTTCTCCTGCACAAAAGGCATCACAGGCACAAAAGCTTTCTAAAGCAAAATCCACTTCTGCTGTAATATCGGCACAAGAGGCCACAGAACTGCTAAAGAAATCAGTTAAAGACGGGAACATAGAAAACTTCTATAAATCCCTGGTCATGGGGGCAGATATCAATTATGCAGACCCTGAGAACAAAACTGCCCTGATCGAGGCAATTATGCACCAGAACCATGAGATGACAGAAGTCCTTATCTATAAAGGGGCAGATGTGAATGTCGTGACAAAAGGCGGCAACACACCGCTGTCACTGGCCAAAGACCTAGGTGCAGAAGATATTGAGCAGATGCTGATTAAAGCTGGTGCCAAAGAATAAAAAAGGAACTTACATCATGAGCATCTACACCCATTCATACTCTGTAATCCTGGATGATATGGACTTGAACGGATACCGTCTTAAGCCTATATCTGCCATCAAGTATATGCAGGATGCCTTTGCCAGATTCAGCGCAACAAAGCACATGGCAGCCTATGATCTTTTTCCGAAGAATCTCTATTGGGTAATAGCAGAGCTTAATATGGAATTCACTGCAGTCCTTCCCTTCTGGTCCCAGGAGATCAAGGTGGAAATCTGGATATCAGAGCTCACAGCTCTTAAGATTTATACTGACTTCCGCCTTTATTATGGCAATACTCTATTTGCCAAGGGTAACGGCTGCTGGTTCATACTGGACCAGAATACCCACCGTCCGGTAAAGACCGACATAGTGGCAGAGACTTTTGATATATGCAATGAAAAGGAAATGGGAGAACACAGCAAGTTCTCCATAGAAAAGGCAGTGGAGAAAATCAGCAGTTTGCAGCACACCATAAACCTGTCTGATATAGACTTCAACAGCCATGTGAATAACAAGAGCTACATAACAGTGGCAGAAGCAACCATGGCTGATGACTTCAAGAAAGAAAATCTGCTTAAAGACATCAGGATAAGCTTCAAACGGGAGACTTTCCTTGGCGACACTATTGCCTGCTCAACCAGCAGCACTGCTGTGGCAAACACCTACATACATCACCTTACTAAAGATGATGTGGCAGTATGCGATATTCAGACTTCATGGGAAAAACGGGGAAAAGAGGAAACTATTTTAGATTGGAGCATACGGGACTCGAACCCGTGACCTTGTGGCTGCCAGCCAAACGCGCTACCAGTTGCGCCAATGCCCCTATTTTTTAATTATACACGGCAATGCACTGTGCCGTCAAGCTTTATCACAGTCCCAGTGTCTTCTCGTAGGCTGCGATGACAGCCTCGGATGCTGTACCCCGGAAGCCCCCCTGCTCCAGGGCCAGAACCCCCTCGATGGTGGTGCCGCCAGGACTGCATACTGCATCTTTAAGCTCGCCCGGATGCTTGCCAGTATCCAGCACCATCTTGGCACTGCCAAGCAGTGTCTGGGCTGCCAGAAGCTGTGCCTGGGCTCTTGGAAGTCCGCACCGGACCCCTCCGTCGGCCAGTGCCTCTATGAACATGAATGCGTAGGCAGGGCCGCAGCCAGACACTGCGCTGCCGGCATCGATAAGTTTTTCGTCTATCTCGGCAAGCTTTCCGGCTTTGGCCATAACTGCAAGGAATGCCTTTACATCGGCCATGGTGGCCTTATGGCTGCAGTAGAGTATCATACCCTCGCCCACCGAGGCCGGGATATTGGGCATTATACGGATTATAGGCCAGTCGCCTGCCATCTTTATAATGCGCTCGATCGAAATGCCGGCAGCCATCGAGACAAGTACGAACTTATCTTTGCGTGATAAAAGAATATCCTTGATTCCAGATACCATTTCGGCCAAAACCTGAGGTTTTACCCCCAGAAAAATATATTGGCACTTGGAGGCTATCTCGTTTATATCCTTTGCGGCAGCACCAGTCTCCTTTGCCAGTGCGCTGCTCTTTGCAGAGTCCTTGTCTGTAATCCAGATCTGAGCTGGCTTTACCGATTTAACCGCAGCCCGTATAAGGGCGCCTCCCATATTTCCGCAACCGATGAATCCAATATTATCCATACTCTCTCCTACTTTCTAACCTGTCCGTTTCCGGTAATGACATACTTATAACTTGTAAGCTCCTCAAGCCCCATAGGTCCACGTGCATGGAGGCGCTGGGTGGAGATTCCCATCTCGCAGCCAAGGCCGAACTTGCCGCCGTCGGTGAACCGGGTTGAGGCGTTGACATAGACTGCAGCGCTGTCCACATGGGCTGTGAAATAGTCTGCATTCTCCTTATTCTCTGTAATAATAGCCTCGCTGTGATGTGTTGAGTGCTGTGCTATGTGCTCAGCCGCCTCTTTTACGCAAGAGACAACTTTTACTGCCAGGATATAGTCCAGGAACTCGGTATCAAAATCCTTTTCTGTTGCCGGTGTACCTGGAATGATGGCAAGTGCCTCCTGGCAGAGCCTGAGCTCCACAGGCTGCCTTCCTGCTGCTATACGGTCGTCCACCAGCACTTTCTTGAGCTTAGGCAGGAACTCCTTTGCAATATCACGGGAAACCAGCAATGTCTCTTCGGCATTGCACACCGATGGGCGCTGAGTCTTGGCATTCTCTATTATGCCCAAAGCTTTTGCCTGATCTGCATACTGGTCCACATATACTGTGCATATACCTGTTCCTGTCTCTATGCAGGGCACTGTAGCGTTCTCGACACAGCTTCTTATAAGCCCTGCACCGCCACGTGGTATAAGAAGATCCACATATCCGCTGGCTTTCATAAGCTCGGCAGCTCCTGTGCGGGTGGTGTCGTCCAGTATCTGGATTATGTCGGCCCTGAAACCAGCCTTAGTAAGGCCATTCTTCATTGCGTTAACTATGGCGTGGGAGGACCGGTATGCCTCCTTTCCGCCCCGCAGTATGCAGACATTGCCGCTTTTAATGCACAGGGCAGCTGCATCGGATGTCACGTTGGGTCTACTCTCATATATGATAGCAATAACACCTATCGGAACTGATACTTTCTTAAGCATAAGCCCATCGGCTGTAGTGCGCTGGGTAAGTATGCGGCCAACCGGGTCTGGCAGTGCAGCAACTTCCCTTATTCCATCGGCCATAGCCTTAATTCTAGCCTGGTCAAGCATAAGGCGGTCCAGCATCACATCGCTTACGGTACCACGGGCCGCATCCAGATCAAGGGCGTTTTCGGCCAGAATGGAATCATATTCTGTTTCCAGGGCATCGGCCATGGCACAGAGCGCTTTATTCTTTTCTACAGCGCCTAAGGTTGCCAGATAGGACTTTGCATTCTTTGCATCTTTAAGGATTTCCTGTGTTGTCATTATCCATTCCTTTTGGCATAGAATCGGGTTCCAGCCTGCTTTCCGTCTGCAATCTTATAGAGTACCGACGGGTCGGCACCGTTTGCTATTATCATGTCGCAGCCTGCATCGGTGCAGATTTTGGCTGCCGAAAGCTTGGTCTTCATGCCACCTGTGCCAAGTTTAGAAGAGCTCTTGCCGCCCAAAGCCATAATCTTGTCGTCCAGTTCCCGGACCTCGGTTATGAGCTTTGCATTCTTGTCTGTGTTCGGGTTTGCTGTATAAAGCCCATCTATGTCTGAAAGGAGCACCAGAAGGTCGGCCTTGGCACTGGTGGCAATAACAGCTGCCAGAGTGTCGTTGTCGCCCACCCCTATCTCCTCGGTGGCAATGGTGTCATTCTCGTTTATGATTGGGATTACACCAAGCTCTAACAGCCGGTTAAGGGTGTTGGAGAAGTTCTTATGCCGCTGGGGGTGCTGGATATCCTCGGCAGTAACCAGAATCTGGGCCACAGTATGCCTGTACTCCGAAAAAAGCTTGTCGTAGGTGTACATGAGCTCGCACTGCCCCACAGCTGCCGCAGCCTGTTTTGTGGGCATGTCGGATGGCCGCTCCTTGAGCGACAGCTTGCCGGTTCCCATTCCTATGGAGCCGGATGAGACCATGATAACCTCTATACCCGAGTTTTTAAGGTCGCTTATAATCTTGCACAGCTCCTCGGTGTGCCGTATGTTGAGTCTTCCGCTTGAGTATGCCAGTGTCGATGTTCCTATCTTGACAACAATTTTCATTATTTTGCCATTCCTTCGTATGTATTTTTAAGTGCAGGAACCACATCATTGGTCCTGTTGAGCTTAGGGGTGCAGACTATATGACCATTTACTGTCTGTGCTGCGGGGAAGCTAGCTTTTGCAACTTCCTCTGCCCCATTGCCGCTGTACAGGAACACAGTAAAATCCTCCTGTCCCTCATCACCATCTGCATCAAGTTTCATAAAGATATGCTCTGCATCGGTCTTAGAGGCATATGCAGCCAGTGCCTTATCCATGCGCTCTGCAAACTCCCACAGGGTGTCGTCGTCGTCGGGGTTGTCCACGCTGGCAATTCCCACTATATGGCCGCTGAACTCGTATTCCTTGTAATTGGTCAGAAGAATTTCCTCGTCGGTAAGCCCGTCTAAAGAGCGGCCTTCAGCCTTCATCATCTTGAAGAATTTCTTAGGCTTCTGGATTCCGGCTTTCTTGCAAAGCTCTGCCAGATATACCCGGTCGGCCTCGGTGGTCCGCTCCTTCTTAAGGTTGTTGGTGTCGGACATTATAGCGGCAGCCAGAAGACCTGCAGTCTTACGGTCCACACTGACATGGTTTACCTTGAACTCGTTGTACAGCATGGTGGCTGTCGCCCCTATAGGTGCGCTGCGGTAAACAAGGTTATTCTCGAACGAAAGCCCTGCCGGCTGATGATGGTCCAGGATCTCCACTATATTGGCCTTGTCCATGCCAGGCACTGCCTGCTGGAAGTCGGCATGATCCACCAGAATTATGTTCTTTCCTGTGGCATCCTCAAGAATCTCTGGAGTCTCCACCTTGAAATAATCAAGGACAAACTGGCTTTCTTTATTAAGCTTTCCAGGGATTACGGCAACAGTATTGAAACCCAGCTTGCTGCGCAGGGTGGCATAGGCAATAGCTGTGCTTACAGTATCGGTGTCGGGATTGCGGTGGCCCACCACATATGTTACTCCGTCTTCGGGGGCTACAGCTTTATATAAGGATACATTGTATACATTTCCCTTGGATGTGGCACAACCTGTAAAAAGCAGCAGAACCAGAGCTGCAGTCAAGAAAACTCTCTTCATTATTCTAACTCCTAAATCGACTTTATAATAACATATTTTAATAAAAAAGTACAGTTTACAGACTTTAACTTGAATTTTACATATTTTTTTAGTATATATTATTTAGAGGAATATCCCATGGAACACAGAAATGTATATATGGATTATAATGCCACCACCCCTATCCACCCCGAAGTTAAAAAGGTGATGATAGAGTCGCTGGATGCATTTGGAAACGGTTCCAGCATGCACGGCTACGGCCGGGAGGCTGGAATGCTCATAGACAAGGCAAGGAAGCAGATTGCCCACCTTATAAATGCAGACCCCGGCGAGATTATCTTTACTGCAGGCGGCTCCGAGAGCGACAACACAGTGCTTAAATATGTGGGCTGCCAGAAAAGCTCATGCGTGGCCAAAGAATACTGCGCACGGTGTGTCAAGAACGAGATTATCACCACCCCTATCGAGCACCCTGCAATTCTTGAGACTGTAAAATTCCTTAAGGAAAGCGGCATAACCACTAAATTCATGAAGGTGGACTCAACCGGTCTGGTAAACCCCGAGGAGCTGTACGACCTTATAACTGACAAGACAGCTCTGGTGTCGGTAATGGCTGCCAACAACGAGATTGGCACCCTGCAGGATATAAAGCGCATTGCCCAGATATGCCATGAGAAGGGAGTTCTGTTCCACACCGATGCAGTTCAGGCTATAGGCAAGATTCCTATTGATGTAAAAGCTATGGGAATTGACTACTTAAGCATGTCGGGCCATAAAATCTATGCCCCTAAGGGTATAGGAATCCTTTATGCCCGAAAGGGAGCCCCCTACTGCCCATTTGTCCACGGAGGACACCAGGAGGGAGGCCGCCGTGCCGGAACCATGAACACAACAGGCATAGTATCGCTGGGCAAGGCTGCAGAGATTGCAGAACGAGAGCTTGATACAGAGTCTGCACGGCTTCTAAAACTGCGGAACAGGCTTAAGGAGGGCATCATAGCCTCTATCCCAGACATCAAGATAAACGGGAACCAGGAGCATACCCTGCCCAATACCCTGAATGTCTCCTTTACTGGTGCCGAGGGAGAGTCCATACTGCTCTACCTTGATCTGGAGGGAATAGCGGTATCCACAGGTTCTGCCTGCTCTACAGGATCCCTTGAGCCATCGCATGTCCTTATGGCCACCGGAGTCGACGCAGAGCTTGCACACGGCTCTATCCGGTTCAGTCTGGGGCTTGATAATACAGAAGAAGATGTGGACTATGTGCTTGAGAAGCTTCCTCCTATAATCGAGAGAATACGGAAGATGTCCACTGTATATAAGAAAGGAGAGATAAAATGATTTCATGGGTTTATACCGATAAAGTGAAGGACCACTTCACCAATCCAC
Organism: Spirochaetia bacterium; assembly: GCA_017446885.1. Classification (GTDB taxonomy): domain Bacteria; phylum Spirochaetota; class Spirochaetia; order CADAEX01; family CADAEX01; genus CADAEX01. The sequence goes on along the minus strand of JAFSOR010000020.1, from coordinate 155,137 downwards.
GTAATATACTGGAAGATGAGGCTTCCTACCAGGCCGACGGCTGGGGAAAGGTGGGAAACATAACCTGCGGCGACGAGATGCTGGTAGCCATCAAAGTCAAAGATGACAAGATTGAAGACATAAAGTGGAAGACATACGGCTGTGCCAGCGCCATTGCAAGCACATCCATGATGAGCGAGATGGTCAAGGGCATGCCTATAAAAGAGGCATATAAGATTAAGCCCGAGGATATTGTAGGCCAGCTGGGCGGTCTGCCTGACCACAAGATACACTGCTCTGTCCTGGGAGACCGGGCACTGCGTGCAGCTATCGAGGATTACTGCAAGAAAAACGGCAAAGAAGGTATGCTCGAGAAAGAAGTTGCAAAAGTAATATGCGTATGCAACAATATAACTGATGTAGACATCGAGAATTTCGTCAAAGCTGGCGGAAAAACCTTTGAGGAGCTTCAGGAGAAGACCAAGCTGGGCAAGGTATGCGGCGGCTGTGTCGAGAAAGCCAAGGAGCTTTTTGAGGATTATCTTCATATTTTCGGAGGAAGAAAATGAAAAAGAACAATGTGGTTTCAATCATCTGTTGGGTTGTAATCGGTCTGGTGCTGGGTTATCTTTTCTTTGCAAAAGGGGCAAATGGAAAGTATATTTCGCTGGATACCCTGATTCTTCCTGCAAAGAACGGACTGCAGAAGCTTGGCGGCAAGATTGCCGACCTGGGAACTGTACGGCTTAAGGTGCTGGGCTGCGGTGCAGCTGGTGCTGTGTTCGGTTACTTCTTCGGAAAATTCCGCAAATAGTCTTAAAGGAAACTTGAAATGCCTATCTACACATATGAATGTCAGAGCTGTAAGCATGTCTTCGAAGTTGAGCAATCCATGTCTGACGCGCCCATAAAGAAGTGCATCAAATGTGGAAAGGCAGTAAAGAAGATAATCCCCCAGGATTCCTCTGTGGGTATAATCTTTAAAGGAAGTGGATTCTACTCCACCGACAACCCAAAGAAATAATTTTTTAAAAGGAGAATTATATAATGGAAAATATCCTTCCAGAAAGTGTCATGGATGTGCTCAATGCCATTTATGCATTCATCAACAAGCCTTTCCTGACAGCAGGAAGCATCAACATCTCAATCCTTACCCTGCTGCTCTTTATCCCTGTCATCATTATTGCACAGAAGATTGGAAAGCTTGTGGGCAAGCTGGTAAAGTTCTCGATCAAGAACAAACCTGTCTCTGAGACATACCAGTTCAGAATTGTAAAAATAGTAAGCTACGGAGTCACAATCCTGGCTCTGTTCATAGGTCTTACGATGCTGGGTATAAACCTGTCGTCCATAGCAGTTATACTGGGAGCATTAGGTATAGGCGTAGGCTTCGGGTTGCAGACCCTTATCTCCAACTTCTCTGCAGGTCTGGTAATCCTGTTCACAGGTCCTATCAAGGAAGGCGACAGAGTTACAATTGGCGATACAGAAGGCTATATCACAAAAATCAACTTTATCAACACCGTAGTTACAACACTTATGAACGAGACCCTTATTGTGCCTAACTCTATCCTTATTTCCGAGGTCTGCCACAGCCACACATTCGGCGATGACAAGAGCGTGGCAATCGACACCACAATCAAGATTGACTACTCTGCCGATGTAGACAAGGCGATGAAGGTCATGGCCGAGACATTGGAGAAAAACCCAGCAAACAAAGAGGGTGCAAAGGCCGATGTACGTATCGCATCGTTCGAGGAGCTTGGAATCCAGCTGGTTGCCTACATTACTATTGCAAATGTTGACGACAAGGGAACAGCAAAGTCCTGGAACAACATTGCGCTGGTACATGCTTTCCAGGAGCAGGGAATCCCACTGCCATCCAGAAAGATTCAGATCAAGAACATCTGAGCTGAGCTGTCCTGTCACCCAGGACTATGTCACCCTGAACTTGTTTCAGGGTATGCTGATAAAAAAAGCCGACCTTTTGGGTCGGCTTTTTTTATTTACACTGAGCAGTGTTATTTGTTTACACGCTCCTGATACTCGCCTGTCTCGGTGCTTACCAGAATCTTCTCGCCCTCTTTGATGAACAGAGGAACCTTTACTACCAGTCCGGTCTCGGTCTTTACAGGCTTGAGTGTCTTGGTAACTGTATCGCCCTTGATTCCCTCGGAACCTTCGGCAACTACGAAAACCATCTTTGGTGGAAGCTTGATGTCCACAGGATTTCCTTCCCACTTGATCACTCTGTATTCCTCGCCTTCGCGGATATAGTAAATCTTGTCTTCCATTCCGGCACGAGGCATAGCAAACTGCTCGAATGACTCGCTTTCCATGAAATAGTAATTCTCGTCATCTGCATACATATACTGGCAGTTGCACTCGGTAACCTCGGTCATCTCTACATCTTCGTTGGACTTCATGGTGGTTGCAAGGCCCTGGCCGTTCAGAAGGTTCCTAAGCTTAAGACGGCAGAATGCGGAACCCTTTCCTGGGTTTACAAACTCTCTGTCCACAACATAATAAGGTGCATTCTTAATCATAAGGAACATACCTTTGTCGATTGCTACAGCTTTGATTATTTCGCTCATTTTTATACCCCGACTTTAAAAAGTATCAAAATAACTATAATTCTTATTTATCAATTATATCAAATTCATTTTATTTTTACAATTGCTTTTTTCTGTAAACATATGGTAAAATTACGTTGGAGGTTTATTTATGGCTATCATTACAATCGCACGGCAAGAAGGAAGTTTGAGCAAGGAGATCTCCCAGGGGCTGGCTGAACGGTTCGGCTGGCAGTTCATATCAAGGGACCTTATCAACAAAGAGCTTGCAGGTTATTACGGCATTACAGAGAAAAGCATCTCTAAATTCGACGAGAAGAAACCAGGCCTTCTGGCCAGTTTCTCAAACCAGCATGACAAATACAACAACTACTTTAAGCTCTATTTCTTCGAAAAAGTCATAGATACCCCACAGTGTATCCTTCTTGGACGGGGCGGAGCCTTCTTCCTTAAGAATGTTCCAGGAGTGCTGCGCATACGCATTATAGGAAGCGAGAATGTGCGTGTTGCCCGGATCATGGACCGCTACCACCTGGACGAGAAAGCTGCACGCAAGCTTGTTAACCAGCGGGATGATGAGCGGGCAGGCTACACACGGTTCTTCTACAATATGTCCTGGGATGACCCAGGCTCCTACGATATGGTTATAAACACAGATATCCTTGGCACCGAAGTTGTTTACAGAATGGTGGAAGGGGCAATCGAGGTGTTCAACCACGAGAACTACACCGAAAAGCTGGTAAAACGGCTTAAGGAGCTGTACCTGGCCCAGAAGATTGTAATATACCTTCTGTATGAAGAAAAGATTCCAGTCCACTTCCTGGAGGTGGATGTCCACGACAAGACTGCCACCATAATGGGTACTGTAGAGGTACGCGGCCTTATTGACCAGGTGGGCCAGGCTGTTGCAGGCTATGAGGGCGTTGAGCAGGTGGAGAACAAGGTGGTGTTTGTGAACACCTATCCTCCTATCGCCTGATTAAGTCAAAGGAATAAAAACTTTTTTTCTCTCCCTTTCTGGAAGCAAGTTCCAATATTGCGCTCTTGAACGATGTGCCGAAGTCGTAGCAGACAAAGGCCTCTACCCTCTTTTTCATATATGGATCGGCATATTCCGGGGTTGATGGATAGTTAAGAACACGGATTGCTCCAGCCCTGCTCTGCGGAGAAGAAAAGCTTTTAAAACAGGGACCGTAGCTTGCCACAATCATAGAATCCATGTGAATCAGGCTGACCAAATCTATTGACTTGAGCGTTGCAGCATTCAGCTCGGCCTCAAGCACATGGACATCAGAGCCTGCCCCTTCTAAAAAGGCATCTGTTATAAGCTGCTGGAAACCGCTTTTAAGAGATACAAAGTTAATCTTTTTCCCTGCCGATGCCAAGAGCCGGCCTTCATCCTCAATAACCTTAAAACCATTTCCTATTATTCTTAGCTTATCCAGATTAATATCCAGGGCTGCTCCCACCACTGCAACCTGATAACTGTCTAAAAGAGTCTGAACCTCTGGAATGCTGTAGAGAAATGAGGTAATTATAACCTGCTTGCCGGATTTGAGCAGCTGTTTTTGAATAATAGCCTGATAATCGGCTCCCAGAACATCAACAGAGACAGGCTTAAGGGCATAGCCCGATTCCAGGGCAACAGAGCCTATCTCCTTGAAAAAAGGCTTATCGTCGCCCAAGAAAAGCGACGGGGTAAACTCTGCCACCTGTCCAAATTCCTTGTCATAGAAGAACAAAAGACTTTCACCTTTATTATTTGCACAGCCTGAAAGAAGCAGTATAAGGAATAATGTAAAAGGCCAGAACCGGAGCCTCAAGATTTAAGCCTCCGGACTACAATGGCATAAGACAGGCCTATAATAAGAGCAGCACCATATAGAAAAGCAAGCAGCACTGTAGCTGCATGTACTTTGCTGGTATAGAATAAGAACGACACCTGGGCTGTGATGAACGGAACAGCCAGAATAATTGCGATGGCTCCCACCATGAAGAACCATCTGGATTTTATGAAAATAAAATGTGCCAGACCGGCAAAAACCAGGCACTGGAACACTCTGCATCCTGTAAGATAGAAAAGCAGGTATGGATCGGCCCATCCGCTGTGGCTTGAATAGAAGAACGAAGCCAGCATGGCAAACCCCATATAAAGGCATAAAAGCACCAATGCCATGGCCTGGGCAGCATAACGTGAAAGCTCTTTTCGCAGGCACACCAGACACACAAGCACTAAAGCTGCGCCCGGGAAATAGAAGAACAGGTGGTCGTGCACCATGTAATGCATCAAAATCCTGGATGTGTCGTTAGTAAGCGGATACGAATTCTTGATAAAGCTGTAAAGGAAGCTTACCAGAAAAGCGATAAGCAGAGAAAGGACACAGCTGAAAATAAACCCCGGACTTTTCCTGGAGGAAGGAATGAAGGTCAAGCCTAATATAATAAGAAGGGCAAAAACACCCAATGGAAACCATATCATATTAGCATACTATTATTTTCCTCCCCTTTTTGCAACAAAAACTATTCCCTATTTTTTTATTAAATGATAAAATTTTTATATAAATCTTATCTAAAGAGAAGTGAATTATGGAAAAGAAAAACATCGACTGGGGAAATCTTGGATTTGCTTATATGCAGACCGACAAGAGATTTGTTTCAAATTACAAGGACGGAGCATGGGACGATGGCGCTATAATCTCCGATGCAAATGTTTCAATCACTGAATGTGCAGGTGTATTCCAGTACGCTCAGACATGTTTTGAAGGCCTTAAGGCTTATACAACCGAGGATGGCAGCATAGTATGCTTCAGACCTGACCTTAACGCAGAGCGTATGGCACAGAGCGCAGAGCGGCTTGAGATGCCTGTATTCCCGAAAGACAGGTTCATCAAGGCTGTTATCGACACTGTAAAGGCAAACGAGGCATGGGTTCCACCTTATGGCTCTGGCGCAACTCTGTACATAAGACCTAACATGAATGCAACCGGTGCAGTTATCGGCGTAAAGCCGGCTGACGAGTATCAGTTCAGAATCTTTGTCACCCCTGTAGGACCTTACTTCAAGGGCGGAGTAAAGCCTCTTACACTGCGTATCTGCGACTTTGACCGGGCAGCACCGCACGGAACAGGCCACATCAAGGCTGGTCTTAACTATGCTATGAGCCTCCATGCAATAGTAGATGCCCACAAACAGGGCTTTGACGAGAATATGTTCCTGGATTCTGCAACACGGACAAAGGTGGAGGAGACCGGTGGAGCAAACTTCCTGTTCGTTACAAAGGACAACAAGGTTGTAACACCTAAATCCAACACCATTCTGCCTTCAATCACCAGAAGATCCCTTATGGTAGTTGCAAAAGACTATCTGGGCCTCGAGGTTGAGCAGAGAGAGATTTACAAGGAAGAACTTGCAGACTTTGCAGAGTGCGGCCTGTGCGGAACAGCAGCTGTCATCTCTCCTGTCGGAAAAATCAACGACCACGGCAAGGAGATATGCTTCCCTAGCGGCATGACATCTATGGGTCCTGTAACCCAGAAGCTGTACGACACCCTTACTGGTATCCAGATGGGAAGAATCAAGGGACCAGAAGGCTGGGTTGTAAAAATCTGCTGACATTAAGCTCCAGTAAACGTGATCTTTTTGAATTGATGCCTGTATCCAAGGCTATCAGGGCAATGGCTGTACCCACAATAGTCAGCCAGCTGATAAACCTTGTATACAGCATCGTTGACACATTCTTCATAGGCAGGACAGGCAACTCTTACATGATGGCTGCCGTCACAGTCTCCTTTACCCTGTTTATGATGAATATAAGCTTTGCCAATCTGTTCGGCATAGGTGGGGGCAGCCTTATTGCCCGTCTTTCTGGCGCCCAGGATCTGGACAACGCCAGAAAGGTATCTTCTGCAAGCCTGTACTGTGCCATGGGCTCGGCCCTTCTCTATTCCCTCTTGCTTTTAGTGTTTCTGACACCTATACTGCGCTTTCTGGGTGCATCCGATGCAACACTGCCCTATGCAAAGCAGTATGTGCTGGTGGTTCTGGTGGTGGGCAACTTTCCTACTATAGTCTCACTGACTGCTGCCCACCTGCTGCGGAACACAGGCTATTCCAAGCAGGCCAGCATAGGGCTTTCCGGCGGAGGAATACTTAATGTTATCCTGGACCCTATATTCATGTTCCACCTGATGAGCCCCGGGAACGAGGTGCTTGGAGCAGCATTGGCAACCACTGTCTCAAACTCGGTATCGTGCATATTCCTGCTGGCCTACCTTAAAAAGGTTTCTAAGATAGCCCCGCTTAGCACCCGGCTTAAGGATGCATTCGGAATGCGGCGCTCCGATTTAAAGGCACTGCTTGCTGTGGGTATTCCATCTTCCTGCCTGACACTGCTTTTCGACATTGCCAACATAGTGCTTAACATTCTTATGGCTGGCTGGGGCGACCTGCAGCTGGCCGCAATAGGCATAGTCATGAAGGCGGAGCGCCTTCCAAACGCAATAAACATAGGAATATGCCAGGGTATGCTCCCCATTGTGGCCTACAACTATGCATCTGGCAACCACGACAGGATGAAGAGCGTAATACGCACAGGGCGCCGCAGCGGCCTTTATGTAAGCCTTATAAGCATAGCAATATTCCTGGCTCTTGCATCCCCGATAATACGCATATTCATGAGCACCTCCACCGGCTATTCAAAAGAAGCGGCAACCACTATCGCCTTTGGTATAGTGTTCCTGCGTATCCGATGCCTTGCTTCCCCTTTCCAGTTCTTGAACTACCATTCATCGTTCTGCCTGCAGGCCATGGGAAACGGAGGTGGAACCTTTATACATGCCGTGGTGCGGGAACTTGTTTTCTATATTCCTTTCATGTACCTGCTTAACAGGATGTTCGGTATTTATGGACTGGTTTCGGCTATAATAGCAGGCGAAGGGTGCGGTGCCCTGTTTGCATTAGCGCTTCTTCATGTTTATACAAAAGCCTGCAAGAATAATAGCAATTCCTAAGACAATGTTCCATGTCACTGCCTCGTGCAGGATCAGGGCGGCGGAGACAACAGCCACAACCGGTTTAAGGAAGAAAGAGATAGAGGCGTTGGATGGCCCAACCATCTCTATGGCGCCAAGATATGTGTAATATCCAAGCCCTGTGACTATAAAGCCGATATAAAGCAGCACTGGAGCGCTTTTTATGGAGATTCCGCTGAAAATTGGCTCTTTAAGCAGAATAAGTATAAGAAGATTGACTGCCGATGCAATAAGAAACGGTATGCAGGTCTGGATAGCGCCGCCAAGCCGCTTTGCCCTTATGTTTCCCAACGAAGAATAGAGGGCGAAAGAGACCATTGCAATAAGCATATACAGAAAACCCTTGGGGGTGTTGCCGGCTGCCATATGGAAAGGATTGGCCACAAACAGAAGCCCCACAAGGCAGATGCATAACACTGTAGCTTTATCAGAAGTAAAGCGGTCGTGCACCAGAAAATGGGCAAACAGCATGGTGAATACAGGATTGCAGGATATTATTATGGCTGCGGTATTGGCATTAAGGTACATTACCCCTATCTGGAAAAATGACATGCTGAAACTTATTCCCAGCACCCCTAAAAGAGTCATATAGCCCCAGTCTCCCATGGTAAGGGTTATCTGCCTGCGCTTAAGCTCTTTCAGGGCAAGCGGCAGAAGCAGAAGCCCCCCTATAAGGAAGCGGAGAAAATTCATCTGAAGCGCTGTAAAGGTGCTGCCCCCTATTTTAAGGGCAACCTCCATGGTTCCGAAGCAGAGTGCAGTTATAATTATATACAGGACACTCTTCTTGGACATTTACCGCGGATAACTCCTATGGAAGGCCATAACTTTGGACGTTATGGTAAGGTCAAGGTCCGATGTCATGCCATCTTTCAAAAAATGGTACCCAAGCCCTGCTATCATGGCACCGTTGTCGCCGCACAGCTTCATAGACGGGATATAGACCTTGAAGCCTTTAAGTTCAGACAGAGCCTTGCGAAGGTATGAGTTTGCCGCCACACCGCCCCCTGTGACCACAGTATTAAGATTTGTATCTTTGGCAGCCTTCTTAAGCCGCTTTATAAGCATATCTATGGCTGTCTTTTGGAAAGATGCGGCAATATTCTCGGGTGTGGCCTCGTAGCCAGGGTTCTGGAACTGGTGCAGCTGGTTTATTACCGCTGTCTTAAGCCCTGAATACGAGACATCGTATTTATGTTCCCCCTTATGGAGGTTCGGGTCTGGGAACGAGAAAGCATTTGAATCGCCATTCTGAGCAAGCTTGTCTATAACTACTCCGCCCGGATACCCCCAGCCGTAGAACTTGGCAATCTTGTCAAAGGCCTCGCCGCAGGCATCGTCTATGGTGGTTCCCATTATCTGCATCTTGTCGTAGTTTTCCATGATTGCGATAAGGGTATGGCCGCCCGATACCAGAAGTGCCACATAGGGGTACTGGATATCGTATTCTATATGGGCAGCATGGATATGGCCATATATGTGGTTTATTCCTATGTATGGAATATCGGTGGCATAAGAAAGAGCTTTGGCGTAGGAAAGGCCCACCAAAAGGGAACCTGCAAGGCCTGGTTTGGCTGTAACAGCTATGCCGTCTATATCCTTAAGGGTGCAGCCTGCTGTCTCAAGCGATGTGCGCACCACCCCTTTTATCCATTCCACATGGGTGCGCGATGCTATCTCCGGCACAACCCCCATATAGGGCTGGTGCAGCGGAATCTGGGTAGCAACCACATTGGAGAGAATCTTTTTTCCGTCTGCCACAACTGAGACAGAACATTCATCACACGAGGACTCGATACCTAAGATGTTCAATTTTTATTCCTCTTCTGCTTCCAGGGTAAAGAAATCGGAAACCGACTCGAAGCAATAGCCTTCTTCTATGAACTCAGGATACAAATCAATCATAACCTTAGCCAGTTCATCTGACCACACATGGCCAATCATGACTGCATAACCTTTCTTGTCTGCCACTTCTTTTCCTTTGTTGAATGATTCGATCATCTTTTCCCTGCTTTTATCATTATCAAGAAATACATCACGTCTTGCAATACGCATACCGTTCTTTTTAGCCACCTTGGCGCAGACAGAACCTGCATGGGTAAAGCTGTCCACAAAGAACAGGCTGCGCTGTTTGGCCACCTTGAGCACCACATCCATGACACGCTCGTCGCTGGTGCCGGCAGAGCCCATATGGTTGTTGAACCCGACTACATGGGGTATGGAATCGAGGTTTTCCTCAAGAGTCTTGCGGACATCATTGTCGCTCATGTTGACATATATGGCACCTTCGCCAGGGTCTGCCTTTCCAAGCGGCTGCATAGGCTGATGCAGCATTACAGTCTTGCCATGCTGATATGTAAGCTCGGCAACCTCGGCAGAATACTCAAGGCGCGGAATAACTGCTATGGCCAACTTTCCAGGAAACTTAAGGAACGGCATAAGCTGCCTGGTGTTATGGCCGCCGTCATCAAGGATAAGGTAAATGCGTTTTTTAGGTTTTTCCGGCTTTTCAGCAGGCTCTGGAACCACAGGCTCGGGTGCCGTCTGTGGTGGGCTCTGCACCTGCGGCTCGGGCTTAGGGGCCGGGGTTTCGGCTTGAGATGGGGTTTCCTGCCTGGCAGATGGGTGATAGTTTATTATAGCAACCAGCACCAGAAGAGAAACTAAAAGTACTAAAGCAGAAACAATAAGAGGATAATTCTTTTTTAAGTTCTTTTTCCGTTTGGCCACAGCACCCCTCCTATTTTTATAATATAACAAATATAATTAATTAGCAAGTTTTCACAAAGTAGGATTCAAATATTCTCCTGCCTGCCGAAACACCTTTGCGCTCAAACTTGGTCTGGGGGCGCCAGGGGACAATATCGTTGGGTTTTTCTGCAAAACCTGAGAATGGCGATGATATCCTTGCCTCGCCCCTGAGCACATCCTGCATCTGCAATGCATAATCCTCCCAGTCGGTTGCGCAGTAGATATAGCCTCCAGTCTTAAGCTTGTCTGCCAAAAGAGCAGTAAATGCCGGATTTATAAGGCGCCTTTTGTTATGCCGTTTCTTCTGCCACGGGTCGGGGAAAAAGATATGGAAACCGCTTACAGAGCTATCGGCCAGCATATTCTGCACCACCTCGGATGCATCGTACTGGACTATGCGCACATTGGGAAGCTGCCTGGTATGAACCACATCCAAAAGTGCCCCCACTCCTGGCGGATATACCTCAAGGGCCAGATAGTTTATATCTGGATTACGCTCTGCCATCTGGTGGGTGGCCTCGCCGTCGCCAAAGCCTATCTCCACTACGGTCTGCTTAGTGTTATGGAAAACCTGGACAAAATCAAGCTTCTTTTCTGCCTCATACGGGATGCAGTATAGCTGGGCATAATTGTCCAGAGCATGCTGCTGCAGCTTGGTTATACGCCCCGAGCGCAGTACAAAGCTTTTTATAGTTCTGTGCAAAACTTCTTCCATACCCTCTCCTATATCAGCTGCATAAGCTTATCGCGCAGGAAGGCTGACTTTTCCTTAAGATCCACTAAATCAGTGGTTATAATCATGACATTGGCCCTATGTGGCGACGGCTTTATCTTGCCACCGCTCTCCTTGATAAGACGCATATATTTCTCCAGATTGATTATATGCACCTTGCCGAAAGTTATCTCTATCTCGCCATGATGTTCCTTCATCGAGGTTATATAGAGCTTTCCGCACAGCACCCGTATCTCGGCAAGGGAAACCAGGCTCTCTACCTCGTCAGGAAGCGGCCCGAAACGGTCCTCAAGCTCGCTGCATATTGTATCAAGCTCATTCTCAGACACAACCGAGGCAATCTTCTTATAAATCTCCATCTTCTCGCTCTGGTCGCGGATATAGGTGTCGGGGATAAAGCCAGAATACTCAAGCTCAAGATAGACATCGTGGAAATCAAGCTCATCTTTCCTGTGCTCATCAAGTGCCTGGACAGCCTCGTCTATAAGGCGCAGGTACATATCAAAGCCTACAGAGCTTATCTCGCCGCTCTGGTCGCGTCCCAGAAGGTTTCCGGCACCACGCACCTCAAGGTCTTTCATGGCAACCTTGAAACCTGCTCCAAGACCTGTGTTGTCAGATATTATGCGGAGCCGTTTCATGGCAAGCTCTGTCATGGCTGTCTGGTCTGGATAAAGCAGGTAGGCGTATGCCAGCTTGTCAGAACGCCCCACCCGGCCCCGCAGCTGGTAAAGCTGGGATATGCCGTACATGTCGGCCCGGTCTATGATTATAGTGTTTACGTTAGGTATATCGATTCCATTCTCTATTATGGTGGTTGAGATAAGGACCTGTATCTCCTGATGCACAAACCTGTCCATTATATCCTCAAGCTCTGTGCCGCTCATCTTGCCATGGGCTGTCTCCATTATAAGCTCAGGCATAAGATGCTCCAGAGTAAGCCGCACATTATCAAGCGATTCCACTCTGTTATGCAGGTAGTAGACCTGCCCGCCCCTGGAAATCTCCTGGAGTATGGCTTTTCTTACCACCTCCATGCTGTATGGCTGGACAAAAGTCTCTATAGGACGCCTGTTCCGGGGCGGTGTCTCAAGCACAGACAGGTCGCGTATCTTAAGGAGCGACATATGGAGTGTGCGCGGAATCGGGGTTGCAGAAAGGGACAGGCAGTCTATGGAGGTCTTGAGCTCTTTCATCTTCTCCTTGTCCTTTACGCCGAAACGCTGTTCCTCGTCCACCACCATAAGGCCCAGGTTGTTGAAGATTACATCTTTCTGCAGTATGCGGTGGGTTCCTATGATTATATCGGCCCTGCCGCTCTTAAGGTCCTGTATTACAGCCTTCTGCTGCTTTGGCGGAACAAAGCGCGATAAAAGCCTTATCTCCACTGGGAAGTTCTTGAACCGTTCCTTAAAGTTCTCGTAGTGCTGTTCTGCCAGGATTGTGGTAGGACACAGGAAGGCTGCCTGCCTGCCGCCGGCAACAGCCTTGAACACAGCCCGCATGGCCACCTCGGTCTTGCCAAAACCAACGTCGCCGCAGATTAGCCGGTCCATAGGGTTTGACCTTTCCATGTCGGCCTTTACCTCCTCTATGCACCGGAGCTGGTCGTCGGTCTCATCATATGGAAAGGCTGCCTCAAACTCCATCTGCATATCGGTGTCGGACGGGAATGCAAACCCTTTTGCATTCTGCCGCCTTGAATAAAGCTTTATAAGCCGGGCGGCCAGCTCCTCTGCGGCGCGGCGGGCCTTGCTTTTGCGGGCTTCCCAGCCCTTGCCCCCTATGTGGTCAAGGTGGGGCGCTTTGCCTTCCCCACCTATGTAGCGCTGAATCAGGTTTACCTGCTCTATAGGGATAAATACTGTCTCTTCCCCTGCATACTCAAGGTGGATGTAGTCCCGCTCTGTGCCTGAGGACTTGATGCGGTCTATGCCTATGAACCTGCCTATTCCATAGTTTATATGGACCACATAATCGCCTTTATTAAGCTCCACAAAAGAGTCTATAGGGCTGCTCTTTACTTTCTTGACCGATGCAGGGGGGCGCCTTTTGCGGCCGAATATCTCGTTCTCCTGGATTGCGATAATCTGGCTGTCGGGGAGGACAAAGCCGCCCGAGATTGCACCCATTATCACATGGACATCCAGGTTCTCCAATATCTTGCCTATTCTCTGGGCCTGCACCCCGGAGCTTGAGAAAATATAAATCTTGTAGTTGTTCTTTAAAAGCGAAGAAAGCTCTTCCTTAAGGTAGGCAAAGTTACCAAAGAATGAACGGCCCGACTCGTAGGAATAAGTTATTGCATCATCATTGCGGTGGCTGTCGTGAAGCAGAGGCAGGATAATGCGCCTTTCTATGGCAGTGCTCTCTATTGAAAAATCAAATAAAAGGGAATCTGGCATAGGAGGCTTTGCAAAAGAATCGTGGGCAAACTGCCGGTAACAGGCCTTATACTCATCCATAATAGCATCGGAGCGCTGTTCCAGAAGCTCCTGATCCACCAGGAAAAGAGATGCAAAATCCCCCAGATAATCAAACAGATGCCCCTGCTTCTCAAAGGTAAGCGGCAGAATATACTCTTCTTCGGGCACCTCATTCCCAGTTTCCAGACTCTCAAGGACATCCTCTTTTAAAATGGCCAGCTTCTTTACTGCCTCAATGTGTTCATTATCCCACAGGATCTCCCGGCATGGAGGAATTACAGCTTTATCAAGCTTTCCGGTTGAGGCCTGTGTAATGGGGTCAAAAGTCCTTATAGCCTCAATCTCGTCAAACTCAAACACTGCCCGCATAGGCTCATCGCTTCCGAACGGATAGAAATCAAAAACCTCGCCCCTTATGGCAAAATCGCCTGGAACCGATACCTTGGGCGTTCGGATATATCCGCAGCTCTGCATTGCTTTTTCAAGCTCGGCAGTATTTACGCTCTGACCCTTCTTGATTGTAAAAATGTGTTTCTTAAAATAATCCACAGACACCATGGGGGAAAGGAAAGCCCCTACCGATGTTACAGCTATGCATTTGCCTCCAGATACAAGCCGGGTAAGCGCCTTGACCCGTTTTCCATAAATCTGGGAGCCGGGGCTCTCGCCTCTGTATGGAAGGGTGTTAAATGAAGGAATTAAGCATACATCTTTGCTGCACAAGGCAATATCATCGAAAAACAGCTCTGCCTCTTTCTCGTTGGGCAGGACAATAAGGAAAGAGCCTTTGGAATAGCGGAACAGGTCGGCCACCACTGCTGCCAAAGGAAGCTTTCGGATGCCACCTAATGTTATAGGAAACTGTTTTGAGCAAAAGGTATCCACCAACCTCTTGTGGGCTGGGAGGGTTCTGAAACGGGAAGTAAGTTCTCGGATGAAATTGTCAATCATAATTTCACAAGTTCAAGATACCATAAAAAAAGTATAATTTAAATATAGATTAAAGAACAAATGTGTGGGATAATAAGATGAGGAACGATATGACAATTTTCAGTATTGCAGAAAACCAGAACCTTCAGCAGGCAATCCAGCGCGCTTCTACACCGGAGCACAACCTGGTGCTGAACAACAACCCCATTGGAGCTATGGATGCCATGAAAGCCCAGAATCCTAATCTTATACTGTTCAACTATGATGATTATCCTGATTACTGGAAAACTGCCTATCTTTTTTCGAAGTATAATTTAAATAATTGTAAATTTATACTACTTTTCGGTCGTACATTTTTAATAAATGATAGTTCTGCTGCAGAATTTCTGGGTGTTGACCTGCTGCCATGGCATACCGATACCCGCAGCTTTGTCTCTGACCTTAAGGAAAAATTAGAACACGTAATATGATTCAATGCCGTTGTCTTTGAGCAGCAGCACAGTGTTGTTCACATCCATATCGGCATCTACCGGCACAGTTACCTTATACAGAGTCTTGTCGCCAGACTTGACAACGTTTACAGCAGGCTTTACCCCCAGGTCCTTAAGCCTTTTCTCCATATTCCTGGCATTGGTCTCGCTGCCGAACGATCCCACCTGGATTGCAACAGGACGCCTTACAGAAGCATCCTGCTCGGCCTGGCTTGATGACTTTGTCTTGCTCTCTTCGGCCTTGCTTATAGCAGTTACAGAATAATCGGACGATATAAAGATACGGGACGGTGTGATTGGAAAAGAAGCCTTGTCCGACACCAGACGTCCCTGGAAACCGCCTGCTTTGAGTTTTTTTGCGGCAGAATCTTTAAGTTCCGGGATAGAGAATGCAGAGGCTATATCGTAGATAAGGTAGATAACTCCATCGTCAGATGTGGAAGATAGTGTGCTTGTAAGCTGCCTTAGGCCATCGGAACTCTTACCCTGCGAAAGGAGCACTGCCCCGCTCATGGCCTTGGCTTTAAGCTTAAGTGGGGAGCCTGCCTTTTCCTCCACCACCCTGAATTTAAGATATGGCAGCTCGAACTCGCCCTGTTCGTAAAGCAGTGCGGCAGACATATAGAGGGAATACCACGAATCCTGGTTGGCATCGTAGGCCAGCTGGAAATACTGCTGGGCAATGTCAAATTTGCCGCACATAAGGGCCAGGTTTGCAGCCTTGGTGAAAATATCATACTTGGCCTGGATTCTCTCTTTGCACGATCCTACAGCCTCCAGAATCTTGTTTGCGCTGGTCTCCTGCTTAAAAATCTCTTCCAGTGCCTTATCAGGCACCTCCTTGCTGTTCTGGACAGTCTTGTAGTACTGATCCAGGTCTGCCCCCCAAAGCGATGTGCAGACAAGCAGAAGAATGAGGATTAAATTATAACGGCTTATTCTCTTCAGGCTGCTCAAGTGGAACAATCGGCTCCTTGCCTTTCTTTTTCTTTTCTTTTACCGGCTTTTCTTTTTTCTCTTTAGGCTTTCTCCTTACCAGGGCAAGAGGAAGCATGAAAAGAGCTCCAAGTGCAAATGCCACGGTAACCGCGAGGAAAATCGGAACATGGCTGAAAGAGATAAAGCCGAAGTTGATATCGGTGGCGTTAGATAGGTTAAGCGCTGCAAAAAGCGCATAAAAACAGATGAAGATAACAAACAGTATCATCCTGAATCTCATACTCTGACTCCTTTATATGTGTTTCCATTGCAGGAAAGAAGCTTTACATCTATGAACTTCCCTATTGTATCATATTTTTCAGGAAAAACAACCATCTCATCCCCTTCGGTGCGGCCAAGCATCTCGGTCTTGTCCTTTTTCGAGACCGACTCCACAAGGACACGCTTTATCTGTCCCACCTTCTTCTCTTTCTCTTCGGCAGTTATACGGTGCTGCAGGGCTATCACCTTCTCAAGCCTCTTAAGCTTGGTATCAAGGCTTAGGCTGTCGGCCATGGTGCAGGCTTTGGTTCCTTCCCGGGGGTTGTAGTAATAAGTGTATGCATCTATAAAACGGACCTTATTCATAAGGTCAAGGGTAGCTTCAAGGTCTTCCTCGGTCTCGCCGGGGAACCCTATAAGTATGTCGGTGGTAAGGGATACACCTGGTATCTTTTCCTTTATCTCGGACACTATATCAAGGTAATGAGATGCAGTATAGCGCCTGTTCATAAGGCTTAGGATGCGGTCGCTGCCATGCTGCACCGGCAGATGGATATGGCGGCATATCTGAGGATGCGATGCTATTGTGTCTATAAGCTCTGAGCTGAAATCCTTGGGATGTGATGACAGGAAGCGAACCCAGCCTATAGAATTTATGTGGCTGCATATAAGGTCAAGAAGCTCTGGGAATGATATCTCCCTTCCCTGATACATGCCACGGTATGAGTTTACGTTCTGCCCTAAAAGTGTGATTTCCCTGACATTATGATCCTCCAGGAATGTTATCTCATGCAGAACCTCCTCGGCCTTGCGGGAAACCTCGCGGCCACGCACATATGGGACAATGCAGTAGGAGCAGAAGTTGTTGCAGCCGTGCATTATGGGGACAAATGTCTTAAAGCTGGTTCCGTCGGAATGGTATTCCTGGAATGTATAGGCACCGGGTTCAGAGCCGGATTCCGGAAGCCCCTCAAGATATTCAAGTATATTGTTTTTCTCCAGCGTTCCCAGGACCAGGTCTACAGTCCCCTTGCAGGTGGTATAAAGTTCCTCTTTTACACGCTGGGCCATGCAGCCGATTATGACCAGCTTGAAACTGTGGCTCTGCTTAAGCTTCTTGAAATAGCCTATGCGGCCCCATATGCGGTCTTCGGCAGTCTGGCGGACAGAGCATGTGTTTATGATTATAAGGTCGGCCTGCGAATCCAGGGTACAGGGCTCCCATCCTCTTTTCTGCAGTATAAGCTCAAGGGAATCGGACTCTGCCTTGTTCATCTGGCAGCCGTATGTCTCAAGAAAATATTTTTTCATTCAGCCAGTTTTTCCTCTATGAATTTTTTAATAACTTTCCAGTCATTGTCAAGAGGCATGACAATCCAAGCCCCTTTGTCAAAGTCTTCGGCCACCTCATCCTCCGAAAGGCCGGTAGCAAGCAGGTTTGTATATGTTGCATAGAGCACATTGTCTGTATTCAGCACAGCGTGATGCAAAGTTATATCCTGGCAGCTGCGGTATAGGCTGAATGCCTCAAGCCACGATATATCGGTCTCCACATACTTGAAACCCAGCTTGATGATACGTCCCAGGCGGTTTATGTCGGAAAGGCCTATGGAAAGGAGCTTGTCTTTGACAGCCCTAAGAATCTGCTGCTGGCGCATATCGCGCGAGAAAGCCGGCGTATAATGGCGGGCCCGGGCTATACGCAGCGCCTGCACTCCGTTGACATGGTGCACCCCAGCAGGATAATAGAGGGTTGACCATTTGCCGTTATCATCCCTTACGCGGTATGTAGGGTCCACCAGGGGCTCTGTAAGCTCCACATCTATGCCACCCAGCACATTCACAAGCTCGGCAAAGGCATACATGTCAACCATCACATATTTATCTATCCTTAGCCCTGTTATCTCGGAAATTGTATTCTCCAGGACTTTTGGCCCGAAACGGCGAAAGATACTGTTTATCTTGGCACGTTTGTAGAAAAGATCCCGTGGAATGCTTATGAGTGTGGCCTTGTTAAAGTTTAAATCCAGGTTTGCGATAATCAGGGTGTCGGTATTCCGCTGGTTCATGCCGCATAATAGGATTGTAAAGTGGCCATCGGAGCCAGAGGCGGTGCTAAAATTCAGTTTTTTTTTACCGATGATACAACCACGTTGTCGCTGTCGAACAGGTATACCTCGCCGGTATCCTTTTCAAGAGAGAGTGTACCTATCTTAAAGCCACCTTTGTCGGTAATAGGAAAATCGTAGCTTTCATCGCTTTCCTGCGGCTCGGGGGCAATGGCAAAACCCTTGGTCTCCAGGAATGCCATAAAGGCTGGATCCTTGACCATGGCAGAAAGCTCTTCCAGCTTGGATTCGGTCTTTTTCTCAGAGACAGTGCGTATATCGAAAAGGGTATGGAGCTTTAAAAGGTCTTCCCACAGCTCATCGGTATCTTTGCATTTTTTACTGCCAAGTGTGATATTGCCCTCCACCATGTCAAGCATCATGCTGCATAAAAGCGAACCGTCGGTGCGGCGTATGTCGTAGCCTGTCTGCAGAGGCTCGCTTTCCCTTTTCTTGATATAGAGCTTCTGTCCTGAAAGATATGAAAGCAGCTGAGGATTTTTAGAATACTGATCAAATTTCCTTGCCACCGGCTCAAGGTCTGCATAATGGGCCTGTATACGGCTCTGGTTGGCCTCTATAAATGAGGAAAGCTCTTTTTCAGTACTTATCCTGGCAGTGGATACCTTGTCAAAGGTCTCGGTATCGAACTGCACTTTGCCCCCTGTAGTATAGGGCAGTATAGAAAGCCTGTAATAAAGCTTGCCAGAGCTTGAAAGGAGTATATCCCTTCCCTTTTGCACAGGTGTAAGATTGAATGAACGGTATAGGTCAAGGCACTCCCTGCTCTCCATAAAGTAGGAGCAGCCCTTTCTAAGCATAGATTCACTGAACTCCGACATAAGCTGGTCCAGAGCGCTGTAGTAGCCTGCATAGTCGTCGGCTGGAGCCTCCGGTGCATCCTGGGCAAGGTCAGAGCCGTAGCTGTTTATCTTAAGTCCAAGCACATTGCGCGCATCGGAAAGGTCTTCGCCCATGTTCTGGAGAGTGTAATCCAGATTGCCCACTGCAGCAGCTGTCTCGCGTGCAGAATCGCCAAGTTTCTTGACAGCATTCAGGGTTACGATATTGAATATCAACAGCCCTACAAGGCAGCAGGCTAAGAGGATAATAAGAACTCTCGGGCGGACCTTATCCTTCTGCATCAGTGCCTGAAACTCCTCTGGCCTGTGTAGACCATGGCTGCATTGTATTCGTTGCAGGCAATTATAGATTCAAAGTCACGGAGCGAGCCGCCCGGCTGAACCACTGCGGTTACCCCTTCTTTAAGGCCAATGTCTATTCCGTCCCGGAACGGGAAGAAGGCATCGGAAACCATTACAGCCCCCTTAAGTCCGCCGTGCTCGTCGTTTACAACAGATTCTATGGAAGCTCGTTTTTCAGGGTCTGTAAGCTCGTACCAGGACTTTGCGTATAAATCCCAGCAGATGCGGTCGCACATTTTCTTATATGCCTTGTCACGGGCAATCTCGGCAACGCCTACACGGTCCTGCTCGCCAGTTCCTATTCCAACTGTAACACCGTCTTTGACATATATCACAGAGTTGCTTGTAACACCGCTTTCAACCAGCCAGCCGAATATCATATCCTCGTATTCCTTGTCGGTAGGCTGCCGGTTCACACGGTATTCTGTACCTTTGTACTCGCATACAGCCGGGAGGAAATCATCCTTTGTCCGGGCTTTTGGCAGATACGACCACTGGGCGATTACTCCGCCGTCCAGTATAGACTTAAAGTCCATGAACCGTGAATATGCAAAGTCCTGGAGCTTGTCTATGTTCTTAATCCGCATAACACGCAGGTTCTTCTTGGTCTGGAAAAGCTCGAAAGCCTTTGCCGAGAACTCTGGGGCAGCAACAACTTCTACATAGCCCTCTGTAACCAGTTCGGCAGTCTCAAGGTCAACCTCGCGGTTCAAGATAACAGCACCTCCAAATGCTGCAATGCGGTCTGCCATAAGGGATTTGTGGAAGGCATCGGCCAGTGTCTCGCCCTTGGCAACACCAGATGGGTTATTGTGCTTGATGATTACACTGCATGGGGTGTCTGTGAAGTAGCGCAGGATATTGAGCCCGTTGTCCACGTCGGTTATATTGATTTTCCCAGGGTGCTTGCCAGACTGCAGGAGCTCCACATCAGAGGCAAGATAGCGCCCCTTGAGCACTGTCTCCACCCCGCCTATGGCCAGGTTGCCGTTTATAAGCTTGTACATGGCTGCCGGCTGGTCGGGGTTCTCGCCGTAGCGGAGGCCCAGCTTCTCGCCAGCGATATCCCACTGCACCTTCTCGTAGAAAAGAGTCTGCCTGTCGCTGTCAGAGTTTCTGAAACTTATGTCCATGAACTGTGGGAATGCATCCTTGTTTATGTTCTTATACATATCCTTGAGATTTTCTGCCATAGCTTTACTCCTTAGTGAAGATTGTAAACTTTTGCCGCATCGGATGGCGAAAGGCCGGCAAGATATGCGCTTATTGCTGTGTCGTACTTAGCTGTGGTGGCAAATGTCTTTTTGGCAAGCTCAAACCGCTGTGCAAAACTCAAAGTCCCTTTCTGAGAACCAAGGTTTTTAAGGATTACAGGATAGTCTGCTGGGTCTGTCACAGAGGCTACACGCAAAAAGTTCTTGGCAGATGCACGCAGCATGCATGGACCGCCGATATCAATATTGCCACGGGCATTCTCGGATGTGGATTCTGATTTTGAAACTGTCTTCTCAAACGGATACAGGTTTACAACTATCATGTCAAAGATGGTGGCATTGGTGCGGGCAATGTCCTTTTTGTGGGCATCGTTGTAGGTCTCGGAAAGGATTCCAAGGTAGATCTTGAAGTCCAGTGTCTTTACAAGGCCACCCTGCATCTCGGGCTGCTTTGTGTAATCGGACACCTGGATAAGGTTTTTGTCTGCACAGCTGCCCAGATAGCCCTTGATTGCGGTGAAAGTGCCACCTGTGGAATAGATTTTTATCTCGGGGTTTATCTTGATAAGCCCTTTTACAAAATCCTCAAGCCCTGTTTTATCTGAAACGCTGATAAGCACATTCTTAAGTGCCACCATATCATCAATTTCAGTAACTGTGTTAATCATTTATGCTCTCCTTATGCACCATGACAGTGCTTGTATTTCTTTCCGCTGCCACAGGGGCATGGGTCGTTGCGTCCAACCTTTGGAGTGCTGCGCACCACCTGTACATTTCCTGTGGGGTTAGATGTCACTGCACCGCTCTGGCTTGCCATATTACGGTGCGAATCGAACTGCGAAGACTCCTGATGTGTTGCAACCGATGCAGCTTGTGTCCGCTGTGGCTCGCCGGAATACCGCTCCACCTTGACATTTATGACCTTGCGGACAATAACCTTGCGGATATCATCTATCATCTTGTCAAAAATCTCAAAGCCCTCAAGCTTATACTCCAAAAGCGGGTTCTTCTGTCCGTATGCACGCAGGTTCACAGCCTCCCTCAAGGCATCCAGGTTCTCAAGGTGCTCCTGCCACTTCATATCGATAAGTCTGAGGTATTCCATCCGTGCAAACATGTTGAAGTTCTCTGCCCCTACTTTGGCCGCCTTTTCATCCATCTCGCTGTAGATATTGTTCAGAATAGCCTGCTTAAGGTCCTGCAGTGTCTTAAAAGATGTCACATCGATATGGGTGTCGGGCGAATAATAGAGAGTCTCGCGGAACCGTTTTACAACCTCAGGCACCTCGGAGATTTCCTTTATTCCATCGAAAAGGTCGTCGGCAAATTCAGCTATAATGCTCTTTATATGGTCTGTAAAGTTGGTGTCGGCAAGAACTTCCTCGCGTTTTGAGTAGATGTATTTGCGGTGCTCGGAAAGGACGTTGTCGTAGTCCAAAAGGTGCTTACGAATCTCGTAGTTGCGCTCTTCTACCCGCTTCTGGGCATTCTCTATGGACTTGCTTATCCAAGGATGATGGATAGGCTCATCGGCTTTCATGCCTATGCGCGACATCATAGATTTAAGGTTGTCGCCCCCGAAAAGGCGCATAAGGGTATCGTCCAGCGATATGTAGAACTTAGATTTTCCAGGGTCTCCCTGACGGCCCGACCGGCCACGCAGCTGGTTGTCTATACGGCGCGATTCGTGGCGTTCTGTTCCTATTACATAGAGACCGCCCAAAGCCTTTACTTCCTCGTAGTCAAGCTTCCACTTCTCGGTTGCCTTGGCAAGGGCTTTCTCGTATTCGGCAGGATCGGCCTCGGTGCCGCACATCTTGCGTGCCATGAACTCGGGGTTACCACCCAGCTTGATATCGGTACCACGGCCTGCCATGTTGGTGGCGATGGTAACAGAGCCTTTGGCACCAGCCTCGGATATAATCATAGCCTCGCGGGCATGGTTTTTGGCATTGAGCACCTCGTGGCGGATTCCACGCTTGGTAAGGAGAGCTGAAAGCTGCTCAGACTTTTCTATGGAGACTGTACCCACCAGAACAGGCTGTCCCTTGGTATGGGAAGCAGCAATCTCGTCGCATATAGCCTTGAACTTATATTCCTCGTTCAAATAAATCTCGTCGTCCATGTCATCGCGTATTACAGGACGGTTTGTAGGAAGGACTACAACATCAAGGTCGTAGATTTTAGTGAACTCACGCGCCTCGGTGTCGGCTGTACCTGTCATGCCCGAAAGCTTTCCGTACATACGGAAGTAGTTCTGGAATGTTATTGTGGCATGGGTCCTGTTCTTGCGTGCAACCTTGATTTTCTCCTTGGCCTCGATAGCCTGATGCAGACCGTCGGAATAGCGGCGCCCTGTAAGGATACGGCCGGTGAACTCATCTACTATCTGCACCTCACCAGCCTGCACCACATAGTCCACATCCCTGTGAAACAGCTTATGGGCCTTGAGTGCCTGGGTAAAGTAATGGACATATTCAAAGTTGTCGTCGGTGAAAAGAGAACCTTCTATATACTTATTCTTGAGCAGAAGAGCCTCTATCTTGTTCATGCCGTCGTTGGTGAACACAACATGCTTGGTCTTTTCCTCAAGCTTGTAGTCACCCACAAGGTCAGAGTCTTCCTCGGGATACTCGCCGGTGTCTGGATTTTTCTTGCATTCGTCAAGATAGTGGATAAGCTTGTCCACCTGATAGAACTTGCTGGTGTCATCCTCGGCAGCACCCGATATGATAAGCGGCGTCCTGGCCTCGTCGATAAGGATTGAGTCTATCTCGTCCACAATGGCAAAGTTATGGCCACGCTGCACCTTCTGGTCGTCGCTCCACCGCATGTTGTCACGCAGGTAGTCGAATCCCAGCTCGTTGTTGGTGGCATAGGTTATATCGCAGTTATAGGCCTTCTTCTTGGCTGCAAAGTCCATGTTTGAAAGGACAGTTCCTACCGATACCCCCAAGAAGTTGTGGACTTTGCCCATCCACTGGGCATCGCGCTCGGCCAGGTAGTCGTTTACAGTTACAATATGGACACCATTGCCTGAAAGGGCGTTCAGGTATGCCGCAGTTACGCTGGCCAGAGTCTTTCCCTCGCCTGTCTTCATCTCGGTTATCTTGCCCTGATGCAGCACTATTCCGCCCATAATCTGAACATCGTAGGGCCGTTCCCCCAGCACACGGCGTGATGCCTCGCGGCACAGGGCAAATGCCTCGGGCAGGATATCGTCCAGGGTCTCCCCTTTCTTAAGCCGCTCCTTGAATGAGAGTGTCACATCCTTGAACTGGTCGTCCTTAAGCGACATAGCCCAGCTTTCCTTGGCATTTACGCTATGGAGTATAGGAAGAAGAGCCTTCAAGTCTCTGTCATGCTTGGATCCGAATATAGCCTCGACTACTTTCTGCAACATAGTAAAAAAAGTATATATAAAAATTATATAAAAAACAACTGGAGAATGGGGACTGGGACAAAAAAAAGGCTGATTGAAAAATCAGCCTAGATTCGAATTGCAAATAGTTAACTGGGAGGGGAACTATATTGCCTCGACACTTTTATTATCGGTATTTAGGAAAAAACTTTAAGAAAAACTTTTATTTTTTCAAATAAATTTTAAAAATTCCTGTGATTATCAGGATGAAAATGATACAGATAACACCGCCGGGAATATGGTTGTTTGCAAAGAACATCCATGCAAGGACAGCTGCCATAAACAAAAGGAAGATATAGATAAGATGCACCAACACAGGCAAAATGTGATGCCTGACTATATCACCAGCGCTCAAGCCCGACTTCTTAAGACCACGGATCCGCACAGTTGGGATAATGACCAAAGCAAGGACTACACACAACAGGAAGAACCAGTTGTAGGCTGCTTTTGAATGGGTTGCAGTACTCCAGAGGGGATATACTACTATTACAGCAAGTGCGATGCCTGCGGCCGCAGTAAGCAGCATAGTTATAAGCCCTGCAAGAAGCCGTGGATAGAACATAGCCAGCTCTTTTATCGCCGATTCTTTCCTTTTCTCCATACTTTTATCCTACAACAGATTGCTCCAAGTTTCAACAGCCGGAAAGGGCGCAGTGCACCAGAGGGGCAAACCGCACATCAGCAGGCAGTGTACGGCGATACATGGGGTCGGCATAGACCAGGTCTGCCTCGATTGATGCGGCAGTAAGCTCATCCTCGCCCTGGAAGAAAATATCCTGTTTTTCGGCAAACTCACTATCTTGCAGGAAAAAACTTCCCACTGTTATATCAGCATCGGAAGAGCGTCTTATAATGTTACGCAGGGTATTCCCTACCCCCTGCTGATGCACTATAAGTATGCGCTTTGCACTGCCAGCCTCTTTAGCAGCCTCTTTTATGGATTGACTTTCCGGATAGCTGAGAGTATACGGAATGCCAAACTTTTCCTTTATAAAGCGGCATGCAGATAATGCACCTGGAGAAAAGCACACATTTTCCTTAGAAGTACAATTTGCGGCAAAAGAAGAAAGATCATCGTCAAAAGCCCTGTTAAGCGGTGTTGCACCGAATACTGTGGCATCAGCAAATAGCGGCAGGAACTTCTTGACATAAGCTGTAATTGCCTTGGCCTCGCCAAAGGAATAATTCTCCATTCCAGATGTGCTTACGCTGAACGACGGTATGCCTGTCTCCTGCTCCACCGCTTTTGCAGAAGCTGCAAGGTCTGTTCCTATGACAGATACGGCAGGAGTGCCTACCAGTGCCACAAACTTGTAATCGCCAAGCAGGGCTGCATCGCATATCTTTCTCTTAAGCTTGTCGTCGCGGCCGAATATAGTGTCCATCTCCCTGATTGCAGCGCTGTAGAAACATACTTTATCGCCATAGAACCGGGGCTCGTCGTAGCCTGCCACATTGCCGGAGCAGCCGCCCGGGTCGCACAGCACCACAAGGCCGCCTGCAGCATACAGCGCAGAGACAGCCCCAGAATAGTCGGGAGCAAATGGTGCAAGATATCTGAAAAATCCTTTCATAAAAGCCCCCTACACCGTAAGATATGTTCCTTTCATCTGCTGTCTGTGCCCCTTGGGGTTTTTGAAAGCAGTGTCCATAATTTCCAATAGCGCATGTATGCCGTCAAAACCGTAGAATGTCCTGTCGAAAGGCCAGGCGGCGCTTATTGCCTCCTGATTATAGTACCCTGCATCAAGGCCAAGATAAAGGTCGGCCTCTGGCAATGTGGCCGGGAAGGCGGCAGTGGTAGGATGGACCCCAGAATATACCTTTAAATCGGGTGCCACGCTGTTGAGCAATGAAATAAGCTCCCAGTCTTCGGGATGTATCATATCGCGGAAGACAAATGGGACCTCTATTCCTGCACCAAGCAGCATAATTGCTATGTCAAACGGATTGCCGCAGACTGCCTCGCCTACTGCAATCTTCTTGCCGCTGTACTTACGGGCAAATTCATTTATCGCTTCTTCTGAAACCTTCCGCAGTTTGGCGCAGTCGATATCAAGGCCAAGGAAAGAGCCCAGCTTTTTATAATTATCTTCTATTTTATCTGGCACATAGGATTTGTAGAGCTTAATAAATGGCATACCAAGCCTTTTCTCAAGGTCTATACCGCAGGCTGCTGCCTGAGGATGCACTATTATGTTGGCTCTCGAGGTACCCATATTCTTAAGCTCTTCAAAGGTGCTGCACCCTGCTGCAGTCTTTATCTCTTTTATGCCAGCACCTGAAAGAATTGTAAAAAGCTCGCTATCCTTCTCAAGCGGTGCAAAGGTTCCAAGCAGGTTTACCGCAGTATTGAGTTCCGCAGCTTTTTTGCCAGATTCGAAGCAGTTTGTTATAGCCTGACGCACCTGCACCATGGGGCCGTAGTTACCATCCCTTACAATAGGATCCATAAATGTGGTAGTCACGGGAATTCCTACCTGGTCACTTATCTTGCGTCCCAGGCCTGCCAGGTCCGTTCCAAGGAGGGCATCGAGACATGTCATGCATATAAGGACAGCTTTGAACTGTCCAAGGTCTTTAATGTATTGGACTGCCTCCGGAATCTTTTTAAGGTAAGAGCCTACAGCAATGCTCCTGTCGTCCAGGTGCAGGTAGAACATACGGTGGGCAAAACCATATTTTTCGGCAACCACAGTGCCAGACCTGCTGCACCCCATAGGCCCCACCATAAGCATGGCACTTTCAGGCAGCAGCATGGCTGTGCGCTTAACTCCGTAGCCAGAACTTCCAGGCCCGTTGTAGTGGAGCCAGCAGCCGCCGAACACAGAGACCGACTTGTTCTGCTGTTTTTCAGAGGCAAGCTGTGCTATAGTCCTGTATTCAGCTCTCATCGCTCTTACACTTCATTATTTTATCGGCGATAGAGAGGAATTCCCTGCTTATAGGCAGGTCTGGATTCCCCTCCACCACTGTCATTCCTTTATCTTCAAAATCCATTATATCCTGCGACCTTGGCAGATGGCCAATTACAGGCACACCAATGCTGTCGGCAAAGGCTTGTACCTTCTCTTCTTCTCCATTAAGGCCGCGGGAGTTGAATATTATGCCGCGCACCCTGGCATAGCCCCTTTCCTCGAAGTTCTTTACTGCGGTGCGTATATTGTTGGCTGCAAACAAAGACATTTTCTCGCCAGAGGTGACAATGTAAATATCCTGTGCATAGCCCTCGCGTATTGGGGCTGCAAAACCGCCGCATACAACATCGCCTAGGACATCGTAAAGGACAACATCGGGTTTAAGGATATTAAACACATCAAGCTCGTCCATAAGCTGGAATGTGGCTATTATTCCACGGCCTGCACAGCCGAGCCCAGGGGTGGGACCGCCTGTCTCCATGCACATGACGCCGCCGAAACCAGTGTGGATTATATCTTCTATCTTGGGGTTTGAATCGTGGTCCCGCATATAGTTAAGGACAGGCTCAAGCTGCTTTCCATGCATAAGGTTTATTGTGGAGTCGGCCTTGGGGTCGCAGCCTATCTGCATGACCTTGTAGCCGCTTATTGCAAGAGCTGCCGATATGTTGGAGGTTACAGTAGATTTTCCGATTCCACCTTTACCATAAATAGCAATTTTTTTCATAGAACAACCCGCCTAGTAAAAACCCCGGCGAAAAGCCGGGGTCGGAATTGTGTTTTCAGGCCTGGGGGACACTTAAGCCTGTGCTGCCTCTCTCTTAGCCTTTGCCTCTGCAATAACAGCATCAGCAATCTTGCCATTTATCGGGCTGTAGTGATCGAATTCAACCTCGAAGGAGCCAGTTCCAGATGTAAGTGAGCGCAGGTCAATTGCATACCTCAGGAGCTCTGACTGAGGAACTTCTGCATTTACCTGCTGCATACCACCGCCAATGCTGTCCTGGCCAAGCACTCTACCACGCTTGGAACTGAGGTCAGAAAGAACATCGCCCAGGTACTGATCGTCGACAAATACTGTGAGTTTCATGATAGGCTCCAGGAGAACAGGTGAAGCCTTTTCAATGACATCCTTAAGACAGCCCTTGGCTGCAAGCTTGAATGCCATTTCTGATGAGTCGACAGGATGCTCTTTTCCATCGAACAGGTTTACTTCTATATCTACAACCGGATATCCTGCAAGAACACCTTCCTGCATTCCTTCCGCAATTCCCTTCTCGATTCCAGGGATATAACCCTTGGAAACTGCACCACCCTTGATGGTGTTGATAAATCTTAAATATTCGCCGCGCTCAATCGGCTGAATCTCGAAATGAACCTCGGCAAACTGTCCATGACCGCCAGACTGTTTCTTGTGTCTGAAGCTGCCCGAAGCCTTCTTGGTAACTGTCTCGCGGTATGCAACCTGTGGAATCTTGGTTGTAATGCCAATCTTCTGGTTGTTCTGAATCTTATCCAGTATCATGTTGACCTGAAGCTCGCCCATTCCAGATACGATAGTCTCGGCTGTCTCCTTGTTGTAGGAGATGCGGAATGTGTTGTCCTCGGTGGAAGCCTTCTGCATGAACTGTGCAAGCTTGTCCTCGTTCTTCTTGTCGTTGGCAGATACAGAAACCTCGTATGTAGGGGTCGGCAGACGCAGCTTGATGAATGTATCCTTGAGCTCGCCTGTGAACATTGTGTCGTTGGTCAGGGTAAGAGGCATCTTGGATGCGATTCCGATATCGCCTGCAACAATCTCGTTAATATCAACAAGCTTCTTTCCAACTGCTGTATAGAGCTTGGTAACCTTCTCCTTCTTGCCTTCGCGGGAGTTCATAAGCTCCATGTCGGCTGTAACTTTGCCGGTAATACACTTCCAGAAAGAAAGCTTTCCAGAGAACTGGTCGATATTGGTCTTGAATGTGAAAACCTTTACATCGCCATCTGGAGAGATTGGGACCAGTGTCTGGTTGCCTTCTGCATCAAGGAGTACATCGTTGAATCCAAGTGGATTTGGAGATACCTCGCAGATAAAGTTGATAAGAGCCTCGATACCGCAACCGGCAAGGGCTGAACCGCAGAGAACCGGAGCCAGCTTGTTGTCGTGGAGACCTTCGATAAGAGCCTTCTTTACATCCTCTGGGCTGAGCTCGCCGCTTTCGAGGTATTTTTCCATTATCTCGTCGTCGCCTTCGGCAGCACCTTCGATAAGGGCCTCTTTATACTGCGCAACCAGATCTGCCATATCGGCTGGAATGTCTACTGCTGTCTCTTTTCCGCCGCCTGCAGGAACCATGTATGCCTTTTCGTTCAAGAGGTCGATTACACCCTTGAAATCCTTTGCATCGCCCATAGGAATGACTACAGGAACAAAAGTCTTGTGGAACTTTTTCTTAAGGTCTTCCATTGTGGCAGAGAAACTTGCTCTGTCCTTGTCCATCTTGTTTATGAAAATGAACCGTGGAATGTTACGGCCGTCCATACGCCGCCACAGTTTGATTGTCTCTATCTGAGCACCGGTATCTGCACCAACTACCAGCATGCCTGTCTCGCATGCACGCAGTCCCAGGATAACCTCGCCTACGAAGTCGGATGCACCCGGAGTATCTATAAAATTAAGCTTCTTGCCGCTTTTCTCGATGTATGAAAGTGTGGAATGGAAGGAAATCTTTTTTTCAATCTCCTCGTCGGTATAGTCGCTGACTGTCTTTCCACTTTCTACAGTCTCAACCTTTGGAATTGCGCCACCTGCAAAAAGAATACGCTCAAGCAGAGTAGTCTTTCCTGTGCCTGTATGCCCAGTGATAGCTGTGTTTTTAATTTGTTCAGTAGTAAATCCCATAAAAAATCCTCCTGTTGGGCTCTATATATGATAAGGGAGAGAGATACAAATTGTCAACTAATATTTTATATATAAATAAAATATTTACGGTTCAAGCTCCTGTACCACATCCAGTTTGGATACAGGTGTCTCGTTCTTTACCGCATATTCGTAGGCTGTCATGCCTGCATTGGATTTGAGGCTGATGTCGGCCCCCTCCTCCAAAAGTGCATTTATGACAGAGCCGTTCTCGTTCTGCAGGGCTGCCAGCATAAGGGGTGTAAGGCCGTTGGCCTTATCCTTGGCATTGACATCGGCACCAGCTTTTACAAGAACATGGATAATCTCGGCATTGCCGTTGTGCATTGCGGCATACATAAGGGCAGAGATTCCATTTTTATCGGTCTGCTTGGGGTCTGCTCCCAGTTCCAAGAATTTCTTGGTTACATCGGAAGAGAAGTTGTAGAAGCAGGAATAGAGGAACGGCGAGACACCGTTCTCATTGTAATCGCTTATAGAAAGGCCCTTCTTGTGCAACACCCCGATGATATCGGGATTAGGGTTGTAGATTGCGGCATAGCACATAGGGTTAAGCCCCTGGATTGAGAAGCTTAAGTCGGCACCGGCATCTATAAGAGCCTGCAGCACTGCTGCATTCTTGTTGGACTGGGCAGCCATCATGACAACCGGAAGCCCATACCTGTTCTTGGTGTTGGGGTCTGCACCTGCCTTGAGCAAAGCTTCGGTAACTTTTGCATTCTCGTTGTAGGTTACAGCAAAGATAAGGGGTGTGCGGCCATCCATATCCTTGTCGTCAAGGCGTGCTCCAGAACTTATCAATGTCTCGACAACAGCAGACTTAAGGTTGTTGCCACAAGCTGCCATAAGAGGTGTGGTCTGGTCTTTGTTGCGCATATTGACATCGGCACCGGATTCGATAAGGGTTTTATGGATTTCTGCATTTGTATTGCTCTGGGAAGCAATGATAAGAGCTGTATCGCCATTGACATTGGTCTCGTTTACCTTTGCCCCATATTTAAGGAGCAGTTTAACCACTTCTATGGAATCCTCGCTCTGGCAGGCAATCATAAGAGGAGTAAAAGCTTTCTCGCCGCTGTAGCCGTTCACATCGGCCCCCTCTTTTATTGCAGCCTCGATTTTGGCCACATTGTTTGATCCTATGGTTGCAGCGAACTTCTCGCTCTTTTTATCGGCGAAAACACCTGCCGGAAGGATAAATATAAGGGCTAACAACAAGAACTTCTTCATATCTACTCCTGAATCTATTATACATCTCTGAAACGGCTTATGGAAGTGTGCATCCTTTCCTCAAGTTCCTTGATATAGGCCTCTTTGGATGCATACGGTGCCCTTGCCACACCGCTTTTGACAGCAGCTTCGGCAACTGCCGATGAAACCTGCACAAATGCACGTGGATCAAAAGGCTTTGGAATAATGTAGTCACGGCCAAACTCAAGGCCCTTTGCACCGTATGCCTTAAGGACCTCTTCCGGCACCGGAAGCTTTGCCAGGTCTGCAAGCGCATGGGAAGCTGCAATCTTCATTTCCTCGTTTATGGCCGATGCCTCCACATCCAGGGCACCGCGGAAAATGAACGGGAATCCCATTACATTGTTAACCTGGTTAGGGTAATCGGAGCGACCTGTAGCCATTATGACATCGGCCCGGGCAGCTACAGCCTCGGGATATGTGATTTCGGGATCGGGATTTGCCAGTGCAAACACTATAGGGTTTTCGCTCATGGTCTTAAGCATATCGCCTGTGACAAGACCCTTTCCAGAAAGGCCAAGGAACACATCGGCCCCCTTAAGGGCATCGGCCAGTGTGCCACCCTGGGTGCGGTTTGCAAAGTATTCCTTATACTGGTTCATGCCGGCTGCTCGCCCTTTGTAGATTATTCCCTTGGTGTCGCACATGGTTATGTTCTCTTTCTTTACACCCAGGGCAATGTAGAACTTGCCGCATGCAATGCCTGCAGCACCGGCTCCGTTTATTACAACCTTAACCTGGTCTATCTTCTTGCCAATTATCTCAAGTGCATTCAGAAGCGCCGCCCCTGTTATTATGGCAGTTCCGTGCTGGTCGTCGTGGAACACAGGAATATCCATCGCTGCCTTAAGGCTATCCTCTATCTCGAAGCACTCGGGGGCCTTTATATCCTCAAGGTTTATGCCGCCGAATGTGGGGCCCATAAGCTTAACTGCATCGATAAATGCCTTGGGATCTGCGCAGTCAAGCTCCAGGTCGAACACATCCACATCGGCAAACCGCTTGAACAGGACGCCCTTCCCTTCCATGACCGGCTTTCCGGCATAGGGACCTATGTTGCCCAGGCCTAGCACTGCTGTGCCGTTTGTTATAACACCCACCAGGTTCTTTCTTCTGGTATATGTGGAAACCAGGCTCTGATCCGCTTTTATCTCAAGGCATGGGAAAGCGACTCCAGGCGTATATGCACAGGAAAGATCATCCTGAGTCTTGCATGGTTTTGAAGGGATTACCTCTATCTTTCCAGCAACTGGATAACTGTGATATTCAAGCGATTTTTCTTTAAGTTCCATCATGTCCTCCGGCAAAGCTCTTTGGCTGCCTTGAATATAGTTCCGTAAAGGTCGTGAATATTGTTTATGTCCACAGATGAGAATGCTACACGCAGGTATTTCTCCCCTATCGAGATAGTTCCTATTCCGTAGCGCTCAAGAAGGTATTTACGCAGGTTCTCGGCCCCAATCTTCTTTACCACAAATGTCATAAAGTAACCCGAGTTGAACGGAAGCGCCACAAGTGGCACATCGGCCGGCATACTGTCCACAGCCTTGCGAACCTGCAGGTAGCGCCCTTTCATCTTGGCTGCAACCGATGCTTTCTCCTGATGGTATGTTATGCTCCGCATTCCCTTAAGTATTATGTTCTGTGATATTGTTGAGCATGTCGATACTGTTGAGCGGATAGAGCCCATAATCTTTTTCTCAAGCACAGATATGGCGCTGTCGTCCAGAGCCTTGCCGCCGAAAGTTATGAACCCGGTGCGGAAACCCCATACCAGCTCCTCCTTGGTGGCACCGTCAATCTTTACTGCTGTGATGTTGTCGTGGGCATCGCACAGAGCAGCGAATATGGACTGATGCTCTATATCGTTCTCGAAGAAAAGGCCATAGTATGAATCGTCGCATATGACCAGAATATCCTTGCCCGAGTCGGCCTGCCTCTTAAGAGCCTGCACAATCTGCTGCTGCTCCAAGGTGGATGGAGAGTAGCCTGTAGGGTTGTTCGGGAAGTTAAGAAGAATAACAACCTTGTCCCCCATCTTCTTTATGGTCTCTTCCATGGCATTGGCATTGAAATGGTAATTTTCGTCGAACAGTGCGAATGTATCTACCTTGGCCTTGTGCAGCACATTGAATATAAGCTTGTAGTTTCCCCAGAACATATCGGGGATAATCACATCATCATCCTCGTCCACAAATATGTCAGAGATTATGGAAAGCCCGTGGGTAAGGCCCGAGGTGATTATAGGCATGGAGACAGTCTTGTTTACAAGCGAAGGATTCTTCCGGATCATCTCCATCATCCATATCTGCCTAAGCTCAGGAAGCCCGGCAGTAGGAGCATAGGCAAACATCTCGGTGGCAGACAGGCCGTTCACCAGCTTGCGCATGGATGGTATGAACATGGTCTGGCCTCCCTCCATAGCCATACCTATCGTTGCATTGTATTTATACGCATCTTTTTTAGCTTCGGCGGACTGCGAGATTATACCTTTTGGGAAATACATCCTCTTTCCAAGGTCAGATAAAAGCCGGTATACAGGCTTGTTCTCGATAACAGCATTAAGTTCAGCAGCTAACTTGTCCAATTCCAAAACCTCCTTTCAAAGCAATGAGTACAAATACATAAGCGGCGTACCTATAATAACAGAAATAATAATGCAAATATAGATACTGAGCTGAGTTTTTTTAATAAAAAATAAATTCATCAGAAGCACAACAACAGCAGGAAGCACCAGACGCAGGCTGCTCCAGCTCTTTACAGTACCTGAAAAATCATAGATAAGGCGGTTAAGGTCAAGAGCATGGTTTAGGACCGAATTCTCCACAAAAAATATTACTGCACACAGGATAAGCCCGGCCACCCCGGCCCGTATTCCCCTGATTCCATGCTTAATCAGCTTAACAGAAGACAGGGCTTCTGCCAAAAAGTAGATTGCCACAGTTATAAGCACTGCCGGGGTTATAAAGCCCAAAGTAGCTATAATGCCGCCCGGGATACCGGCCATTGTCTTGCCCACATAGGTTGCAGTATTAATTACTACCGGCCCAGGTGTCATCTGGGCTATGGCCACAATATCGGCAAACTGCCCGGCAGTGCACCAGCCCCGGCTCATAAGCTCGGACTGTATTATAGGCAGGTTGGCATAACCTCCCCCGAATGCAACAACTGCAATCTTGGCAAACACCAGGTAGAGCATAAGGTATATCATTCCTCACTCCCCCTGTACATAAGAATTCCAAGAAGGCCGCAGGATGCAACCACATAGACCGCAGGCAGGTCAACAAACTCAACTGCCAGGAAGGCAAACAGAGCTATTACCACATCTTTCCAGCAACGGAAAGTCTTTTTCATCATATTGCCCACAGTAAACAGGATAAATACTGTAACTGCCGCTCTTATGCTTATGAAAGCATATCCGGTGAGGGGCGAGCCCTTAAGCATCTCCACAAATGTGGTTATAAAAAGAATTATTGCAACTGGTGGAATAAGAACACCGGCCAGGGCACATGCACTCCCCTTCTTTCCTGCAAGCTTATAGCCTATATTCAGGGCTGCATTTACCCCTATGGCACCCGGCATGGAATATATGATTGCCAATATATCGTTCATCGCAGTGTCCGAGAGCAGCTTGCGGCGCAAGTGGAACTCCTGGTCCATGACAGCCAGCATGACAGGGCCTCCCCCAACCGTAAAGAAAGAGATTTTAAAAAATGCCAGGAAAAGGTAAAGGCAGGGGTGCTTCACTTCTTTTTGGAATAACCCGTACTCATAAGTATGCTCAAGAAGCGGGTGGAGTCAAAGTATCCGAACACAACGCGCAGCATGACAGTGACAGGAACTGCGAGTACGGCGCCCAAAGGTCCCCAGAGCCATGCCATGAATGCCAAAGAGATAAGTATAAGCACGGGGCTTAAGTTGAGGTTAGACCCCTGGATACGTGGCTCTATAAAGTTACCCATAAGCTGCTGGATTCCCAGGTTGAGCAGGAAAATCAAGGTAGGCATGAAAAGGTTCGGATAGAACTGAACTGTACCCTGTATAGAAATCAAAATTACAACTACCGAGGAACCGACAGTAGGAATAAAGTTGAGCACAAACGCTATGCCGCCCCAGACCAGCGGGAAATCGACCTTGAGCAGTGTCAGGACAATATAGACCTCAAGACCTGTCAGGAACGAAATCACAGTCTTTACAAAGAAGTAACGTCCTACAAGCTTAAGGATACGGGCACTTATGATTGTGAACTTCTTCGCCTCGCGGAAGCTGAATGCCTGATATATCTTCTGTGTAAGGTATGGATATTCCAGGAACAGGAAGAACATGAAGATAAAGATAAGGAAGATGTATCCAGCCATCTTGGTGAATGTGCTTGAAAGGCTTATGACATAATTCTGAACCATCCTGTTCCAGTCGGTGCCGGCAAAGAAGTCGGGTGCAGCCTGAAGCTGGAACTTTTCCATTATCTTGTTAGTTATATCGTAGTAGATGTCACGGAACTGGTTAAGGTACCGAGGATAGTCGGTCATGAACAGGTTAAAGCTGTTCTGAAGTATTACAAATATGACATAAAGAATGACTGCCAGTACAACCATGATGAGTGTAACTGCAAGAACCCTTGGAATATGCAGTCTCTCAAGACGCTGCATAATCGGGAACAGCATAAAGCTTATCATGACAGAAAAGACCAGAGGTGCAAAAACTGCCGCAGTTGCCTTTAGGAAAAAAATGCCGGCAACCAGGAATAAGAGGACAAAGAGAGTATGCATAGCTTTATCTTTTCTGCTAAAACTGTTACTATTCATTCCAAAATATAATTATATCATAATTAAAATGAAGTGTTAAGACCTATATAAATGATAAAATTTTAGCCAGGAGGGAAAAATGATAGCAAAATTTAATGAAATTTCACCCAAGATAGATAAACCTGCCTTTATAGCAGGCAATGCAGTCATAACAGGAAATGTAATTATAAAGGAAGATGCCAACATCTGGTACGGCGCAGTACTTAGGGGCGATATTGAGCCTATAACTGTAGGCAAAGGAAGCAACATCCAGGATCTGTGCATACTGCACACATCGGAGGGAACACCATGCACTGTGGGCGACAACGTTACAGTAGGCCACGGCGTTATTCTGCACGGCTGCACTGTGGAGGATAACTGCCTTATAGGAATGGGTGCCACCATACTGGACGGTGCTGTAATAGGCAAAGAATCTATTGTAGGAGCCTGTGCACTTGTCACCAAGGACAAGGTGTTCCCTCCACGCTCCATGATTATCGGAAGCCCTGCAAAGGCTGTGCGCCAGCTTACAGAAGATGAAGTTGCAGGCCTGCACGCCCACCCAAAGCACTACGTGGAGGTTGCAAAACAGACAGAGGCCAGCCGGAGCTGACCTCTTGAACTTTTTTTAAGGTCCTTTTATTTAAGAGCCATCTTGTTCACAAAGTCTTTCTTGTCCACCTTCTGCTCGATCATGCCGGTGTCCATCATAAAGCCGATGTCGTAGTCAAGATAGTTCAGGTCGTCCTTGGAAAGGGTCTCTATAAAATTGCTCCAGTCGTAGAGCTTCTTTGCATCCTCTATAGAGATGTCCTGAACCTTTGCCCCAATTTCAAGGGCCTCGTCCATATTTGCCTCCATCCAGCCCTTTGCCTCCTTGTATGTTGCAACATAAAGCTTAAGCATATCGGGATGGTTCTTTGCAAAATCCTTGGAGCATGCTGCTATAAGGAGCGGGCTGACATAGCCTTCGCAGGTAACCAGGATGCGGGCGCCGTTCTTTTCGGCAGCAACCACATTGGCGGCGGCAGCAAGGGCGCAGTCAACCTTGCCGGCAAGCATGGCCTGTACAGCGTTTGGAATACCCATGTTTATATGCTCAACGTCGGCAATGGTCATACCCTCTTTATTCAGGGCTGCAACCAGAAGCTCGTGGAGCACTGTTCCCTTGGGGCCTGCAATCTTCTTGCCCTTAAGGTCGGCAGGTGTCTTAATATCAGGGTTTGTGGTCATGATGGTGAACATCTTCTGTGGCCGGCTGAAACCAGAGAAAATCTCTACAGGGTTTCCGGCAGCGTTGGCCAGGATTACAGAGACCGAGTTGATTACAGATGCAATGTCCAGGCTGCCTGCCGCGATTGCCTCGGTCTGCTTGGCACCTGATGTAATCTCGTAGTAGTTTACCTTGATTCCCTTCTCTCCAAATGCTTTCTCGGCCATTCCCTTTTCCTTCATTATAATCAGAGGGAGGTTGAATGGAGAGCGGACATAGGAGATGTTGATTTCCTTAAGGCTCTGCTCTTCTTTCTTGCCAGATGCAAAAGAAGATACAGCAACAACTGCACAAAGAATGAGACATAGTAATTTTTTCATTATTTCCTTCCTTTTTGGTCAGCTTTATAGGCTTTCCAGTTAGTAATTGTATGCTTTATTATAGCATTTATAGGATAATCATGCAATCGCCATAGGAGAAGAACCTGTATCTTTCCTCCACAGCATGTTTATAGGAGCGCATTATAAGATCCCGGCCTGCAAAGGCAGACACCAGCATGAGCAATGTCGATTCCGGGGTATGGAAATTGGTGAAAAGCCTGTCCACAAACTTGAACTGGTAGCCTGGATAAATGAATATGGATGTGGAGCTGCTGCCGGCCGGTATAATGCCGCCGGTGCAGGCCGACTCCAGGGTGCGCATGGATGTGGTCCCCACCGCAGTTATCCTTTTACCAGAAGCCTTGGCACGGTTGAGGGCATCGGCAACGCTCTGGGATATGGTGTAACACTCGGTGTGCATATGGTGGTCTTCTATATTCTCGGTGCGCACAGGGAAGAAAGTACCGGCTCCAACGTGCAGCGTAACCTCAAGTACCTGTGTTCCTTTAGCCTTTATGGCATCGAGTATAGAATCGGTAAAGTGGAGCCCTGCGGTGGGGGCTGCCACCGAGCCCAGCTCCTTGGCGTATATGGTCTGGTAACGCTCTGAATCTGATTCCTCGTCGCTCCGTTTTATGTACGGTGGCAGTGGGACATGGGCATATCTGTCAAGGTATGTGTCATCTATTGATACACTGAACTCAAGAATCTTGGAGTCGCCGTCATCCTGCACAATTGTTCCAGCAACACCGGCTGGAAAATCGTAAGTCTTGCCCACTGTCTGCTTGCGGCTTTTCTTGCAGATAACGCTCCAGCGCCTGTCGCCTGCCGGGTCTAGCAGAAAGAACTCAACCTTAGCTCCAGTAGCGCTGTTGCCGTACAGCCTGGCCTTTCGCACCTTGGTGTTGTTGACAACCATAACATCGTCTGGACCAAAGTAGTCCACAATATCTTTTATGTGCCTGTCCTGGAATGTGCCGCCTGCCCTGTCCAGCACCATCATGCGGGAAGTACCCCGTACTTCGGGCGGATACTGGGCTATAAGCTCCTGCGGAAGGTCAAAGGAAAAGTCGCTGGTCTTCATTCAGCTGAGCCTCGAGTCCAAGGTGTCTGTATGCCGCAGGGGTTGCCACACGGCCCCGTGGGGTGCGCTGTATAAAGCCCTGCTGTATCAAATATGGCTCGTAGAAATCCTCAAGTGTCTCGGTGGATTCCCCTATTGTTATGGCCAGAGTGTCGGCCCCCACCGGACCGCCGCCATACTTTTCTATAATGGCGCGCAAAAGCTCACGGTCGTGTGCCTCAAGCCCCATCTCGTCTATCTCAAGTTTCTCAAGGCCAAACCTTACAGTCTCGGTTGTTATTACATCGTCGCCGTAAATCTGGGCAAAGTCCCGCATACGGCGCAGGATACGGTTTGCCACACGGGGGGTTCCGCGGCAGCAGGTTGCCAGAATATCCATGGCCGACTTTTCTATCTTTATCTCAAGGATTGCAGAAGAACGCTTTAAGATATCGGTAATCTCGTCTTTTTCGTACAGGTTCATGCGGATGTTTATGCCAAACCGGCTGAATAGAGGACTTGATACATTGCCGCTTTTGGTGGTTGCCCCCACTAGTGTGAATGGCGGAA
Source organism: Spirochaetia bacterium (assembly GCA_017446885.1). Classification (GTDB taxonomy): domain Bacteria; phylum Spirochaetota; class Spirochaetia; order CADAEX01; family CADAEX01; genus CADAEX01. The sequence continues at coordinate 115,995 of JAFSOR010000020.1, read as the reverse complement.
TAGGAAGCCTTATGGAGCGGGCCGAAGGCCCCTGCCCTATAACCCAGTCAAGCTCAAAATCCTCCATGGCCACATAGAGCATTTCTTCTATGGCAGGCTTAAGACGGTGTATCTCGTCTATAAAAAAGACAGTGTTGGGCGATATAGTGGTAAGGAGTCCTGCAAGGTCCTTGGGCTTATCCAAAGCCGGGGCAGATGTAACCTTGAACTCGGCGTTCATCTCGTGGGCAATAATTCCGGCCAGAGTGGTCTTTCCAAGTCCCGGAGGGCCGCTTAAGAATACGTGGTCAAGGCTTTCGCCACGTGCCTTTGCAGCCTTAAGGAATATCTTTAAATTCTCCTTAAGTGCCTTCTGCCCCTGGAAGTCATCCAAGGTCTGAGGCCGCAGGGCGTAATCCTTCTTGTCCTCGGCTATAATCTCGCCAGATAAAATATCGTTGTTCTCTGTCTCTATCATGTGCTAAGCAATACAATGGCGCGCTTAAAGAGCTCTTTCTCGCGCTCATCGTCCTTCATATTCATAATATCGGAATTCTTTGCAACTTCCTCCACTGCCTTGAGCGCCTTTTTATACTCAAAGCCCATGTCGGAAAGGGCGTTAACAATATCGGCAAACTTAGGGTTTCCGGCAGGAGCGGCTGCAATATCGTCGTCCATAACCAGCTTGCCACGCATTGCAAGCATAAGCTTCTGGGCAGTCTTCTTGCCTACGCCGGGAATCTCGGACAAAAGTGCCACATCGTCCTTGTCCAGGGCATCGGCCATCTGCTTGGCAGATATGGAAGAAAGCATCTTCATGGCCTGCTTGGGTCCTATGCCGTTCACCTTGTTAAGCTCAAGGAAGAAGGTGCGCTCATCCTTCGAGAAAAAGCCGTAAAGCTTGACCATATTCTCAGTGTGCAGATAGTAGGTGTAGACCTGGCATTCATCCCCCACCGGAGGCAGAGCCTGCAGTGTCTTGGCCGACACAGTTATATCCCACTCTATGCCGCAGGAATTCAAAAGGTAGATATTGTCTATTCCCTTGTATGTAAGGGTTCCGCTTAAACTGTTAAACATTTGCAAAGCTCCTGTTGTTCACATGGCATATTGCCGCAGAAAGGGCATCGGCAGCATGGTCGGGCCGTGGCACTTTATCCAGGTTAAGAATCACCTTGACCATCTCCTGAACCTGAGCCTTCTCGGCCCGCCCCTCGCCCACCACGGCTCGCTTTATCACTATAGGGGTGTATTCGCCCAGTGGAATGCCGTGCTGTGCGAACACCAGATGTACAATCCCCTTAGCATGGGCCACAGGAATGGCGCTGGTTATGTTCTTGGCAAAGAACAGGGCCTCTATGCCCCCTTCGTCGGGCTTATACATATCTATGACCTGGTTCAGGTCCTGATAAATATGAAAAAGCCGCTCTCCAAGCGGCTTTTCCGGCGAGGTCTTTATGACCCCATGTGCAACATATTTAATTTTATTACCCACAGTCTCTATGATGCCAAAGCCTGTGGATGCAAGTCCAGGGTCGATTCCTAGGATTCTCAAGAGACTCAGTCGTCCAGCTCGAAATCGTCTGGAACATCCAGGTCGTGCGATACTTCCTGGACATCGTCAAGCTCTTCAAGCCGCTCTACCAGCTTAAGAACTTTCTCGGTCTTTTCCTTATCCAGGGTCTTGAGCATCATGGCATTGCGCTCTATCTCGGCAGATGTCTGCTCAAAGCCAGCCTTGTTAAGGGCATCGAGCACTGTCATGAAATCCTCGGGGCTTGTCTTAACAACAATCTCGTCATCCTCGGTTGCAACATCGTCGGCACCAGCCTCCAAAGCTGCCTCGAGAACTGCATCTTCTGTATATTTAGAAGCATCGAAACAGATGATTCCCTCTCGCTTGAACAGGTGCGATACACTGCCCGGAGTTCCCAGGTTTCCGCCGCCCTTTCCAAGAACGCTCTTGACATCGGCTGCTGTCCTGTTCTTGTTGTCGGTAAGGGTCTCTATAAGGAGTGCGATTCCACCGGGACCATAGCCTTCGTACTGGAGTTCAACGTATTCAACACCCTCAAGCTCTCCTGTACCTTTCTTGATAGCCTTGTCGATGTTGTCTTTTGGCATGTTGGCTGCTTTTGCCTTAAGTATGGCAGTCCTGAGCCGTGCGTTTCCCTCTTCGTCGCCGCCGCCCATCTTGGCAGCAACTGTAATTTCCTTGATGATCTTTGTAAAGATCTGACCGCGCTTTGCGTCTGCAGCACCTTTTTTATGCTTGATACTTGCCCATTTGCTATGACCGGACATAAAGTCTCCTTATTATAATAGTCTTCTCTTTAAATTATCATAAGAGAAAAGGTTTGTAAAGTAACCTACTGGCGAACCATTGTGTAGGTAAACTCCGGGTCGGGCTGGCCTAAAGTCTTTGCCGCCGCCTCTGCCTTGACAATTATTGTATGCTAAGTACCCTTGCTGCTTGAACTCCCGGACTTTTCCCACATTTCGCTTATGAAAGGAAAGCCACCATCGCAGGAGAGCAATAGGCTCAACAAGAGGCATAAAACAGTTAATGCAAAAACTCTTCTTACCATAATCTCAAACCCTGGCATCAAGGGCTATAAGGATCTTGAACAGTTGTAAGACGCTGATCCCTGACATTTGAAAGATTATTACCACCGACATAAAGCTTTGTGATTACAGTATTGTTCTGATGAGTATCAAATACTTGTCTTGTTGACTTATAGTTATTCATATCGTTTGTCATGATTCTGTTGTTTGGAGAAACCTCACCATTATTATCATCACATACTGCAAAAAGTGCTGAAAGGGCAGAAACATTGGTATGTCCAGAGAAGTCCCATGATCCAATTACTGTTGCAAGCCGTGCAGGTGTCATGGCAAAGCAGTGGCTGAACCAGTAAAGGATATCTTCTATATTGCTCAGCTTTGTGAGGGTCGGGAATGATATGACTACCCGCTCGCAGCGGTCGAACATTCTGTTTACTGTTGTGACTTTGGAGAAATCCCAGCCGCTCATGTCAACTGCTGTCACATAACTTGGGAAATTTCTCCAGCAGGCGAACATATAGGACATATCTGTTACCTTTGAAGTATTGAAGCCTGATACATCCAATGTTGTAAGATTGCTGTTGGAGCAAAGATAGAACATATGGCTCATATTTGTGACGCTGGAAGTGTCAAGACCGCTTACATCCAGACTCTCAATATTCATTTTCTTTGTATCCGCACCAGATCCATCAAGAGCAGTACTTGAGAACATATAGGACATATCTGTCACATTGGCAGTATTGAAGTTGACAAACTTTCCATTGACATCTTTATCTGTGTCCAGCACAAGCGAAGTAAGCCCTATGCAGCCATAGAACATCTTGGACATGTTTCTCACCTCTGCAGTATTCAGGCCGGTCAAATCAATTGAGGTCAGAGCACTGCAGCCGTCGAACATGCTGGCCATGCTGGTCACCTCTGAGGTATCCATACCTTCCAGGCTTATAGATACATATCTGACACAGTCCTTGAAGAAGCTGGCCATGGAACCTGCCTTGAATTTAAGGGTGTTATTGCCGCTCTCGGAATACCAGCAGATTTTGTTATTTACTGAATCATACCATACAAGCACATCTTTTATGCCCAGATACTCTGCACCTGTCGGGGAAGAATTGGACCTGCCGAAAGAGGTGGCACTTGGGTTGCTGTCGTACATGGACTGAACTATAATCTTGAAGTGGTTTATATCAATCTCGGTATCTGCCTCTTCAAATTCTGCACTTATAGATACATTGCCCTCGGGCATGATGAATGAATAGAGGCTTCCGCTGGTGGTATAGGAGACATTGCTGCCGCCGCATGTCACAGACAGGGAGTTGAGCCTGGAGTTGTTCGATGGTTTCACGCGGAAAGAGACTCTGTCCCCCACAGCTGCAGAGGATGCATTTGAAGATACGCTGCCTGAGCCGGTGGTTGAGACATTGACAGAATAGACATTTGCAGTAGTGTAACCAAGCTGCCATATTCCATTATCCAGATGGCCGCTTATCACTGCCATAGCTCCTGCCGGCATGACAATCTCTATATCATCCTCGATATCGCCTGCCGAATGGGCTAATGTAAAGGTGTAAGTCCCGGCAGAAAGACCTGTCACTGTATATTCAAAAGGATATCTGTCCGATGCACTTTCGGCGGCAACTGTAAAAGGACCGCCTGCAGCATCGCCAGTGTAAGAGATGCTTAACTCATCATCCACAGCAGAAGGAGCAGTAACTGCTATGCGGACAGAACCGGCCACAGCTTCGGTAACCAGCTTGCTCACCAGAACATCCACATTCACAGAGGTGTTCTCTACATTTATGACATCGGAGAAACCTTCGTAAATGACATTGGCGCCATTTTTTATCCGTATTCCGAACACCCACTGTCCAGGAGAATAGTATCCCAGGCTCATACCTGCGGAATAGCTTATTGGTATCCAATCTGTGGCCCCATGGATTCTGGTGCCTGCCGGGTCTATCCACTGGGGAACTGCATTGTACTGATATGTAAAGCTTGTCCAGTAGCTGCCGTCAGCTGCCGCAGACTTCTGAAGTTCCGAAGAATCACTGCCCACAGTAAGGCAGACCTTGACCAGACCGCTTGATTTAGAGACAGCAGGTTCAGATACCGAGCCGTTGTCGCATCCAGCCAGGAAGAGGAAAGATAACAATACAAAGACAGACATGATCCTCCTGCTCATATGCTCTCCTCCATTGTCAACCGGGCATGCTTACTGTTGGTTCCGCCACCTATCCACAGATTCTTACCGTCTTTTGTCGTATATGACTGGCGGACGGCAAATTTCTTTCCGGAACCAGTCATGGTATTCTCACGGAAGATATAGTTGGCTCCGGTATTCTGACCCTTATTATTGTTCTCGGCGTTTCCGAACAGCGTTTTATTCGGTGCATCATGGCCTATACCATACACATTCTTCTCATAATCATCCTGCCCTGCAAAAGTCCAGGTAGACACAATATTGGTAAATGTTGCAGGGGTAAGAGCCAGGCACTGGCTGAAGAAATATGTCATAGTGGTCAAGCTTGCAAAGTTGGTTGTATCCGGGAATGTCAAGCCAGTATCCAGATACTCGCACCGGTCGAACATATTGGCCACAGTTGTCACGTTTGTGAAATCCCAGCCACTGAGATCAAGAACAGATACATAGGATGGCTGATTCATATAGCAGGCGAACATATAAGACATATCTGTTACAAGCGGGGTCCTGAACCCGGAGACATCCAAAACTGTAAGGTTTGCGTTGGAGCACTGGTAGAACATATGACTCATGTTTGTTACAGAAGAAGTGTCAAAGCCGCTCACATCAAGGCTCTGGAAATTCATCTTAGGAGGCTGGCCAGAGTGAGATATATCTGCACTTGAGAACATATAGGACATATCTGTCACGCTGGAAGTGTCGAAATTGCTGCCGAAATCAATGCCAGTAAGAGCATAGCAACCCATGAACATCCTGGACATATCAGTTACACTGCCTGTATCCATATTACCCAGATTGAGGTCTGCCAGCGCAGTGCAGTTCTGGAACATACCGGACATATCGGTAATCGCAGAAGTATCCATACCCTCAAGGCTTATGGCGGTGAAAGCACTGCAGTCCTTGAACAGGCCGGCCAGGGAGCCAGGCTGGAACTTCATAGTGCCGTCATCTGAATGCCAGCATATTTTCCTGCTGTCAGAATCGTACCACATCTTCACATTCTTTATCTCGAAATACTCGTCAACATCATCAGAAGGCTCTGTAAGAGACCGTCCGAAGGATGTGGCAAGAGGATTATCGTCGTGCAGTATCTTGAATATGGCACGGAAATGGGAGACAACTATGTCAGCGCTCACTCCGGAATAAGATGCTGTAACAGAAACATCGCCACTTGGCATGGTAAATGTGTACATATCCCCTGAAACAGCAGGAATGATTGTACCGCCTGCCCAGGTGACAGTTATCTCGTCCAGCACATTGCCTGTAAATGGGGTTGCATAGAATGTAACTTTATCGCCTGCTGCCGCAGATGTGGTATTTGCATTCACCACACATCCCTCTGCGTTGATAGTTATAGTATAAACTTTAACAGTGACATAGCCAACCTGCCATACCCCGTTCTCAAGGTGGCCGGTTATCTCCACTCTCTCGCCAGACCGCAGATCAACAGCTACCGCCGCACCGCTGCCAGTGGAGGAGTGGTTTAATGTGAATGTATAGTATCCTGATGAAAGTGCGCTGGTGGAATATGAGAACTGAGTGGTTCCATCTCCCAGAGGTGTGGCAACAGCATTTCCAGAGCTGCTTGCAGTTCCTGTCCAGCCTACGGTCAATGCCTCTGCATCCACAGTAGGTGCTGTGACATTTACAATTACAGAGCCAGAAGCCTGCTGGATAATCTTGCTCACCATGACACTTACAGACACATTGCCCTGATAGATGCTGGTCACATCAGAGGTGCCCTGGTAAACAAGGGTAGAGCCATTCTTGACCTGAACATCGAAAATCCACTGGCCGGCAGTGAAACTTCCAAGGGAGACTGGAGAGCCTGCACTGAAGTTAGGAATAAGTACAAACTGGTTATTTGTAGAGCCATGAATCGGGCTGGACTGGCTCCACTGGGGAGTTGCCCTGTAATAGAATTTCAGGTTTGCAGGGTCAATGCTGCTGTCCACCGAAATGCTTTTCTGATTGTCTGAAGTCTGTTCCCCTACGGTAAGAGAAACATTGACCAGACCATCTGATTTATTAGCAGAGGAGTCGGATACAGAGCCGTTGTCGCATGAGAGAATACAGAAAAATAATGCTGTTATAAGAGAAACTGCTGCAATTATGCTGCTTACTTTCGCCTTCAACCTTTTATTCTCCAATTCTTTTCCTTTTTAATATTCCTCTCGGTTACCACCGTTCAGGGGCGCCATTCCGGGTGCCTCTGAATGGTGGGACACCATGGGCGGAAACCCCGCCCCGGTGCCACACCAAAACCTAAATCTGCTTAATCTGCCTCGAATGTTGCAGAGAACTCTGTATCTGCTGCCGGCATATAGAATGTAGCAGTATGCGAAGCATCATCGTACTCTCCTGCTGGGCTGAGTGTACCAACATGATAGCCAGATGCCGGTTCAACAGACATAGATACAATATCACCAGCTGCAAAGATTGTGGTTGCACTTGAATTTGTTCCATATCCAACAGTTCCGTTTGTACCAGTTGCAAATGTCACCTTGTAGCCAACCTCAACATAAAGTGATGCATAAATATGAGGGTTCTCCCCATCCTCAGAAGCAATAACTTTAGCTGTCTCATCGATTGCAGAGCAAGTAATATAATACATTCCATAATTTTCCTCATTGAATGTATATGTAGCTGTAGTAGAAGCATCGCCCTGGGAAACGCCGTTTACAAACCACTGATACTTAATTGTATTACCCTGGGCAGAAGTAGCGGAAGCTGTATATACAAGGTTGGTGTTTGGGGCTACTGAAACAGCGTCAGCAGCTGCAGAAAGGGTATATCCTGTGATTCCAGGTGCATTGACTGTAATCTGGCTTGAATGCCACTTTCCACCGTCGATTGTACCAGAAATAGTGGAAGTCTGTCCTGCGAATATAGTTACTGCCTGTGCTGTGCCCTCAGTCACTGCTCCAGACTCATCAGTATAGCGGAACATGAAGGTGTATGCACCAGGAGTAATACCTGCACTAGTTCCAGTAAATGTGGTGAGGCCTGCGGCAGTTCCAGTGCGGGTCATTGTTACAGCACCTGCAGTTCCAGTACCGGTAACAGCAAGGGACTCATGTTCTCCTGTTGTCGGAACTTTTACTGTAATAGATATCGAACCTGTGCCGGTACCATCAGGAGTTACTGTGATTACTGGGCTTGCATGGCCAGTGTAAATATTATAATCTACAGAGCCAGAATAGATTTTATCTGAACCTTTGCGTACCTCTACATCAAATGTCCAAGAGCCTGCTGTAAAATATCCCAAACCCTTTGGAGCTGCACCTGTGCTGTAGTTTGGAATAAGGATGAACTCTCCATCTGTGTCACCATGTACCGGTCTGTCCTGAACCCAGTTATGGGTAGCACAATACCAGTATGTCAGACTGCTAAGATCAGTATCGCCGCTTATAGCCTTCTGCGATGCACTTCCTTCTACATCAACCCCAAGGCTTACCATTACTTTCTGCGCAGACGAGCCGCCTTCTGCAGAACTTTCGCTCATACCGTTGGAGCACGATGCGAACAGCACTGCCAATACGACAAGTACTGTCATCATTAAAAACCCTCTTTTCATTATCTTCTCCTTAAAATAATAAAATCAAAAAAAATATATAGGAATATATATTTATGCACTAACAATAATAATAATTAATTATTTTACTAAAGTAAATAAATGTAGAATTTTTATTTTCCCTCCTTTTTCAGTATCGACAGTTTATTAAATATTAATAACTATCGTTTCTTCTCACACTACCAACATTACTATACCGTTACTGTTTTGTCAATAGAAACGTGTAAGAAATTTTAAATATTTTTAAAAATTTTTGATAAATACTTATATTATAATGATATAGTTATTTTTATATTTTAATAAAATAAACTTAAAATATACTGAATTACCAACGTTATAAAACATTTCTACCAACATTGGTAGAAATATATCGCAAAAAAAAGAAACTTTATTTTTCTTTAATAAATTGTAAAGATGTTGGTATAAAATTTGAGCGTGTATTTGCTTGCCTTTGTTCCAGAGAGTGCCAATGTCCCCTGCCGTATGATATATGTCCCTTCAAGTTCGCCTGAATCTCTTTCAAGCTCGCCGGTAAGCGATACTCCGTCTGGGAGCGGATCGGGGTCGACGGTATATGTAAACTCCGGGTCTGGAAGCGGGCTTATGGAATTGTAGCCTTTTGATGCCGCATTGGCCTTTACTACTATTACAGTTATCTCGCCCATACTGCCACGGCTTGTAACTACGCTCATCTCGTTCTTGAACACCAGGCTTCCATCGTCGCAGGAAAGGCATAAGAATAAAGAGAATAGTAAAACTGTAATTATCCAGAATATCTTTTTAGCCATATCACTTTTTGCCGAAAAGGGCCCAGCTGCTGCTGAAACTCCACTGGAGTCCCACAGTCAGGTGCGGTGTAAAGAAATAATCCTTCATATAATCAAAGCTGAGGTCTGTGGTAAACTGAAGGTTCTTATACAGTATCATGTCAAAGCCTATGGATGTACGCCACAAAAGGTATGTCTTGTAGTCGTCTCCGCCCGAATATGTCTTATAAAGGTCGCTGCCGGTGTCGTTGTTGTACACATACCATGCAGGGCCTATCATAGTACTTATATAGAAGTTGGGCTGAGGCTGCAGGGAGTTAAAGCGCCAGTTGAATCCTGTTCCCAGCAGTGCGGTATAAAGGAAGGCGTGCTTGGCTGTAAGGCCGGGGAATTCTTCTTCCACAAAGTCGTCGGGGGTCTCTACAGCGGCAAGGTCTGCGATAAGGAACCAGTGCGGCATAAGGGCTATGGTTGCCTCCAGGTCTATGTCAGAGCCACCTATCTTTAACCCTACTATGTTCCGGCTCTGGCCAGGCAGGTTGGCCTGTGCTGGTTTGGCAGCCTGTACACACTCGGCAGCTTCTGCCACCTGTACGGACTCGGTAGCCTGTGCTTGCTCCGCTGGTTCTGCCAACTGTGCGGACTCAGCCAACTGTGCACGCTCGGCAGCCTGTGCACGCTCGGCCTCTTCGACCTGGGCCGCCTGCTGCGCTTTGTATTCCTCTATCTGTGCCAGAAGTGCAATATGCTCAGACTCCTGCTCCGACAGCTTCTGGTCTAGATCATCTATCTGAGCGCGCAGGTCGGCAAGCTCTTTGCCGCTGTCCCGCTTAAGGGTGTCGTAATCGTCTCTAAGGGTATTGTTCCTGCCGCGGAGAACTCGGTTCTGTTCCTCTATATCGGCACTTTGCCTCTTAAGCCTGTCGCGTTCGGCCTTAAGGGCGGCATAGTCAAACTCATGCTGGGCCAGGGCATCCTCAAGCTCCTTAATCCGGGCACGCTGCTCCTCTATCTGTGCATTCTGGGCATTCAAAAGTGCATCATTATTATCAGACGAGGGGGTTTTGTCTGCAGTATCTTCGATTATGCGTACAGGGGGTGAGTCTTCTTTCTGCTGTCTTTGAATCATAACACCAGTCGCTGCAAGCAAGGCAAGCAGAACAGCAGCCGCTATTATGAGTCCTTTTTTCACTCGGCAATACCTCTATATCGTATTATCGGCAATATATCGTAATAATTATAATAATATTTTAGATTTTGCCAATATAAAAGCCATGTAATGAGGGATTGTCATAATATCTCCCTCCTCCCCCACATTGTAATCTCCTATCTTTATAAGCTTTGTCTTTCCATAATGCTCAGGATGTGCCATAACTGTTTTACTTGACTTGGTATTGCCATTTTTTGATTTAGATTCCACCAGATACGAATGACTGTCATAGCAGATGACAAAATCTATTTCCAGACCCGATTCCTTTGCAAAATAAAATGTGTCAATTTCCCCTTTGTTAAAAGAATCAAAGACCAGAGATTCATATATAGCCCCCTTCCCCTGTCCCAAGTTGCCCTTGTTCATGGCAATGACAGTATCCAGTCCATACATTGATGTTACAATTCCGATATCCTCGGGGAACAGCTTGAACTGTGATTTTATGATATTGCCTTTCAACGGCAGAGAAGGAGATTCCAGATTGTAGACTTTATTGACAATATGTGCCTGCTGCAGATATTCGATGGCATCGACCTTTTCTTTTGATGATCCGCCCGTTATCTTCGATGTGATGAACCTTTTATTCTCCTTTGCCAGGAATGTGGGTATCAGCTCAAAGACATTCTGGATTCTTGCCACCTCAGCTGGTTTGAACAGCGGCTTACCATCCTTTCCTTTTCTCCTGCCGAAATCAGTCTTCATATCAAATACTGTGCTCTCTGTAACCCTGACAGCCTCCATCAGATTATAATCGTTTTGAACATAGGCCTTTACAGCTTTCGGGAATCCTCCGACACAAGCATATTTAATAAACAGCTCCTTGAATTTTTTATGCATAGGTTCAGGAACCGGTTTTTTTGTACTGAAATATTCTTCCATTGCGGAAATCTGTTCCCTGCTGTATCCAAGCGCCCACATAAACTCCTCGAAATCCATCGTATACATGCGGTAAACATCATCATACCCAGTTGGTGCAGGTGTACTATCGCCAACCACATATCCATTGATTCCTAAATATGAACCGCTGCCGACGACATCATATCTTCCATCTTTCTCAAAATTCTTGAATGACAGTCGTGCACGCGGACACTCCTGTATCTCGTCAAAAAATATCAGCGTGTCGCCTGGGGTAATCTGGACAGAAGGAAAACGCAATGAGATATTAGATATCAATGTATCGACATCAAGCTCCCCATCGAAATCGGAACAATACTCAGGGTTATCCCAGAAATTAAGTTTGACCAGCTTTTTATAGTTTCTGGCAAAATGCTCGATGCTCTCTGTCTTGCCACATTGTCTTATGCCCACAATCAGTGCAGGAGATTTTTCTTTCCTGTTTTTCCAGTCAATAAGCCACCTGTCAATCTTTCTCTCAAAGTACATGCCACCTCCATTTTTACTAAATTCGGAGCGAGTTTATAGCCTAATTATACTAAATTCGGAGCGAGTTTTCAACTGCTTTTTACTAAATTCGGAGCGAGTTTTGCTCCAGCAGACCGTCAAAACCCAGTCAAACAACAAACAAGCAATCTGCTGGCAGCAATAAGACACACCCGCTCGGTAGGTGCGCTCCCTTCGGGCCGCAATACCGACGGGCATGCCTTTTGCTGCCATTCAGTCACCGCTTTCACCTGCCTGGGTTTTGCGGCCAGCTTCCGCCTAATCGAGGGGAGCCCCCTGCGGCAGTGCCTGTAAGCAGGGATGGTTTTTGCTGGCGTAGTAATGAGTAATAAAGTTTTTGTACTTTGTGCAGCAGTTATTTGTCGGTAGCAACGCCGTCGCTATCTGAGAAGATAGACTTCTGCGGCTCTGGTGCAGGTGCCGGTTTTGCAGGCTCTGCGGGTTTGGCCGGTGCAGGCGCTGGCTGTGCAGGAGATGCAGATTCTATGGTTGCCTGAGCTGGTGCAGGTGCTGATGTGGTCTGGGCGGCAGGTGCGCTCTTTCCTTTTGCCATGCAGCCGTATAGGCATGCCAGAATTATAATTACAACTGCGATAATGATTAAAATCACTTTCTTTGTATTGCTTTTTTCTTCTGCCATAGTCTGCTCCTATAATTATATTATCGGATGACTTTCCTATAAAGTCAAATAAAAAAACACCCTGCTTTTTACAGGGTGTCTATCAATCATTTGGTAACCACACGGAACATTTTCTTCTTGCCTGCCTTGATCACCACCTCGCCGTCGGCATCCAGAACATCAGCTTTTATCACAGCCTTGACATCCCTGATATTCTGGTCGGCAACCACTGCACCACCCTGCTCCACCAGCCGGCGGGCATCGCTCTTGGTGCCCCCTATTGCCTTGAAGAACAGGTCCACTATGCCGATTCCAGCCTCAAATTCGGCCTTTGGAATCTCGACTGTGGGCATATGCTCCTTGTTGCCACTGCCGCTGAATGCAGCCCGTGCTCCGGACAGTGCCTTGTCGGCCTCTTCCTTGCTGTGGATAAGTGCTGTGACTTCCCAGGCAAGCCTTTCTTTGGCAGCATTGATGTCGCCCTTGCAGATTTCTGCAATCTCATCAAGCGGCAGGAATGTGAACAGCCTGAAGAACTTCTCCACATCCGGGTCGTTGACATTCCGCCAGTACTGGAAGAAGTCGTAAACAGGGGTAAGGTTTGCATCCAGGAAGATAGCACCTTTCTCGCTCTTTCCCATCTTCTGGCCGTCGGCTCTGGTCACAAGAGGGAATGTAAGGCCGTATGCCTCATCGCCTGTAAGACGGCGGATAAGGTCTATACCTGCCACGATGTTGCCCCACTGGTCATCGCCTCCGATCTGGAGACATGCATTGTATTTCTTATGCAGGTTCAGGTAGTCGAAGCTCTGCAAGAGCTGGTAGTTGAACTCTATGAATGAAAGACCTGTCTCCATCCTCTTGCGGTAGGACTCGAATGTAAGCATCTTATTAACCGAGAACTGGCTTCCGATCTCGCGCAGGAAGTCGATATAGTTCAGGTCTGCCAGCCAGTCCTTGTTGTTCACAGAGAATGCACTTTTGCCATCGAAACCAATGAACTTGTCAAGCTGTTTCTTGATGCTTTCTGTGTTCTGGTCCAGCACCTCGTAGGAGAGCATCTTGCGCATCTCGGTCTTGCCCGAAGGGTCGCCGATACGGGCTGTGCCACCACCCACCAGTGCTATTCCATGGTGTCCCATAGCCCGCAGATGACGCAGGGCAAAGAATGGCACCATGTGCCCTATGTGGAGGCTTGGCCCTGTGGGGTCGCAACCTACGTAGAATGTAACCGGCCCTTTGTCCATAAGGGCAGAAAGCCCTTCCACATCAGTGCACTGCTGAAAAAATCCTCTCTCTTTAAGTACTTCAAGCGCCTTGTTCATCGTCATACTCTCTTATATTCTTTGTCTGCCTTGCGGATGAATGCAGGAATCTCGTCAATCCTTATGCGCACCTGCTCCATGGAATCGCGGAACCGCAGTGTCACGGTGTTGTCTTCCTTGGTCTGGTAGTCTACTGTTATGCAGTATGGAGTTCCAACCTCGTCCTGTCTGCGGTAGCGGCGTCCAATAGCTCCGCTCTGGTCGTAGTATGTGGCAAACTCGTCACGCAGGCTGTGCTCTATGTCCGATGCCAGCTCTGCGAGGCCATCCTTCTTTACCAGTGGGAACACTGCCAGCTTGATAGGTGCGATAAGCGGATGGAAATGGAGTACAACTCTGGTGTCGCCCTCGGCTACCTGCTGCTCCTCGTATGCATCGGAGAGAACCATAAGGACGTTTCTGGTAAGTCCTGCAGATGTCTCGATGATATATGGGATGAACTTCCGGTTTGTACCCTCTTCCAGGTAGGACTGATCCTTTCCTGAATACTGGGTGTGGCGTGTAAGGTCGTAGTCGGTTCTGTTGTGTACACCCTCAAGCTCCTGGAATCCCATAGGGAATTCGTACTCGATGTCGTACGCGCACTTTGCGTAGTGTGCAAGCTCATCTGGACCGTGCTGATGCCAGCGCAGCTTGTTCTCCCGGATTCCCATCTTCTTGTAGTAGTTCCACCGCTCGCCTCTCCAGTATTCGAACCACTTCATGTCGTCCTCCGGCTGAACAAAGTACTGCATCTCCATCTGCTCGAACTCGCAGGTTCTGAAAATAAAGTTCTTGGTTACAATCTCGTTACGGAAAGCCTTTCCAACCTGGGCTATGCCGAATGGGACCTTCATTCTGCAATTCTGCACCACGTTCTTGAAGTTCACGTAGATGCCCTGGGCTGTCTCTGGCCGCAGGTATACGATGTTGTTGTTGTCGTCCTCTACCGGGCCTATGTGGGTCTTGAACATAAGGTTGAACCGTCTGGTTGCAGTAAGCTCGCCGCCGCACTCAGGGCAGACCTTGTTCTTTGCATTCTCCTCTGGAATCTTGTCCTCCCGGAAACGCATCTTGCACTTTTTGCAGTCCACCAGAGGGTCTGTGAAGTTCTCTACGTGGCCCGATGCCTCCCAGACACGTGGGTGCATCATGATAGCTGCGTCGATACCTACGATATTGTCATGGAGCCTAGTCATCTCTTTCCACCAGAACTCCTGGATGTTCTTCTTAAGTGCGATTCCCAGAGGGCCGTAGTCCCATGCAGAGGAAAGACCTCCGTAAATCTCGCTTGACTGGAATACAAATCCCCTTCTCTTGCACAGGGAAACCAATGTATCCATTGTTACTTCGCTCATATTTATACCTCGTCCTTTAAAATATTTATAACTTTTTGGATTCTTTTCTCAGTCTCATCCGAGCCAAGCAGCTTGATGCTGCCTACGATAGGTGGAGAGATTTTTGTGCCGGTGACTGCCACGCGCAGAATCATAAGGAAGTCGCCCAGCTTTACACCAAGTTCGTCGCACTTTGCACGCAGAACCGGTTCTATGGCCTCCTCTGAAAGCTCTATGAACTGGCCTATCATGCCCAGGTGGATGCCCAAGATCTCCAATGTGCGCTCTTTATCCAGCTTCTTGGGGATAAGCTCTTCGGTGTTGTAGCTTTCTGGTGCCTTGAAAAGGAAGCCTATAACCTCGGGGATGTCAGAAAGATATTTAAGACGCTCCTTTGCAAGGGGGATAGCTTTTTTAAGTATTTCTGACTCTTCGGGTGTCATAGGAGTGTGGACTATGCCTGCCTTCTCAAGATACGGCATAAGAAGTTCTGTAAGCTCGTCGTCAGTCTTCTTTCGGATGTACTGGCCGTTGAACCAGTCAAGCTTCTTGTAGTCGAAAACGCCGGGGGCCTTGTTCAGTTTCTCAAGGCAGAAGAGTTTCTCAAGCTCCTCGCGCGAGAAGAATTCACGGCTGTCGTCGTAGCTCCAGCCTATGAGTGATACATAGTTGAGGATAGCCTCGGGCAGATAGCCTTTGGCGCGGAAATCGCGGAGCGATGTGGAGCCGTGTCGTTTTGAGAGCTTCTGGCCGTCGTTTCCCATTACCATAGGAAGATGACAGTAGACAGGGGGCTCCCAGCCGAATGCTTTGTACAGGATTACATGGAGCGGAATGGATGGCACCCACTCCTGGGCCCGCAGTATGTGTGTTATCTTCATAAAGTGGTCGTCGATAACATTTGCAAGATGATATGTCGGGAAGCCGTCCGATTTAAGCAGGATCGGGTCTGGGCTTATGTCAGAGTTCTTCTTCTTCATCTTGCCCAGAAGGAAGTCCTCGAACTCGGTATAGCCTTCTGTTGGAATCTTGAGTCTGATAACCGGTTTGATGCCTGCATCTTTGTAGGCCTGCTCTTCCTCTGGTGTCAGATAGCGGCAGTGGCGGTCGTAGCCAAAGTCCTTTTTCTCCTTGGCCTGCTTTTCTCTAAGCTCTTCAAGCCGCTCCTGGGTGCAGTAACAGTAGTATGCCTGGCCGCTTTCCACCAGTTTTTTTGCATATTCGCGATAAAGCTCGGTACGTTCAGACTGTACATATGGGCCGTAGGGACCGCCCACCACAGGGCCCTCATCCCACTTTACCCCCAGCCATTCCAGGGTGGAATAAAGGTCGTCCAAAGATTCGTCCGAATAACGCTCTCGGTCGGTGTCCTCTATGCGCAATAGGAACTTGCCGCCGTTTGCCCGTGCGAAAAAGTAGTTGAAAAGCGCGGTGCGTACGCCGCCTATATGTTGAAGCCCTGTTGGAGACGGGGCATATCTGACTCTTACTTCTGGGTTTTCCATGCGGTTAATTATAATTATTTACTATATAGTGGTCAAGAAGTGTCTATGAGCTATACTATCGGGTCGGGGCAGAAATCCTTGCGCTTGCAATCGCTGCAGTGCGAGCCCATCCAGACATCGTCAAACTGCTGTATGGCCTTCTCTACAAGCTCTGGGTCGGTAGTAAGGATACCGGCCTCGAAGTTCCTGGTGTGCTCACCTTTCATCCCCAGCCCTGCCCCTGTAAGGTTGGCAGAGCCTATATAGGCTGTATTCAGGTCGAAGATGACTATCTTAAAATGCACCCTGGGGCACAGCACCCGCTCCATGCCATCTATAAGGTCTGGGTAATTGTCAAAATCCTCGCGGAAGGCAGGGCCGGGCTCCTTGGCGTGGATAAGCCTGACCTCGACTCCCCTTCTAACCAGGTCGGAAAGGACGCCAAGGAGTGGTTTTGTGCTGCCATAATCATCCATCACATACAGGTCCTTGATATCCGAGGTACCTATCCACAGGAGCTTTTTTACATTCTGCATCCGCTCCACCACCTGAGCATAGTGGTCTGAATTGGAGATGAACTCAGTCATTTTTCTTCCCCCTGCGCTTCTTGGCAATTTCGGCCTTCAATGCCTTGATCTGCTCCAGACGGGCTTTTATACGCGCCTCTACGCCCTCTTCGGTGGGCTTATAGTATTCTGTCCCGACCAAGGAATCGGGCAGGCACTGGAGGTCTGCTATCTTGTTCTCCACGTCGTGGGCATACTTATAGCCGTCGCCATAGCCTAGATCTTTCATAAGCCTGGTAGGGGCATTGCGTATTGCAAGGGGCACCGGTTCTGCCAGCTGGTTTAAGGCATCGCGCTTTGCATGCTCATAGGCCATATATGCAGAATTGCTCTTAGGAGCCAAGGAGAGGTAGATTACAGCTTCTGCAAGGTGCACTGTGCATTCCGGCATTCCGATGAAATGGCAGGCCTGATATGCGGCAACTGCAAGCTCCATAGCCCTCGGATCGGCAAGCCCTACATCCTCGCTGGCAAACCTGGTAACCCGCCGGGCCACATAGAGGGGATCCTCTCCGCTCTCAAGCATACGGGCAAGCCAGTAGACAGCCGCATCGGGGTCTGAGTTGCGCATGGATTTATGGAGGGCAGAGATTATGTTGTAATGTTCCTCTCCACCCTTGTCGTATAAAAGCGATTTTTTTGAGGTGCACTGCTCCACGTTGTCAGAGGTGACAGTGATCTTTCCATCTGCCTCACTGGAGTTGAGAATGACCATCTCCAAGGTGGAAAGGGCATTGCGGGCATCGCCGTTGGCAAAGACAGCTATGGACTTGAGAAGTTCATCACTTATATCCACATTCCTGCTGCCGAATCCCCGGATATCTGTCACTGCCTTTCTTAAAAGCTCAGTCAGGTCATCCTCTGAAAGCTGCTTCAGGACAAAGACCTTGCATCTTGAAAGAAGCGCACCATTCACCTCGAATGATGGATTTTCGGTAGTTGCTCCGATAAGAATTATGCTTCCCTTCTCAACAAAGGGAAGAAATGCATCCTGCTGGGCCTTGTTGAACCGGTGGATCTCGTCCACGAATACAATGGTCTTATACCCATAGGAATGGCTTTCGGCAGCCTGCTGCATCACTTCCTTGATATCCTTAATCCCGCTGGTTACTGCCGAGAAGTTGATGAACCTGGCATTTGTAGTAAGTGCAATGACATTCGCCAGAGTGGTCTTGCCCACACCTGGAGGCCCCCAGAAAATCATTGAAGGAACAGTGTCACGCTCTATAAGGGTGCGAAGGACTTTGCCCGGCCCTATAAGGTGACGCTGCCCCACCACCTCATCCAAAGTCTGAGGTCTTAAGCGTTCTGCCAGAGGGGCACTGGGATCTGTATTTGCAACTGAGCTGAAAAGATCAGGATTGCTCTGCTTCATGTCAGAAATCGAGACAGCCCGGCTCAACTTTGCCGTTGAGCATCTTACCCCCCACAATGTTCATCCGTGGGTACTGAGCCCGCATTGTATCCAGCGCCTTGGTTATCTCGCTGCCGCCGGATGTGGCGAAAAGGATAACCTTCTTTCCTGTGAAATCGTTCTTCTCGATGAATGTGTTCACCGCATGAGGTGCCACATACCACCAGATCGGGAATCCTATGCATACTGTGTCATAGGGGGAAAGGTCAACCTTGCCATCGATAATCTCGGGCCGTGATTTAGGGTCATTCATCTCAACTGAGCTGCGGCTCTGGGCATCCTGCCAGTTAAGGTCTGCGGGAGTGTATTTCTGCACCGGCTTGATGGAATAGATATCGGCATCCATCTGCTGTGCCAGCATCCGTGCTGTGTATGCGGTGTTTCCACCTGCTGAGAAATAGGCTACTAAAGTCTTGCTCATGTTTCCTCCTGACTATAGTATAACACTGGATTTATGATTTCGCAAAATATTATTTTGCCAGGGTAAATACAGCAGTAACATTGCCTTTGCCAAGAATCTTCTTAAGTTCGGCCGGGGTCACCCCTTCCACCTTGCCCAGCCGGGTGAAACTCCAGCTGTTTGTATTGTAATAGATAGTGATTTTGTTGCCCTGGTAAAGGATGATGTCTCCAGGTTCTGTAGTGATGCTGGTATCGTTCCGTGGTAAGGATGAAGGTAAGTCCCCTACTTTCTC
Source organism: Spirochaetia bacterium (assembly GCA_017446885.1). Lineage (GTDB taxonomy): Bacteria > Spirochaetota > Spirochaetia > CADAEX01 > CADAEX01 > CADAEX01. The sequence continues at coordinate 96,880 of JAFSOR010000020.1, read as the reverse complement.
GAAATTGCCGTAGTCCTGCATATCAACAGTAACCGGCCCGTTGGAAAGCAGCTCTGCGAAAGCCTTTGCCGATGAGTTGTCAGCCAAGGTTGCGGTGAGGGTATGATTTCCGCTGCCGCTGGTGATGTTTATGGTAATCTTCATACTATCCTCCGATGCATATACAGTAGTGATACAGAATAATACCGACAAAAACAGAAAAAGTCTTTTACCAATTCTCATATCTGGCTCCTTTATTCAGTCCCTCAAGCTGTGACATCTCAGCCTCGGTCAGGGAAAAATCCCATACACCATAGTTCTCTGCAATATGGACCGGGTTTGAGCTTCCAGGAATGACTATATATCCTGCCTGGATATGCCAGCGTACGATGACCTGGGCAGCACTCTTCTTATGAGCACGGGCTATTTCAAGCACTGTCGGGTTCTGCAGGTGCTCCTTTGTGTGTCCACGGCCTCCGAAGGGATACCAGCTCTCAATATAGATACCCTGCCCTTTGGCCCAGTCCCTGAGCTGATTGTTCTGGTAGAAAATATGGTTCTCATTCTGCACTACAGCAGGTGGAATATCAAAGCTTTTGATAAAATGACTTACACCTTTCTCAGTATAGAAGTTGGAGATACCGATTGAGCGGACCTTCCCCGCCTTAACTGCCCTGCACATAGCACGGTAGACAGCATCATCATTGCTGCCATGCTGGTGCAGAAGAATAAGGTCGATATACTCAACTCCAAGCTTTTCAAGGGAATCATCAATGTCGGAATCGGGAGTGTTAGACCATGGAACCAGCTTTGTGGTTATGAAAACATCTTCTCTTCTGCAGATACCTTCATCCACAGCTTTCCTGATTCCCATGCCTACTTCTGTTTCATTGCCGTAGTACTTTGCAGTATCTATGAGCCGATATCCTGATTTCAGAGCAGAATATACGGCCTTTTCTGCCACATCACCTTTGAGCGTCCATGTCCCAAGCCCAAGTACAGGCATATCATAACCGGAATTAAGCTTAACGGTCTGAGCGGATACATCTGCACAAATCACTACTAAAGAAGCAAGCATTAGACCAATCGCTTTTCTCATTTAATCTCCACCAGCTGATAATATCTGCTTCCGAAACCTATCTTCTCTGCATGCTCAAGAGTGTGGATTCCATTCCTGCTCTCAATGCGCTCTATGAGGCTGCCGGAATCCTTTGCCTTGTACACAAGGTCCACACAGGCCTGGTCCAGAGCCACCGGGTCAAGGGAAGCCAGAATGCCGATATCATGCATATCAGGCTCCTCCGGATTGCCATCGCAGTCACAGTCCACAGAGAGGCGGTTCATGACATTAACACATACAATACCCTTCCCATCCTGCATATAGTCGCATATTGACTTGGCAGCCTCCGCCATGCTCTCAAGAAATTCATCCTGGGGACAGTGGGTCCAGCTTGTGGTGCTCCGGCCTGCGCTGTGGATATTGAGTTTTCCCGATTTCTCGCAGCTCATACCGGATGCAAAACCAATGGAAAGATTCTTTATAGCTCCGCCGAAGCCGCCCATGGCGTGTCCCTTGAAATGGGAAAGAATCAGGTAGGTATCGTAATCCTTGAAGTGGGATCCCACATAGTTCTCCTTAAGGCGCACTCCCCCTTTGACAGGGATAGTCATATAGCCATCTGCATCCTGAAGGTCAAAGCCGTTGGCCACATCCAGAAAGCCGTGATCCTTGGCTGTCTTCATATGGTCTATGTTGTTGCTCCGGTTTCCGCCGTAAGCAGTGTTGCACTCCACAATGGTGGCATTAAGCTCATCCTTCACAAGATTCTTAATAAGAGCTGGCCGGAGGTAGTTTGATTTCTCGCTCTCGCCGGTGCTCACCTTGACGCCGGTCTTTCCCTTTATTCTGTAGCCTGTGGCATTGTAGACCTTTACAAGAGCCTCGGGAGTGATATCTTTGATAAAGTATACCACAGGGGCATTCTTATCCTTGGTCTCATAACCTTTGTATGTCGCCGCCATCTTGTTCTCCTTGGCAAAAGCATTGAAAGAGCCTGCCATAAGCAGCACTGCAAATAATGAAACTATCTTTCTCATTTAAGAAGTCCCTCAATATACTTTTTTACTTCATCACCACCTTTGCGTGTGAAATCCTTGCCACCAAGATATTCGGCACCCTTGGCATGCTTTGCCAGGTCTGTTCCGCTTTGACCAAGGCCGCTTGACCCACTGGTGCAAAGGGTTATCAGCTTCTTGCCTCTCCAATCCTGTCTTTCCACATAGGTGTACATTATTCTGGCGGCATAACCCCACCAGATAGGATAACATAGAACAACTGTATCATATTCTGAGATATCGATTTTATTCGCAATTGCTGGGCGTGACTTGGGATCATTGCACTCAATTGATGTGCGGGAATTCTTGTCATGCCAATTCCGATCTGCGGCTGTATATTCCTGCACAGGCTGGATTTTAAAAATATCGGCATCCATTACAGATGCCGCATTTTTGGCCATATTCTCAGTTGTTCCGGTTGCGCTGAAATAGACGAATACTGTTTTAGCATAAACTCCTGCTGCACAGCAAAAGCTGATTAATAGGACAAAAATAAGTTTCTTCACAAAGACTCCTTTTTCTTATTATCACATATTATTTCATATTTGCCAAAAAGAATTTCTCAAGCTTTTCCCATGGGATGAAGTTGCCATTGCCACCATCGTACAGGTCGCAGTGGGTTGCTCCAGGGATAATCATAAGCTCCTTGTTGTCTGTGAACTTGTTGCCCTTTATCATGTTGTTGTAGGCAGTCTCACCCATGTAGCGGCTGTGGGCCTTCTCCCCATGGATGATTAGGACTGCATTCCTGATCTCATTTGAGTAGGCAAGCAGCTTATCGTTAAGAAGGGATGATCCTGCACTCTTTGCCCAGCCCATGTTGGAGTTCAGGGAACGTGGGTGATATCCACGCTCTGTCTTGTAATAGTCCCAGTACTGGCTGAAGAAGGTGTCCCCCTCAGGTCTTGCATCAGGAAGTCCTCCTCCTGTTGGATAATCGCCGGCCGCAAAGTCTTTTGTCCGTTGCTCGTTCAAGGCTTTTCTTGCCTGATAGCGAGCCTCCTCGTTGTCAGACTCATCAAAGTATCCATTTCCTGCGATACGGGTCATGTCGTACATAGTTATTACAGCTGTAGCCTTGATTCTTGTGTCTATGGCAGCTGTATTCAAAGCCATTCCGCCCCATCCGCAGATTCCGATTATACCAATCTTCTCAGGGTCGATATTGCTCCGGGTGGAAAGGAAATCCACTGCAGACTGGAAATCCTCTGTGTTGATGTCGGGGCTGTTCATATAGCGCGGCTCTCCACCGCTCTCCCCTGTGAAGGAAGGATCAAATGCAAGGGTAATGAATCCCCGTCTTGCCATCTCTGCAGCATAAAGGCCGGAAGCCTGTTCCTTCACGGATCCGAAGGGTCCGCATACTGCGATAGCCGCATTTCCTTCTGCCGGTGCATTCTCAGGTGTATAGAGATCACCTGCCAGCTCGATTCCGAAATGGTTCCGGAAAGTTACTTTGGTGCGCACCACTCCATCATCCAGCTTGAATGTGTAATGCTCATCACCAGTGTTGATTCTTGCTGATGTTGTATTCATACCTGCTCCTTTTGTGCTTGCGCATGATGTGATAATGATTGCCATTGCTGCAACTGCGCATAATATTGATAATGTTTTTTTCAGTTTCATTTTTTCACCTCGCTGACTATAATATAGAACAGAGCGGCAGATATTACCAATATTTTGTTTCTATAACCAGTTATGCCTTTTAGTAATGACTAATTTTAGAAAGTGTGCTAAGATGCTGACATGGAACTTAGAGTATTGAAGTATTTTCTTGAGGCTGCACGCCAGGGTAACATAACCAAGGCGGCAGAGGCATTGAGCGTAACTCAGCCCACCATGAGCCGTCAGCTGAAGAATCTGGAATGGGAGCTGGGAGAGAAGCTGTTTGAGCGGACCAACTATGCCATAAGGCTCACCCCTGCCGGAGAACTCCTAAAGGAACGTGCCCAGCAGATTGTGGAGCTATCTGACAAAACTTTCTCTGATTTCAAGGCCCTGGGTGAGGATGAGATTACCGGGGAGATCTCCATTGCGGCAGCCGAGTCCAAGAATATATCCTTCATAGCAGAATGTATAAACTCGCTCAAACAGACCTGCCCCAAAATACGCTATAACCTATATGCAGGAGACAGCGAGCGGATCCTTGAGAAGCTGGACAAGGGACTTTTTGACTTTGCCGTGATTGTGGAGAATGTTGACCTTGAGAAATATAACTGTCTGACTGTGCCTGCAGTGGACTGCTGGGGCGTTGTGATGAGAAAGGATGATGAGCTTGCGTTGAAAAAGTTTATAACACCTAAGGATTTATTTGACAAACCAGTTATGGTGTCCCGTCAGGCTCTTGCGGCAGACCTTCCCAAGTGGATCGGTGATGATATAGGCAGGCTGAATGTGACTGCAACCCTGGACCTGTCATATAACGGATCAGTCCTGGCCCGGAGCGGCACCGGATACTTGCTCACCTTTGACGGCCTGGTGGACACAGGGACCGATTCCAAGCTGTGCTTCAGGCCTTTAAAGCCCGCCCTGACAACAGCCATGTATGTGGTGTGGCGTAAGCATCAGCAGTTCACCAAGGCAGGAGAACTGTTCCTGAACGAGATAAGAGCTAAGCTTTAAAGATCAGCTTTCCCTCTGTTCTCAACACGGAACACAATCAGAGGAATAAGTACAAGCTGCAGTACAATACCGGGAAGAACCCGTGGGATACTCATCCAGATACCTAACGGACGCATCTTCTCATTTCCTAGCAGATAGAAGGCGAAAACACAGGCAATCATGCGGAAGAGACGGCCTGTAATCAATGCAACAAGTGTCTTGGCCACAAGGGGAAGCCTGATGCTGCGTAAAAGTCCGGCAGAAAGCCCGTAGCCTGCCAGCTCAACCATCATGAAAGGAAGCTGCATTGCATTCGGCATACCTGACATATAGTGGGCAACCACAGGTCCCAGCAGACCAGAGATCAGACCCGCATAAGGACCAGCCAGGAATCCTACGAGGATAATCGGCAGATGCATAGGGCTGAATGCCACTCCAGGAGCTTTGCCTGCTCCGGATACAATTCCAAGCCAGTGGAAGAACTGGGGAACTGCCACAGCAGCCACAATTGCAAGAATTGTCGCAGCAGCCTGCACAGAGATTGAGAGCGGCTTACGATTCTGTATTATAAGGGTATTTACCATAGTATCCTCCAAATTATCTATATATTATTATGCAAAGTCATTGCCGTCAATGATTAAAATTCCATACTCCTGCATTCTTTAAGCAGCTTTATTATAGGCAGATGCTGTGGACATGCCCCCTCGCACTGGCCGCACTCGATGCAGTCTGAGGCCTGGCCTCTGCCTACCACCGCCACAATATACTTGCGCTTGCCGCCGTCCCAGCTCTTATGATGATCCTCATCATTCTTGACTGCAAAGATCTCTGGAATAGGAATGTTCTTCGGGCAGCCATCGGTGCAGTAATGACAGGCAGTACATTTGATTGATTTATCTAGCTCAAGGGCAGCCTGCGCCTTCTTGATCACCTCCTGCTCGTCTGGAGTGAGAGGCTTGAAATTCTTCATGAATGAAAGGTTGTCCTCCATCTGCTCCATGTTTGACATACCGGAAAGAACTGAGAGTATGCCATCCAGGGAAGCCACATAGCGGATAGCCCAGGATGCACATGATGCCTTAGGGTCTGCCTCCTTGAATATCTTCTCCACTTCTGGAATAGGTTTTGCCAGTGCCCCACCCTTCACCGGCTCCATGACTACAATAGGCTTGCCATGCTTTCGGGCAATCTCATAGCACTCTCTGGAAGCTACACCTGGATTCTCCCAGTCTGCATAGTTTATCTGGAGCTGCACGAAATCCACATCGGAATGGATAGTAAGGAGTTTATCCAAAAGAGGCGGGTCGGCATGGAATGAGAAGCCCCAGTACTTTACAAGCCCTTTTGCCTTCTGCTCCCTCACATAGTCCCACAGGTGGAAGTCGTCGTACACAGTGTAATTCTGGGGCTGGATGGCGTGGATAAGATAGTAGTCGAAATAGCCGGCACCAGTACGTTCAAGGCTTGTCATAATCTGCTGTTTTGCAGCCTGCTCGTCCTTGCAGTTGAGCCATGCGTTTACTTTGGTGGCCAAGGTGTAGGAAGAGCGTGGATAGCGGTCTATGAGGGCCTCTTTTATGGCTTTCTCGGAGCCACCGTTATCGTAGACATAGGCAGTGTCGAAGTAGGTGCCACCGGCTGCCATGAAGGCATCAACCATTCTGCAGACCTGGGGCACATCGATGCTCTTTCCATCTTCCAGCTTGGGCAGCCGCATAAGGCCAAATCCCAGCTTGAATACATTTTTCCCGAAACAATCGCTCATAAGCACCTCACTATCCGGCTGAATTATATCACAAGTTCTTTTATTTGGATACTTTTTTCAGCCATGCATCAACAGAGGCTTCAGTTCCCTTTCTGTCCTTCTGTATAGTGGTTCCACGGATTGACAGGACTTCCTTGACATCTGCATTCCTGTAAAGCCGTTTCAGAGTCTTATCTGTGCCAGAGACACCGCTCCCCTCGTGGGTGACAAAAGGAATCAGAGTCTTGCCATTCAGGTCATGGGCCTCGAAGAATGTATACATAGTCATAGGGAAATCGCCCCACCAGATAGGGTAGCAGATATAGATGGTGTCGTATTTCGAGACATCAACATCGCCCACATAGGCAGGCCTTGCCTTTTGATTTTTCTCAGTCAGAGCTATATCGGTGCATTTCTTGTATTCAGCGGGATAAGGCTTTTCCGGAACAATCTGGAACAGGTCGGAACCTGTCTTGGAGGCAATCATCTCAGCAACAATGGCGGCATTACCCTTCTCTATATAACCTACTCCATAGTTCTCGTCTGCCCGGGAGAAGTAGAGCACCAGGGAATCGGCAAACAGGGACCCTGCACAAAGCAGCAAAAGGCAAAGTATAAATAATTTTTTCATATTATCCCTCATGCCTTAAATATTGCCGGAAGCCCAGATCTTGATCTGGCTCTCCATCTGGTTAACCCGGTTTCCTGTGATGGAGAGTCCCGGCTTTACGTCAGAACCCTTGCAAACCTTCTTAAGATCCTTCTCGCTGCTTCCCATTCCGCTTCCTTCGTTGGTGCAGAATGGGATGACAGTCTTGCCTCCAAAGTCGTAATGCTCAAGGAATGTGAACATGCACATCGGCATAGTTCCCCACCAGTTTGGGAATCCCACGAAAATGGTATCGTATTTTTCTATGGAATCCAGGTACTTTTTGATCTCTGGCCGCGCCTTTGAGCGGAGCTCGGCCTTGGCCTGGTTGATGCAGGCAGTATAATCCTCTGGATATGGATTTACAGTATCTATTTCGAAAATATCGCCACCTACGGCCTTCTGGATGAATTCCGCAGCCACAGCAGTGTTTCCCTTAGGAAGATTCTTGATGCTTCCTGCCCAGTAGTTCTGTCCCTTCCGGGAAAAATAAACAATAAGTATATTATTCATGTACTTAATATATATGATTGGGCGTGATATATCAAATACTTTGTTTTTATTTCATGAAATGCCTAAAAAGCATTTCAAGCATAAATTTCAGCCCCGTTTGAACCGGCTTAAACCTACCAGGAGGCACCCCTGAATATAGGGCATCTTCTGCTGGTCAAGATACTCCAGGAGCTCAGGGCTTTCGGCACCAGGCTGGATGACTATGCACTTGAAGCTCTTTTTACACTCCTTCATCAGGGCAAGCCCTTTCACAGGATGGATGCACAGGTCGATTATATCAATCTCCTCCGGCACATCGTTGATTGAGGCCAGCTCCTTGCCTACTGCATAGACTGTATAACCGTGCTCCAGCATAGCCTTCTTAATCTTACAAGCATATTTCTCTTCATCCAATGTGTTGCCTACTACGGCAAACACTTTCTGCTGCATAATCTCTTTCAGTTCCATAATTTTACTCCTCTGTCAGTAGAAAGGTCTCTTTATCAGGCTCAGGCAGCTTGTCCAGCCGCTTGAGTTTCTTCTCTATATTCCGGCTCTTGGATTCTGCCTTCTCTATCTCGCTGGTAGCAGACTCCAGTTTCTTCCTGGTGGCTGCAAGAATATCGCCGAACTTGCCGAACTCGGACCGGACTGTATCCAGAAGCTCCCAGATCTTAGAAGTCTCCTTCTGGATTGCCAGGGTCCGGAATCCCATCTGAAGGCTGTTGAGGAATGCGGTAAGGCTGGTAGGTCCTGCCACTGTGACCTTGAACTCGTCCTGAATCTCCTGGAACAGGCCAGGAATACGGAGAATCTCGGCAAAAAGCCCCTCAAACGGGACAAACATAAGGGCAAAATCGGTGGTAAACGGTGCCTCGATATATTTTTCCTTTATATCCTTGGCCATGTTACGGATATCGGTGCGGAGAGCCTTCCGCTGGGCATCTATCTCATCCTTGTCCGCATCCTCATAGGCCTTAGTCAGCTTATCCCACACAGCGGCAGGATACTTGGAATCCACAGGCAGATAGATGACATCATCAGAATTGCCCTTGGAAGGAATCTTGACTGCAAACTCCACCACAAGCCGTGTATTTGCAGGGTTAGGATGGGCATTTTTCTCAAACTGCTCCGGGGATAGGAACTGGGAAAGAAGGGCTTCCAGCTGTACCTCCCCCATGCCGCCTGCTGTCTTTACATTGGTGAGGGCCCTCTTTAGACCGCCCACATCGCTGGCAAGGCTCTGCATCTCACCAAGCCCTTTCTGAACTGCCTCAAGATGCTTGGTGACAAGCTCGAAGGAGCTGGTAAGCCTTTTTTCCAATGTGGATTGAAGTTTCTCATCTACAGTAAGACGCATCTCCTCAAGCTTTTTCTCATTGCTCTCCTGTATGTGCTTAAGGCTGTTCTGCACCGACTGCTGCTGCAGTGTCAGAGTCTCCTGTGTGGACTTGGCAAGAGCATCCAGCCGTTCATTCACAGTAAAGCGTACCTCCTCCAGCTTTTTCTCGTTGCTCTCCTGTATATGCTTAAGGCTGTTCTGCACCGACTGCTGCTGCAGTGCCAGGGTCTCCTGCGTAGACTTGGAAAGGGCATCCAGCCGGCCGTTCATGGAATTCTGGAACCCCAGAAGCGATTCTGTGGCCTCCCGCCTTGATACGCTGGCAGAGGCTGCATTCTCCTTCCGGCTCCGCTCAAATTCATCCTTGAGGTTCCGTTCATAGGTGACAAGTTTATCGGTCAGCAGGTTGGCATCTCCACTGTTATCCCGTTTTAAAAGGGACAAGATAAGGAACAGAGAAACAACCGATATAATCAATGTCAAGACAACTAAAGCAACAATCATCACAACTCCTTTTTATAGGATTCTATCATCCCCAGTGTATCAAATAATGCTACACCTCTGCAACTTTTTTAAGAAAATCTCCGATATCCGAATCCACGCATATTGACTGTGCCTCTATCTGTGCCGGACAGTATGACTCATGGAAGTTTATGCAGGCATACACAGCCTTGGGGTTGGCTGCTGTCATCTTCCAGAATGGATATTTGATGATGCCAGGAGTATTGCCACCTACTCCCAGCTCCAGAAGCAGGACATGACTTTTCATGCAACTCTGTGCAAAATCGGTATACCGCTGAGCCGCCTGGTTCCAGCCATCATCCTCAACAAATGTGCCGTCGCTCCTGAGATGAGGCACCATAGGACCGCCGTCATCGGGACACACAGGAACCAGCCTGGCTGGGATACGCATGGTTATACGTTTATTTTCCGGTACCTGGAAGACTCCCTTCTCATCCTTGACAAAGCCCTGGGCCTTCATCATCTGCATGATGATTTCCTCGTTCTCATACACTTTCTTGACCTTTGGATTGGGGCTCTGGAACTGGCCATAGTCGCCCTGAGTGTAGAAAAGACGCTGTTTGTCAAAGCCAGCCCGTTGGAACTGATGGTCCACATTGGTGGTAAGGACAAAGTAATTCTTATCCTTGACCAGCTTTAGAAGTGTTTTGTAGACTGGCTTAGGGGCATCGATATAGCGGTTGTAGTAGATATGGCGGCTCCACCAGGCCCAATAGATCTCTGGTGTGGGAAAATCATAGAATCCGCCGGAGTACATATCGGGAATACCATAAGCCTTTATGAAGTCGAAGAAATACTGCTCAAACCGCGGGCCGGAGTAAATGAAACCTGCAGAGGTGGAAAGCCCTGCTCCTGCCCCTATTATGACGGCGTCTGCAGAAGCAAGTTCCTCCTTTATGCGCCGAGGTGCTTCCTGTGGTTCAACTGAACCTGCAGAAAGATTTATATTAAATGAATCGCTCATAATATTCCTTATCCTTGTCTTTGAACACATTGAATATCACCCGGTCAATTGCCCCTGGATGCCGGGAAAGCCAAGACCGCACCGTACCTGTGGCAATCTCGGCCGCCCTCTGGTTCGGGAAGTGGAACACACCGGTGGAGATACAGCAGAAAGCCACACTGCGAAGATTGTTTGCAAGGCAAAGATCAAGTACATTGGTGTAGCAGGACTCCAGCGCTTTCTCGTGCTCAGGCATAAGGTCTCCATATACAATGGGTCCCACCACATGGATAACCTTCTTGGAAGGCAGGTTGTAGGCATCGGTAATCATTGGGATAGATGTGGGCTGAACGTAGGTTGCACCGTACTTGGAACGGAGTTCCTCCATTTTATTATGGCACTCAAGGCGGAGCTGGATGCCGGCAAAGGTGTGGATACAGTTGTCTATGCAAGTATGCATGGGGACAAAGCAACCCAGCATCTGGGAGTTGGCGGCGTTCACTATGGCATCCACATCAAGGAGAGTGATATCCCCCTGCCAGATTGAGATCTTATCGGCAACCTCCGGAATAAGGTCAAGGGTGACAATCCCCTTCTCTGCAAGACAGCGGGAGAGGTATTCATCCTGGACCTTAAGGATCTCATCATCCATAGGAGCAGGCATGCGTATGTTCATAAGGGATCGCAGAGCTATCCTCTTATCCTCAATATCAGAACCAACCTGGAGCTCTTTGTACTGGACAGAATCTTCCTTAAAAGCATCTAAAAGATAATCAAGCCGCTCAATCTGTGTCATAGTTCCCTTCTATATGAAATTATAGCATACATCTTGGAATTTTAATATCAAAATATCATTGATTTTTTTTCAAAAAATAATTGCAAAAAACTGCCTTAAATTGATATTTTTTTTTGGGAGAAAAATAATGACAAATTACATCTTCGTCACCGGCGGTGTTGTGTCCGGTCTGGGAAAGGGAATAACTGCGGCTTCCCTGGGAAGGCTTTTGAAGGCAAGAGGGCTCAAGGTGGCAGCCCAGAAGCTGGATCCTTACATAAACGTGGATCCTGGGACCATGAGCCCTTACCAGCATGGCGAGGTGTATGTCACCGAGGATGGAGCCGAGACTGACCTTGACTTAGGCCACTATGAGCGCTTCATAGATGAGGATCTTAACAAATATTCCAACCTGACCACCGGAAAGGTGTTTGCAAATGTGCTTGCCAAGGAGCGGCACGGCGAGTACCTGGGACGGACTGTCCAGATCATCCCCCATGTTACAGATGAGATAAAAAGCTTCATATACAATGTAGGAAAGAAAAGCGATGCCGACATAGTGATCACCGAGATCGGCGGAACCATCGGAGACATCGAGAGCCAGCCTTTCCTTGAGGCCATAAGGCAGGTTGGACTTGAGCAGGGCCGGGGAAACACGATTTATATACATGTGACACTGGTCCCCTACCTGAAGGCTTCCGGCGAGCATAAATCAAAGCCTACACAGCATTCGGTAAAGGAGCTGCAGGCGGCAGGTATCTCCCCCGACATCATAGTGCTGAGGTGCGACGAGCCTATCACAGACGAGAGCATATTCAAGAAGATAGCCAACTTCTGCAACGTGAAGCCTGACTGTGTGATCGAGAATCTGACCATGCCTATCCTCTACGAGGCTCCCCTCTACCTGGAGAGCAAGCACCTTTCAGAGGTTGTATGCCGTGAGCTCAACATAAAGACTCCGAGGCCAGACCTTACCAAGTGGCGTGAGATGGTTGACCGGGTGCGGAATGCAGAAAAGACTGTGAAGATAGCCCTTGTGGGCAAATATGTGCAGCTCCACGATGCATACCTTTCTGTGGCAGAGGCACTGCGCCATGCAGGCTTCTATCTTAATTCCAAGGTGGATATCCACTGGATAGACTCAGAGACAATTACAGAAGAGAATGTGGCCGATATCCTTGGAGACATGGACGGCATCATAGTACCGGGAGGCTTTGGTGACCGAGGTATTCCAGGAATGATAACATCAGCCCAGTATGCCCGTGAGAACAAGGTGCCCTATTTCGGAATATGCCTTGGAATGCAGATCGCGGTGATTGAATATGCCAGGAATGTGGCAGGGCTTAAGGATGCAGACTCCGGCGAGTTTGCCCCTGACTGCAAGAATAAAGTGATTGATTTCATGCCGGGACAGAGTGATGAGATCAACAAAGGTGGCACACTGCGCCTTGGCAGCTATCCATGCTGCATACAGAAAGGGACAGCCATGGAGAAACTCTACGGTACTGACCTGATACACGAGCGGCACCGCCACAGATATGAGTTCAACAACGAATATAGGGAGACACTTGCCAAGGCTGGACTGGTGCTGAGCGGACTTTCCCCTGACAACCGCCTGGTGGAGACAGTGGAACTCACTGACCGGGATTTCTTCATAGGAGTTCAGTATCACCCGGAGTTCAAGAGCCGGCCCAACCATCCACATCCATTATTCATTGGATTTATCAGGGCAGCATTGGAGAGATGATGGAAACAGCATACTTAGTCCTTGGAAACGGAAAGGTTTTCAAGGGAAAACATATAGGAGCTCCTGGAAAATGTCTGGGGGAACTGGTATTCACCACTAATATGGAAGGATATCTTGAGACACTGACCGATCCCAGCTATGCAGGGCAGATTGTAATCCAGACCTTCCCCCTCATAGGCAACTACGGAGTGATTGAGGAAGATTTCGAAGGGAAAAGCGCCCTGAAAGGATATGTGGTCAGGGAGCTCTGCGACACCCCGTCAAACTTCAGAAGCCAGTATCAGCTGGATGAATATCTCAAGAAGCAGGGAATTCCGGGAATCTGCGGTGTGGACACCCGGGAGCTTACCCGTCTGATAAGGGAAGAGGGTGTGATGAATGCCATGATATGCTCGCGTGTTCCAAAGGATTTATCTGCGATAAAAGAGTTTGCCGTGACCAAGGTTGTGGATGAGGTTACCTGCAGGAAAGAGAGCGTTTACCAGCCCAAAGGAATAAAAAAGCATACTGTGGTGCTGGTGGACTACGGCGCCAAGAGGAATATCATACGCTCTTTGACTGCAAGGGGCTGCACAGTTATTGCTGTACCAAGCTCCACCACAGCCGAGAAAATACTGAGCTTCAAGCCGGACGGCATTATGCTTTCCAACGGCCCCGGTGACCCGGCTGAGAACACATTTGCAATAGAGCAGATCAAGAAACTGGTGGGCAAAGTGCCTGTATTCGGCATCTGCCTGGGGCATCAGCTGACAGCACTGGCCATGGGAGGCCGGACCGAGAAGCTGAAGTACGGTCACCGCGGCGGCAACCAGCCGGTGAAGGAAAAAGGCGGCCGGACCTACATAACCTGTCAGAACCATGGCTATGCAGTTATTGCTGACAGCCTCAAGGGAATTGGAGTAGAGACCTTCGTGAATGCAAACGACGGCAGCTGCGAGGGGATAACCTACCCCGGCAGGCAGTGTTTCACTGTACAGTTCCACCCTGAGGCCTCTGCAGGCCCTCTGGACACCGGCTTCCTCTTCGACCGTTTCATAGCCATGATGGAGGGCCGGGAAAATGCCTAAAGACAAAAGTATACGCAAAGTAATGGTCATAGGCTCAGGCCCTATCGTCATAGGCCAGGCTGCAGAATTCGACTACGCCGGTGCCCAGGCCTGCCGGGTGCTCAAAGCCGAAGGGATAAACGTGGTGCTGGTAAACTCAAACCCTGCCACCATTATGACTGACAAGGCTATGGCCGACGAGATTTACCTTGAACCGCTTAATGTGGAGACTGTAACCAGAATAATAAAGAAAGAACGGCCAGACAGCCTTCTGGCAGGGCTTGGAGGCCAGACTGGGCTGACCATAGCCATGCAGCTTTCGCAGCGGGGCGTGCTTGAGCGATACGGTGTGCGGCTTCTGGGCTCCGATATAGAGGCCATAGACAAGGCCGAGGACAGAGAGCTTTTCCGCAACACCATGAAGGCTATAGGCCAGCCTGTAGTGTCATCTGAGATTGCAAATACACTGGACGAGGCTGTAAAGGCGGCCCGGAACATCGGCTACCCTGTCATAGTGCGCCCCGCATTCACACTGGGCGGCTCGGGCGGCGGGATTGCGAATGACGAGGCAGAGCTTAAGGCCATAGCAGGGACAGGACTGCACATGTCCCCTATCCATCAGATTCTGGTGGAGAAAAGCATTGCAGGCTGGAAAGAGATAGAGTTTGAGACCATGCGGGACAGCATAGGAAACACTATTGCAGTCTGTTCCATGGAGAACCTGGATCCGGTAGGCATACACACAGGGGACAGCATTGTGGTGGCTCCAGCCCTTACCCTGGCAGACAAGGAGTACCAGATGCTCCGCTCTGCCTCGCTCAACATGATTACAGCACTGGGCATAGTGGGTGGCTGCAACTGTCAGTTTGCACTCAACCCAGACAGCTTCGAGTATGCAGTCATAGAGGTGAATCCAAGGGTATCCCGCTCATCAGCCCTGGCATCAAAGGCCACCGGCTACCCTATTGCAAAGATAACAACCAAGATTGCCCTGGGGTACACATTGGACGAGATAAAGAATGACATAACAGGAAAGACATGTGCCTGTTTCGAGCCGGCTCTGGACTACGTTGTGGTCAAGTTCCCAAAGTGGCCTTTCGACAAGTTCGCAGGCTCAAGCCGAAAGCTTGGAACCCAGATGAAAGCTACCGGAGAAGTCATGGCCATAGGAAGCAGCTTCGAGGCAGCGCTAATGAAAGCTGTGCGGGGAACCGAGAACGGTTTTGACACCCTGAATGCCCCTTCTTTATATGACGGACCTGTCATGGAGCGCCTTAGGGAACAGGATGACAGGCGTATCTTCACTGTATTTGAAGCCCTTAAGTCCGGTATTTCCGTAGATAAAATCCATGAGATAACCAAGATAGACCGCTGGTTCCTGGACAAGATAAGGAACCTGGCCGACTTCGAGCTTTCCGTGGCAGGAAAGAAGAAGCTCTCCAAGGAGGAGTACATAAGGGCAAAGCACCTGGGCTACACCGACAAGGCACTGCAGCATATATGCAGGGCAAAGAAGCTGCCTGGCTACAGGTTCAGCTACAAGATGGTGGATACCTGCGCCGCCGAGTTCAATGCCGAGACCCCATATTTCTACTCCACATGCAACGAGGTCTGCGAATCAAGGTCTTTCAAGCGTTCCGGCAAGCAGGTGATTCTGGTTCTTGGAAGCGGCCCGATACGCATCGGACAGGGAATCGAGTTCGACTACTCATCGGTGCACTGCGTCTGGACACTGCGTGAAATGGGTTATGACGTGGTGATTGTGAACAACAACCCGGAGACTGTATCCACCGACTACGACACTGCGGACCGGCTCTACTTCGAGCCCCTTACCCCAGAGGATGTGATGAACATCATTGATGTGGAGAAACCGATAGGTGTTGTAGTGGCATTCGGAGGGCAGACCGCCATAAAGCTGACACAGTTCCTGGATAAGCATGGAATCCCTATTTTAGGTACTTCGGCCGAGGGAATTGACCTGGCAGAGGACCGGGCCCGCTTTGACAAGCTTCTGGAGAAGTTTGCCATCTCCCGTCCTAAGGGAATGGGAGTGAAGACACTTCAAGAGGCTGTTCAGGCAGCAGAGACACTGGGCTATCCAGTGCTGCTGAGGCCAAGTTATGTAATAGGCGGCCAGAACATGACAATATCCTGGTCCGATGACCAGACCCGGAAATATATGAAGAACATTCTGGCTTCGGGTATCGAGAACCCCGTGCTTGTAGACAAGTACATGCCAGGCACCGAGCTTGAGGTGGATGTAATCTCTGACGGCACCGATGTCCTTATACCAGGAATAATGGAGCACATCGAGCGGGCCGGCGTCCATTCCGGCGACTCAATAGCAGTCTACCCTCCCTACAACCTTTCGGGCACCATGCTGCACAAGCTGTGCGACCGCTCCACCAAGCTGGCCCTGGCACTGGGAACCAAGGGACTTGTGAACATCCAGTACCTGATATATGAGAACGAACTTTATGTCATAGAGGTGAACCCGCGGGCATCGCGCACTGTCCCTTATATAAGCAAAGTGACAGGCATACCTATGGTTGATATAGCAAGCCGTGTCATGCTGGGCAAAAAGCTTAAGGATATGGGCTATGGCACAGGGCTTTACCGCACACCTCCATGCCATGCGGTCAAGGTGCCGGTATTCTCTTTCGAGAAGCTTAACGATGCCAATGCTATTCTGGGACCCGAGATGAAGTCCACCGGCGAGGTGCTGGGAATAGGCAAGACCACGGCAGAGGCCCTGTTCAAGGGGCTTACAGCGGCAGGACTCACCATCCCGTCAAAGTTCAATATGGAATCGGGAGTTCTACTTTCTGTGGCCGAGATAGACTATCAGGAGATACTTTCCATTGCCGAGCAGTTCTACGACCTGGGGATAAAGCTTTATGCAACCCCTGGAACTGCCGAGACCATAAAAAGGCAGGGAATACCAGTTCACAGCGTATCAAACGCCACAGAGTCAGAGGAAATCTACTCTCTTATGGAGCAGAAGAAGATACACTACCTGATTTATACCGGTGCGGTCAAAGACTCCACAATGGGCGACTTTATAGCAATACACCGCAGGGCTATGCAGCTGGGCATACCGTGCCTGACCAGCCTGGATACGGCCGGAGCTTTGATAAGGATTATCGCAAGCCGCTACAACCTTAATAACACCGAGTTAGTGGATATCAACCATTTACAAACGGTTTAAGGTTCTGCACTGCTTCCTTAGGAGTCATCTTGGCATCATTATTGTCCAGGTCAATCAGGATGTACTGGTCGTTGCCCATCCCCAGCTCTTTCATATAAGAAAGCTGGCGTAGGCCATGGCGGGTCTCAATCCGCTCCACCAGGTCGTGATGCTCATCCTCCCTCATGGCGTAGACAATATCAATACAGGCCTTGTCCACAGCCAGGATGTCCAGAGAGCCCAGAATTCCAACGTTCGGGGTCACAACCGGCATGGCAGCAGTACCTTCGCAGTCGCAGGAGACAGACATGTTCCGCATCACATTGATGTAGGCAGTGTGCTTTCCAAAGTAGTCGATGGTAGCCTTGGTGGACTCGGAGATACGCTCCATAAGCTCCTCCTCGGCAATAGACCACATATCGCCTGAGCCTTCCTTGGTATGAATCCACTTTTTACCCAGACGACCGTCGGCACATCCGATGCCGATATTCTTGTTGGAACCGCCGAAGCCTCCCATAGCATGCCCCTTGAAATGGGTCAGTGCCAGGAGTGAATCGTAGTTAAGCATGTGGGAGCCGTGGGACATCTGTTTCATCCACTTGCCCCCTTTTATAGGCAGGGTGACAGTCCCATCCTCGTCCATTATATCCACAGGGCAGAAATCCCAGCCGTTCACCTTAAGAGTCTCTCGGTGCTGTTCTGTGGTGTACCGGTCGCCCTCGTAATAGGTGTTGGTCTCTACGATAGTTCCGCTTGATTTAAGCTCCTTCTCCCCTGCCATGAACTTCTTTACCCAGCTGCTTGGAATGATGTTGGGACCGTTCTTCTCGCCTGTATGGAGCTTGACGGCAATCCGGCCTGTCATGTTCTCCTTGATTCTGCTGTAGACCTTGTGCAGACCCTCAGGGGATAATTCTCTGGTAAAATAGACGATAGACTGTGTACTCATATATGCTCCTTATCAGCCGAAAAGGCCAAACAGTTTCTTTTTCTCGTATGGCTGGCTTGAAATGGCTGTAACAGCGTAGCCAGTAGGTTCCATAGCCTTCCGGAGCTTATCCTCATCAATAGGATTCTCCGATATAATCTCGGTCTCCCCTTTCTTATGGGACGACTTTACACTCTTAACTTCAAAGGCCTTGCGGATAGTGTCGTTGACATGTGCCTCGCACATGCTGCACATCATTCCATCAATACCTACAGTTGTCTTTATCATGGTGCACTCCTTCTTTAATAATACAAAAAAAACTGCCTGTACACAAGAAAAAAATTCATACATAATGACAACATGAAACTATTTATCGCATCGGATATACATGGTTCTGCATACTGGTGCAGACAGATGATAGAGGCATACAGAGCCGAGAAAGCCGACAGGATGCTGCTTTTGGGTGATATCCTGTACCATGGCCCACGGAACGACCTGCCCCAGGAGTATGCTCCCAAGGAAGTGATTACCCTTCTGAACAGCATGAAGAAAGAGATTTTCTGTGTCCGGGGCAACTGCGACACCGAAGTGGATCAGATGGTGCTGGAGTTCCCTATTTTAGCTGATTACAGTGTCATTCCTATGGGGAACAGGATTATATATGTGACCCACGGCCATAAGTTCAATACCAAGACACCACCGCCACTGCAGAAAGGAGATATCCTGCTCCATGGCCATACCCATATTCCTGCATGGGAAAAGTTCGCTGATGACAACCTGTACTTGAACCCTGGCTCAATCTCTATTCCCAAGAACGGCAGCGCCAACAGCTACATGATTCTGGAGAACGGCATCTTCCATTGGAAGACTTTGGATGGAGAGGTGTATCAGAAGCTTTAAAGCGGGTCACTACAATGTACAGGCTGCGTAAATGGGAGACAACCTGAATCGTATCATATTGAGAATTTAATTTAATCATTTCAGGGCAAAATGATTAAATTAAAATCAGGAATGATTAAAATAAATAAGACTACAAAATATCACTCATCTACCTGAAGGCGATAGGACTGCTCCACAAGTTCCATGATTTGATCAACATCAGATGTATGTTCCATATAAAGCTCAACATCACCATTGCCCCATCTGCCAAGGCCAGTAATATCACGGCACAGGCCATTTGGATCGATCACCTCTGAGAACTTCATATTCAACGATATACGCAGTCTCTGTTTCTGGAAAACAATATCCACAAAATTAGTATCCAGCTTATATGCAACATAGAGTTTCTTAAATTCGCGTTTTACATCAGGTGAAAGATTCTGTATTCTGCGATCCAGAACTTCAAACAACGTTTTCGTAAAAACATTAGTATCATAAGTTTCAATGCTATAACGTTCTGCCAGTTTCTCTACAGTCTGATAAGGAGCAAGCTCAGCTTCAGTCATATCCGGGAATGCCCAGATTTGCTTCGCCTTATCTGCCAATATTGCAGCACGCTCTTTGATCCTCTGCTCGTTCCATTCATTTAGCTTTACGATATACGCATTCAAACGGAGTGCACTTTCTTTGAAGCCCCCCTCCATATCCATCTTAACCATAAACGGGTGGTCGCTCATTTCTGAGTTGTATGCTGTAAGCGTCAGGTTGCCGATGGTGTGCAGATAGGTCTTCTGTACCTCACGCCAGTTTGATCCAAGCATCTGCTGCCATTCAGGACTCAAACTGCTATTCTGAGGCATGATGTGCTCAATCGTATAATTCTCAATGATGATCGGAGCTTTATTACCATAGTTTTCCAAATGGCTGAGGATAAAATTACGGGAGCGCATGGTGTAAATATCCCTTGATACAAAGGCCACAGTAAATTTATCATCATCCGGGAATTCCTTATAGTCGTCACGCATGACAAAGAATGCCTTGATAGAATTGACGTAATCATCCTGCCTGATTTCATTTCTCAGCGTCGCAAAGGTCTTGTTTAGAGAATTCGTCGGTATATCACAGATGCTACGCCGGAAAACGTAGCTGATACACAGTCTGATGATAAGTTTCAAGTCATCCTCTGAAATGATGCCCTCAGCATAATCGTTATGTACTTTAAGCAGGAAGGGATAAGATACCTCCATTCGCAGATCGTTGATATCTTCATATAGAGACTTGAGCACAGGATTGCTACTCCGCTTGAATACCATGTCTGTATAATACTTGGCATAGGTAAGCAGGTCCTGACACAGTTCACGAATAGTACCAAATTCGCAGTTCAGGTGATAGAGTTTGAATTCTTCATATACTCGATCCTGCTTAGGAATGCGCGTGATCTTCATGGTCAGATAATCTCTGAAAAATCTGTCCATGACGGAGTCTTGTGTCTCATAAACAAACAGCAATTCCATTGGACGCCAGAGATGCTCATAAACATACGTCTGCTCCGTAGGTTCAAGCCCCATAAGAACATAGTTCCGAATCAGGTCAGATTCAGACAGTTCTTTACCTGTGGAATTCAGACTCTCGAAAATAGCCTGGGCATCATCCACAGTGCGGTCCAGTGTTATATTTACGATCTGCAGTTTGCCGATGGATTCATATACTTCGGCAGGCTGTAAGTCTTTATCAGCTATCTTTCCAGCAAAGAACTTATAGTTGTCGAGCAGCCTTGAACGGGTATCATCCGGGATAGGCTTTTCTTCTACAAGCCGCATCAGAATATCCCTGTCCATCTCTGTCAAAAGTAATTTATAACGCTCATCGCCGCTTTCATACTCGTTTTTCAAAAGCATGTTGTCAATACGGCGTGCATTGATGGTGGTATCGTCCGGATTCTTGATCGCGTAGTCGCGCAGGGCAAGCAGGAGTAATGACAGCGTAGTCATTCGTTGCTGGCCGTCTATAATCATATATTTCTGGACTCCGGTCGGCATAGCCTGCTCCGCAATGTTCACGATGGAACCGACAAAGTGGCCTACCTTCCCCTTCTTCTGCATCTCGACGATATCATTCCAGAGGCGGGTGCATTGTTCAATATCCCAGCTGTAATACCGCTGATAAACTGGAATTAGGAACTGCTTGTTCCCATTTAAAATCTCATAGATGTTACCTTTACGTGCGTCCATATTTTACCTCCAAAAATCAATTTTCCTATCCATATGGCGCAGGCGCTTCAGCAACCAACTCAAATTCTGCTCTGACCGAGCATTAGTCCCTTTTGTCATAAATTCCTACTTTTCTAACAACCTTTTAAGTTCTTCCTTGCTTGGCAACACGGTCAGATATTTGCTTGCAAAAATCTGATTATTATCTTTTGGCAATGTAATTTCCACAATAGAATCATTTTTATCAGCACATAGAAGAATTCCAACCGTAGGATTTTCCTCTTCCAGCTTTACAAAACGGTCATAATAGTTGACATACATCTGCATTTGCCCTAAATCCTGATGCTTTAGTTTACCACGCTTTAAATCAACAAGTACAAAGGCTCTGAGCAAGCGGTTATAGAATACCAAATCTACATAGAAATGATCTTCGTTAAATGATAACCGAACCTGCCGCCCAACAAATGTAAAACCTTTGCCTAGTTCAAGCAAAAACCTCTGAAGATTATCTATAAGCCGTTGCTCAAGTTCTGTTTCAGAATATTCTGGCAATTCAGGAAGACCAGTAAACTCCAGAATATATGGATCTTTTATAATATCTTCTGGTTTTTCTATTATCTGACCATGTAATGATAATTCTTTTACAGCTTTTTTATTTCGACTTAATGCAAGTCTTTCAAAGAGAGAAGAATCGAATTGTCTTTCCAGTTCTCGAGTACTCCATTTGTTTTGAGTTGCTTCAATTTCATAAAAATTTCGTTCATCAGAATTCTGGATACGTATAAGTTTTAAATAGTGTGACCAACTTAAAGTAAATTTCCGAGACGGTGTTTCGGAAATTTGATAACACAAATAGAATTTACGCATATTCCCGAGATTATCTTCGGAATATCCCCTTCCTAACCTCTTTGTAAGCCGTAAAGAAAGATTCTTTAAAATGGCTTTTCCATATTGTGCTCTGTCGCTACCTTTCTGTTCATATTCAACAATATACCTTCCTATTTCATAATAAGTATGAACCATAGTAAAATTTATATTATCTACAACTTGATTTCTTGCAGTATTCAACAGAAGGATAATTCTATTTTCAAGTAAATCAAGGCTATCAATATTAACTATTTCTTCCATAGATTAATAATATACCAAATTTTTCAAGGCGTAAACAAAAAAATCAAATCAGGCCAAAGTGCCGCAGGGCTTTTGCTATGCCGTCATCGTCCACCGAGGCGGTGACATAGTCGGCGGCAGCTTGGGCTCCTTCGGTACCGTTGCCCATAGCCACCCCTATACCGGCAAGCTTAAGCATGTCGATATCGTTATCTCCATCGCCGAAAGCCATGATTTCTGAGCGTTTAAGTCCATGCAGCTCCATATATTTCTGCATGCCAGATGCCTTTCCTCCCTCTGCCGGTATTATGTCGATGCCTGTGTCGTGCCAGCTGATAATCTTGCATTCATCCAGGATTGAGCTGAGTATCTGCTGCTGGTGCACCGGGACAAAGGCCATGATCTGATAAATTTTCTCTCCGTTGTACTTCCCCACCTGAGGAACTGCCGACATCTGGCTGTCCTGGGTCTTTAACACAGTCTCGTCCACATAATTGATATAGACCCGGTCTTTGGCAACCATGATAAATGGAATCTTCTTTGCCCTGAATGCCTGGGTCAGCACCTCCATATCCCCCTGATCTATCGGAGTTCCTGCATAAATCTTGCGGTGGGAATCCAGCAGCAGGTCGCCATTCAGAGTAAGGTATCCGTCAAAATGGAGGTCGCCCATAGGAAGCCTTGCATATGCCCCTATGTCCCGGCCGGTGCACACAATAGTCTTGATGCCTTTAGCCTGCAGGGACATAACAGCATTACGGGTGCTTATGCTCACCATGTTCGTGGTATGAGATAATAATGTTCCGTCTACATCAAAAAATACAGCTTTTATCTGCAGATTCTGTTCTGGCATTCCTTGTAGAGTGCTGCGGTCTTGTCCACCACGTCATCCGGCAGAGTCTTGATATTTGGGTCTCCCGCCAGATTGTTGGCCTTGAGCCAGTCCCGGACAAACTGCTTGTCGAAGCTTGCAGGGTTTGTCCCCACCTTGTAGGTGTCCCTGTTCCAGAAACGGCTTGAGTCTGGGGTCAGCACCTCGTCTGCCAGAACCAGCTCTCCATTCTCGTCCAGTCCGAACTCAAACTTGGTGTCTGCAATTATTATGCCGTTCTTGTATGCATGGTCGTAGCACCGCTTGTAGACAGCGATGGCAGCCTTCTCTATGGCGCTTCCCAGCTTGTCACCCAGGTCATCCTTCATGTACTGGAGTGTCACGTTCACATCATGGGTTCCGAACTCAGCCTTGGTGGATGGTGTCACTATCGGCTCAGCCAGCTTCTCGGCCTGCTGATAAGTCTTGTCGAACTTGTGGCCCAGGAAAGGCTCTCCCTTCTTGTAGGCTTCCCACATGCTGCCGAACATATAGCCCCGGACAATAACCTCGTAAGGAATCATCTTGAGCTTCTTCACTAGGATGGTGCGCCCCTCGTACTCAGGCTTCTGGAAATCGGCCGGCATATCCTTTAAGTCTGATGAAATCATGTGGCTCTTGACTATATCCTTGGTATAATCGAACCAGAAGTTGGACAGGGCATTAAGCACCTTACCTTTGTCTGGGATAAGGCGTGGCAGTATAACATCAAAGGCCGACAGGCGGTCTGTAGTCACTATCACCATTCTTCCATCTTCAAGATCATATACTTCGCGGACTTTTCCGCTGATAATTTTTTTCATTTTTTTCTCCTGTAAAAATAGTATCATTTAAGCTCTTCTTCCGCAAGGGTATCTTGTAAAGCACTCCCCATATGTAGTAAAATAATATTATGAAAGCCGCAATATTCTTTGGTTCAAAATCTGATACCGAAACTATGAAGAAAGCTGCCGATGTCTTAAGCGAATTCGGCGTGGAATACAGTGCTTACGCAATCTCTGCCCACAGAGCCGGGGACCTGCTGATAAAGACCCTTGGACAGGTGGAAAAAGATGGATGCGAGGTAATAATAGCTGGAGCAGGCCTTTCGGCAGCCCTTCCTGGGGTGATAGCCGGCCATACAGTGCTTCCTGTGATAGGGGTTCCCCTTGAGTGCGTGACCCCTGGAAAGAGCAACGGCCTTGCCGGTATGGATGCACTTCTTTCTACTGTGCAGATGCCGCCGCAGATTCCGGTGGCCAGCGTAGGAATAAACAACGCAAAGAATGCTGCATATCTTGCTCTGGAGATTCTGGGGATAAAATACCCGGATATTAAAGAAAAACTTATTGCATTCCGCAGAAAGCTGGCATCTGATGCTGCAGTTAACGGCGGAAAAATTGAATTTTGACATTATATAGGGACATGAGGATGAAAGACGAAGACTTTGAGTATCTTGATGACAAGCTGCATGATGAATGCGGCGTAGTTGGTATTTTCCTTAACAAGAAAAATGATGCACCCGAAGCTAAGAAAGAATACAAAGCTTACTCTGCCAAGGACTTTAATGCCGCAACATTGGCCTATTATGCCCTCTATGCTCTGCAGCACCGGGGACAGGAGAGCGCCGGAATCGCAATAAGCGACGGAAAAGAGATGAAGCTGCACAAGGGAAAAGGAACTACAGCCGAGGTATTCAGCCAGGAAAATCTGCAGTCCCTGACAGGTAACATTGCCTGTGCTCATGTCCGTTATGCTACAGCAGGAAACAAGTCGCCAGAAAATGCACAGCCTATGATGCAGGGTACCAAGCTTGGCGATATTGCTGTTGTCCACAACGGCC
Source organism: Spirochaetia bacterium (assembly GCA_017446885.1). Classification (GTDB taxonomy): domain Bacteria; phylum Spirochaetota; class Spirochaetia; order CADAEX01; family CADAEX01; genus CADAEX01. Next base: position 71,921 of record JAFSOR010000020.1, on the reverse strand, counting down.
AGCTGGTGAACTATGAGCAGCTCAGAGAGATGCTTGAGGAAAGCGGCTGTACCTTCCAGTGCAACAGCGACACAGAAGTCATTCTTAAGCTCATTGCCCGTTCCTTCAAGAAGGGGCTGGAAAAAGCTCTTATCGATACAATCCAGATAATCAAAGGCTCATTCGCAATTGTCATTATGACCAATGATTGTGTTATCGGAGCAAGAGATCCTAACGGTATCCGTCCGCTCTGCCTTGGACAGGTGGAAGGTGGCTGGATGCTTGCAAGCGAAAGCTGCGCCTTCGATGCCCTTAACGGCACCTTTGTCAGGGACATAAAGCCTGGCGAGATTGTCTTGATAAATGAAGAGGGTGTGACATCTTACGATTTCGGCGAACGCACTTCTAAGCACACCTGTGTATTCGAATATGTATACTTTGCACGGCCCGACAGCGTAATGGACGGCATTCCTGTGAATGTAGCCCGGGAGAAGATGGGTGCTGTGCTGGCCAAAGAGAGCGGTGTTCCTGCTGATGTAGTTATCGGCGTGCCTGACAGCGGCTTAAGCGCAGCCCAGGGTTATGCCAAGGCTACCGGAATTCCTTATGCCAGCGGCCTTATAAAGAACAGATATATCGGAAGAACCTTTATTGCCCCTACACAGCGGGAACGTGAGAACATGGTCTTTGTAAAGCTCAATGCGGTACGCTCTGTTGTGGACGGAAAGCGCGTGGTGGTTATCGACGACTCGATAGTGCGCGGTACCACAAGCCGCCGTCTGGTGCAGATTCTGCGAAGGGCTGGTGCCAAGGAAGTCCATTTCCGCATAGCATCGCCTCCGGTCAAGTTCCCATGCTACTTCGGTATCGACACACCGACCCGTAACGAGCTTATCTCAAACAAGCACAATGTGGCAGAAATCTGCAAGGAAATCGGTGCCGACACACTGGCATTCATAAGTGCAAAGGGAATGCTCGAGGCCTGCAGGGAATGCAACCCCGAGACCTACGGTTTCTGCGAGGGCTGCTTTACCGGTGTGTACCCGATGAGCGTACCCGGCGAGATCCATGGGAAGAAGTTGTAAGTTCAGTCATTAAAGAACTTGAACATCCTATCTTTATAGTCAGGGGCTGTGTCGTAGCAGTCGTGTCCATAGTCTTTGTACATGTGAATCTGGCAGCCTAAGATTCTGGCAAGCTCATATGATGGCTCTGGTCCAAGCACTGCATCGTCATCGCTCCCTGTAACCAGCACCGGGCATTGTATCTTGTCCAGCTCAGATGTGGCATCAAAGTTCTCTGCTCCCTTGGCAATGATGATAAAATGCTCAAGCTCCTCGGAAGTAACACTGTTTCCTGCGGCAATAAAGGCATCCTTATATGTGTCAAACATATATGATGGATAGACTTTCTTAAGGAAATCGAGATAAAGAGCAGGGCCATCTTTCTTCTCTGCCAAGGATATCCAACCCCGGATTACACTGTTCCCGAGATCTGAGATTCTGGCGGCAGAGGATGCAAGCACCAGCTTGTGCACCAGCTCAGGATACCAGGCTGCAATCAGCATAGAGATCATGCCACCCTGGGAAGCACCGAAAAGGCATACATCCTTAAGCCCCAGCTCCTTCATTTTCTCTGCTGTGTCCCTGGCCATATCTGCCACTGTATAGACTGGCGGAACATCTTCCCTGCGGTCAATCAGATAAACAGTATAGTCATCTGTAAAAAACTTATAATCGCGGGCTACGGCATCGCCCATAAGAAGGACGCTCTGGACGCTGAGCCCAGGGATAAGAACCAAGGTTTTTGCACCGTTTCCAAATTTAAGATAGTTCATAGTTTACTCCCACTCTATGGTTGCTGAATAATTGGAGTTAATAACATTATATTAATAAATGTCAAACAAATTCCATCTCTTGACAATACTCTTCAACTGTTTTTTTAAATGCTTTTAACTTTACTTTATAACCCCGATGCTCCGTTATCAGACTGCTTACACTCATCTCGTTGCAAAGTAGTAATTCATTTATGGAGAGCTTATATGTCTGAATCATTTGCTCGGCTATAAAATCTTTCGGATCCTCGTATCCTTCATATTCACCTTTACAAAACCTTAATAGGATCTGGCTATACCATGTTCGAATCAACCGCGTCATACATCTATGAATTATGTCCATGGATGAAAGAATGCTGCTCACTTTTGCATCGAAGATTTCTTCCGTAAGGATCTCAAATTTACCGGAGGCATGAGCCATCTCATTTCTCGTGTCAACGAGATTGCCGACCTGAGAAATCTGGGATTTATCCAATTCTATAATTTTGAACAGCTTTGCGATATCTTTCTCCGGCATCAGACTATATGCAAAAACGGAGTTCGCTTCCTCAATTTTGAGGTCCCGTTCTCTACCATTGTATGCGCGAGCGAAAACGATAGCATCTTTATAACGTCCCGGTTCAATTTTCCCGATTTTCCATGCTGTACAGTATATATACGTCATGTATAACAGATGGACGCCGAAATAAGCAAACTGGTACTGCCCGTACCTATAGTTTATTGCAATAAGATTCGTAATGTTCTGTACGTAATTTACAATATCTTCCTCATCTTCCGGGTTAATCGGTAGATAGTTCAGAATGTCTTGTAAATGCGGTACTTCTGTATAGTCAACAGTATCCGGCACCCTTATTCACCCCATATTTCCTTGATTCTTGAAACAATCTTTTCGCTAAATGTACTGATGATTTCTTTCGATGGCGCAATTAAAGCTTGCTCACGATGAATACCGTCAAGTACTTTTCTTTGTTCTTCCAGAGACGGGACAGGAATCTTATACTGCTTAACATAGTTAAGATCAATTCTCTGTTGCCCGGCTGTGCCTGTCATAAATGATTTTCCCCCATCAATAAATTCACGAGTATTGATGTGATAGAAAATCCACTCAGGCTCAACAACAGACGTATCCGGGCGAATTACAATGAATTCTGTTGATCCAAAGCCAATCCCATTCTTAAGATTACGAGCAATTCCAGCTTTGCCATTCTCAAAACAAGGCGTAATTTTTGCAAGCAAAACATCATTGTCGCAAAAGTACGTATAGCCGGTAGATACATCTTGAAGATCCCGAATTTCAGAAGATGTAAAAGATGCATCAAAAGTGTTAATTATCGCCATCGGGACAAACGAGACTTTAGTTTCTCCAGGTAAATCCTTTATTTCAGCTTTTGATGGTTTAAACGCTACTATTTCATTTAACGCACGATAATTGTCTGATTTACAAACAATTTTCGGGCTATAGTTAGACAATATCTCTCGTGCTCCATTTATAATCTGCTGATAACTATCAAGCTCAGACGCTATTCTTAGTTGTTCTTCAATGGGAGGAAGTGGAATGTATAAATCTTCAATATCTTTTTTTGTTATTGACTCAAAAGTGCTTCCCATGGATCGCTGTTTTAATAGATTACCTCCTTGATATTTAAGCATATAGTATAAAAAACGGTTGTTGAGCCTTGGCGAAGGTCTTAAAGAAGCAAGGCCTCTTCCTATGCAAATGTGTTTATTGCATATATTGACTTCTCCAACAGGTGCTCTAACTGATAATAAAATATCCCCATCATACGCTTCTTTGGTGATTTCCGATGTCCATAAAGATGGCTCTTCAAGAGAAATGCTTCCAAAATTTATGTTGCCTTGATAGAATGGCAAACCATTTCCCTCTTTATTGTAGTTAGTTCCGCTTGGCGATTGTCCAGAAGTAATTTCACATAAACCTTTCAGCGGAAACCATTCATAATCTACATTCGAGCTAACTGAACGCTTTTCCCTGTATCTACTTCCCACGAGAATAAACGAATTTCGCTGCACTTTATCAAGCGGGATAATCTCAAATCCTACCCTCATCATATCGGCAGCCTGATCTTTATCCAGCTTGCGATATTCTTCATATTTGCTCAAATCGCTTGGCGTCTCAAGTTTACGCCGGTGATTGTCCAATGTATATCCATCGCTCTTAACGTCAAAATACCAGAAATCCTTTTTCTTTTCTGCGGCCTTGATCTTTTGATTGACCTTCGTAGCGTAAATAATATCCGTTTTAACTCCCGTATACGGCAAAAACACACCCTGCGGCAGCGAAATGATACTTTGCAACTGGCAATGATCCAGCAAATACTCGCGTGTTTTTGTCAAATCCTTACGGAACAGAAAGCCTTCCGGCACAACCAACGCCATACGTCCATTTTCAGAAGCACTGTTAATTGCTTTCATACAGTGCTGCACACAGATACTGTCGCCATTGGTACTCGGCAGATCGTAAAGACCACCGTGCTTAGTCTTCTGAGAATACGGCATGTTTGCCAGCACAATATCATAGCCATTGTGATGAACAACACCGTTTACATCTGTATAAGTTGTAGTGCCGTCAATCGGATTGGCAAGGCTGTCTTTCATCTTAATGTTGCTGTGACCGTCGCCAGCCAAGATCATATTCATTTTTGTAATACGAGCAGTATTTGTAATCTCATTGCCATAAACCGTGCTCTCGCGCAGTTTTTTGAGGTTGGCTTCCGTTCTCGCCATGTTATTGAAAATATAACGGAAGCTTTCGATCAAGAAACCACCGGTTCCGCAAAAAGGATCATATACGGTTTCACCAATTTGAGGATTAACTAGGCGAACCATAGTTTTTACGATATGGCGAGGTGTAAAGTATTCGCCAAGATCATTCTTGGTAGACGTCGAAGCCTTCAAGAAATACTCGAAAGCATCACCCTTAACATCACTATCAACGTCCGTTAACATGAGAGGATCTAGCTTATCCATTATTTCCTTCAGAATGCTTGGATCACGAATCTGTAAAGGAGTGAAAATATCAGTGCTATACAGCGCATTCAGCTTATCATAAACAGTCTTGTTAATATACTCAATACGGGTAGACGAGGGAATCTGTTTAATACTATCCCAGCTACAGGCAATATCAAACTTGGTCTGAATACCGCTTTCACGTTTAATTTGTTCACTTTCGCTAATAAGTTTCAGAAACAGGATGTTCGCAAATTCGCCGAAACGTTCAATACCTGCACGGAGGCCTTCTCCACGCAGCATATTGTTGGCTTCATCGAAAATGCGAATAAGTTCCTTGCGGTCATATTGGACTTTAGGGCTGACGGTATTGACTTCATAGGACGTCAGATAACGTAGAGCAAGCGCTTCACGGATAAACTCATCAATCTCTTCACCATTCAGAATAGGAGGGCGGTTGGCGTATGTATGAAAGGCTCTGCAATATACACCATCTGTTGCAAAAACAAGAGGTGCATTTATTATACGTGCATAATCAATTCCTTGTTCCAATGCGGTGTCGATTCGTGATCCCTTTCTCTTTGCCTCAATTACAATAAGAGGACGATCACTTTCTTTAGAATAAAGGACATAATCAGGACGTTTCCCAGCAAGTTTTTTCTTTTCCGCTGCTGATTTTGGTTGTTCGTAATAAACATTTTGATTTTTACCCGTTAATTTCCAACCAAGATTTTTAAGGTTTTGATCAATAAGCACCCTAGTCTCTGCTTCTAAAGGCATTGTATTAACGTCCATTTTACAACCTCCTGACTACAAATTTCTCTTAGCTCGGCATTGCTTTCTTCGCAAGAAAATACTTCCTGCGTATACTAAGCTGGATAATATAGCCATTAGCTTCTAATTCACATATAATTGCATTTACCTTTGTCTTTATGAAATGCAAAATATCTGCAATCCCCTGTTGAAATAATTTAATGACTTGATTACTACCAACATGAATTTGTTGACTTGCCATACATTTTAAAAATCTGTATTTGTCATTCACAAAAAACTCAGACATTATCGTTCCAATATGAATATAAAGGTATAAAAATTGTACCATATTGGTCTAAAATTGCAATATAATAGTTTAGCTATTTATGAAAAATCAATATTCAGATAACAACTATAAAAAGAATAATATCTTATTAAACCAATCCTATTGTCAACTTAATGAATATATCATCTACCAGACGAATTTAAGATAGCTCATCTTACTCCCACTCTATGGTTGCAGGCGGTTTTGATGTTATATCCAGGGCCACTCTGTTAACGTGCGCCACCTCGTTGACAATACGGGTGGAGATGCGGTCAAGAACATCGTAGGGAATGCGGGCCCAGTCGGCAGTCATGCCGTCGATGGAGGTGACAGCCCTTACCACCACAGTGTAGTCGTAGGTGCGCTGGTCGCCCATAACCCCTACAGAATGTATGTCGGGCAGGCATGTGAAGTACTGCCATATCTCCCTCTGGAGTCCTGCCTTGCGGATTTCTTCCCTAAGTATGGCATCGCTTTCCCGCACTATGGCAAGCTTTTCTGCGGTTATCTCGCCCAGCACGCGCACACCCAGTCCCGGCCCCGGGAAGGGCTGTCGCCACACCATCGGTTCGGGCAGCCCCAGGGCTGTCCCGAGGGCCCGCACCTCGTCCTTGAACAGGCGGTTCAAGGGCTCAAGGAGCTTAAAGTTCATATCCTTGGGCAGGCCGCCCACATTGTGGTGGCTTTTTATAGTCTGGGCTGTCTTGGTGCCGCTCTCTATCACGTCGGTATAGAGGGTTCCCTGGGCCAGCCACTTGATATCAGTACCTTTAAGAAGCTTGGCAACCTCGTCCCGGAAGGTGTAGATGAACTCCCCTCCTATGACCTTGCGCTTAGCCTCGGGGTCTGATACACCTTTGAGCTTATCCAAGAAGCGCTCTGATGCATCTATCTTTATAAGGTTCAAATCCATATTTTTAGAGAATGTCTCCATTACAGATTCGGCCTCGCCTTTGCGGAGCAGTCCGTGGTCTATGAACATGCAGTAGAGGTTCTTGCCGATAGCCTTGTTAAGGAGGGCTGCCACTACAGAGGAATCCACGCCGCCTGAAAGTCCCAGGAGCACTTTGTCAGAGCCTACTTTGGCCCTTATCTCCTCTATTTGCCGCTGGATGAAGTCCTTCATGGTCCAGTCGGCCTTGGCCTTGCACACCTTGAAAACAAAGTTCCTAAGAATCTCAAGGCCGTGCTCGGAGTTACGGACCTCGGGGTGGAACTGGAGGGTGTAAATCTTCTTTTCCTCGTTGACACTGGCCGCATTCGGGCAGGTTGCGCTTGAGGCTATGGCCTTGAAGCCTTCTGCCAGTTCTGAGACCTGGTCGCCGTGACTCATCCACACAACCTGGCTCATAGGGAGCCTGTCAAATAGAACAGAGCTGTTGCATTCTATTTCTGCCCTGCCGTATTCCCGCTTATCTGCGCTCTTTACACTTCCTCCCAGCATATGGTGGATCATCTGCATGCCGTAACATATACCTAAGATTGGAATACCTGCTGTGTATATGGCAGGGTCGCACTTGGGAGCATTGGGATCGTAGACGCTGTTGGGACCGCCCGAAAAGACTATGCCCTTTACATCGCCCATGGCCTGTATTGCAGAAAGAGCTATGTCGCCTGGATGGAGCTCGCTATAAACCCCGAATTCACGGATACGGCGGGCAATAAGCTGGTTATACTGGCTTCCGAAGTCAAGAACTATTATCTTGTCCATACCGGTTTTCTTATCATGGTGTCATCTCTTTCGTAGCCGACCGAGATGATGGAAATCGGGGTCTCTGTGTACTTCTCTATGAACTCCACATACTCCCGTGCCTTCTGCGGCAGGTCCTCGAACTTCTTGGTGCCTCCTATATTCTTTTTCCAGCCCTTGAAAGTCTGGTAGAGAGGTTTTGCATTCTCAAGCATATCGACACGGGCAGGGAAATCGGTGACAACCTTGCCATCAATCTCGTAGGCGGTGCACACCTTGATCTCTTCCATATCGTCATAGATGTCCAGGTGGGTAAGCACCAGGTCGCTTATGGAGTTGACACGGCAAGAATATTTAAGAGCCACCAGGTCAAGGTAGCCGCACCGCCTGGGCCTGCCTGTGGTAACGCCGAACTCGCGCCCTGTTACCCGCACCTTGTTCTCAAGCTCCCCTTCGGAATCGTGGTCGAACTCGGTGGGGAACGGCCCGTTGCCTACCCTGGTGGAATAGGCCTTGAACACGGCATAGACTGCATCTATGTCCAGGGCACCTATACCGCCGCCGGCACAGGCACCGGAAGCTATGGAGTAACCGGATGAAACATATGGATAAGTTCCAGTATCGATGTCCAGGAGTGCTCCCTGAGCCCCTTCGAACAGTTTGTTTTCTTCCTTATGGGCAGCCATGTAGGAGACCAGGTCCACAAGCATGGTTTTAAGGTCTTCCATATATGGGGTAATAAAAGCTTTTTCTTCTTCGCTCAGTCGGTTCCAGACATCTGGGTTGAATACATCGCCTGAGCGCACACCGTCGCGGTCTGCTTTCTGGGCATAGGCTATGCCGATTCCACGCCCTGTGGTCCCTATGGGGTGGCGCCGCTTCTTTTCCATCTCAAGGTCCATAGCCTTATAGGTGGGGAACACCAGGTGGGCCCGGTCCGAGATAAGGACACGCCCTCTCCAGTTTATTCCCTGCTCTTCCAGAGTCTTGAGCTCTGAAAAGAGAGATTCCAGGTCTATGACCATGCCTGTTCCGAGTATTACAGTTTTATCGGGGTATACAATGCCTGATGGAACCAGATGCAGCTTGTATGTGATGCCGCCGCTGACTATGGTATGGCCTGCGTTGGCTCCGCCCGAGAAGCGTGTCACCACGGCAGATTCGCCTGCCAGGTAGTCTACAATCTTTCCCTTGCCTTCATCGCCCCACTGGGCTCCGATAACTACAATATTCATTTCTTGAGTTTCTCCATCTCTGCCTTGTACTTGGCTGCAAGCTTTTCTGCCTTCTGGGAGGCAAGACCGCGGTAAAGCTCTGGATGGCTGAAGAACTCCTCTGGCTCTATGCCGATAGTCCTTTCCATCTGGGTCTTGATTGTGTTCCAGATTTTGTCATTCTGTTTAAGGATTGTGCACATTCGCTCGCCTGTTTTCTCGCTTTCCAGGGTAATCTTGCGGATTATCTCGTGGGCATCGCTCTCGCCTCCGCAGGAAAGGAGTATGTAGGCAGCCTCGGCCAGGACCAGGTCTCCTGTGAAAGAGAGGTTTCTCATAAGGCGTTCCTTGTCCACATGGAGGGAAGAAAGCACCTTCTTAAGCCGGTTTACAGCTGCGCTGAATCCAGCCAGATAGTCGGTTATAAAGCGCTGGGATGCCGAGTTGGTCAGGTCACGCTGATGGTCTGATATCTGATCCATGAAGAAGGTCATGATACGCGGCGCAAATGCCTTCCACTGACTTTTTACGTGCTCGCTGTTCCATGGGTTACGCTTCTGCGGCATGGTTGATGAGCCCACCTGGGTGGATGTGAACATCTCGCGGATTTCGGAAATCTCGGAGCGCTGGAGGTTACGCATGTCGTCGGCCAGGTTTGCGATTATGCCGAAGGCTGTGTTTATCTCGAGCAGCAGCCGCAGCTGATACTCAGGCTCCACCAGCTGTGTGGAGTGCTCCGAAGGCTCAAGACCCAGGAACTCAAGGTACTTTTTCTCCATAGCCTCGGGGTCTTTCACCATAAGGCTGGTGGAGTTGTATGCCCCTACTGCCCCGGCCAGCTTGCCACGCAGGTTGTGGGAGCGTTTCTCAATCTCGATTATGGACTTGCCAAGCCTGGATACATATTCAGAGAATGCAAAGCCCAGGGTTATAGGGACAGCATGCTGGCCGTGGGTGCGGCCCACCTGGGGGGTTGCAGCGTGGTCGGCTGCAATCTTTATAAGAAGCTCCTCCACCTCGATGAGGAGCGGCACTATAACTTTCTGCACCGCATCGCGGATCCGCATGGAAGCAGAGGTGTCCATTATATCCACCGAGGTGGCCCCCAGGTGGACATACGGGCTCAGCTCTTTGGGAATGTAACGCTTTATCACGTTCACCAGAGCCCGGATGTTGTGCTGGGTCTTCTCCTCTTCGGCATAAACCTCGTCGGGCTGGACTTTTGCTATGGCCTCATCCACTGCAGCGTAATACTGCTGGGGGTGTTGCATGTTCAAATAGACATGAGTTTTTACCAGTGCGGCCTCTGCCAGTGCAGAGTACCTGATTACAGCCTCTTCGGACAGATATTTTGCCAGCTCGTCGAATACAGCGCGGTTGGCAAGATAATAACGGTGGTCCAGAGGGCAGATGTTTGAAAAGATGTTTTTGGTTATCACAATTTATTTTATATCAGAGGGATATTGTGTTTCAAGTAACATTAAAAAATATAACAAAAAAATATATTGACAGACAGCTGGTGAATCAATATAGTTTTGACTTGCCTACTTCACAAGTAGGTAGCATTTGCAAAGGAGAGCAGACATGAATTCTTCTCTTGGTACTAGAAGCATTTCTTTCAAAATCGCCTCGGCCGCAATCCTTACTGCTGTAACTGTAGTGATGACCATAGCTGTGCGCATCCCAATTGCCCCCACCAGAGGCTACATCAACCTGGGAGACCTGGCCATCTACTTCACTGCCCTCTCCTTTGGCCCTATGACAGCATTCATCGCTGGGGGACTGGGTACTGCTATTGCCGATATAATAAGCGGTTTTTCCCAGTGGGCACCATTCTCTTTCATTATCCACGGTCTTCAGGGGCTGGCTGTGGGACTGATACTAAAGCTGCTCCTGTACCGGGAAAACAAGTTCTCTGTGATTGTCTCTGGAATCATTGTATTTGCAGTGGGAACAATAATAATGGCTGGAGGTTACTTTGCAGTTGGCTGCCTGATGGCTGGCGCTGGGGCTGCTGTGGTGGAGATTCCAGGAAATATAATTCAGAATCTGGCTGGAATAATAGGAGGATATCTCCTCTACTCCACAGTAAGAAAAGCCTACCCTCCATTTGTCAATTTCAAATGGTGAATGATTTATAAAATTTATATTAGTCATGAATATCTTGAACTAAAATTATTTAAAATATAATATCACTAATATGTGGGCGCAGATTTCGGCAATCTTAATTTTTGTCATCATGTTCGCTTTCATAATCAGCGAGAAATTCGAACGTCACTATATTTCCATGGTAAGTGCGGCGGCAACCTTGATTATTGTATTCGGGTTCTGTATGCACAGCATGGATTCGGTATGGACTGCCCTTAGCCTTGATTCTATGCTTGTTAAAAGCTTCTGGTATGCCAAGGGTGTGGAGGCCGATATAAACATAGGCGTCAACTGGGCCACAATCATATTCATAGCCGGGATGATGATTATGGTTGAGGGTATGGCCCGCACAGGATTCTTCGCATGGCTTTGCATGTGGATTGCAAAGATAGTGCACTACAGAGTCATTCCTATTTTCATTGCATTCATGCTCTTATCTGCCCTCCTTTCCATGTTCATAGACAGCATAACTGTAATACTGTTCCTGGCAGCCATAACAGTAGAGCTTTCCTATAGACTTGGGTTCAACCCTATTCCGATGATCCTGCCCGAGATTTTCTGTGCCAGCATAGGGGGCAGCGCCACCATGTGCGGAGATCCTCCAAACATCATAATAGGCACCTCCTTGGGTTACACATTCGGCGACTTTCTGGACAACACCGGAGCCATGGCAGGGCTCTCTTTGGTTGCAGTGATGGTGTTCTTCTACTTCGCTTTCCGCAAGGAGCTTGCAGTAAAGACAGCATCGGTGGATCCCACCAAGTTTCCACGCCCTGAGTCTGTAATAAAATCATTCAGAGGCTTTGTGTTCAGCATAATAACATTCCTATGCGCTGTTGTGCTTCTGGTTACCCATGCCCAGACCGGGCTTACTGTACCGGCAATAGGTGTCATAATATCGGCAATAACATTCCTGGCTGCACCAAAGTATATTCCATATATTCTTAAGCGGGTTGACTACAAGACGCTGCTGTTCTTCATTGGGCTTTTTGTTGTAATAAGCGGCCTTGAGCTTACTGGTGTACTTGGAATCATAGCCAAGGGAATCAAGACTATAAGCGGCGGAAACCCCTACCTTATGATAGGCATAGTGATGTGGGTTTCCGGCATTGCCAGCGCCTTTGTGGACAATATTCCGTTCACTGCCACCATGATACCTGTAATAGAATCGCTGGCAGCCACAACCGGAGTAAGCATGCACACCCTGGCCTGGACCCTTTCCATGGGCACCGACGTTGGAGGCTGTGCCACCCCTATCGGAGCATCGGCAAATGTGGTAGGAACATCGATATGCGCAAAATCGGATCATCCAATAAGCTGGGGAAGATACTGCAAATGGCTTGCCCCTGCCTCGGTTTTAGCAATGGGAATCTGCACTGTCTATATTTTCATCGTATATCTATAATTCATATATTGAAAAAAGCACTATACAGACAAATATTGCAGCTATGCACAAGTACTGCCTTCTGTCATATTTTTCCTTAAGCAGCATTCTGGAGAAAAATATGGTGAATATAAAGTAGGTTGAAATAAGGGGATCGGCGAAAAAGGGATTCAAAGCCACTGCCAGGTTGGAAGTAACTGTCCCCAGACAGTCAAGGCCAGACCCTGCTATTCTGTTTTTTTCTGATATTGCAAAAGGATTGTACAGCTTTCTGGTTTTAATGCTCAGAATAATATAGGCAAAACTTGCAATTATGCCGCTCATGAGATAGTAGATGAAAATGTAGTCAAAGGAGCTGCATACCTCCTCCAGAATGTAATAGGTTACCACAGAATCAGAGGCGTCACAGAGAGCCGAGACAATTGCAAATATTATTCCAGCTATCACAAAAAGCGGGGTCTTCTTCTTCAGCACCCGATAATCCATATCCTCATAATTATTATGGACAAACCTGTTGTATAGGATTGAAGAGGCAGCTATTGTAAGGGTTACTGCAATGACAAGCACCACTTTTATGGGGGATACCTCTTCCCTGACCTCCTGGAATTTTCCAAGGGCTGCATAAATGATTACTGCCCCTGCAAAGCAGTAGATTCCATTGGTGCTTGTTATAGGGACATTGATTGAAAGAGGTATGAACTTTAAAGATAAAAAAAGAAAAAGGAGGGAAAGCATGTAGAAAACAGGACACAGAAGAATAGCTGGATTATGTTTTATGAACTCAAACAGGCTTGAGTCCAGCTCCCTGAGGCCGAAGGTTTGGATACACACTGCCACTAAAAAACTGAATATACCAAACCATACTAAAAACTTAAGCTCGGTGCACTCTTCCTCTACCCTGGAACCTTGCTTCTCAAATATAGCACTGAAAGAGAAAAGCAGGATCGAAACTAAAGACCATATAATCCACATTATGCTAGAAAGAATATTTTCCCTTTAATATAATGCAGCTTACATCTTTCCAGCTTCCGTAATCGCCATCTTTATCAGGTCCTGCAAAATAGAAATCTCCTGCAAGAGAGATTGTGATGGAATCGGTCAATTTATATTCTGCCATAAGTTCTGTACTTGTGGAGAAATAACGCAGGTCCACAGCAAAGGAGCCTGACAGAGTCAGAGTCTCGTTAAGGAACGGCTTTTCTACGCTAAGTGTAGCCTGGTGCTCATAGGTATGCCGGTCCAATGCACTGTCGCTGCCGGTGACTATATCTGCCACATATTGTGCTGTAATAGTCCAGCCTCCGGCAGGAGTCCAGTCTACGCCGCCTAAAGCCATAATCTGGTTACGCTGTTTAGTTCCCCCTTCCGATGCCTGGATATAGCGCTGTGGGAAAAAAGCGGTCTCAACCCTAAATACAAAATCGCCTGCCGGAATAGCAGCATCGGCACCCACCATAGCCATACGCTTGTATTTTCCATTCATATCAGCTGTATAGAAAGGCATGTCATCCCAGCCATAGAAGCCGTACAACGAGAAATCGAAAGCAGACATATAAGCGCTGAACCTGACAGCATATTCTCCTGAGGCAAGCTCCCTGTCTGGCAGATCAAAATCATCATAGCTGCCAGGAGCAGTGTCATAGCTTCCAAACATCACATCATTAAGGGGGTTTCCTTCTGCCAAAGGCAGAGGGCTGGGAGTAAAGAAAGGAATCCAGTAGAAGTCAGTCTGGGTGCTTTCTCCTATATATGATAACCTGACTGCATCAATTCCAAGCCTGTTATCCTGATAATCGTTGACCAGCCCCGATGCCTCATCCTGAGGGCATAGAATATCTACAATCTGTATATCATCTGCCTTGCCCCAGGCCGAGATCTGGCGCCCGACACGCAGAGCCAGGACATCACCCCGCCAGTCGAAATATGCCTCTCTAAGCTGCAAAGCAAAATTGTTATCACCGCTCACAAAGGCCGATGTTCCATTAGAGCTCTGCCCTGCAATAGCATCATAGAGCAATATGGTGTTCACATAAAGCATGGTCTCGTCGGAGTAGACTTTGAATGTGGAGTCAAAGCTGGTCTGGCCTATAAGGAAGTCGCCGCTGTTATGGTGAGTATTCGGAAGCCCCACCCCTGCCTGGGTAATAAAGGTGCCACTGTAGTCCATGTCCTGGGCAAAGAGTGCGCTACATAGCACAAGCAGCACAACAGCGATAAGCAGATTTCTGCGTATCATTTAACCTGCCCCCGCTCCAGGGCACTAACTGTAAAGAATGATGGGTTTATATCGGTGTCATACTTAATTTCTTTAACTTCATAGACAGTAGTATGGTTTGTAGGAATAGTAGTCATAGTCATCTTACCTGTTGTCCAGTAGCCGTCCTGCTCTCTTATATCCTCGCACACCATTGTCTTGAACAGCTTGTTCTGCTTGTCAAAATATTCACCTTTATAGGTGACATAGGTCTCCTTGTCTATCCACAGCACACGGCGGCTTATCTTGGCATTCTTATCCTTTGCAGTATATTCAAGCTTCCAGCATGATCTGCCATCTACAGTGTCGTCTCCAATAATAGCAAAGGTATCCTTGCCCAGTGCCCTGTCGCCGATATCGTCGTAGGTGAAGTCGGTTCCCTGGAAGTCGTCGTCCTTGCTGGAGCCCGATACACGGCGCACCTTCTTCATGGCAGGCAGGTAGAGCCAGCTGTCGCTGTCCTTTGGGCTTCCGTCAGGGTTGTCAGGATAATCGAAAGAAAGGTAGCTTACACCTGCCACATCCTTGGGGCTGCGGAATACAGTTATACTCTTGTCGGTGGTGCCATCCTTCATATTGTAAGTTGCAACCTCGCGCACACGGCTCTTGCCGTTTTTATCCAAAAGAGTAAGGGTGACCTCGGAATAGGATGTCTTTCCATCCGGCAGGTCATGCACTTTCTTTGCAATCTCGTTGGCATCCTGAGCATAGAGCGCTGTTCCTAAAACAAGTATAAATCCGGCACAAAGCAATGAAATTTTTCTCATAGTCACTCCTTATTCTTTTCCTTTCCGAAAGGCTTTATAAGATACAGCAGCGCTGGTGTAATAGTATAGTCGGCGGCCAGAGCCCCGGCAAGACCCAGGACACACAGGACACCGATGATTAATATGTAGTTCATTGGACTGAAAATATAGACCGAGAATACAGCACAGAGTATGGCGGTGGTCATGAACATGGACTTGCCTATCTCCCTGAATGAGGCTTCCATAGCCAGCTTATAGGAGCCGTGTTTCTCAAGCCCATACTTTAGATGTGTGGTCAGGTGGATTGTGTCGTCCACCGCAATACCCAGGATCATAGGCATTACAGTCATGGTCACATAATCCAGATAATAACCGATATATCCCATGAATCCAGCAATAAGAATTACCGGTGCAATATTTGGAATCATGCCTATAAGACCAGTCTTAAGGCTGGAGAATGCCAGAATAAGCATGATTGCTATGACAACAAAAGAGAAGAGGAAGGATTTTATCTCTCCCCTGACCATGCGTGAAGACATTTCGGCAAACTCTATCATATCGCCAAGTATGCAGCACTGGGCATCGGGGAAAAGCTCTGCAAGCTTTGCATTGATAGCACGCACGTTCTCCACTGCTTCCTCCGACTGGTAATTGCTCATATCCACACCTATGGAGACAATCCGGAATTCGTCATCCATGACATCGGAAAAATCCTTGTGCATATCTATGTTTGAAAGCTCTATAAGCTGGGCAAGCACATATTCATCATCCGGCACAGTATAGAACTCATCCTGCCCTTCGTTCAGAGCCCGGTTCATCTCCCTAAGAATATCAAGAACAGAGTCAACCCTTGGCTTGTCACCCGATTTCTTGGTCAGGGAAAGCTGTCCCAGAAAGTCTTCAAACTCCACAAGTTTATTCATCTGCTCAGGCTGCTTGAAAATATCAATATCATCCTCGCCATAAGCAATCATGACAGTGTAGCTGTACTGAACCCCCAGATCCTTCTTTATAAGCTGAACCAGCTCCTTAGTATGAGGCAATTTAATTCCTGTTGTCTTAAGGGCATCATATTTGACCTCTATCCTCATTATTCCTGGGATACAAGCCCCTAAAACCAGCACAGAAACAATTATTATAAGAAAAAGCTTACGTTGCACCACATCGGCCCAGCGTGAAAATGCCATGTCCACTCTGGTGGCACCTTTCTCGAACTTGGTATTGGGAACCGAGTCTTTTCCAAAAGAGAGGAACACTGGAATAAGAATAGAGATATACAGATAGACGGCCAGTACAATAAGACAGGCTGTTGTTCCAACCCATGACACAGGCTTCATATCAACCAGGGCAAAACTTATAAGGGATGCCACTGTGGTAAGGACAGTAAAGAACACAGACCAGCCGCACTCCTCAACAGTGCTTACAGCCGATTCTATGCGTTTTCCTGTGCGGTTGTAAAATAGCCTGAACATATTTATATAGTGGATGGAATAGCCAATGGAAAGAGCCATACCCAGCAATATAGGCAGTGTAATAAGGGAAGAGTCTGCCTTGACACCAAAGTAGGCCATACCACCCAGAACCGATGCTATAGCTCCCAAAGTAGCCAGTGACGGTATAACAACCCCGGCTATGGAGCGGACAAAGATTATAAGGCAAATAACCATGACTATAAAGCCAAGAGCCACCCTAAGAGCATAATCTGGGAACTCGTATTTTTCTTCCTGGGCATCGGCATAATACTGACCTGTGCCATACAGTTTAAAGGAATCTGAGTTAAATTCCGGGCTATGGAGAATATCGTCAAAAGCATAGCCTATCTCAAGGCTTTCTTCGTCGGCATCACCTTCAAGGGGCAGCAGGGAAAGGGTTATCCAGGTCTCTGTACCCTTCTCGTTCACCAGAGAATTTATAAGCGCATTGGTCTTTCCTGTGCCGCGCATAATAAACTTTTTCCGCTCCGCAAGTGCCTCGGGATCGGAGGGAATCCCCTTTTCATAAGGCTTTACAACCTCAAAGCCCTCTTCATTGCCTACAGGAATCTCCACCTCAATCAAGGAGGTAAGCTTGTCGGCATAAGGAATCTCTGCCATCATCCTGTCACCCAGGTTCTGAATCAGAGTCAGAATCTCTTCCGAGAATACATCGTCGGCACACACCAGTATACCAAGGCTGTTGCTGTTGCCGAACACAGACTCATAACGGTTTTTGTTTATCCTGAGTTGGTCGCCGCTGCCATACCACCCTTCGCTGCTGTTTGCAATCTTGAACTTGACAAGCCCGGCGCTGCATACTGCTGTAATAATTATAAAAATGAACAGGACTGCGTATCTGTGCTGTATCTGAAGTTCCCCTATCCGGCGGAACAAAGCATTTATCTTTGATATTTTAATCATAATCTTCAATTAACAGTCATCTTAGGCTTCTGCTTTGGTTTTTCCACCGGCTTTTCAGGCTCTGGAGGAACAGTTGAGCGGAACAGGCGGATTCCTACATTGACAGAACCCTTTTCCGGCTTACTGGAAGAAGTAATCTTGGTGGCACACTGCTTCTCGGTGGTCTTGTAGGAACCGCCACAATAATAGCGTACATCATGGGTGAACTTGGGATTCTGGTCCCAGCACCATTCCCATACATTGCCACTCATATCATACAGCCCGAAAGCGTTGGGCTTTTTCTTTCCCACATTGTGAGATTTGAAATCGCTGTTCTTGTCGTACCAGCCTACTTCATCCAACTTATCGCTTCCGCTGTAAAGATACTCCTCTTCGCCATCGGCACAATATTTCCATTCTGCTATCATAGGGAGCCTGTAACCGTTTCTAGTCTGATCCCATGTAAGATGGCCCATCTCTATCTTCTGACCTGTGTGAGGAACATAATCCCAGTTATCTGCATCAAAGTCTTCGTCCAAAGCATAAACTGGCTGGTAGCCCATGATTTTGCTTATTTTATTACAAAAATAGACAGCATCGAAGAAACTCATGCTTTCTGCTGGCAGGAATTTATATTTGTTCTTGAAAATATTTTCTTCTGTCACTGCCTCGTAAAGCTGCTGTGTTACCTCGGTCACTCCTACTGTGAATGTATAGTTCTCGGCCTCGATTTCCACCATTTTATAGTTTTCAAGAAGTTTCTTAGCCTCTGCATCGTCTGCAAAAATGGCCGTTGCAACAAGAAAAACCGCTATAAACGACAAAACCTTTTTCATATCCACTCCAATAATATATAAATTTATTTATAAATATTAAAATCAACCAAGGACATTGTCAAGGTTACTGCCGCCTGCTGCTTTATAATCAAGCAGAAGCACAGTTATATCATCGAACTGGTCTTTCTGGAAGCTGGACAACTCATCAAGAAGCCCATCTATAAACTGTTTCTGCTGTTCTTCCTTATGGTCTTCTGCATACTTCTTAAACCTGTCCTCACCATAGAGCTGGCCTTTTGTATCCTGGGCTTCGGTGACTCCATCGGTATACAGAATAAGCCTGTCGCCCGGAGCCAGGTAGAGTTCGTTCTTCTTATATGGGAAATCCTCCATGGCGGCCAGAGGAAGCCCTTTTTTGCCTAATGGAACATAGGCAAACTTTCCATCGTGCATCAACAGCGGCGGGTTGTGGCCTGCATCTATGTAGGTAAGATGCCCTGTCTTAGTATTAAGAATTCCAATCCAGGCTGTAATGAAGAGTCCTCCTTCGTTATGGCGGCACAGCACATTGTTGACTTCGCCAACCTCGCCGGAGAAAGAGATATTCTCATATCTGACCATTCCCACATGATCACGCAGAAGTGTGGTTCCCATAGCCATGAACAGGGCGGCAGGAACTCCCTTGCCCGAAACATCGGCAACAATGATAACCACATGCTCATCGCCAAGGAGCGAATAATCATAGAAATCGCCGCCCACTTCCTTGGCAGGGGTCATGCTGGCCATTACAGATACTGTGTCTGTGCATATAGGCTTGGTTGTAAGAAGGCCGGCCTGGATACTGGTGGCTATATTGAGCTCGGTGTTCATCCTCTCCTTCTCGGAGGTTATCTGGGTGATGTTAGTGATGTATTCCCTTATGTCCTGCTCCATCTTGTTGATAGACTTGGCCAGAGTGCCTATCTCGTCGTGGCTCTTAACTTTTTCAAGAATGTCGGAGCTGTGATCGGAGTTTGCTGCAAAGCGCACTGCCTCTTTGGTTATGTCTACAATAGGATTTATAAGTGTCCTTCTATAATATGCTGACAATAGAACTACATAAAGGGCTATAAAAATAATCTCTATGCCCAATGTATACATAAAGTAATTCTGCCGGACTCTGGCAAACTCTGCCACCGATTTCTGGGCTCCCAGCACTGCCACAATCTCTCCAAGGTGGTTTCTGACAGGGACATTGGCTGTAATATGAGCACCTGTGCGTGTGTTCAATGTATTGCGTACAATAGTCTCGCCTTTCTCAAAAACTTTTTTCATGGAATTGTTGTAGATAGGCTGTTTATAAACCTCGAAATGAGCCAGCGGGAATTCCTTGTATTTACTGCCTGTGCGGACTGGGTTGTAGATATAGTGGACCTTGTTATAGTCGGGTGCCTCCACATATGAGACATACATAAGGTTAAGCTCAAAATCGTTGACTATCCGCTGCAGGATGTCATGCACCGCATACCATGAGCCATCTGGGATGCCTGTCTCAAGGTACTTTGGAAACAGGTCTGCATTAAGGGAATCACGGGCTGTCTTGGCTATGGAGAGCATGGTGGAGCGGTACTGCTTGTCAAACTGATGGTCGAACTGGTAGAAACCTACAAAAAACAATGCAGTGCACAGCAGTATGCTGGCACCCACCATAATAGAGACTATCCTTAATGTTATGACAGAAAACTTTTTCAACTGTTCCCTCTACTCCTGGTTCCAGGCCCGCACATAGCCGCCTTTGTTGGTGTTTTTCCAAACACCGTAGCCGAATGTCTGGGCATATAAATCAAAGCTGTTGCCGTCTGAATATTCATCGATAAAGAACGAGTTTATAGCAGCCTTGGAAATATCAAATGACATATAGTCATAATAATCGGTTAAAAGCTCTGTTGCGGCCTTGTGCTTTGGAACCTCAGGGTCAAGAAAATCCCTGTCCGAAGTACGCGGATTGTGCACCTCGAAATAGCCCCGCCCTGCATTAATTCCAGAACCTGCCAGCAGAACTTTGTGGGTGCCTCCAGTTGAAGTTGGAATACGCAGCACTATCATGCCCTGGAGTCCCATACCGCTCCGTGCATGGTTTTCGCTCTTTACCCAAGAAGAGCCTGAAGCTCCCGACGGGGAATCCACTGCATAAATATAGCCTGAGTTGTCGGCTGTATAAAGCCTGTCATCGTCCTCGTCATAATAGAGCCGGGTAAAGACATCCTCATCATCCTTCCATATCTTTCCATTATGTGTAGGAGAGAACTTGGTCCAGCTTCCGGGGTTGCCCCTGTACAGGTCGTACTGAGCATTCAGATAATAGCTGCCGCCGCCATAAGTCATGTCAAAGCCACCTGTGGATGTGCTGAAAAGCTTTGAATCTGGAAGCGATGTATCCTGAGTGAACGAGCCGGCATCATCATCTGAATAATACAGATGGCCACTTCTGTCGGTTATGAATATTACGTTGTTAGTCACCCTCATGCGTGATATTTTGCCGTCTATGGGAGTAGACTTCTTTTCCCAGCTGCCGTCGCCGGTACCGCTGAAAAGATATGGCTTTGCATCGTCAGCATCGTAGGCCAGAATAAAGATTGTATCGTTGGCAAGTCCCATTTCTGTGACATTGTGATAATCTTCGGGCGATTTGACTTTATGCCAGTCCAGCTCGCCACCTTCGGCCTTTTTTCTATATATGGAGCCAGCTGCGACATAGAGGTAGCCGCCTGTCTTTACCATGCTTTCAGATGTGCAGTGGTCAGGAAGGGCATAGTTCTTTACCTTTTCCTCGTGTGCAAGTCCATAGAATACACCAATATCGCTTTCGTTGCAGGATATAAGCAGAGCAGCTGCTGTTATAAGCAGAACAGCTATAGAAAGAATCTTTTTACCCATATCTGCCCCCTAGAACCTGAACAGCACCGAAAGTGTCACGTCCATGAAATTTCCGAACATGCTGTTGTCGCTTGGTACTTTTCCGCTCCCGGAGTACATCTGTGGCACGAACCAGTAGGTTGCGTTTGCTCCGAAAGCCCATTCCTCGTTTAAGTTCCAGTAGAAGCCTATGCCAGGCTTGGCTATGAAATCTATATGGGCCGCCTCTTCAAGAATCGAGAGGTTTCCGCCCAATCCCAGGGATAAAGGTATCTCAAATGGATAGAACCTGATCCAGTAGGTAGCCTTAAGCATAAGAGGTATCATGTACAGGACACGCTTGTTGGGACTTAATGCGAACATGCCGCCCAGCTCGGCTCCCACCGAAAGATGATTGGTAAGGAACACCTGCCAGCACAAAGAACCTGTGCCGCCCAGGGTAAGGTTTGTATCTTTTACATCCAGGCTCCTGTCAAAGAAGAACAGAGGGATAAATACACCTCCGTTTATAAAGAACATCTGGTCGCCCAGGCTGAAAGTCTCCTGATAAGTGTCGTAGTCATCATCGTCATCCGAGGCGGCAAAAAGTGGACCAGATATAAATACCAGCAAAGTAAGCAAAATAATAATCTTCGTTTTTAAATCTTTCATCATAAAAAGTATATCTATTTATTAAAGTATAATCAAGCAAAAAAAAACTGGACCTAAAAGATCCAGTTTAAGCTGCCACCGATCAGAATCGAACTGATGACACATAGATTTTCAGTCTATTGCTCTACCAACTGAGCTACAGCGGCTTGACATTAGAAGTTTATATAACACTGCCAAAAAAATGTCAATATGTCAATTTGGAATGCTTCCGTCAATAGTTACCACTATTTTTTCTATTTCCGGGAAATTGAAGCGAATTGTCTCTTCCAGTATTCTTATGCTGTCGTTGAAGTTAAGGCCGCTGTGGGCCGATGGGAACATGGCCTCGGAGCTAAGGTCGGCATAGAGGGTGCCATCCCTAAGAAGCACGTGGTTAAGCCTGGTACCAGTCGGGAATACGCTGTCGCGCACCAGAAGCACAGGCCCAAGGAGTTCGTCCTTTATCAGAAGCTCCACATTCAGCTCAAGGTCGTGCTTTTCGGCTATAAGCCGGTGTTCCAGGACTACGGCCTTGGATACAGGCTCCACAAAGAAAAGGGTGCGCTCGGTATAGACGCTCTGCCTCTTGTAACAGTAGATACCGGATACCACCAGAACTATAAGAGCCAGAAATAGTATGATCTGAAAAACCCTTTTCATTTTTTCCCCGAATGCTCGAAAGTATAGACAAAGTCCTTTATACCATTATAAATTCCATCGGAGATTTTTTGCAAGTAGTTGGTGTTTGCCAGGAGTTCCCCTTCCTTGGGATTGGTTACAAACCCGATTTCTATAAGGATTGCAGGCATTTTTGTATTGCGCACCACAAACCATGATTCCTGCTTTATTCCACGGCACGGAATATCTTTTCCTATTTTATCTTTCATGCCGGTCATAACCGATTTTGCCAGAAGCTCGCTCTCTATTGAAAGCTCCTCCTCGGTTATGGTGTTTACAGCCGAAAGAAGGTTCTTGTTGGTTGAGCCTATGGACTGGGAATCGACAACTGTGCGCCTGTATTCCTGCGGCAGATACCAAACCTCAAAGCCGTTTGCCTGGGGCTTTAACGAGGCATTAGCATGGATAGAGACAAACAGGATGGTCTCGTTAGGTCCCAGTTTGACACGGTTTGCCATTTTTGCACGCTCATCCAGGGTCGGATATGTGTCGCCGGTGCGGCTCATGAGTATCTTTTTGTCCGGATATGTGGAGACAAGCTGAGTCCTTAGTTTCTTCCCTACTTCCAGGACAGCAGTTTTTTCCATGACTTTGAAAGTCCTGCCGTTCTTCTTATGGGTTCCAATGGCACCTGGGTCCTTGCCGCCGTGTCCTGGATCTATGAATATGGCAGCTACCCTGTGGCCGCTTGTATCCTTTTTTACCGAGCCCCTCTGGTAGGTTGTGATAGCCTTTGCCAAAGCTTCGGGAATCATGACCATTCCGTCCTTGAGGTAGACGGCATCCTGCCCTATCTTATCACCTTTGTCTGTGACAACCCAAGGAATTCCAGGTATAAAGTTATACACATAGCGGGATGTCGCAACCTGGCCGCTCCCTGTGCGGGAATCCCATATAACCTTGCCTGATATGGAGTTTGCAAATGAGAATATATCGGTGTCGGCACCGAAGAGCGATGCTGACAACAGGAGAAGCAAAAGTACAAAGGCAAATCTTTTGGTCATTCTACTATTGTTCCTCCGGCCTCTGATTCCATCTTTCAACCAGTGTGCGGCCACTCTGCATGAACCGTGTGCTGTTCTGGTCTATCCAGGAGGCAGCCTCTTTGTATTCGGACAGCGCCACCATAGGGCCTTCGCCCGACCTGAAAATATAGCTGAAAACCCCAGTTTTGGGCAGATACGCCAGGTTGTCCTTTATCCGCACTGCCAGGTTATGCAGGTAGAAACGGCGGTACCCCTGGTCTATAGTCTGGTCGTCCTGCTGGAAGTCGCAGGTATAATAAATCCTAAGCGATGCATTCAGCACTATTTTCTCGCCCCAGAGCCAGTTCCTGAACCCAAAGTCCATCTTCTGCCAGAAACTGCTGTTTATATCATTGTCATAGCCGCCGGCATGCAGGAACAGCTTCTTATTATATATGCCGGCATAATCGAACGGATAAAGTGCCCTGGTGCCTGTCTCTATGGCTGTCATAGGAATAGTTTTAACAGTGCGCATGCTGCTGGCAGGGGTGGGAATGGAAGGAATCAGGTCTCCATGGCGGCTGTAGAGCATGGGAACAGAGCATACAACCCCGCTATCCTCTACCTCGCTTATGAACTGGGGCGAGAAAAGGGTCTTAAGCTGCATATCGTTCCAGATTACAGCCACAAAAGGATAACTTGCAGCACTGATTCCTATGTTTATCTGCTCACCAGGATTCACTGCCGTGTCGGTGATAAGGGTTTTGACATGGGGGACAGCCTCGTGTCTTCTAAGGGAAGAGCTTTCTATAGAAATAATCTCGGCAAACCCCATCTGCGAGGTCTGCAAAGCTGTGCGCCCCCTGTTGAGCACCAGAAGAGTCCATGGTATTGTATGGGGGGTAATATTAGGCTTTTCCCCTCCTATTATTGTGTACGATGTGCTGCTCATAGCTGTTCCCTATTCACAATTATCGTCATTTCGGCGCCGATATTGACTAATTTATTTGTATATGATATTTTTTTTGAACATAAATATTACTCAAATTTATATTAGGAGGACTATTGGCTGAAAAGGAATTAAGAATCAATGAGGGTATAAGAGTTAGAGAAGTTAGACTGTTGGATGAAAACGGCGAACAGAAAGGCGTCGTATCAATTCAGGAGGCACTTACTTTAGCGCAGGAAAGGGGCTACGATTTAGTTGAGGTGGCACCCCAGGCCAATCCGCCAGTCTGCAAGCTGCTGGATTATGGAAAATATGTCTTTGACCAGGAGAAAAAGCTCAAGGAGTCAAAGAAGAAGCAGAAGCAGATTAAAATAAAAGAAGTAAGAATGCAGCCATTAATAGAAATACATGACCTGCAGTTCAAGACCAAACACGTTAAAGAATTTCTCGACGAAGGTAACAAAGTAAAGATCACCGTAAGGTTCAAGGGAAGACAGCTGGCTCATACCGAGATAGGCCGTGAGACACTGGAAAAGATTCTTGAGCTTTTGAACGGCGAGTACATCCTGGACAAGGCTCCTATGATGGAGGGCCGCTATATGTCCATGTTGTTGAGTCCAAAAGGCAAAAAATAGGAGATGTTTAAATGCCAAAAATGAAGACACGCAAATCTGCGGCAAAAAGATATTCCTTCACTGGAACAGGAAAGATCAAGTACAAGAAGATGGGCTTGCGTCATATTCTGACCAAGAAGTCTACAAAGCGGAAGAGAAACCTTAGACATTCTGGAATCCTCAGCAAGGCTGAGCAGGCAAGAGCAAAGGTTTTGATGCCTTACAGTTAATTAAATTAAAGGAGTTAGATTATGCCAAGAGCAGTGGACGGAACAAGACGTCATGATAGAAGAAAGAAAATCTTAGAAAGAGCAAAAGGATTCAGAGGCTCAAGAAGCCTGCTTTTCAAGACTGCGAAAGAGACTGTAGCAAGAGCGCTTCAGAACTCATATGACCATAGAAAACAGAGAAGAAGACATTTCAGATCGCTCTGGATTGCCAGAATCTCTGCAGAATGCAGAAACCAGGGAACCACCTATTCACAGTTCATGAACGGCCTGGCAAAGGCAAACATCGTTCTTAACAGAAAGGCGCTTTCCAACATGGCTATCGAGGACAAGGCTGCTTTCACAGCACTTGTGGAAAAAGCAAAAGAAGCCCTTAAGGCTTGATGGAGAACAGGATGAGCATAATGGAACAGATCAAGGCACTGGAAGACCGCATTGCAAAAGCAATCGAGATGATCAAGGCACTCAGAGCCGAAAACGCACAGCTTAAGACCAATCTTGCAAATGCAAAGATGAGGGAAGAAGAGCTTGAGAGCATTGTATCCTCGCTTAAGAGCGGCAACGATGAGGTTGAGAACGAACTTGCCAACGCCATCAAGATTTTTGATGACTTTGACAATCTGGAACCTGTTTCCGGAACTCAGTCCCAGGTAAACGAAATAAAGGATGCCCAGAGCGCATTCTCCTTCTCTGCCCCACAGGAAGACAGCCTGAACATCCAGCTGGGTCCAGATGACAGCACATCTGGCAAGGAACAGCTCAATATTTTCTGATTTTAAGCAGATATGAGCAACACTTTCAAAATTAACTTATTAGGGTCCTCGTTCTCGTTCCAGACGAATGAGGATCCTGATTATATCAACAGAATCCTTTCCTACCTTGAGCAGGAAATAAATAAAGCACAATCATCATTCCATATCAAAGAACCCTTGAAAATATCTTTATTAACTTGTATAAATTTAATAGATGAGCTTTTCAGGGAACAGAACTCCGCTGAAAAAGACAGGACCGATGCAGAGGCATTGGCTCAGCGGCTCATCAGCAGCATCGATGCTGCACTTACAGAAGAAGAATAAGTGTGCCTGCGGGGTGCGGGCGGAGTGGAAATCTCTTGGAGCAAACCATAGAAGAGGGATTTTTCCAGGATAGATTGACATTCCTTCGGGAATACTCATGAAATCTGAGGACTAAAAACCCACCTGAACAATGAGTTCAAGAGATTATCTCCAAGCGGCTTTGCGGGCTTTATATCATTATGGAGAAATTATGGCCAAACGGCTGGCTTGGCTGCTTATAGCAGCTTGCCTTATTATTACAGCATGCACCACAACTACAGTTCAGAAGAAAGAACCATCTACTTTAGCCCCTTCTACCCCACCTAAGGAACAGTCAAAAAAGGAAACAAAGAAAGAGGCAAAAAAACAGTCCAAAGAAAAAGAGATAGATTCCGAGAAGGAGCAGGAGCAGCAGACTGCCGAGACAGGAATAAAGTTCACCAAGACCCATGTTCCTCTTAAAGAGATAAAGAAAGAGAACGGACACACTGTCTCCACATCGGTATACACCTACGGTCAGGACAAGCTTAATCCAGAGCGAATCGAGATATACGATATCCACAACGAGCTTATAGAGCAGGTTGTAACCGAAAAAATCGAGGTGCGCACCGAACGCAAGAGATACCTGGATAAAGACAATAATATCATCCGCTACTATGTCATAAACAAAAACGCGGCTGGAAAGATTTCGGAACAGCTTCTGTTCAACGGCTCCAACAAGCTTATAGCCATAGAGGAATACGAATACAACGAATCTGGCCGTACCGCTGAATGGCGCGTATACAACGGCAACAAGACATTGCTTTCTTATAATATTTATACTTATAAAAACGGCAGGAACACCAGGGTGGACAGCTATAACCCCAACGGAATCCTGTCTGAATATTTTATCAATGAATACGATAAAAATGGAAACCTGATATGCGAAAGCGCATATGACAACGACGACAACCTTCTTGCGCAGCACAGGTCGACATTCCGGAACGGCCTTATCTACCGCGAGGAATTCCAGGGCGAGGACAAGCAGCTCCAGTGGTATATAACCTATACCTATTCGGAGCAGTACCTTAAAGTGCTTAAAACCACTTTCTCGGGCGACGGCAGGGAGCTGGAGCAGCTTGAGCAGAGCTGCATCCTGTATGAAAGGTAGGAGGACAGAATGAAAAAATTGTTTGCATCTGCCCTGCTGGCCCTTTCTTTGGTTCTCCCTGTAAGTGCAGGCACATTTGATCAGTCCATGACCATGATGCGGATTATGGAGCAGGCAGACCTTGAGTATAAGACCGACCTGCTTGAGAATGCATTTGAAAAAGACGACCTTGTTGCTGGTGCCTATGCATCGGCACAGCTTAAAGAGACAATTGACGGAAAGTATTCGGACTATAGCGATGAGGCTGTCGAAGCTTTCCAGAAGGTGCTTATAGACCGGCTGGGCGAAGTCAACTCAATTGGGGATGCAGATATAATATTCAGCATATTCCACGATTCCGACAATATCGAGCTTACAAGGTCGGCTGCCGAGGCCATAGGAAAGATTGGGGCTGTGCAGTATTCAGGAGGCATAATAGAGCTTCTAGATGATTCCAACTCCAAGCAGTATTTTCTTATTTCCCAAGGGTATGAGAACATGCTTAAGGAAAACGAGAAGACAGCCTGGTCCTGTGTTCTGGCACTGGAAAACCTCCATTCCCGGGAAGGTTATGAGTCTTTATTCTATACCAGGATGAGCGACTACTCCAAAGAATCGGGTGTGCAGAACCGGGCCGCCAAGGCCATGACTGTCATTGTCCGCAATCCTACCTCTATACTCAAGGATATATCGGACAGGGAACACTCCTCAAAAGGCAGAGCCCTTATACTGGATATAAGCAGAAAATCAAAAGCCCTCGATGTCCAGAAGGTGGATCTGGCTGCCTATATTTTTGCCGAGACTATTGTAAAAGACTATGAGTTTGGCGATTATATGTTCAACGCTTGCACTGCCATAGAAAATTCTCCATATAAAGTAAGAGGAACCGAGGAAGCGATTAAAAAGATACTTTCAGGCTCTTACAGCCCTACCTTTACCGACCAGGCCATAAAGGCTGCACCCCACTGCCAGAACGGTGTAAAGGTGCTTTCCGATTACCTGCGGGAACAGAACCAATATACCCGCGAGGGAGCCACCAGGTACGAGAATCATAAGATTGTCCTTATGGTCATAAATTCCCTTGGTAATTCAGGCGATGCCAATGCGGCAGACCAGCTTATAGTGGCCAAGGATGCCGGCTGGCCTCCAGAGATTGCAAAAGCTGCCGACATTGCATTGAACAACCTGCTTTCTAAGTAATTCTTACATAAGGCTGGCAGGATCCACATCTGCTTCCACATAGACTCCCGATGGAGCTTTGAATGCGGCAAGGGCAGCCGATAGAATGCCATGAGCTTTGGCAAACTTATCTGTATTTATGATAATCTGATATCTATAGTTGTCTGAAATAACAGCCAAAGGACATTCGGCTGGCCCCAGCATCTGGAAGCGGTAGCCGGAAGGCTGCATCTGTAATAACATCTGGGCAAAATCAGCGGCAGCAGAAGATGCTTTTTGCTGGTCCTTGCTGCGGAAAACAAAGCGGAACAGCCTGGAGAACGGCGGGAATCCCAGCATCTTTCTAGAGGCAAGTTCCTTAGCATAATATTTTTTCTCATCCAGGGCTGCGGCACAGGCTATGGCATAGTTGTCTGGCCTGTAGGTCTGGATTATAACCTTGCCGTCGGACGAATAACGCCCGGACCGGCCCGACACCTGGGTAAGGAGGGCAAAAGTCCGCTCTGCCGACCTGAAGTCCGGCATCTGGAGCGTAGTATCGGCCAGGATTATCCCTACCAGCGACACCTTGGGGAAGTTGAAGCCTTTGGCTACCATCTGGGTACCCAGGAGTATATCGGCCTGCCCTTTGGCAAAGCTGTCCAGAACTTCCTTGGTCTTTCGTTTGTCCGATGCGGTGTCGCTGTCCAGGCGGAGGGTCTTAAGGTGGGGGAAAAGGCGCTGAATATCGTCTTCTATCTTCTCGGTGCCGAAGCCGCTGTACCCCACCTGCAGCGAGCCGCACTGCGGGCAGGCTCGCTCCGGGCGCTGGGAATAGCCGCAGTAGTGGCATATCAGAAGGCCTCTGTCCTTATGGTATGTAAGGGGTATGGAACAGTGCGAGCACTTGGCCTCAAAGCCGCAGTCCATGCAGGAGAAGTTGTAGAAAAAACCCCTTCGGTTAAGGAACAGGATAACCTGCTTTCCCTCGCCGCACACACGTATAATCTCTTTACGCAGCACATCAGAGACAGCATAGTGTTCCCTGCTCATATCCACCACCTGAATCTGCGGCAGCTTTCCGCCCGAGACACGCTTGGTAAGCGGGAGCCTGGCTATAGTCCCCTGCTCCATAAGATAATAAGCCTCTACCGACGGGGTGGCACTGCCCATGACCAGCTTCGCATTCTCTTTTCTGGCCCTGTACATGGCAACCTGCCGTGCATGGTAGCGTGGCGAGGAGCCCGACTTGTACGAGTTCTCATGCTCCTCGTCTATTATTATAAGCCCCAGGTTCTGCACCGGAGCAAAAATGCCGCTGCGCGCCCCTATGACCACTTTGGCTTCACCGCTTTGAATACGGCGCCACTGCTTAAGACGCTGAGCCGGAGTAAGGGCTGAATGGAGAACTGCCACTGTGTCTGCAAACCGTTTTTTAACGGCATCCACCATCTGGTGGGTCAATGCAATCTCGGGAACAAGGTAGATTATCCCTTTTCCTTCGGCAAGCATTTTATCGGCCAGTGTAAGGAACACCTCGGTCTTGCCGCTTCCTGTTATGCCGTGGATATAGAAGAGGGAACCAGAGCCTGCAAGGACACTTGCTACAGCGTTCTGCTGCTCATCGGTAAGGGTTATTGAGCCAGGAAGCCCGTAGGCTCCATCAAGCTCGTCCTCAAGGTCTTTCTCCCGCTTGCCTCCGGGGAGCATGGCATAGAGCGCCTCGCCCCAGCCGCACATATACATGTCGGCAATCCACAGGGCTGTCTGCCAGGTATCTGGCCCAAACAGAGGCTCTGTCTCCATTATCTTGGTTATTGCCTTAAGGTTAGATACATCCTCATCCAGGGTTTCGGCAACATCCACAACAAACCCCTGTATCTCGCGGCGGCCGAACGGAGCCTTTACCCGCATTCCAACGGCACACTCCATGTTTTCGGCAGGCAGATAGGTGAATACCTTTTTAAGTGGAAGGTTGAAGGCAACTTTTATGTATACAGATTTTTTCTCATCTGCCATTCTTTATCTCTTCAAGTTCGGCCTTAAGCCGCCTTAAGTCATCCCATACCGGCTTACGGAGGGTCGGGTCCCGGAGCACGGCACTGGGGTGGTATGTAGGTATAAGCGGAATGCCTTTATAGCTGTATGTCCTGCCCCGCAGCCGGCCGATTCCGGCCTCCTGTCCTGCAAGGACAGCCGATGAGATACGCCCTACTGTAAGTATGAACTTGGGTTTAAGAATGGCAATCTGCCGCTCAAGATACGGCAGACAGGAATCTATCTCATCGGGCTGCGGGTCGCGGTTCATAGGGGGGCGGCACTTAACCACATTGCCTATATAGCAGTTGGTGTGGCGGGAAAGCCCTATGGCATCAAGCCACTTGTCCAGGTACTGCCCCGCCCTGCCGACAAAAGGCTGTCCCTGCATATCCTCGTCGCCGCCCGGCCCTTCGCCCACCACCAGGACATCGGGATTAAGCACACCCATGCCAGGCACCACATTCCTGCGTTTCTCGCATAGGCGGCATTTCCTGCATCCTGCAATCTGTGCGGCAATTGCCTCAAGGGTATCGGGTTCTTCTTTTTTCAGAACCATGTCGGGCAATTTGCGGTCAGATATAGAGCCGTACTTTATATAATCTTCTGTGTTATTGATCAGTTTCCAAAGTTCAGAATCAAAGTTTTCCATATATCACCTGGTCAAGGAAAAGCCCTTTGGCCGGGGCACAGGCACCTGCCGCAGAACGGTCCTGGGCTTCCAGGACAGCATTCATGGCTAGGCCATTCTCCCCTTTCTCATACAGTTCAAGCACAGTGCCTACAATGGAGCGCACCATGCGCCTTAAAAAACCGTCGGCCGATATTTTGAATACAGTATAGCCATGGCTCTGGTAAAATACAGCAGAGTTCACAGTCCGTTCCATGGGGTATCCATCTTCCATGACCGAAGCAAAGGATGCAAAGGAGTGAAAACCCACCAGTGGTGACACCAGAGCATTTAGCCTGTTTATATCCAGAGTGCCCTTGACAGTCAGGCAGTAACGCTCAAGCCAGGGATAGCTTAAGTCTTTTGGAAGAATATAATATTTATAAATCCGTTCTGTGGCATCGTAGCGGGCATGGAAGCTGTCAGAGACTGCCTCGCTTTTCAGAATCCTGATATCGGAAGGTAGAAAAGAATTGAGGGCTTCTCTGAACTTCTCTACCGGCATGGCCATGTCGGTGATAAAGTTGGCACACTGTCCTCTGGCATGGACTCCGGAATCGGTGCGCCCCGCCCCTGTTATCTTGACTGGGTGGCCATGCAGCTTCTCAAGGGCTTTTTCCAGGCGCCCCTGGATTGTGTCATCATCATTCTGAATCTGCCAGCCGCAGTAGGATGTACCATCGTATGCAACAGTAAGCTTGATATTTGCCAAAGCTTACCTCTTTTACTGAGCAGGTTTTTCTGCTGGAGCAGCTGGTTCAGCTGGTGCAGCTGGGGCAGGTTCTGCAGGTGTTTCCTGTGATTCCTGGGTTATATTCTTGGCAGTAAAGGTAACCTCGACAGTCTCTGGCGAGAAACCTACCATGTTCATCCCCTTTGGAACTGCTGGCTTAAGTGGCAGTACATAGGTCCCAGGCTCTTGTATATTGTCCAGTTCTGCCACCAGTTTCATGGAAGATGCCGAAATAGTGTCTGCCCTCTTGCTGTTTACCTCCAGCTTTATGGAGCCGGCCTGGACATTGGGCACTGCAGTAAGATGATCTGCACAGCGTGCCAGCAGAATAGTTACATTCTGAACTGTCCTTACAACCATAATCTTGGCAATACTCAGCGACAGACTTACATCGGAATTAAGGACATGGACAAATTTATTGCTGTTCTCAACTCCCACCTTAACCGAGAAGTTGTCGGAGTGGCCATCCAGATCCACCGATGTGGTCTTGAATGATGAAATAGAATCAAGAACGCTCTCGGGGCCTTCCACTGTAACTGCATTCGGCGAAAGGAGTGTGCCCGAAAGCTCAAAACCTTCGGCAGGTGTACCTGTGACCACTGGCTCCAGAGGAATGCGTTTTATAGTCTTGCGCTCGAAGACAAAGCTTATCTGGCTTATTGTAGTGTGAATCTCCAGAGGAGTTATGTACAGTGCACTTCCGCTCCGCTCTATCTTTATAGGCCGCACATAGTTTCCGTTCTCCGACACATTGCTGAAATCTGCATAAGCAGTCAGGTCGCTTGTGATGATTGAATAGATATCATCTTTGTTTCCGCGCAGAGTAACCTTTATAGTACGGGGAATATCCTGTGTGGTAATATATTCGGTGTTAGTATAGAGCTTGAAAGGAACGTTCATGGAGCGGTCCTCTATCTTGCTCATCCTGTTGAAAAGTACAACAACAACTGCAATAGCGAAACAGAAAAGCTTGGCAGCCCAGTTCCGGGTGATAATCTTGAATAGATTTCTGGCTGTCATTCCTCATCCTCCCCGCTGTCGCTCTGGTCAAGTCCCAGTACCACCAGGTTATTCAATGTACTTAAAAGCTCATCATGCTTAAGATCGTAGTAAAGATTGGAGTTGTAAGCCAGGGATATTGCTCCTGTCTCCTCGGAGACAATAAGGACAACTGCGTCGGTGGTCTCGGCAGTTCCCAAGGCTGCCCTATGCCGGGTTCCAAAGCTCTTTCTTATTCCCTTCTGCTCGGAAAGTGGAAGGAAACAACCTGCAGCCACAATCTTTTTTCCAGATATGATTATAGCACCGTCGTGCAGCGCTGTATCCTTGCCGAATATTGTCACAATAAGGCTGGATGATATATCTGCATTCAGAACAGTTCCTGTATCTATAATATTCTTAAGACCAGTCTGACGGGAGAAGACAACCAGAGCACCACGCTTCATGGATGCCAGAATCTCGGCGGCACTCACCACAGACTCGACCTCGGTACCTATCGTCCTATGCCTACGCTGAAGAAACCGGCTCTGTCCAACCTTGCTGAAGAAGTTACGTATCTCGGACTGGAAGATGACTACAACAATGATGATAAGGGCACTTGCCAGCCTGTTAAGAATCCACAGGATAGTATCCAGCTTAAGGATAAATGCCAGGGCGTAGAGAGCTGCGGCAGTAACGACACCTTTTATGGCAGGGAGCGCATTGTTCTGGAGAAGTATCTTATAGACCTGATAAATCAGGAAAGCAAGGACAACCACATCCAGAAACGGCCGGATATAGGTTGTGAAGAAAGAGACAAAACTTTCCAATCGTCACCTCCTGACTGAAATATCTCCAAGGGCAAAGAGCATCTTGACCATGTCAGATGTCTCTTTTACATCATGAACCCTGAGCACAGCAGCCCCATGGGCTACAGCAAAAGCATTCACCGCCAAAGTGCCTGCCAGCCTGTCATCAACATCGGCACCAGTCACTGCCCCCACAAACCGCTTGCGGGAACAGCCAATCAGAACAGGATATCCCAACGCTGCAAGCTGCCCCATCTGACGCATCAGCTCAAGGTTGTGCTCCGTATCCTTTCCAAAACCCAGACCAGGGTCCAGCGTTATTCTATCCTG
The DNA here is from genome assembly GCA_017446885.1 of Spirochaetia bacterium. Classification (GTDB taxonomy): domain Bacteria; phylum Spirochaetota; class Spirochaetia; order CADAEX01; family CADAEX01; genus CADAEX01. Next base: position 37,619 of record JAFSOR010000020.1, on the reverse strand, counting down.
CAGAATCCCTGCATTCTTAAAGACCTGTGTCCGGGACACAAGATAATCCTTAACCTCTTGAACCACATCAGAATAAAGAGGATTTTCCTGACTGTGCATTAATATAATATCACATTTATAATTTTTTACAATTTCTATTATTGAAAAATCGTAGGTTCCGGCAGAAATATCGTTTATAATGTCGGCACCGGCATCCAGTGCTGCCTTAGCTACAGCACCCTTCCGGGTATCCACCGATATGGGAATACTGGTGTGGGCACGTATCTGTGAAATGACAGGGACTATGCGTCTTATCTCTTCCTCGGGGCTCACGGTGGTAAAGCCGGGCCTGGTGCTCTCTGCCCCTATGTCTATAATGTCAGCCCCCGAACGCTCCATTTCCAGGGCAGCCTCAAGGGCCGAAAACGGCGACTCCTTCCTGCTTTTGGCATAGAAGGAGTCTGGTGTAACATTGAGAATCCCCATTACCAGGGGCATCTTCTTTTTTTCGTACAGGGTTCTGATAAGGCCCATATTGTGTTATTCGCCAATCTCCTCTGCAACCAGGTTTGTGGTGCTGTACATCTTGCGTAAAAGTGGCTTCTCTATCTTGCCTGTCGGGTTACGGGGCACCTTGGCAAAGATAATCTTCTTAGGCCTCTTGTAGCGTGGAAGTCCCTGTGCAAAATCGTTCACCTCTTCCTCGGTGCAGGTCATACCCTCTTTAATCTCTATTATGGCACCGGCAATCTCTCCAAGCCGTGGCTCCGGGAAGCCGATTACGGCCACATCTTTTATCTTGTCGAACTTGCGCAGGTAGTTCTCTATCTCTACAGGATATAGGTTCTCGCCTCCTGTTATGATGACATCCTTCTTGCGGTCAACCAGGTAGATAAAGCCATCTTCATCCTCCTTGGCCATATCGCCGGTAAAGAGCCATCCGTCAGACAGAACTTCTGCAGTAGCCTTCGGGTTCTTATAGTAGCATTCCATGACTCCAGGGCCTTTAACTGCAAGCTCGCCGATCTCTCCCCTCTTGACATCATTATGATGCGAATCCACAATCCGGGTCTGCCACAGGTAGCCTGCCTTGCCTATTGCACCAACCTTGTTTACATTCTCAACTCCAAGGTGTACACAGCCTGGTCCGATGGACTCGGAAAGACCGTAGTTGGTGTCGTACTGATGATGAGGGAACACCTTGAGCCACCTTTGGATAAGGCTCTGGGGCACAGGCTGTGCTCCAATATGCATAAGGCGCCACTGGTCAAGCATATAGTGCTCAAGCTTTATGCGGCCCGAGTCTATTGCATCCAGAATATCCTGAGCCCATGGCACTAAAAGCCATACGATGGTGCATTTTTCTTCTGTTATGGTGCGGAGAATCCACTCCGGCTTGACCCCTTTAAGGAGGACAGCCTTGCTCCCAGCAAGGAGGCTTCCGAACCAGTGCATCTTGGCGCCGGTGTGGTACAGCGGTGGAATGCACAGGAACACGTCGCTCCTGGTCTGGCCATGATGATTCTGCTCCACCATGCACGATGTGATAAGGGAGCGGTGCTTGTGCAGGATAGCCTTGGGGAACCCTGTGGTGCCGGAAGAGAAGTATATCGCTGCAAAATCATCCTCGGTAAGGAGCACAGGAGGAGCATCGGCAGAGAAATAGTACATAAGGCCAAAGAAGTTCTCGGTATATACAGGGCCGTTCTTTCCTACAAAAAACTGATATTTTACCTTTGGAATCCGGTCCTGGATCGCATCCATGCGCTCCACAAACTCAGGCCCGAATATAAGGGTCTCAACATCGGCCAGGTCAAGGCAGTAGGCAATCTCGTCGCTGGAATAGCGGAAGTTCATAGGCACCACGATGCAGCCAGCCTTGAGGATTCCGAAGTATACAGGCAGGTACTCAAGGCAGTTCATCATAAGGATTCCCACCTTGGTGCCCCGTTTAAGACCGCGGCTTAAAAGAAGGTTTGCAATGCGGTTTGCCCGGCGGTCGAAGGATCTCCAGGACATCTCACGGCGGTATGGGGCATCCTGGGAGCCTTCTATAAGGCTTGCCTCCCGCCAGGTCACAGCCTTGTCACGGCTTTCGGAAGGATTGATCTCCACCAGTGCGCACTCCGCTCCATACAGCCGTGAGTTGCGTTCAAGAAGTTCGGTAATAACCATAAGTTACTCCTAAAAATGTTATCCCGGTGTTATCTTAAGAAAACACAGAGGGCGAGAGTTCCCGCGGTACCACCTCTGTTTGCCTTTCCCTCGCAGGAAAAGCCTTGTCAGGTACTGACATACCCTGGCGCTGTAACGGGCGTACCCGGCGACCCCTACTCCACTTTGGAAGTGTTTCAAGGCGCTGCTCGGAAAGGTAATTCGGAGCACCGGCCTCCACTGCCTTGCACCAACCGGCAGCTCTCTACGAAGGTTAACGGCATCCTACTGGATTTTCGTCATCGCAGTTATAGCTTTTGTACCACAAACAGGTACTTTAGTCAATAATAGCCAGCAATAAGGCACGCCGGCTCGGTGGTCCTGCTCCCTACGGGCCAGGGATACCGACCGGCATGCCTTTTGCTGGCTGTGTTGTGCAATATCAGTGGTTGTGGCTCAGGCGTATGGTTTGGAGGGGGCATAATCAGACTGGTTTAAAAACTGGTTGATTTTATCAAAAGGCTGTGTTATTTTATAAGCAGGAGGCATATATGGCATTGGCAGTAATCAATGTAGGTGCATTCGATGCAAAGACCCATTTCTCCGAACTGCTCCGCAAAGTGCAGGAGGGGACAACTGTGAACATCTCAAAGAACGGCAAGCAGGTGGCAGTGCTCCAGGGAGAGAAGAAAATACAGAACACAGCAGCAATGGAAGCCCACAGGCGGATCATGAGGATATCCTCAGAACTGTCCTTCAGAATGGAGAAAGGTGGGCTTGCTCCCCTTACAGCTTCTGACATCAAGGAGATGAAAGATTATGGAAGAAAATACTGACACATTCCCCTGCTTTGTGGCAGACACCTCTTTTATGGCTGCATATCTATTGAACGGAATCTGCGATGATGAGCTCTCAGAATGCGTCAAGGATATTGAATATATAATTACACACAACGGGCAGATCCATGTGCCACAGCTTTTCTGGTACGAGATTGGAAACGTTCTGCTCTGCCGTACCCGAAGGAGAAACTCAAAACAGATACCTCTCTCAAAAGCTGATGCAAGAGACCTGATGTTCAACCTGCAGCAGCTGCCTATTGTAACAGATATACAGAATACCGGAGAGATTAGGCAGAGGATTTTTGACCTGGCCGCAGAGCATGGTCTTACATACTACGATGCCTCTTATCTTGAGCTTGCCCGCCGCCTGGCAGTCCCCCTCAAGACATACGACAAAGTGCTTCAGAGGGTGTAAAAATTAATGACAAAAACGACAAGCTGATATAAGATAGCATAAGGAAAACTTTATGAGACAAATGAAAAAAGCTGCATTTCTTGTTAAAATTTCGATTGCGATTTTTGTCCTGTCGATTTTTATTATAGGCTGTGCCTCTGTTCCAAAAACTGAGGTATCTCCTGGTTCTGAATCATTCAGAAACGAATATACTCTTGATAAAGTTGTCGTCCTGAGCCGGCACAATATGCGTTCCCCGCTTTCCGACGGTTCATCGGTACTTTCGCAGGTCACACCGCACCAATGGTTCAACTGGACCAGCAGGGCAAGCGAGCTTTCGCTCAAAGGTGGAGTCCTTGAGACCATAATGGGTCAATATTTCAGGAAATGGCTTGAAAGCGAAGACTTCATTCCCGAAAACTATATTCCTAAAGATGGAGAGGTCAGATTCTATTCAAATTCAATGCAAAGGACAATTGCCACAGCCCAGTATTTCTCAAGCGGAATGCTTCCTGTGGCAAATGTGACAATCGAGCATCTGTATGCTCCAAGCAGGATGGATGATGTATTCAATCCTCAGACTGTCACCCTTTCCGATGACTTTATAAATAAGGCTATGGAAGAGGTCAATTCTATGTATGGTTACTCTTCTCTTTCCGAGCTGTGTGAGACTTTACGGCCATCTTACGATGTGCTTGAGAGAGTGCTTGATTTTGAAAAATCAGCATATGCACAGGCTAACAATTTCCCCCATTTCAAGAATGATGACACAGAGGTGTTCTTTAAGGAAAGGTCAGAACCTGGCATGAGAGGCTCCCTTAGAATTGCCACCAGCGCAAGCGATGCCCTTGTCCTTCAGTATTATGAGGAAACTGATGATAAAAAAGCTGCATTCGGACACAATATCTCCTTGGAAGAGTGGGAAAAAATAGCTTTGATAAAAGACGTATTTGTAGATGTGCTTTATACTCCTCCTGCAGTGGCAAAGGAGCTTGCCCGCCCACTCCTGATACTTATTTCAGATGAACTGAAAGAGGAGAACCGTAAGTTCTCTTTCCTGTGCGGTCATGAATCGAATATAGCAAGCGTCCTTTCTGCACTTGATGTAAAAGAATACTCGCTTCCAGATGCAATCGAGAAAAAGATACCAATCGGTACAAAGCTTGTCTTTGAGGTCTGGAAGGACAAAAATGGTGATGAGTTCGTCTCCCTCAATCTTGTATACCAGACTATAGAACAGCTTCGTTCATGCCGTATGCTCTCGCTTGAAGACCCACCTGCAAAGTACGGAGTTTCCCTAAACGGAATCAAGATGAATGAAGATGGGCTGTACCCATTGGATAAGCTTTTGGAGCATTTTGCAAAATCTGCTGAATAATAAAATTAAAGGATTAAATTATGAGAAAGAGAATCAGATCATTTTTGTACATTCTACTTTCCGCTTATATTCTGGCTGGATGCTTTACAGCTGGAAACAATGCATCGGCACATCCTATTAAAAACACAAGACCAGGATTTGCAGTCCTGCCTATTTCCGACGATCTCTTTTTCAGGATGCAGCAGGGAAACACCTTCAAGGAAAACTGCATTGTGCCGCGGGAGGACTTGCGATATATACAGGCATTGCATAAAGATAAGGATGGCAATGTTCATTTGGGCGAGATGGTGGTACACCGTCTTATTGCCGAGGATGTGCTTGAGATTCTGGAAAAGCTTTATGATGCCGGCTACCCTATTGAGCGGATGGTGCTCCCTGACAATTATATGGCTGACGATGAGATCATGATGAGGGACAACAATTCATCCTGTTTCAATTTCCGCTTTATATCGCACACCACCAAGGTATCAAAGCATGGTCTTGGCATGGCAGTTGACATCAATACACTGTACAATCCGTACCATAAGATGGTGAAGAATTCAGACGGAACAAAGAAAGAAGTTATCGAACCTGCAACTGGGAAACCGTATCTGGACCGCACTAAGAAGTTTGATTATAAGATTGTCAAAGACGACCTCTGCTACAAGCTCTTTACCGAGAAAGGTTTTGAGTGGGGTGGCAACTGGAATGACAGAAAGGACTATCAGCATTTTGAGCTTCCCACATCTATAACAAGCGTCTGGTCTGAAAAGTACCAGAAGTAACAAGTGGAGAAGAAAATGGATTCAAAGATGTTTCAGGTCTCCACATTGCAGGCATTGGCTCTAGGATACTCCAAGACAGTCATAACTGTGGGTCAGCTTATGAAGCATGGCGAGACTGGACTGGGCACATTCGAGGATGTGAACGGCGAGATGATAGCCATAGACGGAAAATGCTACCGGGCAATGCAGGACGGGACAGTAGAGGATGCAGGCGAAACCCGGGGAGTCCCCTTCTCTTCTGTGGCATACATGGATGGATGCAGGGAGTTTGAGCTTGCAGGCAATTACGATATGACAGCCCTCAAGAATGAGCTTAACAACCGCATAGAAGAGGATTTTGCCCTGAACAGCATGCATGTCATCCAGATACACGGCACATTCGAAAAAATCTACGCACGCTCCGAAGCCCCTTACAGAGCTCATCATGTTACGCTAAAAGAGATGCTCGATACCACGCAGACATCATTTGAGTTCAGCAATATAAGCGGAAGCCTTGTGGGAGTCTATTATCCAGACTACATGGATGGAATTAATGCAGCAGGCTGGCATCTTCATTTTATAAACGACACCCGGACAAAGGGCGGCCATGTGTATGAACTTAAGATGTCGCATGTAAGCGTCAAGCTTTCCAGGAAAACCAGCATAGAGATCCAGCTGCCCAAAGACCCCGCCTTTGACACCTATGCCCTTAAGAATGCATCAAAAGACGAAATCAAGCACGTGGAACAGGGATAACTGAATCTGCCTTAGAATAAGAGATTAAATTAAAAACTTAACTTAAAGGTTGACTATGAGGATGAAATAAAATATATTTTATATGTATGCAAGTTGCTATCATTTTGCATACAAGGAGCAACTATGGCATTATTACAGGTCAGGGATTTTCCACAGGAGACTTATCAGGTTCTGGCACAAGTGGCCAAAGAACAGAATCGCACTATACCTCAGCAGGTGATTTTTTTCCTTTCCTCCGTCCTTAATACAGAGAATAATTCTTTAACTTACAGAAGACGTAAAGTCCTCGCTGAATTAGATTCACTTGATCTACATCTGCCAGCCGACAGCCCAACTCCAGCTTTTTTAGTTCGGCGCGACAGAGACGGTTTTGACAAGGGAGGCAGGTTAAGATGATTTATGTTTTAGATACTTGTGCCGCCTTTGAGATAGCATTTCATGGCCCTAAATATACGCTTTTTAAGAATGCATTTGACAAGGCAGATAAAATAATTGCTCCGACATTGTTTGATTCCGAAGTCACCAATGTGTTATGGCAGTATGTCCGTTCTGGAATAATTGATGAGGAGAATGCCAAGAAAACTCTGGTTTGTCTTTTTCAGATGGTTGATGAATATACAGATACCAGCGAGCTGGCTATAGAGGCTCTTCACGAGGGGATACGGCTTAACCACAGCATTTACGATATGTTTTATGCCGTCCTTGCAAGACACAACGGAGCTACTCTGCTGACTACAGACAAAAAGTTCCGTACCTTGGCAAAAACCTTGGGCATCCCTGTACTCAGCTGACAAAAAAGGAGAGTTGAAACAAGCCTCCCCTTTGCTGCCCAAAGGCTTTAACCCCCAGGCCTTGAAGGCTTTCGCCATCGAACAATTTAAATATACTCTAGCCCAGCTGAGATATCAATAAAAAGTTTTTTTAGGGCTTTTACGACCTTCCGAAATCAGCAGGTCGTACACCTCAAGTATGCACATTTGAGGTTTGAGGACTCCCACGCCTGGGGAATTTATATCAGAAATTAAAAATGGGGCCTTAGAGGCACGTTTTAGGCATCGGGCGATATATTTGCCGTATTTTGGGTCAGTGTGTCTGTACGGAGACTTTCAACGGGTTGTTCAACGGTCTAATGGTTTGAGGCTGGGTGCGGGTTTGTCATTTTGGGTGGTTTTTTAGGTTTTGAGCTGCTTTTTTCGGCAGATCGTCAAGGGCAATTAAAGTTTGTAAGAATGTATGGAATAATGAACATTTTGGAAAGCGGTATCAAAGAAAATTTTAACGAGCTTGTCAAGAACTGGAATAGGATATTTCTTAAACTTTTTACGTAGCTCTTTAGAAGCCTCGATCATGTCGTCGATGCGGTTTTGCGGAACTGCAGTTTCTTTGCATTTTTTTACAAATTCTTCTTCTTCCATGTTTCGTACATCTCCATCATTATATCGCCCACGGCTTGGGCGATTTCTCTCGGGACTTTATTGTTCCTGTATTCACTCCATGCCTCGGCGATAAAGTCCGCTATTCCGTCATCGCTGGTTGCTGCATATCCACTTAGACCTTCAGTTATCTGCTCAGCTGTAAGGCTATCATACAGTTTAATAATATCATTGTTGTGTGATATGTCAAGTAATTCGTCAAGTAAATGCGCCAGCTCATGTTCGAAATCAGCTTTTATACTTTCTGTCCCAATCGGATGATATTTGCTTTTTATGTTTTCTTTTACGACCTTCCGAAATCAGCAGGTCGTACACCCCCCTCCACTCCTCCAAGGGACACCCACCCCGTCCGTCTACCAAAGGTTTCTTGTTCCACACTGTATAGGTAATTACACAACAAAAGGCACCCTGTGGCAGTGCCTGCCGCAAGAAGCACCTGGCGTGGACATTACGGACTACAGCAACAGGCATGGGTATACGGGACAGATTCCGAACTAAATTCGGAATGACTTTTTAAAAAAGTCGTTTACTGGTCTGTATGCCCTTTGCCTGTCTGTAGGAGCGTACCGGGACACGCCAGGTGTTATCTGGAGGCAGGTACTGCATGCAGGGGTGCCTTTTGTTGTGTGTGATAAGGTTATATGTGGAATAAAAAACCGGGGTGGGTGCCCCGGCTTTGTTTACGCGTGTCTTTTTCATTAAACGTATGGAATAATGTTCCTGATGTTCTTCATCCGTTTTGCAAGGAGAAGCACAACAAATGGAGTAAGAGCTATAGGAACAACATCTGCGATTCCAATCCAGATTACACAGAAAGAGTACTCAAGTCCGGCAAAGTATGCCAGCGATGCACTGGTTGAAAGAATCATGAGGATACCGAACAGAACGCTTAGGAAGAGGCTCTTCCAGATGAATTTGCTCTTGTTTTCCTCGATAAGCTTCACCAGATCCAGTTTTCCATTCTTAAGATGGAAGTATGCCGGGAAGAATGCAGAAAGACCTACTGTGATACCATCTGCAATAGGTGAATGCAGCGGAATGAAGTTTCCGGACAGCAGTGCCCATACAATGGTTCCGATATAGCCTGCAAAGAAGCCCGAGACAGGTCCAAACAGATAGCCTATAACCGGAATGATGAAAGCGAATGTCCTGAAGTGAACTGCTCCAGGAATAAGTGGAATTGGGCAAAGATAAGCCCACAGAACTCCTGTCAATACACCAAATACTACAAAGAAGATGATATTGACGAATGAGAATTTTTTAGCCATGTTTCCCTCCTGATCAATAATTTATATCTGCAATTTCGCTGAATATATTTATAAGCTTCTTGCACGCGTAATCAAAAAGCTTTTTACCTTTTTCTGCTGTGGCAAAAGTCGGCGCCCCTATTACACCGCTCTTTGTCACATCTGTAGTCTTCCAGCCCGCATTGACAGGGCCGAATACTGTCACATACTTGCCCTCGCCCTTGAAGCAGTCGGCAGGATCCTCGTCAACCGCCTTGGACATATCCACCAGGTCGGGTCGGGCTGCCAGCATAAGGCTGGTCTCAAGCTCGCAGGCATGGAAAACACCGTACATGCCGGACTCCTTAAGTCCTTTAAGACCGTCGGCCCAGAAGTTTGTGAACCACCAGTCAAACACATATACCTGGAGGCCGAAATCAATACGCAGATCCCTGCTTATAAGGTTTGCCATATCGGTGTTGCCGCCGTGGCTGTTGAACAGCACCAGTTTCTTAAATCCGTGATGTGCTATGCACCCTGCAATATCGTAGATCATAGAATAGTATGTCTGGGCTTTGAATGTAAGTGTGCCGGGGAAGCACATATGCTCGTTGCTCTTTCCAATCAGGAACTGCGGTGCAAATATAAGGTTGCCTTTCTCGAATTTCTCCCCTTCTATAATCTTGTCTATCAGGGTCTCGAGTATGATGGCATCGGTTCCCACCGGAAGGTGCGATCCATGCTGCTCGGTTGCAGAGAGCGGGAGCATTACAATGCTCTTGTCCTTATCCAGAGCCCCTATCTCATCTCTGGAAAGATTTTCCCATCGTTTTATCATAAAACCTCCTTTAGCTCAGACCGGTATGTAGAACATAACCCTGAGCACTATAGTTATTGCGATTGCCACAATATTTGCGGCAACAAAGTAAACATCCAGGCGGCTTGCCCTTATGATCTTGTATGCAGTGCGCTTGACCGAGAAATCGAGCTTGTAGTAATGCATGGCAAGCGAAATCGACTGCCCCTTGCTTAATACCCTGAACAGGAGCGGGAACGAGAATGTGACATAGTTCTTCACCTTGGTTGCCCAATTGCATTTATCTATCTCAAGTCCCCGGGAGCTCTGGGCATCCATTATTGCCTGAAGCTCCTTTATGGTAATCGGGATAATCTGGAACACAAGGCCTATTGCAAAAGCCACAGAATAAGGTATATGCCACTTGCGGAGCCCCAGTATCATCTCGCTGAAGTTGGTGGTCAGGAGCACTGTGTAGAACGATGATATCATAAGGAATATGCGGAGCGAGTAGACTGCACCTTTATAAAAGTCGTACCAGTCGAAGCAGAATATATGCTGCTGCCCTACCCAGCTGAATGTGGTCTTGTAGAATACAGGACCGCCCTCCACCTTTGGAAGCTGGAAAAGCCCCAGTACCAGCCACAGAAGGAAGATGAATATAAGCAATATCTTGAGCTTGGAAAGAAGGGTAAGTATATGAGTCCCTATATGACAGCTCTTCCATATGACCATAAAGAACACCAGAAGGAATGCCAGTGCCACAAATGATTTTATTACGCTGGTAAGCACAGCCATGACCACAAAGAATGCGAACTTGGTGCGTGGATCCAGCTTATGCAGGAAGGAGTTTGAATCGACGTATTTTAAATAATCCATCACTCAGCCTCCTTTCTTTTAAGAGTCTTGGCCTGTTCCACAAAGTCGGCCACATTGTAGCAAATCCTGTCAAAGCCCAGAGCCTTGGACATAACCACCACAGGAGGCATTGATATGTGTATGGAATCGAAGATATCGTCCCTGTGGGCCAGCTCCTGCCGCGACCCTTGGAATATCTTCTTTCCTTTGTTCAGAATTATGGCATGGTCTACGTTGCGGAACACCATAGGAATCTCGTGGCTTATGACTATGACAGTCTTGCCCTGTGCCTTAAGATGCTGAATCAGATTCTCAAGCTCTTCCATCAAGAAGCCGTCCATGCCCAGCGTAGGCTCATCCAGTATTATCACATCGGCACTGGAGAAAAGGACAGATAGTATTGTAAGGATGTGCTTCTTGCCCATAGAAAGGTTTAGCGGGAAAGTCTCCCTGTCTTCCAGCATATTGTTCTTCTCAAGGACTTCGGTTATCTTTTCCTTGGTGAACGGAATACCCTGCTGCCGTGCGCAGAATGTAAGCTCTGCCTCCACTGTCTCCTCGAACAGCATGTGCTCAGGGTGCTGGAACACCAGTATTATATTCCTGGAAATCTGGGCCACCGACTTTTCCAAAAGTGACTGCCCCTTATACCGGACATCGCCCGAAGTAGGCTTATACAGACCGTTTAAGTGTTTTACGAATGTAGTCTTTCCGCTTCCGTTCTGCCCCAGTATTGCCACGATCTTTCCACCCGGTATATTGGCGTTGACATCAATAAGTGCATGGAAGTTGTCGTTAAACACCTTCTCCAGGTTGTGGACCGATATTATATTCTCTTCATCCTCATCCGGTTCAGGCTTCTCCTGGGTAAAGAGCTTGGTGTCCACCATCTCGGCCAGCTGAGTAAGGCCATCCTCCACTGTGTAGAACATCTTAAGGTCTGGGAAATGAGGCAGAAGGCCGCGGTAAATCTCGACCTCCTGGGGTATTATTACACCCAGCCTGTGCTGGAGCTCAAAGTCCTGGAAAAACTCCTCTTTGCTGCCGTCGAACACAACCTTGCCATCCAGCATTCCAATTATATGGTCAACTATGCCGGCAGACCATACCAGATTGTTGTCCACCAGTATTACAGTGTTTCCGTCAAGGCTTATCTGCTTAAGCACCATCTGGACCAGCCTCTTGCCATTAGGGTCCAGTGAACTTACAGGCTCGTCCATGATAAGTATGTCGGGCTGCATTGCCAGAACCGAAGCTATGCACACAGCCTGCCTCTGGCCTCCCGACAGGTTTGCGACACTGCGGGACCTCAGGTACTGAAGGCTTAAAAGGTCAAGCACATAGTCCATACGCTGGGCAATCTCTGCCTGGGGTATGCCCATGTTCTCAAGGCCAAACGCTATGGCATCCTCGACTCCGTAGCCGAAAAGCTGGTTCTCGGGGGTCTGGCTGACTACACTTATAAGGCTGTCATCGGGCTTGTCGAATGTGCCAGAAAGCTCTCCGTTAGAAATAAGTGTCGGGATAACACCGCTTAAAATCTCAAGCAGCGTGGACTTTCCACAGCCGCTGGGTCCCACAATGGCAGTAACCTTCCCCTGCTCTATGGAAAAGCTTACGTCGTCGAGGACAGGTTTTCCTTCCTTGCTGTATTTATAACTTAAGTTGCGTACACTGAAATCCATTGTAAATGCCTATCTGCTTGGAGTTACAGGAAAAACAGGAAGAGCCTCAAGGTATATTATATCCTTGCGCTCCTTGGCATCGCCTTCGGCCAATATACTGGCCTTGCCTACAATAACGCCTCCAGCCTTCTCCACCAGAGTCTCCATAGCCTTAAGAGATTCTCCAGTGCTTATGACATCGTCAACAATAAGAATCCGTTTCCCTTTTATCAGGTCACTCTCTTCCCGGTCAAGGCAGAGAATCTGCTTTTTCTTGGTAGTTATGGAATAGACCTCAGTGACAAAGGGGTCTGTCATATATGGCTTGACACTTTTGCGTGCCACGAAATAGCGTTTCATACCCCGCAGCCGTGCAAGCTCCTGCACCAGAGGAATACCTTTGGCCTCGGCAGTGATAAGGTAATCGGCTTCAGGCAGCTTGCTGTCCAGAGCCTGGGCAGCCTTTACCACCAGCTCGGCATCGCCCAAAAGGACAAAGCTTGCGATATCCAGGTTGTCTTCTATTCTGACAATGGGAAGCCTGCGGATGCAGCCCACGATGTTCATCTCATAATACTTGCCCATAACCTCCTCCTGTTGGTAATTTTATATTACGGTGAATAAAAACACAATCAAAAATATCTATTTTTTTTAATATATTAATATAAGATGCCGATTAAAAAGGTATGCAGAGAATTATTACAGTAGTGCATCAGGAAGCACTCAGAAAGATTATACATTGTCTTATAGTATTTGTTCCATTCATAGCCGGCTACAGCTATTCCCTGGCCTATTTCCTGCTGTCGGCAGGAATTATCATCTACTCCTGGTCGGAATTCCAGCGGCTGACCGGCCATTATGTGCCTGTATTCTCCGAGATAAAGGCAAAGGCTTTCCGCAGCCAGGACATGATACACTTTGCCAAAGCCCCGGTGACACTGGCCCTGGGAGCCATGGGAGCACTGGCGCTGTTCCCTATGCCGGCTGCCGCAGTAGCTATCTATGCCCTGGCATTCGGCGACACAGCTGCATGCCTGGTGGGCAAAAGCATAGGCAGAACCAGAATTCCATACACCGGCAAGACTCTGGAAGGTTCACTGGCATGTTTTACCACAGTGTTTCTGCTCTCGTATCAGGCAACTGGCAGCAGTGCTTTAAAGGCTTTTTGCGTAGCCCTGGCCGCCACCCTTACCGAGCTGCTGCCTATCAAGGACTACGACAATCTGCTTATTCCGCTGGTCACCGGCCTAATGCTTATCTAAACACCAGAGCAAAGCATAAAAAAGGCGTCCTTTCGGACGCCTTTATATTTGTCTAACCAGCTTGCAGCTTATTTAAGAAGACCGCCGATTGATACAAACAGCGGAGCAAATACTACTGCGATGATTGTCATCAGCTTGATAAGGATGTTGATGGAAGGACCGGATGTATCCTTGAACGGGTCGCCTACTGTATCGCCGACAACTGCAGCCTTGTGGGTGTCAGAACCCTTTCCACCATAAGCACCGCCCTCGATATACTTCTTTGCATTGTCCCATGCTCCACCAGCGTTAGCCATCATGATAGCAAGGAGGACACCTGCAGCCAGAGCTCCAGCCAGCATTCCACCCAGGGCAGCTGGTCCAAGGATGATTCCTACTGCGATTGGTGCAACAATTGCCATAACACCAGGCATGATCATCTCTTTAAGAGCAGCTCCTGTAGAGATAGATACACACTGCTTGTAGTCTGGCTTGGAAGTACCGGCCATAATTCCCTTATCCTCGCGGAACTGGCGTCTTACTTCCTCGATCATCTGGTTTGCAGCCTTTCCTACAGAGTTCATTGTCATAGCAGAGAACAGGAACGGCAGCATAGAGCCTATGAAAAGACCTACTACTACGATAGGGTTCAAGAGGTCGATAGCCTTGAGGTTGGAAACTGCGGCATAAGCAACAAACAGAGCCAGTGCTGTAAGAGCTGCAGAACCGATTGCAAAGCCTTTTCCGATAGCTGCTGTGGTGTTACCTACAGAGTCCAGGGTATCGGTAATCTTTCTTACGCCCTCTGGAAGCTCGGACATCTCGGAGATTCCACCTGCGTTGTCGGAAACAGGACCGTAAGCATCAACTGCTACTGTCATACCTGTTGTTGAGAGCATACCTACTGCAGAAAGTGCGATTCCGTACATTCCGCCAAATTTATATGCCACAAATACTCCGATACATACGAAGATGATAGGCCACAGGGTGGACATCATACCAACTCCGAGACCAGAGATGATGGTTGTCGCAGCACCAGTCTGTGACTGCTCGCCGATTTTCTTTACATATTTGTAATCTGCAGATGTGTAGATCTCGGTAACCTTTCCGATTGCGATACCTACGATAAGACCTGCGATGATTGACCATGCGTAGTTGAATGTTCCAAGCATTGCCTTTGACAGGATGATGGAAGCGATGATAACTACGATACCGCTGATATATGTTCCCATATTAAGAGCAGATGCAGGGTTCTGTCCCTCTTTGCCCTTGACACCCATGATTCCTACTACAGATGCGATGATACCGATTGCAGAGATGATGAGCGGGAATACAGCTGCTGTCTCTTTGGAGAAGCCGAACGGATTGTTGGCTGCTGCAACTGCTGCCAGAGTGATTACAGAGATGATAGATCCTACATAGGACTCGAACAGGTCTGAACCCATACCAGCAACGTCACCTACGTTGTCTCCTACGTTATCTGCGATAACTGCAGGGTTACGTGGGTCGTCCTCAGGAATTCCGGCCTCTACCTTACCTACCAGGTCAGCTCCAACGTCTGCTGCCTTTGTATAGATACCGCCACCTACACGGCCGAACAGAGCCATGGAAGAAGCACCGAAACCGAATCCGGTGATGCACTCTGTAACTGTTGCCAGGTCAAGGCAGGTAACTACAATTCCGACACCTAAAAGTCCAAGGCCGGAAACACAAAGTCCCATGACTGCACCGGATCTGAATGCAACCTTGAGGGCCTTGTTCATTCCGGAATCCTTAGCTGCTGCTGCAGTGCGAACGTTACCCTTGGTAGCTACGTTCATACCGAAGAATCCGGCAAGAACTGAAAGCAGTGCACCGAAAAGATACAGCACAGCTGTTGTCCAGTTAAGTGCAAATCCGATTACAAAGAAGAGAACTACAATAACAATAGCCATTGACTTGTACTCTCTCTTAAGGAAAGCGAAAGCTCCTTCTCTGATGAATCCAGAGATTTCTTTCATTCTGTCTGTGCCGGCATCGCAAGATCCGATCCACTTTGCAAGCATAAATGCAACACAAAGACCAAATGCAGCTGCAAGCACGGCAATAAGTGCGAGTGACATTATATTACCTCCAATAATTTCGGGTTATTTTACTCTTTTTGGTATTTTATATCAATTACTATAATAAAAATAATTATTCGGTCTGGGCGTATTCATTCACCTGGGCCTGGATAGCCTCCATACGCCTGTCAAGTTCGGCACTTGCCTCGGCACACAGGTACAGGTCGTTCCAAATTTTGTCTGCCACATCCTGTGGAATATTCTTTTTATAGCGTATCTTGTGCTCAAGGCTTGCCCACCAGTCCATGGATATAGTGCGGAACTGAACCTCAACTTTCATCATTTTCTTGCAGTCGTGCAGGAATATAGGTATCTCGATTATAAGGTGCAGGCTCCGGTAGCCGTTGGGCTTAGGATTCTTGATATAGTCCTTCTTTTCCACCAGTTTTATATCGTCCTGCTTCAGAAGGGCATCGGAGAGCATATAGATATCTGTAGGATAGGAACAGATAACCCGCACTCCGGCAATGTCGAATATGTTATTCTCTATGCTTTCTGCGCTCATGGGCAGGTTCCGCCTGTCCAGCTTGTCGAAAAGGCTCTCCGGCGACTTAAGGCGCGATTCTATCGATTCTATAGGGTTACGGTCGTACTTAAGGGAAAGCTCCTCGTTAAGGACACGGAACTTGGTCTCCATCTCCATCATGGCACACTTGTAATATGCCATAAGCTCTCTATATGGGAGTGCATTCTTGCTCATCCAGTCCCGAATCTTGGTCTTGGGCATAAGGGCAAGAAGCATTTTCTTGAAATCTATCATACTTAAAAGGTACGACATAAAACCCGATTTGACAACCAACATTTTGGGGTATAGACTTAAAGTATGAAAATTTACCGTCTCGTTCTTGTGCTGCTGCTGGTTTTATCCAGCTTTTCCTGCAGTAAGGATGAAGTTTTGCAGACCAGGGACATCAGGATAAACCAGTGGAATCTTACAGTGGAGATTGCCGATACCCAGAAAAGCCAGGAGAAAGGGCTTATGAACAGGAAAAGCCTTGATGAGGACCGGGGAATGCTGTTTGTCTACGACAGGGATTCGCGCAAGTCGTTCTGGATGAAGAACACCCTTATACCCCTTTCCATAGCCTATATTGCAGCCGATGGAACTATCAGGGAGATATACGATATGGAGCCCCTTTCCACACGGATAGTAGACTCAAGATATTCGGTGCGATATGCGCTGGAGGTTAATCAGGGGGCTTTTGACATGCACGGTATAAAACCAGGCGACAAGTTTGAGTTTATAACGCCTTAGTCTTTATCTTCCTCGTCCACATCGGTAAAAAGCTCAAGCTTGGGCTCTTCTTCCGGGGTGTCAGGTTTATTGATAAGAATCTCCACCTTCCGCTCCATCTTGCCAAGCTCCTTTTCCAGGGAAGATGCCAGTTTTATCCCCTCCTCAAAGAGCTTCATGGCCTTTTCGATAGGGACATCCCCATCTTTCATATTGTCGTTGATCTCTTCAAGCCGGTTCAATTTTTCTTCAAAACTCATACTCATTCTCCCTGTTTTTCGGCAACGGCAGCTGCTTTGCCATCATAGAAGGTGATATCAAGCCGGTCTCCGGCTTTGATTGATGCGGCAGAGCCTGCATAGGATTCTGCACTTATGTTGTAAACTGCGGCATATCCCCGCTTAAGGATAGATTCGGGCGACGATGCCCTTAACCCCTCCAAAACCAGCTCCAGACGGTGGCGGTTATCCTTAAGGATATCCTGAGCCGAGCGTACCAGATCCTCGTGCTGGTCGTCAAGATTCTGGTGCAGGTCATCCAAATACCCTTCCATACTGCGCTTAAGGTTGTCTTTGGAGCAATTGTCCAATACCAGGCGGGCCCTGTCAAGCCTGTCCAGCATCTCTTTCCGAATAGACTGGCTGCAATCCAGTATCCTGCCTAAAACATTATCTGCCTCGCGTGATACAACCTCGGCTGCAGCAGATGGGGTCGGTGCCCTTAGGTCGGCCGCAAAATCGGTAAGCACCACATCTATCTCGTGCCCCACGGCAGAGATTGTAGGAATCTGGGAAGCTGCCACAGCCCGTACCACCTCCTCGTCGGAGAATGGCAGAAGATCCTCGGGTGCACCGCCCCCTCTGGATACCAACAGGACATCGCACATCTTGAACATATTGGCCCGCCGTATCTGTGAGGCGATGATTGGTGCAGCCTCGTCCCCCTGCACCGGCGCCGGCAGAATAATAAGGTCTATGGAGTTGTTACGGCGTTTTAAGACCCGCAGGATATCGCGTATTGCGGCGCCGTTAGGGGATGTCACCACCCCTATGCGTTTAGGATACAGCGGTATAGGCTTTTTGTTTGCCTCGTCGAAAAGGCCTTCTGATGCAAGGCGCTGCTTGCGTTTTTCAAGCTCGGCAAAGATATCGCCCTGCCCAGCCTTTTCTATGTAGCTGCAGACTATCTGATAGTTTCCGCTTTTGGCGTAGACTGTCACATAGCCTGTAACAATTACCAGGTCGCCATCTTTGGGCAGGTATCCTGCATTCTTGGCAGACCTTGCAAAAAGGACAGCGCTTATAGCTGCCCCTGTGTCTTTGAGTGTAAAATAGAAATGGCCCGAACTGGATGGCTTGAACCCCGAGACCTCACCCTCTATCTGGATAGAGTAGAATTCCCCTTCCAGATAGTCCTTGATGCACTTTGTGATCTCGCTTACTTTGTAGCATCGGGAGCGCTCTACAGCCATAATCACCTTTTATAAGGTAGAAAGCCGCACCGGCTTAGGGTTTTCGTTCTCGCCAAGCTGCTGAGACAGTTCTTCCATAAGTGCTTTGGCCTTGGATGAAAGACGCTCGGGGGTCACAATCTGGATTTTTATATACAAATCTCCCTTCTTGTTAGGATTATGGAGGTATGGCACACCCTCGCCCTTAAGGCGGAGCAGCTTGCCGTTCTGGATTCCTGCCGGAATCTTGAGCTTTACCTTCTTTTCATCCAGGGTATCTACATTTATGCTGCACCCAAGCGCTGCCTGGGCCACATTTATAGGAACCATGCAGTAAAGGTCGTTGCCGCTGCGCTCAAAGTATTCGTGCGGCCGCACGTTCACAAACACATACAGGTCGCCAGGAATGCCGCCCGATGGCCCGGAATCGCCCTGCCCCGGTATGCTTATCTGCTTGTCAGGCTCTATTCCAGGAGGGATAGTTACCTTGATTTTCTGAACCTTGCGGTTGGTGCCGCTGCCGCCGCAGTGGCTGCAGGGCTTTTCTATTATAGAACCCTCGCCATGGCAGGTTGAGCATGTGGAAGCCAGAGAGAAGAAGCCAGAGCTTCGGCGCACCTGGCCAGTACCGCCGCAGGTAGGACACCTTTTGCGTCCCGAACCGGCAGATGCACCTGTGCCGCCACACTCTGTGCAGCTTACATTCCTGTTGTACGAGATTTCTACCTTAGTACCATAGACAGCATCCTTAAAGGAGATATCCAGGTTGTACCTTAGGTCTGCGCCGCGGTACTGGCCGCCGTAACCACGCCCTGATCTGGTGCCGCCGCCCCCGAAGAAGGTGTCGAATATAGAGAAGTCGCCGCCAAAGATATCCTGGAAATCGTGGAATACGTTGGAGTAATCGTGTGCTCCGCCGGCTCCCATGTTGCCCTCTACCCCGGCAAAGCCGAACTGGTCGTAGGCCTGGCGCTTCTTATCATCTCCAAGCACCTCGTAGGCCTCGGTAGCTTCTTTGAACTTCTCCTCGGCCTCGGGGTTTCCGGCATTCCTGTCGGGATGGTATTTGATAGCCAGCTTTCTGTAAGCTTTTTTTATGTCTTCTTTGGAGGCAGATTTCTCTACCCCCAAAACCTCATAGTAATCTCTCTTGGTTGCCATTATTTTTTGTCGTCGTCCACTACTTCGAAGTCTACGTCATCGACCGTACCGCTCTTTGGGCCTGCACCCTGTGCACCTGCACCTGGATTAGGACCTGCCTGTGGGCCAGCACCAGGGTTTGGACCAGAAGCGCCGGCTCCTGGGTTTGCACCGCCGTTTTTAGCTGCATTTGCGGCATACATCTGCTCTGCCAGCTTGTATGCAGACTGCTTAAGTGCCTCGATCTTGGCCTTTATGTCGTCGATGTTGTCGGTCTTGGCAGCTTCTTTAAGGTCTTTAAGGGCAGCCTCAATCTTAGCCTTGTCGTCGGCACCGATCTTGTCGCCATAGTCCTTAAGGGACTTCTCGGTCTGGTAGATCATGCTGTCGGCCTCGTTCTTCACCTCGATCCGTGCCCTTTCCTTCTTATCTTCTTCGGAATGTGCCTCGGCCTCTTTCACCATACGGTCGATCTCGCTCTCGGAAAGACCGGAGGAAGACTCAATCTTGATGCTCTGCTCTTTTCCGGTAGCCATATCCTTTGCAGAAACATGGACAATACCGTTGGCATCGATATCGAATGTAACCTCGATCTGAGGAACTCCCCGTGGTGCAGGTGGAATACCTACCAGGTCAAAGTTGCCCAGTGTCTTGTTGTTTGCAGCCATCTCACGCTCGCCCTGGAGGACATGGATGGAAACTGCGGTCTGGCCGTCTGCTGCGGTGGAGAAAATCTGGCTCTTCCGTGTAGGAATAGTGGTGTTCCGCTCGATAAGCTTTGTGAATACACCGCCAAGAGTCTCGATACCCAGCGAAAGCGGAGTTACATCAAGAAGCAGGATATCTTTTACATCGCCGCCCAGGATACCGCCCTGGATTGCTGCACCCATTGCTACAACCTCGTCCGGGTTTACGCTCTTGTTTGGCTCCTTGCCGAAAATCTGCTTTACCATAGTCTGCACAGCAGGGATTCTTGTGGAACCGCCAACCAGGATAACCTCGTCAATCTCGGAAGCAGAAAGGCCTGCATCCTTAAGAGCCTTTACACATGGCTCCTTAGTCTTGTTGATCAGATGCTCTACCATGCCCTCAAACTTTGCTCTGGTAAGGGACATCTGAAGGTGCTTAGGACCTGTTGCATCGGCTGTGATGAACGGCAGGTTGATCTCTGTGGACTGTGCGCTTGAAAGCTCAATCTTAGCCTTTTCTGCAGCTTCCTTGAGCCGCTGGAGTGCCATCCTGTCCTTGGACAGGTCGATTCCTGTGTCGTTCTTGAAGGTGTCAATCATCCAGTGGATCACTTCCTGGTCAAAGTTATCGCCTCCCAGGTGGGTGTCGCCGTTGGTGGATTTAACCTCGAAAACGCCGTCGCCCAGCTCCAGGATGGAAATATCGAATGTACCGCCGCCCAGGTCGTATACTGCGATTTTTTCTTCTTTTTTATCCTTGCCGAACCCGTAGGAAAGGGATGCGGCTGTAGGCTCGTTTACAATTCTCTTTACCTCAAGGCCTGCAATCTTGCCTGCATCTTTGGTTGCCTGACGCTGGGCGTCGTTGAAGTATGCTGGAACTGTGATTACAGCTTCGGTGACAGGTTCTCCAAGATAATCCTCGGCAGTCTTTTTCATCTTCTGCAGAACTGCTGCAGAAATCTCGGGTGCAGAATACTGCTTGCCTCTGATATTGACTCTGATGTCGCTGGCAGGGCCTGCTTCCATCTTATATGGCATAAGTGCTGCATCGGATGCCATCTCGCCATATTTGCAGCCGATGAACCGTTTGATTGAATAGACAGTGTTCTCGGGGTTTGTAACCATCTGGTTCTTGGCCGGCTGTCCTACAAGACGCTCACCTTTGTCGGTAAAAGCCACAACAGACGGAGTAGTCCGCTGTCCTTCGGAGTTTGCGATTACGATAGGTTCTCCACCTTCCATAACTGCAACACAAGAGTTTGTTGTTCCAAGATCAATACCAATTACTCTTCCCATAATATTCCTTCCTTATAGATAAAATTTTTCAATTATTTTTTGCAGGCATGCTCACCTTTACCTTTGCATGCCGTATAACTCTGTCATGCAGGATATATCCGTTCTGGAACACCTCTGCTACAGTAGCTTCCTTTACATCAGGAGACTCTGTCATCATAAGAGCCTCGTGCTTCTCGGGGTCGAATGCCTCGTTAAGAGGAACATACTTTGTAAGCCCCCACTTTTTCTCGAGCAGCGTGGCAAGCCGTTTCTCTATAAGATCCACGCCGTTTGCCAAAGTCTCGAAATCCTGCGATTTCTTGGCTGCAGCCTCGGCCCGCTCGAAGTCGTCGAGCACATCAATAAGATCGGTCAGAAGAGATGTATTGGCAAAGCTAACTGCATCCTCCTTGTCGCGGATAAGCCGTTTGCGGAAATTGTCAAAATCGGCTGCCTTGCGGAGGAACTGGTCCTTCATCTCGGCCTTTTCGGCCTCAAGCTTCTGAATCTGCTCCTTAAGGGCAGAAACCTCGTCCACAGGCTCTTTCTCCGGCTCTGCAGCTGCGGCAGAAACTTCTGGCTCAATCTCCTGCTCTATCTTTTCTTCCTCAGTACCCTTTTTCATTTTTGTGTAACCTCAGATGTTTTCTTTAATTAAAAGATAATAATATGAAAATATATTAGTCAATAGTTAGTGAAAAATAATTAATGTGATGAATAAAAATCTCTTATAAGCTCTACCTGGCCTTCGCCGATGCCCAGGGTTTCTGCTATCTTCTCGTTGCTCCAGCCACGCTGTATAAGCTGTTTTGCAGTCTCGTTCTTCTCGGTCTGGGACATCTGGGTATCGGGAGACGATATAGGAACAGGTTTCTCTACCAGCTCTCCAAGCACTGCTATAGTCTCTTCGCCCTTGTGGATAGAATCGTTAAGGCGGGTCTCGGTCTTGGCAAGCCACTCCATTACCTTGTCTATCTTGGCTATGCTTGCCTCGGTGAATGCAAACTTTTCTTCCAGCTGACTAAGGTTGTCAAGGGTTTTTACAGCCTGCTCGAACTTGGCCATACGGTCGGCTGAAAGCTTCTCAAGGTCTGCCATACGCCCTTTGAAGTTCTCCATAAAGAGGTTTTCGGCACTCTGCACTTTGCCCGAAAGCTCATCCACAGCTTTTGCCCTGACTTCATCCATATCAGTCCTTATCGCTTCCAGAGCATCGCCCAGGGATGCTATATCCTGCTTCAGGTTGTCGACCGATGAGATCTTATCGCTGATTGATGCCTGATAATCGGCAAATTCCTTCTCTATCTCGCCCTTTACAACCTCAAGGCGGCTTCGGCTCTCCTTATCCAGGGTTGCAAAGAACTCTGACTCAACAGCTGTGTTCTTGTCCTTAAAAAGCTCAAGCCGTTCCATATAGGCTTTTCCGAAGCTTTCTATGCTGTTCTTGAAAGAATCGAGCTGCTCGTTCATGGTGTTGGTAAGTCTGTTGACCGCTTTCTCGGATGCAAGCTCCTGGCGCGCTGTAAGGTCCTCTATCTGGGTGTTGAATGTGTCAAGCCGTTTTCCAGCCATCTCAAGGCCATCCTGCAGGGAGCCCATGTTCAGGTTCACTGTATTCAGCAGGTTAAGCCTTAGCTGCTCGAAAGCCTCTTCGTTCTTTTTGTTGAAATCGGCAAGGATAGAGTCGGTGCTCTCCTTTATGGTCCCCATCTGTTCGGTAAGGTTCTGAACACTGCGACGCACTATCTCTATATATTTGGACTCCTGCTTAAGAAGCTGCAGGTTCTTGTCGGCCTTCTGGGAAGCATCGGCCATCTCGTTGAAAGCAGTGCGGAATGTGTCCAGCTGGCTGTTAATCACTTTAATCTCATCATCCCGCTTACGCACCATATTGAAACTGGTCTCGAAACTCTTTATAAGATCACGGGCATTCTGCTCGCTCACCTCCATGGCCTTATTGATATCATTGAGTTCAAGCTTCTTCTCGTCTACAACCTTATCAAGTTTCTCTACATTTTCTTCAAAATAAAGGCGGACTCTTTTCAGTGTACGGTTATATGTGTCGACCCTACGGAATGCAAAAAGAATCAGAAGTTCAACAGCAAGAGAAAATAAAAAGAAGAAAATATTAACGCTGTTAATTCCCAAGTATATAGCTCCGTAAATCGTCAAAATCCGAGAAAGTGATGTCTGCAACGCTGTCCGGCACAGCTTTTTTGGCCAGATGGGCAGCCTTCATTCCAGCTCTCTTTGCCCCTATTATATCATATTTATATTCATTTCCAACATAAATTATTTGTTCCTGGGCAATTTTTAATTCTTCGGCTGCCAGAAGGAATGCATCGGGCTCTGGCTTAAGATGCCCCATGGTGTCGGCAGATATGGCTACATCCCAGTACTGGTCAAAGCCCAGGGCCGAAACCTTGGCCCCCACCGGGTAGTCGGTTATTACCCCCATCCGCAGCCCTGCCTTCTTAAGGTCTGCCAGGAGCCCCTCCACCTGCGGATACGGCTTTGCCTTTGAAAGCATATCCATATAGGTGCCGTAAATATGTGTTTCTAGAAGAGCCTGGGCCTTTTCTGCGGGAATCCTCATGTATCCTGCGCAAAGCGAGACCTGGGCCAGATGCAGATCCTCTACCCCGCCTATAGCCCGAACATCATGCCTTAGATGGCGGAATGCTGCACTGAGCTTTGGATGGCGTAAAAAGAACTGAAGGCTGGTTTTTATGAAAAATGACTGGGGGTACAATGTTCCGTCCACGTCAAAAAGGACAGCCTTGATCTGAGAATCTGATGTCATACTTAAAATGTAAACCTAAAAGCCCCTTTTTTCAAGCCGAAATGTTGCATTAGGGGCAAAAAAAAGCTCCCCAACCGGGGAGCTTATTATATATCCGAAGGTGTTAACCTCTGGACAGCGACAGGAGGATACCTGCAGCAACTGCAGATCCGATAACTCCGGCAACGTTTGGTCCCATAGCGTTCATAAGGAGGAAGTTGGAAGGATCTTCCTTCTGTCCTTCTTTCTGAACTACTCTGGCAGCCATTGGTACAGCGGATACTCCGGCAGCACCGATCATCGGGTTAACCTTACCCTTTGTAATGACCTTAAGGAGCTGTCCCAGAAGAACTCCACCTGCTGTTCCGAAACAGAATGCAACCAGACCCATACAGATAATCATGATTGTCTGGATAGTCAGGAAGTGTTCTGCAGACATCTTGGAACCTACTGCAAGACCCAGGAAGATAGTTACGATGTTGATAAGCTCGTTTCCAGCTGTTTTGGTAAGACGCTCTGTAACACCGCATTCCTTGAACAGGTTACCAAGCATGAGCATACCTAAAAGGGATGCTGCATCTGGTACCAGGAGTGATGCAAGGATACATACGATGATAGGAAACAGAATCTTAACTGTTTTAGAAGCCTGGCGAACCTCGGCCATGTGGATCATACGGTCTTTCTTGGAGGTAAGTGCCCGGATGATAGGTGGCTGGATGAATGGAACCAGTGCCATGTAGGAATATGCTGCAACAGCGATAGGTCCCAGAAGGTGCGGTGCCAGTTTGGATGTCAGGAAGATAGCTGTAGGACCGTCGGCTCCACCGATGATACCTATGGAAGCAGCCTCGCAGAATGTGAATCCCAGGGCTCTTGCACCGATAAGGGTTACGAAGATACCCAGCTGGGCAGCTGCACCCAGAAGGAATGTGATCGGGTTTGCCAGGAGCGGACCGAAGTCTGTCATTGCACCGATACCCAGGAAGATAATCGGTGGGAACAGACCATGCTCTACTCCGAAATAGAAGTACTTAAGCAGACCGCCCTCATCCATAAGTCCGGTGATAGGAAGGTTGCAAAGGATACAACCGAATCCGATCGGAACCAGGAGCAGCGGCTCAAACCCACGTACAATACCCAGATAAAGCAGGAAACAGCCCATGCCTATCATTACCAGGTACTGCCATGTAAGGTTTGCAAAACCTGTATTGGACAAGAAATTTGTCAATAATTCTAACATGCAATTACCCCTTATGCCAGTTTAACAATAGGCTGGCCTTTCTGAACGCTGGAACCGCCTGCAAGGCAAACTTCAGCTACAGTTCCGTCGGCAGAAGCAAACACTTCCATATCCATCTTCATAGCTTCCATGATGCAGACCAGCTGTCCGTTCTTAACTGCGTCGCCAACTTTTACCTTGACATCCTTGATTGTTCCAGGCATTGGAGCAACTACATCCTTAGCGCCTGCTGCTGCAACTGGTGCAGGAGCGGCAACTGGAGCTGCTGCAGGTGCTGCAACAGGTGCCTTCCGAGGAGCTGGTTTTTTGGCAGCACCGCCGATAAGCTTTACATTGTATGTCTTTCCATCTTTTGTGATAACAAGGTTTTCACCGTCTGACTCAACGTCTACTTTGTACTTGTTACCATCGAACTCAAAATTAATCTCTTTTTTCATCTGTTAACTCCAGAAAGTCTTTTTGATACCCTTGGTGCCTTTGCCCATGGGCTCTCTCTTAAAATATCACTTGGTGTCCATGCCTCTGCAGATACAGGCTCCTCGTCCTGTGCCACGAATGCGGCAACAGCTGCGATAAGCCAGTCCATGCTCTCTGCCTTAGGTGCCTCTGCGGCAGCGGCAGCAGGTGCAGCAGCCTTAGGAGCAGCTTTCTTGGCTTTTGCGACATCCCACTTTCCCAGGAAAACCATGACTATAGCCAGGATTGCCAGGAAGGAGAATACCACAAAAAGTCCAACGACTGTGGAAACCAGTGTATAGCTGAATACTTCTATATCCATACTCTACTCCAATATTACAGAGGAATGTTTCCGTGCTTCTTAGCAGGTCTGTCTTCTCTCTTGGTAATGTGCATCTCTACAGATCTGATGAGTTCGATTCTTGCATTCTTAGGATCGATAACATCGTCAACATATCCGTAGCCGGCTGCAACGAATGGGTTCATGACCTCTGCCTCGAACTCTGCAATCTTCTCTGCTCTCTTTGCAGCTGGATCATCAGCAGCATTGATCTCTTTTCTGAATATGATGTTTGCAGCGCCCTGAGCACCCATTACAGCAATCTGTGATGTCGGGAATGCCAGTGTGCGGTCATAGCCCAGCTGCTTAGCTGACATAGCGATGAATGCTCCACCGTAGGACTTTCTTACGATAAGTGCTACCTTTGGAACTGTTGCCTCTGCGATAGCGTAGAGGATCTTTGCTCCATGGCGGATGATTCCACCGTGCTCCTGCTCAACGCCTGGGAGGAAGCCCGGTACGTCTACCAGAGAAACGATAGGAATGTTGAATGAATCGCAGAACCGGATGAACCGTGCACCCTTGTCGGATGAGTTGATATCCAGTGAAGCAGCGAAGAACTTAGGGTTGTTTGCGAAAACGCCCACTGTCCGGCCGTTGAGTTTTGCGAAACCTACTATAACGTTCTTTGCAAAGTCAGCCTGAACTTCCATGAAGCTGTCTGCATCGAAGATTGAGTAGATGAATTCCTTCATGTCATAGCCCTGGTTGATGTTGTCAGGAAGAATGTCCATAAGCTCTGGAGTCTCTCTGTCAACAGGGTCTGTGCATGGTGCAACAGGAGAAGGCTCCATGTTGTTTGCAGGGAGGTAGTTAAGAAGCTTTCTTACACCCTCAAGGCAAGCTTCTTCTGTTGGGAACCGGAAGTGTGCAACACCGCTTGTACCGCAGTGTGCTCCTGCTCCACCGAGAGCCTCGTGAGAGATTTCCTCGCCTGTAACAGCCTTGATTACATCTGGTCCGGTGATATACATGTTGGAAATGCCGTCAACCATGAAGATGAAGTCTGTGATAGCTGGTGAATATACAGCACCGCCGGCACATGGTCCCAGAATTACAGAAATCTGTGGGATTACACCGGAAGAAATGGTGTTGTTTCTGAACAGTTTTCCATAGCCGCCAAGAGCCAGGATACCTTCCTGGATTCTTGCTCCGCCGGAATCGTTAACCTGTACGAATGGTGTTCCGTTCTTAAGTGCAAGAGCCTGTGCAGCTGCAATGCGCTCTGCATGCATCTCTCCCAGGGATCCGCCAAGGACTGTGAAGTCCTGTGATGAAACGAATACCTGCTTTCCATCAACTTTTCCGCAGCCAGTCACAACTCCGTCTCCCAAGAATTTCTTCTTGTCGAGTCCGAACTTGTCAGCACGGCCTGTGATATAAGTGCCGTCCTCAATGAATGAACCTTCGTCGAAAAGAAGGTTGATTCTCTCTCTGGCAGTCAGCTTTCCTCTCTCATGCTGCTTGGCCATCTGGTCTTCGCCACCGCCTGCAAGCATCTTGGAACGCATGTCCTTAAACTTCTGTAAGGCTTCTTTGTTACCCAACTTAATCCTCCTGTCGGTTATTATTTGAAACTTACTTTCATACTTTGTGAAGTATAGACTACTATATATAGCCGACAAAAGTTTACTATATTATGGTTTTTTCTTCTACCTTCTGAATTTACCAACAGGGCTATTTTTGAGTATTTTTTTTCATAATTTAGATAACAAAAAGTTATCTGACAGGGTGTTTTTCCTTAAAGTCTTCTATCAGAGCCCTGCTTATGCTGGCAAAGGATGGAAGGCTCGGGAACTGGTCGGCAGAAAACCAATCTGCCTTGTCAATCTCCACGCCGTCGGGCTTGATATCGCCCGATTCCCATTCTGCGGTGAATCCAAGCATGAATGAATTGGGGAACGGCCAGCACTGGCTGCCGAAGTAGCGGATATTCTTGACCTTTATTCCTACCTCTTCCATGATTTCCCTCCGGATTGCATCCTCTGCGCTCTCGCCGCTTTCCACAAAGCCAGCGATAATGCTGTAGCGGCCGTCGGTAAAGCGGACATTGTGGGCCAGCAAGAGTTTATCGCCTTTTGACACCGCAGTTATTACAGCCGGCGACAGGACCGGGTAGTCTATGCGGCCGCACTTGGTGCATACCTTTGCCCGTTCTGTCTTTGAATCCTCCATGGGGGCGCCGCAGGATGGGCAGAACTTCCAGCTTTCGTGCCAGCGGCAGATATGGAGGGCCCTGCCAACTATAGTGAACATCTCCCGGCCTATTTTAGGATAGAGTTCCCTGAGGTTGGCATAGGTGTACTGGGCAACTCCGCAGCAGTTGTAGCATATTTCCTCGCCCTCTAATACCTGGGCGGCAAAAGCGTTCTTGCCATCGATAGTGCCTATGAACTGAGGCTCTGTTGTCTTAAGTCCAAGCTCGGACGGCGAAAGGAGCTCCGGGAATCGGATATTCTCTTCCTTACCGAAATAGAGCACTGTATCCTTCTTGAAAAGGAACCAATAGCCACGCTCTTCCTTTTTATCGCAGAAAACACCAGGCACAAATGTCATACAAAGCCTCCTCTACCGTTCTATTATCACAAAGTTCCGCTCATCATCCATAAATGGGACATGGGCAGCTCTGATTACTGTCTTATTCTGAATATCTGAATCAATGGATTGAATCTCATGCTGGATTTCCGATTTTCTGCCCTTAAAGGCAAACAGGTGGCCATAAGGAGATGCAAGCCGATAAAGCACAGGAAAATATTGGGCAAACTGCCCCAGTGCACGGAACAGCACCAGGTCGAACCTATCCTTGACCTGGCCGGCATCCGCATCTAGCACCTCCACATTGGAAGCATGCATCATTACAGCGGTATTGGCCAGAAACAGTGCCTTTTTGCCTGAACGTTCTATAAGGGTGAACTTTCTGTCGGGAAATGCTATGGCAAGCACAAGCCCTGGAAAACCTCCGCCCGAGCCCACATCGCAGGCTGTCCTGAAAGGAATATCCCTAAGCACAGGCACAGCAGCCAAGGAGTCAAGAAAATGCTTTATGACAAGCTCATCGCCAGATGCGTTCACAAGGCCATACTTGCCGTTCCAAAACGCAAGCTCCGACCAGTAGGTCTCAAGCTGCCGGCACTGGGCATCTGAAAACGATATTCCAAGCTCTCCAAGCCCTTTATCCAGCAGTGTTTCCATTCTTCTTCCCCAAATGAATCATCAGGATTGCAATATCAGATGTCCGCACCCCTGAAATGCGCGAGGCCTGTCCCAGTGTGGCAGGAAGAACCTGTTTGAACTTAAGGCGGGACTCGGCAGAAAGGCTTTCTACCGCATCGTAGTCAAAGCCATCGGGTATACGCAGCTTCTCCATACGCTCTATGCGGCTGTTCTGCCGCTCCTGGCGGGCTATGTAGCCGTCGTATTTAAGGTCAAGCTCTATCTGGTCAAGCCACTCCTTGCGCACTCCACGGCCTATGGATGAATCAAGCTCAAGAAGCTGCTCAAGTTTAATCGCAGGGTCGCGTATTATCTGGTCAAATGTCTTTCCTATGTGGTGGCGGAGGGTGCTGGCAAGATCCTCCTGTTCTATTTTCTCAAGCTCTTTTGCCCCCAGATGACGCTGTGTAAGGAGTTCCTTGACTTCGTCTATCTTAGTCCGTTTTTCTATGAACTGCTGATGTATCTCCTCGCTTACCAGCCCTGCCATATAGCCCTTTTCCAGAAGGCGGAAGTCGGCGGTGTCATGACGCAGCGACAGCCTATGCTCTGCACGCGATGTGAACATTCTGTAGGGCTCTTTGGTGCCCAGTGTGACAAGGTCATCGATAAGCACGCCGATATAGGCCTCGGTACGGGAAAGCACCAGAGGAGATTTTTCCTGAAGGTACATGGCGGCGTTGATTCCTGCCATAAGCCCTTGGCAGCCGGCTTCCTCGTAGCCCGAGGTTCCGTTGGTCTGCCCTGCTATGAAAAGCCCTCTAAGGCGTTTGGTCATAAGTGATGGATAAAGCTGAAGCGGGTTCAGATAATCGTATTCCACCGCATAGCCGGGGCGCACAACCTCCACATGCTCAAGGCCTGGCAGTGTGTGCAGGAACTGATTCTGCACCTCCTCAGGCAGCGATGATGAGATGCCGTTAAGGTACATCTCCTCGGAATCCAAGCCTTCTGGCTCCACAAAAATCTGGTGTCTTGAGCGGTCCGGGAAACGCTTTACTTTATCCTCTATTGATGGGCAGTACCGGGGTCCAAGTCCCACAATCATGCCGGAAAAAAGGGGTGAACGGTGGAAGTTGTCCCGTATAATCTGATGTGTCTTCTCGTTTGTGTAGGTAATCCAGCATGGCTCTTTCGGACGTACCACTTTTTCTCCGAAGAACGAGAACTGAAGCACCTCTTCATCCCCTTTCTGCATCTCCATCTTATCGTAGTCAAGAGAACTCCTCTTGACCCGGGCCGGGGTGCCGGTCTTAAGGCGACCTACATCAAACCCCATACGGCGCAGGCTTACGCCCAGCCCTTCGGCAGCAGGTTCGCCAATGCGGCCAGAGACCTTGGAATAAGGACCTATGAAGATACGCCCCTCCATAAATGTTCCGGTGGTAAGGACCACGGCCCGGGCTGAAAAGCGCATGCCCCGTTCTGTGATTACACCTTCAATGGAATGGCCATCCGAGGAGAGTATGAAGTCTGTAACTGTATCCTGGAAAAGGTGCAGGTTCTTCTGATGCTCAAGAGTATATTTGGCCAGCGCACTGTATGCAAACTTGTCGGCCTGCGCCCTGGGAGCCTGCACAGCAGGACCGCGGCTTTTGTTAAGCATGCGGAACTGTATCATGGTGTGGTCTATAAGGTGGGCCATCTCGCCCCCAAGGGCGTCGATTTCCCGCACTATGTTGCCCTTGGACAGGCCTCCCACCGCAGGGTTACAGGAGAGTTTGCCTATGGTGTCTATATTCTGGGTTATAAGCAGGGTGCTGAAACAAAGCCGGGACAAAGCCAGGGAAGCCTCTATTCCGGCGTGGCCGCCGCCTATCACTATAGCATCAAAATCCATATCACTTACCTACGCAGAAACGGGAGAACATATTCTCCAGAATATCAGAGCTGGTTATCTCGCCGGTCAGCTCGCCCAGGGCGCAGGCTGCTTCCTCTAAATCTACGGCGACCACATCCAGCGGCATCTGGGCGGCCATGCCTGCCTTAACCTTCCCTATCGCATCCAGAGCCCTGTCTATAAGGTCTTTCTGCCGCTGGGAATCTATCACAGCCTCCCCCGCATCCAGGCGGCCGCTTCCCATGGCTTTGGTGTATATCAATTTCTCAAGCTCATCGAACCCGGCTCCGGTGGCGGCGCTTATCGGGACAAACCCATCCGGCGCAGCAGCATCGGTTTTATCTATCTTGTTCCAAAGTGGAATGCATGGATGCTCTTTTATAAAGGCTGTATCTTCGTCTGTAAGCCCCTCGGTGCTGTCCACCAGGTACAGGATTATATCGGAATTTTCTATAACTAAGTTACTGCGCCTTATTCCCTCCGCCTCCACCGGATCATCAGAGTTGCGTAACCCTGCGGTGTCGATAATTACGGCAGGGATACCATTGATTGCAACAGAGGATTCTATGTAATCACGGGTGGTGCCCTTTATATCGGAGACAATGGAACGGTCTTCCTTAAGGAACAGGTTGAAAAGCTTGGATTTGCCAGCATTGGTCCGCCCGGCCAGGGCTATGCGTATACCCTCTTTGTACAGTTTGCCCACCTGATATGTGGCGGCAAGGCGGCTAAGGATATCGGCAGCCTTATCCAGAGTGTCCATATCAAAGCCGGCAGCGGGGTCTGCCTCGTCCTCGGCATAGTCCAGCTGTATCTCTACTGCGGCAAGAATATCGGTAAGAAGATGCTTTGCCTGGTCTATGGCATCAAAGATACTGCCTGAAAGCCTGTCCAGGGCAAGCCTCTGAGCCTGCCTGCTCTTTGCCAGGATAAGCTCGTTCACAGCCTCGGCCTTGGTCAGATCCACCTTGCCGTTTATAAAGCTGCGCATGGTAAACTCCCCTGGCTGGGCGTCGCGGAAGCCTGATTTGTGAAGCAGTTCCAGCACAGCCTGTATGCCTGGCAGGCTTCCGTGGCAGAAAATCTCCACCATATCCTCGCCTGTGTAGCTTTTAGGGGCACGGTATATACCCAGCACCACCTGGTCCACAGCCTTATCGCCATCCATAAGCATACCGAAAGCAAGTGAGTAGCCCGGGAGCTTGGTTATATCTTTATTTCCTTTGAATATTGAAGCCACTTTCTCCACCGAGCCGGTGCCCGTTGTGCGGATTACTGCCAGGGCGCTCTCTCCCCAGGGGGTGGCCAGTGCGGCAATGAGGTCTTCTGTGTCGTATCCGTGTTTCATCGCCTGAAATCATACTCCAAACAGAGTTGGTGGTCAATAAAACTTTATTGTTGTATCCCACATAGTACAGTGATATATTTAAAGAAGAAAGGACAGTATCTCAAAATGAGAAAATTAATTTGTGTTGTAATGTTGTGCCTCACAGCAGCTGTACTTTATGCAATGCCGCCATCCCCGGGCTCATATCCGACCCATGATGGAAGCCAGCATCCTGAGATTAATCCAGTGCCATTCAGAAGCCCCTCCAGCCATTCAGCCGATTCATCAATGCAGAAGAGTGCTCCCCTTTCCCCTTCCGCTGTCGAAAACCGGAATCTTCTGGTCATTCTGGTGGGATTTAATGACAAAATATTCAGTGTTTTAGGTGCTGGTGCAACTGATGAAGATTACAGAAACTATTATCTGGGTTTATTACAGAACAACACTTATTCCATGCGCAGATATTACCAGGATATGTCCTATGGCAAGCTGAACCTTACTTTTACAGTGCTGGGGCCCTATACTCTGGACAACCCGATGGCATACTATGGGAAAAATACCCCAAAAAGTGATGGATTAGGTGATGATAAGCCTGGAAATCTGATTTATGACGCTATAAGTGAAGCACTCGATACAGGAGACTTAAATGCCGAAC
The DNA here is from genome assembly GCA_017446885.1 of Spirochaetia bacterium. Classification (GTDB taxonomy): domain Bacteria; phylum Spirochaetota; class Spirochaetia; order CADAEX01; family CADAEX01; genus CADAEX01. The sequence continues at coordinate 4,412 of JAFSOR010000020.1, read as the reverse complement.
TTTGGGCAAATTATGCAGATAACTGGGATTATAATAACAATGATTATATAGATTCTATTTTTGTTATTCACGCTGGGATAGGTGAAGAGGAGGGAACCAATTCCGATGCTCTTTACTCCAGCCGATGGAGTCTGAATTCAGCAAAATTTTATGATCGCTCAGATTATTCAGCCCGCAGTTTAGAATTCGGTGGTAAAAAAAAGTTCTTCAATTCTTATACAATAGAGCCTGAGTATAATACTAGCGGTAATGTCGCCGGTGCCTCCATCGGGATATTCTGTCATGAATATGGCCACATTCTGGGGCTTATGGATTCATATGACACCACATATGAAACTAATGGAGCAGGATACTGGAGTCTGATGTCCATGGGTTCCTGGGGCAGCTTTGGGGCCGGGAATTCCATACCCGGCACTGATCCTGCTCCTCTTCTGGCATGGGAGAAATATTATCTAGGATGGCTTACCCCTGCTGCAATCACTCCGACTGCAGAACCTCAGACCTTCTACTTCTCTGATATAGAAGAATCTGGAAAAGCATGGAGGATAAATCTGAATCCTTCAGGCAGTCAGTACCTCTTACTTGAGGGTAAAAAGGAAAATTCAACAGGAACCGGATGGTATGTCCCTGAAGATGGTCTGCTTATAACACATATAGATGAAGATATACTATCCACTTACTGGGGCAATTACATCAACACCGGCAAAACCAGGGTTCATGGAATAAATATCGTGGAATCAGAATCGCCATACTATGAAAGCACAGGCCTGGGAAATCTATGGAACGACCCCTTTATTATGTCAGGCATCGTCTGCTTCAGGAATAATACAAAATATATTCTTGTCCCTTCCTATCCGAAGGCAGCGGCAGGCATCGGTATCCTTGTATCACTTTTACTGCTGCACAGGAAGAGGAAGAAGCTTGGAATACTGCTTCTGATCTGCTGTCTGGTGTGCATAATAGCTTGCGATGACGGCGGAGGAACCAACAGCTCCGAAAGCGGTGATGATAATGGCGGTACTGTTATTCCTAACATAAAAGGACAGGATATACCGAACACAAATTACTACGAAAGCGAAGAAATTACATCCAAGACAGGAATCTCTGGCATCAGAATCACGGTAAACTGTCCGGCAGGAAGCTCCAGCGGAAGTTTTACTGTGACAAAAGAAGAATAATCACTATGCTTCAAGTTCAGATTGGTCCAGCTTCCTGCTGTGCCACAGATGGATAAGGAATGCAACGCAGATTATGTTGGACAGGAGGGAGCCTGCCGGGGCGGCCAGCCCCATAGGATACAGTGTTGCTGGCCAGTATACCGATGCAAACCATGCGCCCGGTATGCGGATTAAAAGAACCGACAGCACATTGTGTATAAATGAATAAAATGCCTTGTTGTAGGCGCAGAAGTAGCCGCTTAAGCAGAAGTGTACACAGGCCAGCATGCAGTCGATTGTATAAGAGCGCAGGTACTGGCCGCCGTAGTGGACGACACCTTCGTCGCTTTTTACGAAAAGCCTCACTATAGGCTCGGCAAAGAACTGGCATATTGTAAAAATTACAGCTCCGAAGCAGACACATATCACAATGCCGTAAACAAGAACCTGTGTTGCCCTTTTGTCCTTTCCTGCCCCGGCATTCTGGGCTGCAATAGCCGATACCGACGACATCATGGCTGACGGCACCAGGAAGAAGAAACATATAAGCTTTTCAACAATTCCTACGCTGGCCGCTATAGTTACGCCCCGCATATTGGCTATTGCAGTGATTACCAGGAAAGATATCTGGATAAAGCCCTCCTGCACCGCCACCGGCACCCCTACCCGCAGTATGGCAGAGAAAACTGCCCGGTCTATGACAAAATCTTTTTTTGCAACCGAAATACCGGTGTCGGTCTTCTTAAGCACCCAGAATGCCAAGGCCACGCTGAACGCCTGGGCTGCGACTGTTGCCACAGCCGCCCCGGCAGCCCCCATGCCCAAAGGGCCTATGAGTATGTAGTCCAGGATAATATTAACTATGCCTGCCACCAGCACAAAGTACATGGGGGTTCTGGTGTCGCCGAATCCCCTGAATATGCTGCTTATGACATTGTATGCGGTTATGAATGGGATTCCTGCGAAGCAGATTGTTATGTACTGCCGGGTCTCCGCCACCGCTTCGGGCGGAGTTGCTAAAAGGCTTATTATTCTGTCTGCAAGGAATATAAGCACTACCGAGGATGCCACCGAGAAAACCAAGAATATGGTGGCAGTATTGCCCACGCTCTTTGCAGCCTCATCGGAATTTTTGGCACCCACTGCCCTGCCTATGGCAATAGTGCCGCCCATGGAAAGCCCCACTATGACCACAGTGAGCATATGCATGACCTGACTTCCCACTGCCACCGCAGTGATGGTGGAGGCTCCGTTGAACTGCCCTGTTATGAACAGGTCTGCAAGACCATAGAATGTCTGGAGGAAAGAAGAGATTAGGAACGGCACAGAGAATGCTATAAGGATAGGAAGCATCTTCCCTTCAGTAAGCTCTTTTTTCATACTGATGTCAGTATATAAAAACCAAAGGCAAAAAAAAAGGGACTTTCAGAAAGAAAGTCCCCTAATATTTTGTTATATTTCACTTTTTGTCGAAGGTCAGCTGGCCATCCTTGGCATCCACAGCAATTGTGGAGCCTTCTGGGAATTCCCCTGCCAAAAGGTGCTTTGCCAGCTGGTTCTGCAGCATATTCTGGATAGTCCTCTTGAGAGGCCTTGCTCCAAACTGCGGCTGGTAGCCTTCCTTGACAAACAGCTTCTTGGCCGCATCAGATACTGTGATGCCCAGCTTCCGTGCCTTAAGACGGGCTGCAATATGCTCAAGCTCGATGTCCACAATCTTGCTGATATGCTCCTCACCCAGCCTGTTGAACATGATTATCTCGTCAATCCTGTTCAGGAACTCGGGCTTAAAGGTCTGCCTAAGGAGTGCATCCACCTGTGGCCTTGCCTTCTCCGGGTCGTCCACCTGAAGAATATATTCGCTTCCCAAGTTGCTGGTCATGATTATGATGGTGTTCTTAAAGTCCACCACCCGTCCCTGACCATCGGTAAGCCGGCCGTCGTCCAGAAGCTGCAGCATGATGTTGAATACATCGGGATGGGCCTTCTCAATCTCATCAAACAGGATTACAGAATAAGGCCTTCTCCGCACTGCCTCGGTCAGCTGGCCGCCCTGGTCGTAGCCCACATATCCCGGAGGAGCTCCAATAAGCCTTGAGACTGTGTGCTTCTCCATATACTCGCTCATATCGATACGGGTCAGGGCATGCTCATCATCAAAGAGGAAGTCGGCCAATGTCTTGGCAAGCTCTGTCTTTCCAACTCCGGTAGGTCCCAGGAATATGAATGTACCCAGCGGCTTACCTTCCTCTGAAAGTCCAGTCTTATTACGCCTTATGGCATCGGATACAGCCTTTATAGCCTTCTCCTGCCCCACAACACGCTTACTCAGGATTGACTCAAGGTTGATGTACTTCTCAATCTCCGATGCCATCATCTTGGAAACTGGAATACCGGTCCAGGCCGATACAACCTTGGCTATATCCTCCTCGCCGACCTCCTCCTGGAGCATGCTGGTCTCGCCCTGAATCTTCTGGAGCTGTTCTGTCTTAGCCTTGCGCTGAGCCTCTATCTGAGGGATAAGGCCATACTTGATCTCGCCGGCCTTGGCAAGGTTTCCTTCCCTCTCGTACTTTGCCTCCTCGCTCTTAAGCTCTTCAAGCTTCTCCTTAAGGCCGCGGATCTCATCAATCGCGCTCTTCTCGTTCTTCCACTGGAGCTTCATGGCATCCTGCTTATTCTTAAGCTCCGCCAGCTCCTTCTCAATATTTGCAAGCCTCTCCTTGGAGGCATCGTCCGTCTCACGTGTCAGGGCATGCTTCTCGATATTCAGCTGGAGAATCTTCCGCTCTATCTTATCAAGCTCGGTAGGCTGGCTCTCGATCTCCATCTTAAGCTTGCTGGCAGCCTCGTCCATAAGGTCTATAGCCTTGTCCGGCAGGAACCTGGATGTTATGTACCTGTCCGAAAGGACTGCCGATGCAATTATAGCCTCGTCCTTGATCCGCACACCGTGATGCACCTCGTACCTATCCTTAAGACCGCGCAGAATCGCGATAGTATCCTCTACCGAAGGCTCCTTTGTGTAGACTGTCTGGAACCGCCTTTCAAAGGCTGCATCCTTTTCCACATACTTCCGGTACTCATCCAATGTTGTGGCACCTATGCACCGCAGCTCGCCCCTTGCAAGGGCAGGCTTAAGCAGGTTGGAGGCATCCATTGCCCCCTCTGCGGCTCCGGCACCCATAAGGGTATGGAGCTCATCAATAAATAGGATGATATTGCCGTTTGACTCGGTAACCACTTTGAGCACAG
>JAFSOR010000019.1 GCA_017446885.1 Spirochaetia bacterium | reverse complement strand
GTGGACGAGGAGGGAAATCCCGTAGGACAGGCTCCCCGGTGGAAATGCCACTCCGATACAAGCCTTATACAGCTGGTTGTGCACCTGGAGGTCTTCAACTCCAAGGGCGAGATTTTTCTTCAGCGGCGGTCCCCGACTAAGGATATGTATCCTGACAAGTGGGATACAGCTGTGGGCGGCCATGTGCGGCCTGGAGAAGACCCGTTCGAGGCTTTGGTGCGGGAAGCTAGGGAGGAGATAGGCATCGATGCCTCCAAGGCTAAGTATTTCACCAAGTTTCTCCACCGTATGCCTAAGGAGACAGAAGTCAGTTTTCTCTATACCATGGTGTATGACGGAGAGTTTAAGATAGACCACGACGAGGTGGTGGACGGCCGATTCTTCTCCATGGACGAGATCAAGGAAAAGCTGGGAACAGGCTTCTTCACTAAGAACTTTGAGCGGGAATTCGAGGTATTCAATAAATAATATGTGGAACTATATCTGGCCTATCGGACTGATTGTACTGTCTAACATTTTCTATCACATAACCACAAAAACCACACCCCATGAGGCAAATGCGTTCCTCTCCCTTACTGTGACTTATCTGGTGGGTGGGGTCTTGTCTTTCCTGGCTTATTTTATGACAGTGGGCAAAGGAAGCACTCTCCGACAGGAACTTATGAACCTCAACTGGTCTTCCTTTGTGCTGGGAATAGCTATCGTCGGTCTTGAGGCAGGGTTCCTTTTCGCATACCGTGCAGGCTGGAAAGTCAGCATCGCACAGCTTGTGGCTTCTTCAATTCTTGCCATAGCCCTTATCTTTATAGGGCTTTTCCTTTTCAAAGAGAACATAACACTGCGCCATATCATAGGCATTATCGTGTGCCTTGCGGGGCTGGCTATAATCAATCTGAAATAATCAGCTGATAGCCTTGAACCAGGAGATTCAGGCACTACGGCAGCAGGAATTCAGTAAAAAAGCCCCGATTAAGGGGCTTTGATTTGTCAATCGGCATAATATATTTCCTTTTAAGCAACCTGAAAATTATTACAAGTATAGCTAGGACATTGGTCGAATTCAGAATTACGTATCCCACGGGCCACTTAAATCAGAATAACAGTTGCCACCGGCAACCTTATCCAGGGCAGCATTGTCCAGTTCCACATTTTGTAGTTCGTCCAGATATGCCTCTGCCTCTGCTTTTGTGATTTCCATTCCCTCAGTCTTAGCAAGGGCAATCAGTTCATCAGCGTTCTGACACTTCATTGCTTTCTCAAGCATCTCTTTTGTTAACTTTGATTTGTCGATAGGCATAATATATTTTCTCCAACTCATTTATATATACGAATTTCATCTGTCAAAATTGACAGGTTCTCAAAAATTTTATTAAAGTAAGTATAAACCGCCATAGGAAGAGGTGTCAATGTTCTAAAAAAAAGCCCCGATCGTGGGGCTTTTTTAATGTTTTTCAAACCATCTTGATACATAAACCGGAGCAATGTTATATCGGACGGCGATATCAGCTGTTGTATTTCTCCAGGTCCAGCATTTTCTCGTTTCTGGCTACGATAGTAGTGACTACAGCATCGCCGGTTACGTTGGCACAGGTCTGCATCATTCCAACCAGCGGGTAAAGACCCATGATAAGGCTTATGGATTCTGCAGGAATACCGATCTGAGGCACCAGGAGAGAGATACAAACCAATGCACCGCCTGGAACTCCAGGAGCACCTACAGAAAGCACTATGATTGCTATGAACAGAGAGAGCAGTACGCTTCCTGTCACAGGGACTCCGAATATCTTACACATAAAGAGGGCAGAGATAATCAGGGTGATACAGGAACCATCCATATTGATTGTTGCACCGAGAGGCAGCGAGAAGGAATAAACTTTCTTGGATACACCCATTGTATCGGCCTGCTTTATGGATGATGGCAGGGCTGCATTGCTGGATGCAAAGGAGAATGCAGATATCATTGCCGGGTAGTATTTTGCAAGGAACTTAAGTGGGTTAAGCCGTCCTAGAAGCATAAGCAGCATTAGGTACACACAGATCATCAGCACATCGCCGATATAGATGACAGGCACCCATGTGATGACATGAAGCAGCTTGCTGAAATCCAGGGCAATCATCATCTTTGCCATGGCACAGAATACAACCAGCGGAATAAAGCCCACCAGAACTGTGGTTATCTTGGAGCAGGCGCTGTTAAGCACAGAAAGGGCGGCCCGTAACTGAGGCACCTTCTTTGCCAATGCGGCGGCTGCAAGACCCAGAACTACAGCCATGAAGATAAGCTGCAGCATGTCAGATTTCTGGAATGGGGTAATTATATTGTTTGGAATTATTCCTACAATAGTATCTTTTATAGATATTGTTGCATTAGATCCTTTTGCAATAGTAGCCGCAGCGGCGTCGGTGACTGCTCCTGCCAGGCTGGGGTTTCCTATAGGGAATATCTGATAAGTGCCTAAGCCCACAAAGATTGCTATGACAGAGGTGAAAATATAGAAGATGACAATCTTTCCTGCAATTTTTCCCAAAGTCTTCAGGTCGCCGAAGTCAGCTATACTTGAAGCTACGGAACAGAATACCAGAGGAGCTACAATCATCTTCAGGGCATTCATGAACATAGTGTAGACAGGGGTGAAAAGGTTCTTGGAGAATCCCTTGGAGATATTGCCTGGAAGGAGGTTGTGCATAAGAATACCCACTGCAACACCACCTACAAGAGCAAGGAGGGTAAGGATAAGGGAGTGGAACTGTGATGTCTGGACTCTGATCACAGCCCGGTTGTATCCGTGCTCGTTGGTGACCTTCAGGTTGTCGGCATACAGCTTGTTGATCATCCGACGGATGACATCGTTTGCCTCTTCATCCTCCACACCCTGACCCAGCAGAAGATTCTCTTCTATATCGCTGCTGTCAAAAGCCTCGCCCCAGGCTGACAGGCGGATATCCACATTTCCTAAAAAGCCGCCGATTGAAACCCATACTTTTGTCCCTTCCGGTGCATTGTCCATCATCTTTGCCAGAACATCCTCTGTTGTCAGCAGAGTGCGGGCCATTTCCTTCTTATGCACTTTCCGTTTGATGAGTTCCTTCCGTATATATTCAATTGTTTCTGGAATTTTTTCCCTATTGAGGTCGATTTCTAATTTTTTCATATTTCTTCCTTTTCCCCTTAATTTTTTATATTTCAATTAATTATGAGAGTCAATATTTTGCTTGCAATTAAAAAAAGATTTCTTTATCATATCTGACTATAGAAAGCTATGGCAGCAAATCCCAATCATGCTACAGACCGTATAGGCACAGACAATATAAAGCATCTCCTGTTCTCTTTCTCAATTCCTGCCATTGTAGGAATGGTGGTGCAGGCGCTGTACAACATAGTGGACCGCATCTACGTGGGGCAGGGAGTAGGGCATATCGGCCTGGCCGCAATTGCTGTCACCATGCCACTCCTTATGACCAATATGGCTTTTTCTGTCATTGTCGGAGTTGGCTCCAATGCCCTTTTCTCCATCAAATTGGGAGAAGGCAGACGGGATATGGTGGAGAAGATTATGGGAAATGCTTTCCTGCTCCTCTTTCTGGTTCCTCTTCTGGTCATACTGCCATGCCTTATTTTCCCACGTCAGATTTTAACCGCCATAGGGACCACTCCAGACCTGCTCCCTTATTCCGAACGGTATCTGCGTATCCTTATGTATGGCGGCATCTTTGCTGCCATGAGTCCTGGCATAAACCACTTTATCCGCTCCGACGGCCACCCCCGTACCTCCATGTTCACCCAGCTTTTAGGTGCATTGCTCAATACAATCCTTGACCCTATATTCATATTTGTGTTCCACTGGGGCATCGAGGGGGCGGCCTGGGCTACCATCATCTCCCAGTTTGTCTCATTTGTGTGGGTCATGAGCTACTTCAACTCAAGCCTTACGCCGCTAAGGTTCAAGATAAGAGCCATGCGGCTGGACTTGAGTTTGGTGCTGCGTATCCTGGCCATAGGTTTTGCCCCTTTCTCCATGCAGATGGCTATGAACGTGATGAACCTGGTGCTGAATAAGCAGCTTCTGCACTACGGCGGCGATATGGCGGTGGCTGTCATGGGCATAGTCTACAGCGTAATAATCATGATTATGATGCCGCTCCAGGGGATAAACCAGGGGGCCCAGCCTATAATAGGATTCAACTACGGAGCCAGAAAGATAGACAGAGTACGCACCGCCTACTGGCTTGCAGTCAAGTTTGCAACCATATTCGTAACAGCAGGCTGGCTCTTGATAGAGCTTATTCCAGGGGTGTTCGTACGCCTTTTCAACAGCGCAGACCATGAGCTTATTCTTCTGGGCTCCCGGGCGCTTAGAATCTGTTCTGCCATGATGCCTATAATCGGGTTCTAGGTTATAACCTCAAACTACTTCCAGGCTGTGGGAAAACCGCTTCAGAGCACATTCCTAAGCCTTTCGCGCCAGTTCCTTATCCTTATACCGCTTCTTTATATCCTGCCTCCGTTCTGGGGTGTGCTGGGAGTCTATTCAGCACTGCCTATGGCCGATGTCATCTCCTTTGTGATTTCAATTTTCATCATGGCTTTCGAGCTTAAGGCCCTGCGGGAGATGCAGTGAGCAACAAATATTAAACAATTATTATTGTGAAAAAAATCTTGACAAATACGGCCGATATATTCTTATAATATTATATTATGGCAGATACTAAGGATACAAAAGATAACGAGCCTCAGCATGTCTCATCGCCTGAACAGCTTGACCACACCATAACAGTGATCAATCATCATGGCTGGATAAGTCTGGTGGCTTTAGGAGTGCTGCTGGTTGCAGCTGTGATATGGGGTATTTTCGGCAGGATTCCAGAAAAAGTGGATGGAGCCGGTCTTCTTATAAATTCTTCCGACCTTATGGGTGTAACCTATCCTTATGGCGGAATAATCAAGAACGTGTTCCTTGAGAGCGGCATGGATGTCCAGAAAGGGCAGATTATAGCCCGTATAGAGCGGGAAGACCTTTTGGAAAGCATTCAGATTGCCACCCAAAGGCTTGCAAACCTGCAGCAGACCTACGACACAACATATCCTCTTATTGCCCGTCAGGCCGATATGACCGACGAGATGCTTGAAAAAAGCGAGAACGACTTCCGTTCCCAGATAGTTAATATTTCCGAACAGCTTGAGACTGCCAAGCGCAAAGAGAAGACCATGAAGAATCTTTTTGACGATGGTCTGATAACCGAGATGGAGTATCTGGAGGCTCATAGAGAAGCCCTTTCCATGGAGATGCAGAAACAGACTGCCGAGCAGCAGCTTTTGAGTGCAGGTGTCAACCGTGTAAGGTCTTCGTCCGATTCAAGCCAGGCTATGATGAACTTGCAGCATCAGATTGACGAGGCCCGGAAGCAGCTTGAGATAGAGCAGCGCAATTATCAGAATGCCACCAAGATTGTATCGCCAGTGGCAGGAAAAATATACGAGATTTCTATTACCAGGGGCACCTATGTGTCACCTGGCGTTCCTGTAGCTATTGTAGAGCCTTATTCCAGCGACGGCGGCACACTGCGGGCTGTCATGTACTTCCCGGTCAAGGATGGAAAACGGATAAGGCGCGGTATGAATATATCGGTAATTCCTTCCACCGTAAAACAGGAGGAATACGGCTTTATACAGGGCATTGTAACCAGCGTGTCAGACTTCCCGGTAACTCCGCAGTATCTGCAGACTGTAATGCAGAACCAGGCTCTGGCCCAGGAGTTCTTGGCATCTTCTTCTCCTATAGAAGTAAAGATAAGCATGGTTCCAGACCCTACTACCGAGACAGGATTCCACTGGTCATCTTCCAGGGGGCCTGATAGTACATTAAGCCCTGGTATCTCCACCACAGGTTTTGTCATTGTACGTTCCCGCCGTCCTATCTCGATGATAGTTCCTTTAATCAAGAAAAAAGTATTAGGCATAGGGGAATAAGATATGTGTGCTCAGAAGAGGGTACGTACAACTACTGTCCTGCAGATGGAGGAGCTGGAATGCGGAGCTGCATCCCTGGCTATGATTCTTTCCTACTATGGTGCCTATATCCCGCTGGAACGGCTGCGTGCTGAATGCGGTGTCACCAGGGACGGTTCCAAGGCCTCAAAAATACTGCTTGCCGCAAAAAAATTCGGCCTTGACGGAAAAGGGTTCAGGCGCCGTTTCGGCCAGCTTCCACAGACCAAATTCCCAGCCATAATCTTCTGGGATATGAGCCACTTTGTGGTGCTCGAGGGAATCAACGAGAAAAAGGCATATATAAACGACCCGGGTATGGGGCGGCGTACCGTTCCTATGGAAGATTTCAAGCGTTCTTATTCCGGGGTTGTGCTGGAGTTTACCCCTAACGAGTCCTTTGTCCGGCAGGGAAAGAAAAAGACTATAGTTCCTTTGCTCAAGAAGCGGGTGACAGGTATGCACGCTGTCCTTATGTATGTGCTTCTTGCAGGTCTTTTCCTTGTTATTCCAGGTTTTGTAATCCCTGGATTCAGCCGTTTCTTTGTAGACGAGATTCTGGTAAACCATTCAAACGGTCTTCTAAAACCGCTCCTTATAGCCATGGGAATCACTCTGGGTATACAGGGTGTCCTTGTAGCACTGCAGCAGTACTACCTTAAGCGGTTCCACCTTAAGATGGCACTTTCTTCATCGGCTAAATTCCTGAACCATCTTTTCAAGATGCCTGTCGATTTCTTTGTCCAGCGTATGCCTGGAGAGATATGTAACAGAATCCTGGCAAACGATGCTGTGGCTATCCTTATCTCCACCAAGCTTACCGGGGTTGTCATAAATCTTATCTGTGTATTCTTCTATGTGGGCATAATGCTGTGCTACGATGTTACCCTGACTCTTTTGTGTATTGCAGTTCTGGCCATTAACTTCCTGCTTTTGCACCTTACCAACGAGTCGCTTAAGAATGGTACTTTCAAGTCGCAGATGGAGATGGGTAAACTGTACGGCTACACCATGAACGGTATAAGCATGATCGAGACACTCAAGGCATCGGGCCTGGAGAATGACTTTTTCCAAAGCTGGGCAGGCCAGCAGGCAAAGGTTGTACTGCAGAACCAGAAGATGCTGCGTATCTCTTTTATCGTATCACAGATTCCTAAGACCCTTACCAGCATACTTACTCTTTTAGTGCTGGCTGTAGGTTCGCTCCGTGTAATTCACGAGGATCTGACCATAGGTATGCTGGTGGCTTTCCAGGCGCTTCAGATGAACTTTATCACCCCAGTGAACGCCCTTATGGAAATGAGCAAGGAATTGCAGACAGGACAGGCCGACATGCAGCGGCTTGATGATGTCATGGATTATCCTGCGATACACCGTTATAAGGAAGATGAATCTAATACCGACCGTAAGCTTGAGGGCTATGTTACCCTTAAGAACGTTACATTCGGCTATGACAGGCTGTCGCCGCCGTTTATAGAGGGGCTTAACCTTGATCTTAAGCCTGGTGCCCGTATTGCATTGGTAGGCGGCTCGGGCTCTGGAAAATCTACAGTAGGCAAGCTGGTAAGCTCGCTGTTCTCGCCCTGGAGCGGCGAAGTCCTTTTTGATGGCAAGCCTCTTTCCGAGATACCTAGGTCGCAGTTTGTAAGCTCTGTGGCTGTGGTGGATCAGGATATCTACCTGTTCGAGGGGACAGTGCGTGACAATCTGACTATGTGGGGCAGTGCCAATTCCGACGAATATGCCTATATCCAGGCGGCCAAGGATGCCTGCCTGCACGATGTCATAGTAACCCGTCAGGGTGGATACTTTGCCCAGGTCGAGGAGGGTGGAAAGAACTTCTCAGGCGGCCAGAGGCAGCGGTTCGAGATAGCCCGGGCTTTGGTAGGAAACCCGCGTATCCTGGTGCTGGACGAGGCTACCAGTGCCCTAGACCCTGTGACAGAGCAGATTGTGGACGAGAATATACGACGCAGGGGCTGTACCTGTATAATCATTGCCCACAGGCTCAGCACTATACGTGACAGCGACGAGATTCTGGTGCTGGAAGGCGGAAAAGTTGTCCAGCGTGGTACACACGACCAGCTGGTAGCACAGGAAGGTCTATACAAAGACCTTATAAAGACAATGTAGGGCAGGGTGAAAGATGGAAAATAAAATTACTTTACAGAACAGCACTCTGTTCGAGCTTTCAGAAGGCAGCCTGTTCTATCGGGTTACAAAGGGTACAGTTTACCTTTTTGCGGTAGAGCACCTTAAGTCGGGCATGGACAGTTCCCGCACCGAGATAGCTACATACCATCCGGGCGACATAATTCTTTCACTTCCTCCTTTAAAGGCTCTGCGCTTTGTCCTTTCCGGAACACTTGATTCGCAGATTGAGCCTGTCGGTATGGACCTGTTCGAAGGCCCTGACGGCGACCAGCTTCTTACAAAGGCGCTTGCAGCTGTATCTACTCTTCTGCGGCGCGGTCTTAGCCAGAAAGTTTCTTTCCCCGAGATTCTGGCAGCCGAAGACAGAGAAGCTGCAGTTAAAGATTTTGCCGAATCCCTTGTGTTTGATCTGGTGGCAATCCGAGCTGCAGACTCCTATGACGAGAAGATTTTCTTTAAACAGCGGCAGGCCGATGCAGAGAAAGCATATGAACTTTCACTTAAAGAGATAGAATCAGTACTTGACGAGAAAGAAGGTGATTCTTTAGGCACTGTTGAGGAAGGCACTGCACCTGTGGTGCAGGTGGCTCAGCTGGTTGCACAGTATGACCGTATCGCACTCAAGCCGCTCCAGGGAAAAAGCTATACCGATAAGGAAGGCCTTTCTGAACTGATTAAAGACAACAATTTACGTATGCGGGCCCTTGACCTCAAGAAAGGCTGGTGGAAAACCGAAAGCGGCGCCATATTCGGGTATTGCCGAGATAATAATATAGAACCTTGTGCCCTGCTGCCAGATAAAAATGGCGGATACCTCTGTGTCATTCCTCAGCTTGACAAGCGGTTTAAGATCAATGCAAAAAACGTAGATCTTATACTTAATCATGCAATCATGTTCTACAAGCCTATGGGCTCGGAGAAGGTGTCGTTCAGAGATGTATTCAAGTTTGCGTTCAGTTCCCGCAAGACATCCAAAGATATACAGCTGTTCCTGATACTGGGTATCCTTAGTGCCATAGTAGGCCTGCTTGTTCCAGCCCTGACCAGTAAGTTTGTGGATTCTGCAATTCCACAGTCTGCAAGCAATCTGGTGATCAACCTGACATTCCTGGTGCTTCTGTGTATTGTATCTGCCGGATTGTTCGATATTATCAAAGTACTTGCTGTTACCAGGGTGGGTACCAGAGAAGATTTCCTTCTCCAGTCATCTATCATGGACCGGCTCCTTAAGCTTCCGGTCAATTTCTTCAAGCACTATGCTGCTGGAGACCTGGCTCAGAAAGTTCTTACTGTAACCCAGCTGAGTGCATTGGTGTTCGGCTCTCTCTTATTGAGTGTCATGACATTCATATTTGCCTCTGTATACCTGATTCAGCTTTACAAATACAGCAAGTTCCTTGTTAAATGGGCACTGTTATTTGCACTTATTCCATTGGTTGTCACCTTCTTCCTTGCATATTTCAAACTTAAATGGAACAAAAAGATTATTCCTCTAACCAGTAAGATATCGGGTACCCTGTTCGAGATTGTCTCTGGTATAAACAAGCTTATACTTACAGCCTCCGAGAAACGGGCGTTCTCGCTTTGGGCAAGGCTTTTCTCCAGGCAGCAGTCATATGTCAGCAAAGCCTCGGACTCGGACATTGTTTTCATTACTATGAACGAGGCTTATCCGCTTTTTGTTACGCTTTGTATGTATGCCCTGTTTATGAGTGCTCTTAAGACTGGCAAGATGGATCCGCTTTCAACAGGTAGTTTCCTGGCATTTATGGCTGCTTTCACCGCATTCCAGACAGCCCTTTCCGAAACCACCGCGACATTGATACAGTCCATCATGATTCTTCCTATGTATAAGGAGATAAAGGTTATACTGGATGCCATACCCGAGGTTCAGGAGGCAAAGCCTTCGATAGCCAAATGTTCCGGTGCCATAGAGCTTAGCCATATAAGTTTCCGTTACGACCCCAACATGCCGCTTCTTATCGATGACCTTTCCATGAAGATAGAGCCTGGAGAATTTGTGGCCCTGGTAGGAGAGTCCGGCAGCGGAAAATCTACACTTATGCGTATTCTTCTTGGGTTCGAGAAGCCCGAGACCGGTTCTGTATTCTACGACAACCAGGACCTTGCCTCCTTTGATGCCGGCAGTATACGCCGTAAGATGGGAGTAGTACTTCAGAACAGCAGTGTAATGCAGGGGTCTATCTATTCCAATATTGTAGGTGGTTCTCCGCTTCCTATGGAAGATGCATGGAGGGCTGCCGAGGCTGTAGGCCTTGCAGATGTCATAAGGGAACTGCCTATGGGTATGCAGACCATGGTAACCGCAGGTGGAAGCACATTCTCGGGCGGGCAGCGGCAGCGCCTTGTCATAGCCCGTGCCATAGTCCATAACCCAAGCATCCTTATTCTGGACGAGGCTACCAGTGCCCTTGACAACCTGACCCAGGCCCAGGTCAAAGAGAGTCTTGATTCTCTGAAAGTAACCCGTATTGTAGTGGCTCACCGCCTGAGTACTATTATAAATGCAGACCGTATCTATGTGCTTAACCACGGACACATAGAAGAGAGTGGAACCTATGACGAGCTTATGGCGAAAGGTGGATTCTTCGCAGAGCTGGCAAAACGTCAGCAGGCATAGGAGAAAGAGGAGTTTGACCATGAAGAAAAGATTTCTGTTTGCACTGATTCTGATTCTGGCTTTGCTGGCATCTTGTGTCCGGAGCGACAATAATGAATACAAGAGGAACAAGGCGGCCGAACGTCTTCTTAAGAAGGAACACCGCATAAAGATAGCAGCGGCAGGCCCATGGGAAAGCCGCTATAACCTGCTTAAAGAAGGCATTGATCTGGCCCTTGAAGAAGTTAATGGGGCAGGCGGTGTACTTGGAGCACAGATTGAGCTTATTCCATTTGAAGACCAGAATATGCTCTTTACCGGCGGTCTTACAGCGTATCAGCTTGTATCTGACCCGCAGATATGTGCTGTAATAGGCCATTCTTCCTCCTCCATCTCTATATCCAATTCCCTTATTTACCATTTCTATGGGCTTCTTATGTTTAGCCCTTATTCCACAAACCCGCTTCTGACCAAGCAGGGGCTTCCGTATGTATTCAGGAATATTCCAGATGATGATGCCACAGCCCGTAAAGCTGCGCAGTTCTGCGAGAAGATGGGATGGAACAAGATACTGGTCTACTATCTGAACAGCTCTTATGGAACAGGACTTGCCAATGCTTTTGAGATTCAGTCCGGAAATGTCCTGGACCGGGTAAGCTATGAGACTTCTTATACTAAGGCAGCCCATACTACAGTTGCACAGAACTGGATAAACAATTACGAATTTGATGCCATATTTTTAGCAGGCCTGTGGCCCAATACTGCTGATGTAGTTGCTGCGTTCAGGGAAGCCGGAATCAATGTTCCTATTATTGACGGCGGCGAATTCGACGATCCTGCCTTCTTCCAGACAGCGGGCACCAGAAACGAGGAAAATATATATACAGTATCGCCATATAACGAAAATTCCGAGAAACCTGCCTATGTTGCTTTTAAGAATGCTTTCCGTGCTAAGTATGGAAAGGAACCTGATATTGCGGCACTGCAGGGATACGATGCCCTCAAGGTGCTGACCAAGGCTATAGGCAATGCAAAATCGGTAAAGGCTTCTGATATTGCAAAGGCATTGCGCGCAGAAAGATGGAACGAGGGAGCCGGTCCATACCGCTTTGACGAAAACGGCAACATTACAAACTATACGCTCCATGTTAAAAAGCCGCAGAATAGAGCCTTCAAGGTGATAGAGTAGGGTAACTGAATGAATAAAACAGCAGTTCTGATTCTTATATTCATTATAGCACTTCCTGTTGTGCTTTCTGCTCAGACACTAAATAATCTGCCCCCTCTAAGCCTGGAAGATGCACTCAAGATTGCCATTGAATCAAGCTATACAATACAGCTTAAGCAGGCAGCTGTGCAGGAGGCCCACGGAAGGCTGCGCATGGCCAAGGGTGGTGCCGATGTCACAGTAGGGGCCGAAGCCACCTATAGTGTAAATAATAACCCCTATGGAAATGACCCTTATTACGGTGCCAACGGGATTGATAATGTAAAACATGATTCTCTCTCGACATCGGTTTGGATACAGAAGAATTTTGCTTTCGGTCTCCAGTCAAGGCTTACTGTAGGGGCGATAAGGGATTTGAACACATACGAAGGTGGAGCAGCTGCCGATATGGCTCAGGACCAGTATGGCGACAAGCATACAAGCCGTGGTTCCTGGAATCTGGAACTGGCGCTGCCTCTGTTCAAGTCGTTCAAATCTGCAATACTGGCCAACAACATACAGGCAGCCAAGGAATATTACCGCCAGCTGGAATATGAACTTACCGATACCATAAGCATGACTGTGGCACAGGTTTCGGCATCTTACTGGGCCTACTTCAATGCGTACAAGAATGTCCAGATGCTGGACAGCCTTATACAGACCCTGCATGAGCGTATAGACCGTATGCCGCGGCTTATAGATGCAGGTATAAGATCCCGTAACGACCTTCTGGGCATGCAGGTCAACCTTATAGAGAACGAGCGTTCTGTAGTGTCGGCCCGTATAGATTTAACCCGTGCCAAGTACAACCTGCAGCAGGCCATGGGTGTCGATACCGAGCTGGGGCTGCCCGAGAACTCGTTCCCGGAACTTGAGTCATTAGACAAAAATATTCCTTCGGAAGAAGACATAGATTATCCTTACCTTGAGCAGGTGGCCAGCACCCGGCCCGATATGCTTGCTCTGCAGAACCAGCTTTCTGCTGCACAGGCAGCTTTAAAGGCAGCCAAGGCCGAACGCCGTCCCGATGCCACAGTATCTGTTTCTGGCGGAACTACCGGAGCGGTCTACGGCGACAGTGCAGGGGATTATCTTTCTTCCTATGTGAAAAATGTGCCGGGAGCAAATTTCACCGGTGCCCTGATATTCTCCATGTCCCTTCCAAACAACAGCAGATCAGGAGCAGCAGAACAGGCAGAGGCAAACTATAAGCAGGCACAGATTCAGCTTAATCAGGCCCGGCAGCAGCTGGCATCCCAGCTTAAGCAGACAGTCTACAGCCTTAACGAATATTATGACCAGGTAGTAAGTGCCAACGATGCCCTTACAATGCAGAAACAGCTGTACGAGAACGAGAAACGGCGCTTTGATGCCGGGCTTATAACTGTGGATGACATGTTCAATCAGGACAGCAAATATCTTATAGCCGAGACCCAGTATTACAGCATTATGACCGACTATCTGCAGTGTGTGATGGAATATAAATATTATACTGGAAATATGGTTGAATATATAGGCGAATAATATGAAATACCAGGAACAGCCCGTAAATAATTTTCTTGCTCATCTTAAGCGTCATCCTGTGCCAGAGCTTATCTCCGATGAATGTATGGAAGCCCTGGGCTCTATCCAGAGACAGTATGGCGATGTCATAAGCCACGGTGCAGGGCTGGAGGTACGTCTGGGGAATCCTGAGCGGTATGTGGACTACATCATGAATATAGATGATGATAAGATTCCTGATGTGCAATCCCTCTGGTATGAGATAGATTATGCTGAGTTCAAGAAAGCGCACCTGACAGGAAGCCAGATATGTCCATGTCTGTTTGCCAATACCCCTAAGAAACATGATGCTTTGTGCGATAATCTGTTGCTCCCTTTCTTGGGCGAGGAGAGGACAAAAAAGCTGAAGCCCGCTTTAGAAAAGCTTTTAAGCCAGCTGCCGGAAGGTGCAGTGGTCAAGCAGGTTGGAACTATGACAAGCCGCAAAGAGCTTGATATAATGAGGCTGGTGATTATTTTTGAAGACTGGGATTCTGTCACCACAGGACTTGCGGATATAGGGTGGCAGGGGGATATCTCTGCTGTGAAGGCTTCTCTCTCTGAATGGATAGATACAGGCAAGGTTGCAGTAAATATAGATCTGGGCGAACATGGAGTGCTGTCCAAGATAGGATTCGAAGTCTTTCCTTCCTACAAAAACCCGATTCTGGCTGAACTTTTCATCAACAGGCTTGAGGAGCTTGGTCTGTGCCTTAAGTCGAAAGGCGACGCCCTAAGGCGGTGGATGCGGATAAATCCCGATTGCAATCCATTTATCCAGACCCGTGTCAACTATTACAAGCTGAATTATAAGGATGGAAAAATATCAGAGGCAAAAGCATACCTTGAGCAGAGTCCTTATAGGTTTCATACCTACTTTGATTATTACGACAGGCCGGAACGCCTTGATATTGAGCTTAAGAATGATAAACACTTCCTGCCTGCAGAGAAAGTCCAGGCTCTTCTGAAAGAGTTTGTCCAGGAGCGTGGAAAGATAGTCCGCCTCTTTGGCACTGCCGGGTATGACAGCCTGGATCAGATTCTTGAGGTCTGCCGTTCCCTGGGCCTTGAGAGCATAGTGGAGCCTTATGCCGACAAGAACCGCTGGGTAATGGACAACACCAACTATACAGAGCTCTCTGCTCTGCTGGAAGATGCCGAGAATAACGGTGTAAAGAAAATTATCATTGCAGAGTCGCATAAGGATGTTCCCGATTTTGACCATATAAAAGAGGCTGCAGAGGTAATAAAAAACTGGAAGGAAAAAAAGACAGAAGTCGAAGTTGAAACCTGTTTTTCCAGGCTGAGGGCATACCTTGGCGGCGAAGACCCTAAGAAAAATGACAACAGGAGTATAGAACGGGGCTGCGAGGCAGGGCGGTCATTCTTTGCAGTACAATCTGATGGCAGTTTTGTCCCTTGTCTGGAATTGTCCGGGGCAGGGAAGTTTGATACTATTGCCCACTATTGGGAAGAATCTCAGACACTTAAAAAACTCAGGCAGCGGACCATGCGCGATGAAAAATGCAATTCATGCCCGTATAAACGGCGCTGCCTGCCATGCCCTGCTGTCCGTATCTGACAATTAAGCGACGTAGAACTCTGCCTCTTCTTTTGTCAATGTAATACCGTTGGCTTCTGCAGTGATGAAAGGCATAATTAGGGATAAACTGTACAACTAGTGATAACAACTGAACTACACGAGCCTCTTCCGTTATAACCGCCAGCCACATTATCCAGTGCATCCTCGTCCAGTTCCATGTTGTCCATCTCGGCCATATAGGCCTCGGCCTCTTCCTTTGTAATTTCGATGTCCTCTGTTTTTGCCAGAGCAATCAGTTCTTCGGCTGTTTCGCACTGGGTAGCTTTTTCCAACATCTCATTGGTAATTTTTGATTTGTCAATCGGCATTTTTCTTCTCCTTATTTTAATGCAAATTATGTGCTTACACGCAATTATGCACCTGTTATGCCACCGCCTCTATTGCAGCGTTCATTTGATCCTAATCCTGCACTGTAGCACATACCGCCAGCCACATTATCCAGTGCTTGCTGATCAAGTTCCATGTTGTCCATCTCTGCCAGGTAAGCCTCTGCCTCTTCCTTTGTCAGTGTGAAACCTTCGGCCTGAGCCAGTGCAACCAGTTCTTCTGCAGTTTCGCACTTCAATGCTTTTTCAAGCATTTCCTTTGTAACTTTTGTCATATCAATCGGCATATTTTCCTCCTTGTCTATCAGCTAAGCGATGTACAGTTCAGCCTCTTCTTTTGTCAATGTAATTCCGTTGGCCTTAGCAAGGGACATCACCTCATCGGCTGTCTTGCACTCCATTGCTTTTTTAAGAAGTTTGCGTTCTTTCTGTGTCAAATACCCTTCGGCAGCAATTCCAGAGACAAAGATGACATCCTCATC
>JAFSOR010000018.1 GCA_017446885.1 Spirochaetia bacterium | reverse complement strand
CAAGGATGTGTATGGTATTGCAGATGATGTAATCGAGGTTCCGAAAACTGTGGAGTACATATATCCTTTCCTGATGAGCGTGCCTCTGCAGCTTCTGGCATATTATTCAGCCCTGGAGCTTGGCCGCGATGTGGACCAGCCCAAGAACCTGGCCAAGAGTGTGACTGTCGAATAACTGCTCCGCAAACCACCAAAAACCTAGTAAACACAATAAAAGAGCCAATAGCAGGACTTCGCTCAGCAGAGTGGGTACCCTGCAGACAAGCACAGACCACACTGCTCTCTTTACAGTGTGGCGTGCTTGTTGCTGCAGAGCCCAATGCTTCGGAAGCCCTGCTTTGGCTCTCATATAATGATTTTCCTGGTTTTTGTGGTTAGTTTTCGTACTGTGTGAGGTGGGCTTTAAATCATGTCACAGACATCGTTGATGTCTTTCAATATGCGGTTAGAAAGCTCTTCTTGAAGGGTTTTAGCATAATTCTGTTTGAAAGTTGATTTAAGTGTTTCCGGGCTGCTTTGCTCAGAAAAAAGAATAGATGGGCTTACATTGAGAGCTTTTGCAATCTTGTCTATGGTTTCTGCTTTTGGAAATCGTTCCCTAGCTTCCATATCGCCAATATAGGCAGTACTCATTCCTATTGCTTCTGCCAGTTTTTCCTGGGTTAACCCAGCCTTTTTCCTATAATATTTCATGTTCTGGATAAATATATGCCGTATTCCCATGCATCCAGTTTGAAGCATTTTGCGAATAATTATTATTAACTATAAAACAGAAATTATTTAAATATTGACATAATCTGTGCTTTAGATGATAATTAATATCAACTTAAACACAGAAGGATATTAAAATGAAAAAGATTGTATTTTTTTTATTTTGTTTAGTGATTATGACTATGGGACTCTCTGCTGCAGATAATTCAGAGCAGTTGTTAAAAGAATTAGGAATTAAAATGGTCAATATTCCTGGCAAAAATTTTGAAATGAGTAGTACAGAGATAACCCAGAAAACATATAAAGCTATTATGGGAGAAAACCCAAGTAATTTTAAAGGTGAAAATCTACCTGTTGAAAAAGTAAATTGGTATGATGCAATTGCTTTTTGCAACAACTTGAGTAAAAGATTGAAGCTTACCCCGGTATATACTTGGAATTCCCGTGGTACTGAAGTTTATCAAGATGCTTCAGCTAATGGATTTCGGCTTCCAACGGATGAAGAATGGGATTATGCAGCTGAAGGTGGAAAAGACTATACATATTCAGGAAGCAATAACATAGATGATGTTGCGTGGTATAAAAATAATAGTAATGATATGACACATCCTGTCGCACAGAAAAAACCTAACGATTATGGGTTATTTGATATGAGTGGTAATGTGCGGGAGTGGTGCTGGGATTCTAATTGGAAAAACCCTATTCTGCATAGTGTCAGAGGTGGGTGTTGGGTTAATCAAGCAGATGCCTGCGAGGTTTATTCTGGGTATTGGATTAATGCTGTAGCTGAAGAGCGCTATATGGGCTTTCGCGTCGTGCGAACAATTAAGCCAGAATAAGGATAAGTAGTCATGGGAACAAGCAAGAATATCGCATTGTTGCTGGGGAATGGAATTAATGTCTATAAAAAAACAGGTAATTCATGGAAGGAACTATTAAAAAAGATTACTGGAGATAAAACAGAAATTGATTATTTAAATAACTCAGGAGCAATATCATATCCAGAATTCTTTGATATAACTGTTTTTAACAAAGCCAAACGTGATAATAAATCTATTCAAATTTGTAACTCCGAAGTTAAGAATCAAATATGCATGGAAGTAAAAAAATGGGAAGAAACAGATTTACATAAAGATTTAGTGAAATATGCTGAATCCAAAAGAATTCCTATTCTTACTACGAATTATGATATGACGCTTGAAAAAGCACTTACGTTAAAAAAGAAAATAAAAAAAAGAAAATTATTTTATTCTCCATTAGGCCAATATAAGCATTTTCGCTACCCTTGGCATCAGTACTACTCGGATAAAAAAATAGATAATTCTCTTAATTCTTTTGCAATATGGCACATTCATGGCTTCATTTATTATCCACAAAGTCTCATTATTGGGGCCGATGATTATGCATCAATTATTAATCATGCCAAGGATTATATTAATAATAAAAAAGATGGATTATATGCATCATTGCGTAATAATACAGTATGGAAAGGTAATAACTCTTGGCTTAATATTATCTTTCACAAAGATTTGTACATTATTGGTCTTAGCTTAGACAGCCAAGAAACAGGATTGCGATGGCTTCTCATACAGAGAGAGAAATATTTTAGGGATGATGAGAAAAGAAGAAAAAAAACTGTTTATGTTCATTTTGATAATAAAGATTTATCTGCAGGTAAAAAATTCTTTTTTAATAGCCTTGGAATAGAAATAAAACAGTTATCATCATACGATGATATATATTTTTTTATGGGAAAATAATAAGGGGAAAGAGATGAAGAAGATTGTTTTTTTATTAGTTTTTAGTTTGGTTCTATCTATGGGACTTTATGCAGTAGATAATTCTGAACAGTTGCTCAAAGAATTAGGGATTGAGATGGTTAAGATTTCTGGTAAGAACTTTGAAATAAGCAGTACCGAGATAACTCAGAAAGCATATGTAGCAATTACAAACGATGCTGGTGGATTTCTACGTAAAGGAGATAATTTGCCTGCGAATAATATACATTTTGAAGATGCTGCACGTTTCTGTAATAAGTTAAGTGAAAAAATAGGTTTGCCTTCTATGTATGAGGTATATACTGGTATGGTCTATATGACAGGAGCTAAGGGTGGTTTCCGTTTACCTATGTCTGATGAAATTAGATATGTAGCAGGAAGCGGTACATTAGATGAGATTGCGTGGTATCGAAAAAACAGCGAAGGAATAACTCATCCTGTAGCATCGAAAAAAGCTAACAATTACGGCTTGTATGATATATTCGGTAATGTGTGGGAACTGCATGTAGAGACCATTTATAGCACGGGAGACGTAATATTTAATGTTTTCGGTGGAAGTTTTGATAGCGAAGCACTCAAGTGCCGTACTTCCTATGAGAACTATGGTAGTGAAGACATAAACCACCCATATAATATTGGCTTCCGTATTGTACGGGATATTGAATAACTGTTTCGGGGAAACAGTTATTTTTTAATAGCCTGGAATAGAAATAGAATAGTTATCATCATACGATGATATATATTTTTTTATGGGAAAATAATAAGGGGAAAGAGATGAAGAAGATTGTTTTTTTATTAGTTTTTAGTTTGGTTCTGTCTATTGGGCTTTATGCTGTGGATAATCCAGAACAGTTGCTCAAAGAATTAGGGATTGAAATGGTTAAAATTTCTGATAAAGGTTTTGAAATAAGTAGTACCGAAATAACCCAAAAAACTTATAAAGCAGTTATGGGTAAAAATGAAGCTAATCATGAAGGTGATGATTTACCTGTGGATTGTGTTGATATGTATCCTGCTATAGAGTTTTGCAATGCATTGAGTGAAAAACTAGGATATACTCCTGTATATTCAAAAAATGGTTTCCAATTAAATCAGGATAATTCTGCAAATGGTTTTAGACTTCCTGCAATGGAAGAATGGCAATATGCTGCAAAAGGAGGAGAAAACTATAAATATGCAGGAAGCGATAATCTAGATGAGGTTGCATGATATAGTAATAATAGTAATTATAATACTCATCCAGTGGGACAGAAAAAAGCAAATGGATATGGTCTTTATGATATGAGCGGAAATGTTCAAGAGTGGTGTTGGTTCCCACATGATATTGGATATACCTGCGTATGTGGTGGTGGATATCGCGGTTATGCTTCTGATTGTGATATATCAAATTTCCAATTTGCTAATTATGTTATTCTTGGTACGGGTGTGGGACTGCGTGTTGTACGGAATATAAAATAGCATTTCAACCGGTCACAATCAGCGGCCGGTTTTTTTATTGACAGGTACCTACTCATATGCTACGATTAACTAAAGACACCGTAAAGAGCAGGATTTGAACCAGCTGCCCGGGCAACGACCTTTTGGTCGCCTGTTACGTCGGGTTGGTTTCCGACTACGGTGTTTTTTTATTTTTAAGTTCTTGTTTTTTCATGTCATCAAAAGAATCCTGCCGAATTCTTCGCCAGCCAACAATTTCGTTGTAGGGATTCCCTGGGAAGACATCTATAACTGCTAAATCATAATATTCTCCACTTTTTACAATGGAATAGTAGTATGGTTGATCTCTTGGTTTGCAAAATAAAACTTGATCTGCTTTGTTCAAAGCATTGTTGATGATTTCTTTTTCTATTCCTCGGAACTCTGTATATTTTTTTTGTTTTGTCAGAACTCTTTTCTTCAAAAGAACTGCTTTAGTATCTTTAACTATATCAGTCCAAACCTTTGTATTGATTGCTGGTAACTTAAAACTCTTTTGGGGGTTGATAAAGTCATCATCAGTTATTTCGAATGCTGATTTAATTTCTATAATAGGGACACCATCCCGATCTTTTTCTTTAGATGGTTTTTCGCGCATAAATAGCCTCCTGCCTTATATACGCAAAAAATTTTCATTTTGCTTCAATTTCTGTGAAAAAAGTTAAAAAAATTCGAGATGAGTAGGGGTGTGTTTATCTGCCCCTTGCTTATTGCGCTAGTGCCAAAGCTGTTATATTATATAAATATTAGGAGGTGGCACAGGTGGTAAACTATTTTCAGCAGATGTTCAAGTCGCTGAACGCAAATCGGGCGCCGGGCGAGCTGGCCCATGCTTTTGCCCTGGGTATGCTTTTAGCCTTTGTTCCAAAGGGAAACCTGCTCTGGATTTTCCTTTTCATAATAACATTCTTTTTCAGGATCAACCGCGGTACCCTGTTCCTCAGCATAATCCTGGGCTCTATCTTCATACCACTTGTCGACCCGCTCTTTGACACCACAGGCTATGCTATCCTTACCCATCCTGCACTGGTTCCTACCTTTACCAGGTGGCTTGACACCCCGTTCGTGGCATTCACCAGGTTCAACAACACCATAGTTATGGGCGGTCTTGCATGGGGCATAATCCTCTACATCCCGTTCTACATTCTGGCACGTCTGTTCATCAGGCTGTGGCGCACATCGCTGGGGCCATATTTCAGGCGCAGCAAGGTATATCAGTTCCTTATTCGGATTCCGCTTCTTAAGCTTATCCTAAAGATTTCGGAGGTGAACCGTGGCTGAATTTAGCAGGGACAAGCTTCCTAAAATCTTTAGAAAAAAGTACAACACAAAAAGCATAAAACGTAAACTTCTTTCCCGCATATACATGGCCGACGACCGCGAATATGTGGAGGGGCTTTTCAGGCAGGATGACAAGGTGCTGCAGATTCCTGACGACCGCACCTTTGACAAGGACGAGGTAAAGCGGCTTTCTGAAATGGCAAAGCAGATCAAAAGCCAGAAGGGGAGAATTCACATAATCTGGCTTACAGTGCTAATCCTCCTTATCGCCGGCATGGTTACAGTGGTGAACATATACAAGAACCCGCTGGTAAAGAAAGGGCTTCAGTATGCCCTGGAGAACATGTTCTGGGCACGGGCCGACATCGACTACGTTAACCTTAAGATATTCGATTCCAGCCTTGTGATAAAAGGTGTTGCAGTGGCCAACAAGGACAAGCCTATGGAGAACCTGTTCGAGGTTGGCAATATATCAGTGGACTTTGACCTGGTCCAGCTTCTTAAAAAGAAATTTGTCATGGATCTGGCTCAGTGCACCGGCATAACATACGGCACACCGCGTAAGACATCGGGTGCGCTGCCTGAATCGGTGCTCAAGGCTAAGAAAGAGAAACAGCGCAAGCGGGACGAGGCTTTCGAGAAGAAGAAAGAGGAGCTCCTTGCCGCCCTGGCTTCTCAGGCGCAGGAGGAGATTACCGACATCCTGGGCTTCTACGACCCCGAGACATTCCTTAAGGAATCGCTCAATTCTTTGCAGACTCCTGCCATGAAAGACGAGATTGTTTCTGATGTTTCCACCATCTACAACGACTGGATAGAAGAGATAGAAGATACCAAGAGCCAGGTCAAGGAGTTCGGCAAAGAGGTCAAGAAATATACCAAGATGGATATTTCCAAGATAGATACCCTGCAGGAGCTTAACGACCTTCTTATGCAGATAAACGAGACCAAGAAGAAGGCCGAGGCTTTCGAGAAACGGGCCGAGGATATATCGGACCACTTTGTGCGCGACACCAAGACAGTGCAGGGCCTTGCAGACAAGTTCCAGAGCTCTGTAAAGCACGATTCCGACTTTATCCAGAACCGCATAAAATCCATCAAGGTGCCTAACATAGACGACGGCAAACGCATTATCACAAGCTGTTTCGACACCTTCTTCGCCACACTTCTGGGCAAGTGGTATCCATACATAAAAGACGGCATAGACATGGCCAAGGATTTCCAGCAGTCGGGAAAGACTCTGCCCAAGCTGCCCGAGAAAGAGAAAAAGCAGAAGAAGCTGGTGGTGCGGCTTAAAGGGCGCGACGTTACATACCGCAAGGATCTGCCTTCATTCCTGCTGCGGGAGATACAGCTGGGGGGCAACTCACCGGACAAGAAATTCTCCATCGAAGGAAAAGTATTCAATATCTGTAACGATGCAGACCTTTTGGACAAGCCTATCACAGGCGGCATAGACCTGATCAGGGGCGGATACACCGAATCCTTAGGCTTTACCGGCGACTTCCGCACCAATGCAAAAGGTAACATGGTGGATGTGGACTTTACCGGAAAAACATATCCTATGAAGCTGCAGGTGCCCAACACCCGGAAGGTCAAGGGAGTGCCTGTAATAGACGGAAAAGCCACAGTCAAGGCACAGATTTACTACGACAAGAACGAAAAGTTCGGCACCAGCGCATATCTGCTTCTGGATCCTGCCACCATAACAGCAAAATCATTCAAGCCCGACTTTATCTACGACATCTACGCCCGTGTACTGGCATCGGTAGACACTGTGGACTTTGGCATTGGCTTTGCTTACTCAAAGCAGGACAAGCTTGACTTCTCGCTTACCTCCGACGTGGACAGACAGATTGTGCGCGGCGTCAAAAAGGTCATGAACGAAGAAATCTCCAAGATAAAGAATCAGCTTGAGAAAGAGGTCAACAGCAGGCTCGAGGATATCTCCAGACAGTTCTCGGAGCAGGTTCAGAAGTACACCGGCATGAAGACTATAGTATTCACCAACGTATCGGATCTTAAGGGCTTTGTCAAAGACCTGGACAACCAGCAGAAGAAGCTCCAGAAAGAGATTGAGAAGATGCTCAAGAAAGAGGTGGAGAAACAGGTGGAGAAAGCTAAGGAAGAGGTCAATAAGCAGGTAAATGCGGCCAAGGAACAGGTGCAGAAAGAGACAGACAAGGCCAAGAAAGAAGCCTCAAAGCAGGTTGATAAGGCAACCAAAGATATGCAGAAGGAGATGAAGAAGAGCTTCAAGAGTCTCTTCTGACAGGAGCACATATGAAAGCACTTATAATAGGCGGTGCAGGATATATCGGTTCCCATGTGGCCCGCCATTTTCTGGATAACGGACACCATGTGACTGTGTTCGACAACCTTTCTACAGGGCAGCTGGTAAACATCTTTTCCGAAGAGGATTTCATAAAGGGCGACATCCTTGACCCGGCCGAGTTGGATGCTGCAATGAAAGGGGGCTACGACCTTATAATCCACCTGGCTGCATTCAAGGCGGCGGGGGAGTCCATGGAAAAGCCCGAGAAATACTCAGTGAACAACATAACAGGCACCATCAACATACTTAACAGCGCAGTCAAGGCCGGCATACAGAACATAGTGTTCTCTTCCTCCGCCGCCGTATACGGAGAGCCGGTCTATCTGCCGATAGACGAGCGCCACCCCACAGAACCGGCCAACTACTACGGTTTCACCAAGCTTGAGATAGAGCGGTTCTTGGGGTGGTACGACAAACTTAAGGGACTTAAGTTTGCCTCTCTCCGGTACTTTAACGCAGCTGGCTACGACGCACAAGGCCGCATAAATGGGCTTGAGAAGAATCCTGCCAATCTGCTGCCTATAATCATGGAGGTAGCTGCCGGAATAAGGTCTAAGCTTTCCATTTACGGAAACGATTACCCGACCCCTGACGGCACCTGCATACGGGACTACATCCATGTCACAGACTTGGCTGTGGCTCACCTGGCTGCGGCTGAGTACCTGGCCAGGAACAGGCAGAGTCTTACCGTAAACCTGGGAACCGGGGTAGGGATAAGCGTCAAGGAGATGGCAGACAAGGCCAGGGAAATAACAGGTGTCGACTTTAAGGTTGAGTATGCAGGCCGCAGGAGCGGCGACCCTGCGCATCTGGTGGCTTCTTCGGCCAAGGCGCTTGAAATCCTGGGCTGGAAGGCAGTTCACAGCAGCATGGAGAACCTGTTGGCCACCTCATGGAATATGTATAAATGACATAATTGAATAAATATAGGTATTGTGATAAAAAGATATTATAAAGAAAAGAATTTCACAATAAATAGGAGAGAAAAATGAAAAGAGTATTGCTTTGTGCATTAGTACTTATTCTGGTTGCAGGCATGTGCTTTGCAGGCGGAAGCAAAGAGAAAAAAGTTATCAACGGAATCGCAGACCTTGAGGGTCTTAAGATTGGAGTTCAGGCTGGAACAACAGGCGAGGCTTGGGTTCAGGATAATGTAAAGGGAGTAAAACTCTCTTCTTTCAAGAGCGGAATCGATGCAGCGCTTGACCTTAAGAACGGCTCAATCGACTGTGTAGTTATCGACGAGCTTCCTGCACAGGCTATAGTGGACAAGAACCCTGGTCTTGCAATTGTACGCGACCCGGAATTCTCTGCTAACAAAGAGGAATATGCTATTGCAGTAAAGAAAGGCAACAAGGCAGTTCTGGATGTTGTTAACGCAACTATCAAAGAGCTCCAGACAAATGGCGGTTACGAGAAGCTGGTAGCAGCTTTCATGCCTGCTGACGGAAATATCGTTATCCCACAGATTGCAAACGATGCTAAGGCCGGAACAATCAAGCTGGGAACAAATGCTGCATTCCCTCCATTCGAGTATGTAGAGGGCAAGGATATTGCAGGTTTCGATATCTCCATGGGCGAGTATATTGCTGCAAAAGCTGGTGTTAAGCTGGATATCGTGGACATGGCATTCGACAGCCTTATTCCTGCACTGCAGGCTGGTTCCATCGACTTTATCGCAGCTGGAATGTCTATTACCGAAGAGCGGAAAAAGAATGTTGACTTCTCAGTTCCATACTATGCTTCTGAGCAGGTCATCATAATCAGAAAGTAATGTTTCAGTCGATATATGACACAATGATAGCGGGGCAGCGCTATGTCCTGATTTTTCAGGGCTTGGGCGTCACCCTGCTCATTGCTATATGTGCCATCATAATAGGCACAATTCTGGGCTGTATCCTGGCCCTTATGAAAATCTCAGACAACAGGCTGCTTAGGGGAATAGGTACTGTTTATACCACAGTGCTGCGCGGTCTGCCGCTGGCCACACAGCTTATGATTTTCTACTTTGTTGTGTTTGCCCCGCTGCACCTGCCCAAGCTTCTGGTTGCAATACTGGCCTATGGCCTTAACTCGGGTGCCTACTGCACCGAGATTTTCCGTGCCGGAATCCAGGGGGTGGATATCGGGCAGACCGAGGCCGGCCGTTCCCTGGGCCTTTCAAAGCGGCAGACCCTGTTCAAGATTATCCTGCCCCAGGCAGTAAAGGCTGTGCTTCCTACCTACACAAGCGAGTTTATCGTCCTTATCAAGGAGACATCGGTAGCCAGCTTTATCGCGGTAATGGATATGACCAAGGCCGGAGACATGATCCGCAACGCCACCTACAATGCGTGGATTCCTCTTCTGACCTGTGCAATCATCTACCTTATCCTTACCCTGGGACTGACCAAGATATTTGATATTTTTGAAAAAAGGATGGCCCGAAGTGACAGATGAAGTTTTAATAAAAGTAAGCCATCTGCAGAAATCTTTCAACGGCGGGCGTAATGTCCTGGAGGATATTTCCATAGATATCCGCCGCGGAGAGAAAATTGTAATAATAGGACCTTCAGGTTGCGGTAAAAGCACATTCCTCCGCTGTCTTAACATGCTCGAGACACCTACTGGAGGCAGCATAACATTCGAGGGGACAGTGCTTACCGATCCCAAGACCGACCTGGACAAGGCCCGGCAGAAGATGGGAATGGTGTTCCAGCACTTCAACCTGTTCCCCCACCTTACAATAATGCAGAATCTTACCCTTGCCCCTGTTACCCTTAACCTTAAGAGCGAGGAAGAGGCCAGGCAAATTGCCCTTAACCTGCTTAAGAGGGTTGGTCTTGAGGACAAGGCCGATAAATATCCATCAACCTGTTCGGGTGGCCAGAAACAGCGTATCGCTATTGTCCGCTCGCTTGCAATGAACCCCGATGTAATGCTGTTCGACGAGCCTACAAGCGCCCTTGACCCCGAGATGGTAGGCGAGGTTCTGAATGTAATGAAAGACCTGGCCAAGGCTGGCATGACCATGGCAGTTGTCACCCACGAGATGGGATTTGCCCGGGAAGTGGCAGACCGGATTCTGTTTATCCATGGCGGTGTTATAGAAGAAGAAGGAACTCCCGAGGATATCTTCGACCATCCAAAAAGCCCACGGCTCCAGCAGTTCCTTAAAGCGATATTATAAAAAAAATCACCCTGAAACAAGTTCAGGGTGACATCACTTCATATTTAAACAGCGTACTATCAAGCCTTGCCAGCTGAGAACAGGACATTGATATTCTTGTGCATATACAGCTTCTTAAGCTCTTCCCGTGCAGGTCCCAGGTACTTTCTTGGGTCGAATGCAGCAGGATCCTCAACCAGATACTTTCTGATTGCAGCTGTCATAGCCAGTCTTCCGTCTGAGTCGATATTGACCTTGCATACAGCAGACTTTACTGCCTTCTGGAGCTCAGACTCAGGAATACCTACAGAGTCCTTGAGTTTTCCGCCGTAGCTGTTGATTATCTTTACATATTCCTGTGGAACAGATGATGAACCATGGAGTACGATAGGGAATCCAGGAATTCTCTTTTCAATTTCGGCCAGAATGTCGTGACGCAGCGGAGGTGGGATCAGGATGCCTTCTGCGTTCCGTGTGCACTGCTCTGGGCGGAACTTGTTTGCACCGTGTGATGTTCCGATTGAGATAGCCAGGGAATCAACGCCTGTGCGCTTTACGAATTCCTCTACATCCTCGGGTCTTGTGTAGTGTGATTTTTCTGCAGCAACATCATCCTCAACTCCTGCCAGAACTCCAAGCTCTCCCTCTACAGTTACGTCAAACTGATGTGCGTAGTCGACAACCTGCTTGGTTATTGCAATGTTGTCCTCGAAGGATTTGCTTGAGCCGTCGATCATTACTGATGAGAAGCCTTTCTCGATACAGTCCTTGCAAAGTTCGAATGTGTCGCCGTGATCCAGGTGCAGGCAGATTGGAATATCGTATCCCAGCTCGTGTGCATACTCTACAGCACCCTTTGCCATATTCTTGAGAAGGTTTGCATTGGCATATTTTCTTGCGCCGGAGGAAACCTGGATAATTACAGGTGACTTTGTCTCGACACAAGCCTGAATGATTGCCTGCAGCTGCTCAAGGTTATTGAAGTTGTATGCAGGAACTGCATAAGCTTCCTTTACCGCTTTCTTGAACATCTCTCTGGTGTTCACCAAGCCAAGCTCTTTGTAACTTGTCATAACAGTACGCTCCTATTTTGTTATTGTTCTAATATTATCCCACGCAAGAAGCGCAATGTCAACTCACAACCATTGAAACTAGTTCAGGGTGACATTGTTTTATTATTGTGGTATAATTAATATAATGAGAAAACTGTTGTCTTTTCTTTTTATAATTTTGCTCATAACCTCATGCGACCAGAACAGGGCTGTAAGCACCAACGGAGTATCCGAGACAGCTCAGGCCTCAGATTCCGAAGGAGTAAAGCGCAGCCAGGACAGGGTCAACGCCATAGAAAAGAGCATAACCGATTCCAGGACTAAAAAGAAAAGTCATCAGAATACAATAACCATAGAGAACTATGGCGAAAAGCGCTTTCTTATGGCTGGAAAGTCGAATCCGGTAGTCCCCGATGACTTTGTAATCGGAAAGATTGTGGACTCAGCTCTTAAAGGCGATTCTGCCGAGTCGGCTGTGGCACTGTTTTTCGAGGACTACAGGGCAGGAAAGATATCCAAGAACCCTGGCGCCTACTTCCTGGCTGACAACCGCACTCTTTTGACCATGCTTTTCGATGAATGGTACAATTCCAGGTTTTTCCCCACATCGGTAAGGATAGGTAACGGTATTTCAGGCGAGGGCGAAACCAAGGTGACTGCCCGCTGTTTTATGGATGGCGGCGACTGTATATGTGAATTTGTTATGGCTAAGGATGGGGATAAATGGAAGATAAGGAGCTTCTCGGGAAACCTTGAGGAGATGACTGCCCCGTCTGAGAACAGAGAAGAGTTTGAACCAGAGGTTTACTACTTTTTCTAAATGTGTTTATATGAAGATGGTAAGAATATGAAAAGAATTTTACTTTTTATGATGACAATAATGATTTTGCTCACCTCGTGTCATTCCCTTAAGAAGGATCTTGAGAATCCAGACCTTACCCCTGAGGAATTCTTCCAGAAAGCCCAGGAGGCTGTCATAGACTGGAACAGATACAAACTTGCAATCCAGTTCTACGAGGAGTTCATGCGCCGGTATCCTGACATGAAGAACAAGATTATCGAGGCAGAGTACGAGATTGCATTCATAAAATTCAAGCAGCGAAAACTTGACGATGCCGAGGAAAGATTTAAAAATATTCTTGAAAAATATAATACAAACGAAGCTGTCTACTATCCTGCATGGCCAGCCCTTATGGCAAACAAGGGGCTTGAGAATATAGCCGAGGAACGGGAGAAAGGCGGTTTCTGGAAACGGCTGTTCAACAAGAAGACTGCCAAGGAAAAGGCTGCCGAAGCAGAGTTCAAGCAGAAGCGGAAAGAGGCCAAGGCCAAGGCAAAGCTTGAGAAAGAGCAGCGCAAGGCAGCAAAGAAAGCTGCAAAGAAAAAGCGGGAAACCCAAGAATAAATGGCCAGCTCTCTGGATCCCTGCCAGGGGTCCCTGTATAAAGGTATTTTCCTGTTCAGTGTGCCTCTTATATTCACCAACATGCTGCAGGTGCTGTTCAACATTGCCGATGTGGCAGTGGCAGGGCGCTTTGCAGGAACTGCGGCGCTGGGGGCAGTGGGCTCAACCACCACCCCTATCTATTTCTATATAGGAATGCTCATAGGAATAGCCAGCGGTGTAAATGCTATCGTGGCCTACTATGTGGGGGCAAAGCGGGACAACCTTAGGAATGCCACCATTTACACAGCTTTCTTTGTATGCCTTGCATCGGGCATTGTGCTTATGGTTTTAGGCATACTGCTTTGCCGCCCAGTGCTTTCTGCCATGAACACAAAGCCCGAGCTTATGGAGAGCGCAGTCCTCTACTTCTGCATCTGCATGATGGGCTTGCCTGCCCTGGCGCTGTACAACTTTGGCAACGCAGTCCTGAACGCCATGGGCGACACCAAAAGGCCCCTTGTCTACCTGATGGTGGCCGGGGTCATAAATGTGGCACTGGATATACTGTTCATAGTTGCATTCGGGATGGGAGTGTCGGGAGTAGCCCTGGCCACCGCCCTAAGCCAGGGGGTCTCTGCTGTGCTGGTGCTGAATGCTGTGTTCCGCCGTACCCCGCAGCTGGGTATAAAATTCTCCAACCTGTTCTTTAACGGCAAAAGTGCCATACACATACTTAAGATAGGATTGCCTGCAGGGCTTCAGCATTCGGTGTTTGCCCTGGCCAACAGCTTTGTGCAGATGGGCGTTAACTCCTTTGATGCAATCACAGTTGCGGGGGTCGCCGCCGAGGACAGGCTGGATGTGCTGGTGTACCAGACAATGGCTGCATTCTACATAGCTGGTGCCACTTTTGTGGGGCAGAACTACGGTGCCGGGAACAAAAAGAGAATATTCCAGTCTTATCTTATAAGCATGGGGTTTGCTTTTATTGCAGGTGCCGTCCTCGGCGGCCTGTTCTATGCCAACGGCAGGGCTCTGATCGGTATTTTCTCCAGCGACAGCACAGTGATTGATGAGGGAATGAAAAAACTTTTCATAATGTCATTCTCATTCTGCATCTCGGCTACAATGGATGGTTCTGTGGCTGCGGCCCGGGGACTGGGAAAGACCCTGGTGCCGTCGTTCATAATCATAATGGGCTCCTGCGTATTCCGTCTTATCTGGATATTCACTATATTCGCATTCTTCAAGACTATAGAATCGCTTTACCTGCTCTATATCTTCTCTTGGATAATCACAGGAGCGGCCGCAATTTTTTATTTTCTTAAGATTTACAAATCAATTCCAGACTGATAAAATAGAAGTATGCCTGTAACATACGCTAAAATCAATGTATCTAATTTTATTCATAACCTTAAAGAGATAAAGAGGATGACAGGGCGCAAGATCTGCATGGCTGCCAAAGCCGACTGCTACGGTCATGGGTCCGAGGTCCTGGTTAAAGCTGCCGAGAAAAGCGGTCTTGTGGATGCGGCCGGAATTGCCGATGTGTCCGAGGGAATAAGGCTCCGCAAGGCTGGTATAAAGCTGCCTATACTTATCTACCGCGGCTGTATAACCGAGGGGCTTGGCTGCTTGGCAGAATACGATATCCAGCCCTTTGTCTCGTGCCTTGAGTATGCACAGGCGGTGGAGCAGGCAGCCTCAGAATCTGGCAAAAAAGTAAAAGTCCACCTTAAGGTCGATTCTGGCATGAACCGTGCCGGATGCAGGTGGGAAGATGCACTGCCTTTGGCCCGCTATATAGAATCAAGCCCATATCTTGAGCTGGCAGGAGCCTGCACCCACTTTGCTGTCTCCGATACTTTTAGCGATGTGGATGTGGCAGATACCAGAAAACAGATAGATAATTTCAATAGAGCAATAGACAGCATAAAAGGGGCAGGAATAGAGATTCCTGTCATCCACAGCGCCGCATCCGGTGCCATAATCTCGTACCCCGAGACCTGGTTTGACATGGTGAGGCCCGGAATCCTTATATACGGCTATGCCCCCAGCAGGGAAACCGAGGGCAAACTGGACCTTAGGCCGGTGATGGATTTTGTATCCCATGTGCTTCAGGTAAAGGATGTGCGGAAAGGGGAGAAGGTCTCCTACGGCTTTACATGGCAGGCTCAGGAGGACACCACCATTGCTGTCATAGGGGCCGGGTATGCCGACGGCTACAACAGGCTTCTTTCCAACAAAGGCCGGGTATGCATAAATGGCAGGTGCTATCCGCTTGCAGGCCGTGTATGCATGGACCAGTTCATGGTGGACCTGGGGACCAATCCCTATGGGGTAAAGCCCGATGACGAGGTCATTCTGTTCGGAACAGAGAAAGGGGCTATGGATGCCTTTGAGGCAGCCGATATCTGTAACACTATCTCCTACGAGCTCCTGTGCAATATCAACCCGAGGGTACCGCGGATTTACGTAGAATAAGGGGGCTGCGTGAAAGGCAGAAGCCTTAAGAACATTATTTTCTCTCACGCCATTATTTCGCTTATTCTGCTGTTTTTCTCGATATTTCTGTTTGTGTTCAATGTTGCAATCACCATCATTTATGACATAAATAAATCAAAGTACGAGAACGAAGTCCAATTGACGGCCAAATACCTGGATGTGTTCTTTGAAAAGACTGCCAGTTCTATTTTAGGTGTTGTGAAGTCAGATATCCCATTGGAAAGAAAGATTGGAGAAATTTCCAAAGAAAAGGCAGTGCTGCGTTCTGGCTTTTTAAAGCGTACAGATGGCGAATATCCTGTTCCTGTCCGTTATTATCCAGAAAACCCTGATGCTTTTTTCTACTCAGGCAGTTTCCAGACTACCGACGACCTTTATTTTTTCTCAACATCGCCGATCAGGGATTTATATGATTTATCTGTTTACAACGAAGTTTCGGTTATCTATCCCATGGATGACAATCTTTATATTATAGTTTTTCTGGATAGAAACTATTTGAATGTTCTTCTTGCCACCTTAAAGAATGCAGGGGCTGTCCTTGAGAAAACTATGCTTTACGATTCCTTAAAAAGTTATGTGATACTGGAAAACCATTTCTACGACAGCAAATTCGACAGAGTCTTCCGCTATGCCATGAAGAATAATCTGTACCTTGAGCTTCATGTCGATTATTCCAAGATAGAGGATGATATCTCCAAACTTAAGCTGTCAATCGTCATAGTTTTTATTATCTTTATCCTGTGGCTCTTTGTACAGAATATCATACTGGAGAAGAGGGTCTTCCATCCCATCAACCGCATGAAGGAGCTCATAACATTCATCTCCCGTGGACGGTTTGACATAAAGCTGCATGATGACAGTTACCAGGAGATAACAGAGCTGAGCGATAAGCTGGACATGATGATAGATAAGATTGCGTCATTGACCAGAGAGGTCTACGAGAAAGAGATATTCACAACACAGGCAAGCATAAAGACACTTCAGGATCAGATAAATCCGCATTTTCTTCTTAACACCTTGAATTCCATGAAACTTATGGCTTTAAACAGTCAGAATTCAGATATCATTAAAACCATTGATATGCTTGGAAACCTTATGCATTATGGCCTTTATGATCAGGATAAGAATGTCTCTGTAAAAGAGGAACTGGACAGCATACGCAATTATGTTGCGATAAACCAGATGCGGTTCAAGAAAAGCATTATCCTGTCCATAGAATGTCCAGAACAGATTATGGATCATCAGATGCTCAAACTGCTGCTGCAGCCCGTGGTGGAGAATTCCATAAAATATGGTCCCAGACCTGACCGGGATCTTGAGATAAAGATTACTGTTTCCAATGCCAGAAGAGAAAATATATTTAAGATTCAAGACAATGGAAATGGCATAGAAAGTGGAAGGCTTAAATATATACAGGGCTGTCTTGAGGCAGAGACGACAGCTGCATTCCACCACAATCTTGGACTTATGAATGTGAACAGCCGTATTAAGATGAAATATGGAATGAGGTATGGACTCAGTATCAGTTCTGCTATAGGGCAGGGGACTGAAATAATTATAAGGATACCGGATATACTATGCGATTACTGATGATTGATGATGAAAGGACAAGCTTTGAAATTTTGAAGGCCACAGTAGACTGGAGTGCTTTTGATATTGTACCTGAGTATGCCGAAAGTGCTACGGATGCAATGGATATAATAAAGGAAAATCTTCCCGATATCATACTTACCGATATAATGATGCCCGATATGAACGGCTTTGAGCTTATAGAATGGATAAAAGCAAACAGCTATAACTGCGAGATTCTTATACTTACAGCCTATGGGACCTTTGAGTATGCACGCAAGGCTCTGGACTACGGTGTCACAGGATATCTCCTTAAGCCTATAAACGAAGCCGAACTTAAAAAGCTTTTGGAAAAAGCTATCTATAATATCAATACGAATAACAAGCTGTCGGGTCATTTTGACACCGAAGGGATGACATTGCCGGTCCGGCTGGCCTGTGAGTATATTGAGAAGAATTTTCAGGAGAATATAAATCTGAACAAAATATCCAACTATGTCTCCTTGAGCAAGAATTACTTCTGCAATATCTTCAAGAAAGAGACAGGGGTGACTATCTGGGATTATCTTATCAGAATACGGATGGAAGAGGCTAAGAAGATGCTTCTGGAGACAGCGCAGAAAACCTATGAGATTTCGGAGAAGATCGGTTATGATGACCCCTCTTATTTCGGCAGGCTGTTCAAGAAGTACACCGGTTTCACCCCTGTGGAGTACCGGGACAGCAAGAAATGAAAAGCCATCCTGCTTTTACACAGGATGGCAGCAAATCTTAGGAGAATTACCTATTGTTAATTCTCTTTAATAGATTTATCAACTAATTCATTCATTTCCCTGAACATGTTGCACCACGCTTCTGTTGTGAAGTTAGGGCCAATATCGAATGGAGGTGTTTCTACGCATACAGTATCGTTGAATCCTTTCTGATTCAAGGCCTTGAAGAAGTCGCCCCAAGGGAAATTGCCCCTGCCAGGCTGGAGGTGCGAATCCCGGTCGCCGGCGTTGTCGGCCAGGTGGAAGGCAATAAGGTGTTCCTCCATAGCATAGTAGGCTTTCATAGCATCTTTCCCGTATGATAACAGGGCATGTCCTGTATCAAGGCAGAAGCCCAGATTGGGATGTGCATTCTCCTGGTACAGCTTTTTAAGGTGTTCGTTTTTGCTTCCAAATCTTCCACCTGTATAAGGTGTCATGTTCTCCAGTGCAATCTTAAAGTCAAACTGTTCGCCGAACTTAAGAAGGGCTTGTATAGTTTTATTTGCCTGTCCGCAGATACGGTCAAGTCCCTCAAAATCAGCATCATAGCAACTGATTCCATTCACTTTTCTTCTGGATGTAGGATGAAGGATACCTATGTGGGCTCCGCATGCCACAGCCCGCTCAATCCAGTATTTCATCCTTTCCACGACCCGTATTCTGTCACTCTCATAGAGGGCGGCAATATCGTCAAGCACAGGCTTCTCAAAAGGGAGATGGAAGGTATCTATCGAAAGTCCTGCTTTCTTGAAGGCTTCGCCGATTTTCGAAAGCCTGGAAAGAGGGCCATTGAATATTCCTTCCTCGGCAGTTCCCTCTATGCCATAGAAACCTGCTTTTTTGCACATTACTATTATTTCTTCAGGAGTCTTTCTGGACTGCATTACGCCTGTATCATAGGATGGTACAAAGTGTAAATTCTTAATGTTGTTCTCCATCAATCCTCCAGGGATTTCTCCACCAGTTCATTAAGCTCCCTGAACATCTTGCACCATGATTCGATGGAATAGTTTGGTCCAATATCAAACGGAGGAGTCTCTACACAGACATTGCCAGTGAATCCACGTTTGTTAAGAGCCTTGAAGAAGTCGCCCCATGGGAAGTTTCCATGTCCAGGCAGGATATGGGAATCCCTGTCGCCGGCATTGTCGGCAAGATGGAAGGCGATAATGTGCTCCTCCATGGCATAATAGGCACTCATCACATCTTTCCCATAAGCCATAAGAGCATGTCCTGTATCAAGGCAGAATCCTAAGAGCGGATGCTTGTTCTCCTCGTAAATTCTTATCATATGCTCGTTACGGCTTCCAAGCATTCCGCCAGTGTAGGGGACAAAGTTCTCAATTGCCAGCTTGAAATTGAACTGCTCGCAGAACTTTAAAAGCTCCTGCAGCGATTTATGAACCTGTCCGAATATCCGGTCTTCACCTTCAATTGCTATATCGTAGCAGAGAAGACCGTTATGCCGGCGGCGGTTGCAGGGATGCATTACACCTATGGTGCTGCCCACAGCCACAGCTTTCTCGATCCACCGCTTAGCTTTTTCCACAACTCTGGAGCGGTCGCATTCATACAGGGTTGAAATATCATCCAGCACTTTGTCTTCCCAAGGCAGGTGGTAGGTATCTATAGAAAGGCCAGCAGCCTTGAATGATTCGCCTGTCTTTGTAAGTTCATCTACTGAAGCGTCAAAAATGCCATATTCGGCATGTCCCTCGATTCCATAAAATCCTGAAGCCTTGCAGATATCAATGATTTCGGAGGCTGATTTGTTGCCAGACAGAAAACCATCGTAGCAGGGTACAAAACGTAAGTTCTTAAGGTTGTTTTCCATTTTTCTCTCTCCACTGGTGTTTAATATTTTATGTACTGCTTTAAATGAAGCTCCTCTGCCCGGTGGCAGGCCACCTTGTGGTTGCCAAAACATCTGAGGCATGGCATCTCCTTCTTGCACTGTTCTGTTGCGTAATGGCAGCGCGGGTGGAAGTAGCAGCCTGTTGGAAGATTCATCGGGTTAGGGATCTCTCCCTCCAGGAAGATAGGTGCCATCTTGCGGAGCGGATCCGGTTCCGGTATAGCAGACATAAGGGCTTCTGTATAAGGATGCATCGGGTTCTCGAACAGGGTCTTTTTATCGGCCTCCTCAACAATCTGCCCCAGATACA
Source organism: Spirochaetia bacterium (assembly GCA_017446885.1). Lineage (GTDB taxonomy): Bacteria > Spirochaetota > Spirochaetia > CADAEX01 > CADAEX01 > CADAEX01. Next base: position 97,797 of record JAFSOR010000018.1, on the reverse strand, counting down.
TTACTATGATCCGGTCGCTTATATGTTCGACAATGCTCAGATCGTGGGCAATAAAAAGGTATGTGATATTCTTGATCACCTGAAGCTCCTTGAACAGGTTTATGATCTCGGCCTGCACCGACACGTCAAGAGCCGATACAGATTCATCACATACCACAAACTCCGGGTTCACTGCCAATGCTCTGGCAATTCCAATACGCTGCCGCTGTCCTCCGGAAAAAGCATGGGGGAAACGCCTTAAATGCTCCAGATTCAGCTTGCACAGGTCTGCAATCTCCCGGACCCTATTGTCTATCTCGCTTCTGCTCATGGTCTTGTTTGCCACAAGCGTCTCTGCAATTATATCCCTGACTGTCATACGGGGGTTCAGAGAAGAATAAGGATCCTGGAACACCATCTGGATTTTAGTCCTGGTTTTTTTGAGCTGTTTCTTATTCAGCTTAAGGAAATCCACATTTGTCTCGTCGGCAAAATTGTAGGTCACCTCTCCTGAAGTAGGCTCGATAGCCCTCAGTATAAGACGGCCAAGAGTGGTCTTGCCGGAGCCGCTTTCTCCTACCAGTCCCAATGTCTCGCCGCGGTGAATCTCGAAGGAGACATCATTCACCGCCTTCACAATGGCGCTCTTTTTTCTCAGAAGACCTTTATAGATAGGAAACTCTTTGCTAAGGTTTTTTACGATAAGAATATTGTCTTCCATGTCCTATTTCTCCTGTTCAAGGCATTTCCAGCAGGATACACTGTGGGTCTCGGAGAACATCTTGAGTTCAGGTGTCCTTACGTCGCACAGTCCTTTTATCGCAGATGGGCATCTGGTGCAGAACTTGCAGCCCTTGGGGATATCGAATGGTCCTGGTATCTGGCCAGGGATAGCCTCAAGCCTTCCGTTTGCATTGCTTCCTATCTTGGGGATTGCCTTGAGAAGATTTATGGTGTAAGGATGCCGGGGCTCGTAGAAAATCTCCTCGGCAGTTCCAGCTTCCATTATCTTTCCAAGATACATAACCTGGATCATATCTGCCATCTGAGCTATTACACCCAAGTTGTGTGTTATGAAGATAATGCTCATGTTGAACTCTTCCTGCATATCTTTCATAAGCTTAAGAATCTGTGCCTGTATTGTCACATCCAGGGATGTGGTAGGCTCATCGGCAATCACTATAGAAGGGTTTGTGGAGAGGGCGATTGCGATCATGGCACGCTGTCTCATTCCTCCTGAAAGCTCGAAGGAGTACTGGTCCACCCGTTTCTCGGGGTTTGAGATTCCAACCTTGGCCAGCATCTCAATAGCCCGTTCTCTTGCCTCCTGCTTGGTCATAGGGGTGTGGAGCCTGAGGCATTCGATCATCTGATGTCCTATGGTATGCAGTGGCGAGAAGGCACTCATAGGCTCCTGGAAGATCATACTTATATCCTTGCCTCTTATATCACATAGGATAGGGCTTTTATCAGGAAGTTCATGAATCTTTATAGGATTGTCAGAATCCTTGTAGTAATTGATCTCTCCAGTCTTTATCTCGGCAGTTTCAGGCAGTATACGCATTATAGCCTGTGCTGTGACACTTTTACCGGAACCGCTTTCTCCTACTATTCCGACAGTTGAGTTTCTGTCGACATTGAAACTTATGCCGTCAATCGCTTTAAGAACTCCTTCTCTAAGGTTGAAATATATTGCTAAATCTTTTACTTCAAGCAGTGTTTTATTATCCATAATTCACCTCAAGACTTCTCTGAATATGGGTCGGCCGCATCCCGCAGTCCATCACCTACAAAGCTGAATGAGAGCACTGCTAAGATAACAAATATAGCTGGTATAAACATCCATGGACTGTTTATTATGGAGTTCAGGTTCTGGGCAGATTTAAGCAGTACACCCCAGCTGGTAACCGGCGGTCTTAGGCCAAGGCCCAGGAAGCTTAACGATGTCTCGCTGAGGATCATGTTAGGGAACGATATGGTCAGGTCCACAATTACATAGCTAATGAATGTTGGAATCATATGCTTAAAGATAATACGCATATCGCTTGCTCCGCACAGCTTTGCAGCTATGACAAAATCTGCTTCACGGATAGATATAATCTGGCTTCTAATACGGCGTGCCAAAGTGGTCCAGCCAATAAAACCTAAGATTATGGTCATCATGAAGTAGACTGTCTTAGGCCCCCATTCCCTTGGCATGGCGGCCGCTACGCCCATCCACAGAGGATATGTTGGGATAGATCTTATAAATTCAGTCAAACGTTGAAAGAAATTATCTATCCAACCTCCGAAGTATCCTGACACACCTCCGATTAAAAGTCCTATTATGAATGCTATGGCAAGTCCCAATATTCCGATGGAAAGGGAGCTCCTGGTGGCAAATATGGTTCGGGAAAAGATATCCCTGGCCATGGTGTCGGTTCCCCACAGATGGACATAGCCTTTCTCCACTCCATACAGATGGATGGAGCCAGGGAGGAATCCGAACAGCTTGTATTTTTCCCCCTTGATGAAGAATTTAAGAGGCTGGACATTTGACTCATCCACCACATAATCCATCTTGAGGGTCTCTTTATTTCTTTCCCGCTTGAAGCCATAGACCTTGGGGACAATGGAGAACTTGCCCTCTGCATTCTTGAATACTATTTTTGAAGGAGGGCAGAGCACCGACTCTCCGTTACGTTCTGTGGCACTGTATGGTGCGAAGAATTCAGGGAACAGGGCGAATATGATAAAGATTCCAAGGATGGTCATTCCGATGATGGAGAGCCTGTGCTTGCGGAATCTCCACCATATGAGCTGCCATTGGGACGCGGTATAATACTTAAGTTTTGCATTTTCGTCTTGTGTCTTCATATCTTAATCCCCAGTCTGATTCTCGGATCCATGATGGCAAGAAGAATATCGGAGAGAAATGTTCCTATGATTGTCATCAAGCTCATGAAAATAAGCAGCGTTCCTGCAAGATACATATCCTGGCTCAACAGTGATGTCAGGTAGAGGGGACCCATGTCAGGAATGGAGAGTACAACCGCAACTATAGGGGAACCAGAGATTACTGCTGAGAGCTCCCATCCCAATGTACTTGCTATAGGGTTCATGGCAACCCGGACAGGATACTTGAGCAGGAGGGTTTTCCCCGATACACCTCGGGCTTTTGCCGCAGTCACATACAGCTTGCTCTTCTCGTCCAGCAGGGTGGCCCGCAGGGTCCTGATTATTTTTGCTGTTCCAGCCACAGCCAGTACAACAGCCGCAACCCATATATGCTTGAGCATGTCCACAAAGCGGGCAAGGCTCCAGGGGGCGTTCTGGAATTCTGGGGAGAAGAGACCTCCTATGGATGTGTTGGTATATTTAGTGCTGAAGTACAGCAGCAGCAGGGCCAGCAGGAAGGAAGGAATCGAGAGTCCCAGATATCCTACGAAGGTGAATGCATAGTCCCCGAAGGTGTACTGCCGCATGGCAGAATAGATACCTATCGGTATTGCTATCAGATAAGTGAAGAGAATAGTGAGCAGAGCAAGACATGTGGTAAATGTTATACGCTCGCCGATTACCATCATAACTGGTCTGTTATATCTAAATGAGGTTCCGAAATCACCTCTGCTCACTATTCCCCAGATCCACTTAAAATACCGTTCATACACGGACTGGTTCAGTCCATATCGTTCCTTAAGGTTCTCTACGTCGGATTGGGACAAGGTTTCTCCTGCAGAAGCCTTCTCTGCCGCGAAGTTGTCCGCAAAGTCTCCAGGGGGAAGCTCAATTATGATAAACACAACTATTGAAACAAAGAATATTGTAACAAGCATAATTGCAAGTTTCGTCAGAATATATTTAATCATAGTTCTTTCCTAGTTGCCGCTTTAAAAAAGCTGTACTGCCGGAAAAGGCAGTACAGCGGATAATAGTTCAATTACTCAACGAACCACTGGAATGGCTTTGTTGAATATTCATAGTAATATGTATAACCCTTGATTGTAGGATCAACTGCATTCTTGAGTCTTGAGCCGAATACAACCGGTCCCTTCAGGTTATATGCTGTTCCGATGAGGAACAGGTTCTTGCTGATGATCTCTGACATCTGTCCAGCCAGCTTGTTGTATTCCTTGCTGTTGAACTCTGTCTTCTGGAACTGCTCATACATCTTGTACAGGTCCTTTACATCCTTTGGAGGCTCCATGCCTTCCTTGCCGCCAGACTTGTACCACTTTTCCCACTCAACACCGCAGCTGAACTCAAGTCTTCCGCCGGAGAACAGAGGCTTGAAAGGTGCGATCTCAGCATTGTAGAAGGATGGTGGCTCTCCACCGTTGATTCCCCATACGCTGATGTCGTTGTCGTTGTCAGCCATAGTCTTGATATAAAGGTCTGTGTTGACTTCCTTAAGCTCAACCTTTACACCGATTGCATCCCAGTACTCTTTCACAAGCTCTACGAACTCAGGAGCGATACGTGTACAGAAGTTGAAGTAGATTACCAGCGGCTTGCCGTCTGGGCGGAGCCGGAATCCGTCCTTGTCCTTCTTGAGACCGATCTCGTCCAGCAGTGCCTTTGCCTTGTCCGGGTTGTAATCTGCCATGTAGTTCTTCATCTTATCTGTGATGAATCCGCAGGTTGATGGGTTTCCGGTAAGATACTGTGAAGGCTCTGCGATTCCAAGATATACAATCTCGTTGATCTCTTTTCTGTTGAGAGCCAGAGAGAGTGCCTGCTTGAACTTAATGTTGTTGAAAAGTTCTCTCAGGACAGGATCCTTGTGGGTCGGGTTCAGGGCAACTGCATATGCGGATGAAAGTCCGTTGTCAATCAGTTTAGCCTTGTACTTGCCCTTTGCCTCAGATTCCTTGAGGGTAGGGAATACTGTGATATCAAGACCCTGGTTCTTATGGTCAAGCTCGCCGTTTGTGATCTTGAAGAGGAAGATTTCCTTGTCCTCGATGAACACCTCGTTGAGCTCGTTCATGTAAGGCATCTGATTTCCTGCAGTATCGACAATATGGTAGTATGGGTTTGCCTTGAACAGTCTGTGCTCAGTTGTCTCCTCAACCATGACATGGGATTCCAGTGTAGGAACAACCTCAGGTCTCTTGCCGGACAGGGAATGAACGCAGTCCTTCCAGTCATAATAGTAGACACCCAGAAGCTCCACCCAGTCCTTGTAGCCCAGGGAAACAGCCAGTTTGTCTGCGTCCGGGTTGTACTTCTTGTGGAATTCCTTAAGGAAGTGCTTTGGCTGGAATGGCTGGCAGTAGTTGGTTGCCATTACAAGCAGGAAGCCAGGTGCAGGTACAGCGAATTTATACTTTACAGTATATTTGTCTGGAGCAGTGATCTGGATAGGTTCGCCGCCATAGACGAACATTGATTTGATTTTACCGACTACATCTTCGTTAAGCTGAAGGTCTTCCCACCAGAACATAACGTCCTCTGATGTGAAAGGCTGGCCGTCGGACCATTTGTGGCCTTCTCTCAGATGGAATGTAAGCTCTGTGTAGTCCTTGTTCCACTCATAATCCTTTGCGATATCCGGAACAATGGTCTTAAGGTCTTCCTTCATTCTTACAAACTGCACATGACGGATTGAAAGAAGCTCGGATGTACTTGACTCAGGACCCTTCGACATGCCCTGGAATGTTCCGCCGTATTTTCCAATCTCGTTATAAGGAGGAACAACCAGAACATCCTTTGGAAGTCTTTCTGCAACAGGTGGAAGTCCTGCGTTATCGAACATCGGGTTCTGCTTGAACTCAAGTTTCTTTCCGCTCAGTTTCTCATACTCTTCCAGGTCATACTGGCCAGGGTATTTACCTTCTTTGATTCCTTTCATGTCTGCAATTGTCGGTGCGTCGCTCTTGGGGCCGGAAGCGGCTGTGCTGCCTGATGCTTTCTCGCTTTTACCGCCGGCAAAAAGACCAAGTGCTACGAACAACATTAAGCATGTTAATAATAGTTTTTTCATAGTTTCTCCTTTTTATCCTCGTTTGGTCTCAGTATAAAACTGTGAGGCTTGGGACAGGTAGGATAAAATTACTGTTTTGCTCGGACTATGTTATGGAAAAATTTCCTCGGCAGTGCATAGCAAAGAGTAAAAACTCATTTATTGCTGGCAGTGTAAGCATTTACAAAGTTTTTATCCATTTCCCCAAACTTTTTTCTTAAAATTTGAAGCAAAATTCATTTTTTTTATGTTATTTAGGCAGAAACTGGAAAATTGCTGAAGGAATATGGTTTTATAGGGGATTATATTTCAGTCAGATATGGAGTAATAACTCATCATAAATCGAAAGATGCAGAACATAATCTTTCTTCTGATGATTGGCACCAGATCAGCAGTAAAATAAATACTCCTCTGGCAATTGCAGATCATAATGGGGCAGGTAGACTATTTCTTGACATAGAACGTAATGGTAAATATATCATTATTGGAATCGATATTAAGAACACAGGCCCGAAATCCTATATTAATGCAATAACAACAGCATTTTATAAAGACAGATTGAACGATAAAATACTTTATGTGGATAAAAAAATAACCGCTGAACAACAAGCACTTCTGGGGAGGCCTAATTCCCCCTCATATCTTGCTGCTAGCGGCCTTAACTTAAATATACCCCAGCATAGATGAAATGTCAACAAAATAATGCCCAGTATGTGCCCTCATCCTATCTTAATCATGATTACGCCTAACACGATAGACAATATACCTGCAATCTTGTTGACTGTGGCCTTCTCCTTGAGGAACAGGAAGCCCAGGATAGCCCCAATAACTATAGAAGTCTCGCGGATAGGGGTCACATAGCTGGCCTTTGCCTCGGCAAACAAGTAGTAAATTAAAAGGATTATGGCATAGCCGATGAAGCCTCCGTAACCGATAATGCAGGAATATTTCCATTCGTGCCTGAAAGTGTTCCGCATATGGCTGAAGGTATAACCACGCGTTAACATAAGAAAGCCGACAGCGAAGCTCATTGCCACAATTCCTCGTAAATTGTAGAGGAAAAGGGGATTGATGCTCTGTACTGCTACCCTGTCCACCAGATTGTATCCCACCATAGAAAGACCTGTGAAAAAAGCAATCTTCTGTCTCTTTATGCTCTCCCAGATATCAGAAAGTCTACGTCCACGGGTGAGTGCAAAGAGGAATACTCCCAGAAGGACAAGGAAAATACCTAATATTGCCAGATGTGATATCTGCTCTCTCAGTAGAATAGAGCTAAGGATGGCGATGAACATGACACCTGTACCCCGTGCTACAGGGTAGGCCATGGACAGGTCAGAGCCTTCGTACATAACGACCAGCAGGATGGTGTTGAGCCCTGCAAAGAAGCCTGACAGTAGGATGATGGGTATAGCCTCTGGAGCAAGACCATGGGTTGCCAGAAGAATCAGAGTCACAGGCAGGATTGTCAGATGGGATAGTGCTAATCCGGTGACCATGACCGAATAATCGCCCGACTTTTTCTTGCTGAAGAAGTTCCAGGTGGCATTCAGTATGCCGGATATGAGTGTAAGAACAAAGATGGTCAGATTCATTTTTCTTCAGTATACCACAAATATAATGGGAATCTGTTAGGACTATGTTATGGAAAATTATCCTCCCGGCGCATAGCAAAGTGCAAAAACTCATTTATTGCTGATATTGTAAGCATTTACAAAGTTTTTTATCTTTCCCCCAAACTTTTTTCTAAAAACGTGAAGCAAAATTAAATTTTTTTGTGTCTATACCAGTAGTTCAATTTCAGGAGGAAAAGGTATGGAGAACAAAATCATTTATGAAATACTTTTACAGAATGTCGGAAAAGTATTAAAGAAAGGAAGAGAATCTGTCATAGCAGCCATTAAAGCTGCAAATGTAAAGACTTACTGGGAAATTGGTAAAAACATTATTGAATATGAACAGAAAGGGAATGAAAAGGCAGAATATGGTTCTGACCTGCTCAACAGACTGTCTAAAGATTTGACCGCTAGATATGGCACTGGATTCAGCCGCAGCAATGTGTTCTATATACGCAAGCTGTATATTACCTATAAAAAAGTTCAGACACTGTCTGAACTTTTGTCTTTCAGCCATTATATTGAACTCTTAAAAATAAATAATGAAACAGAACGAACATTTTATGAAGCAGAATGTATAAACGGGCATTGGGGAGTCAGAGAATTAAAGCGGCAGATGAAGAGCATGCTGTTTCATCGTCTTGCTTTAAGTACTGATAAGAAAAAAATCATGCAGCTTTCGAAAAAAGGTCAGATTATTGATGAGCCTGAAGATATCTTGAAAGATCCTTATATCTTTGAATTCACAGGATTGCCTGTTAGGGATGTCTACACAGAAGATGACCTAGAAGAGGCACTGGTAAATAATCTTAGCCAGTTTTTGCTTGAGCTTGGGAAGGGGTTCGCTTATATCGGACGTCAGCAGAGAATTAACATAGCTGGGAGGTCATATAAAGTTGACCTGGTTTTCTATCATAGGATTTTAAAATGCTTTGTGCTTATTGATCTAAAACGTGGAGAAATAACTCATGAGGATATTGGGCAGATGAATTTCTATATTAATTATTTCAGGGAGGAGGTGAATACAGATGGAGATACTGATCCCATCGGTATAATTTTAGGTGCTTATAAAGATAAACTGGTTATGAAATATGCACTGCAGAATATCTCAAATCAGGTATTCCTAAGTCGTTATCAGCTTTATCTGCCAGACCGGCGGCAACTGGAAAAAGAATTACAGAGATTTATGAATAAATAATGCCCAAGCAAAAAATACCTACATTTACCCAGTAGTTATTTTCCGCCAAAGAGTATATATTTATTATATAGACTAACAAAATGGGGGAACTATGTACGATATAGCAATCATAGGTGCTGGTGTAATTGGTGCTGCGATTGCCAGAGAACTTTCCCGGTATCAGCTCAAGCTTATTGTGGTTGATAAAGGAAACGATGTCTGCGCAGGAACATCCAAGGCCAACTCTTCTATAGTGCATGCTGGATACGATCCAGAGCCGGGTACACTTATGGCCAAGCTTAACAGCCAGGGCAACCCGATGTTTGATAAACTTTGCAAGGAGCTTTCGGTACCATTCAACCGGTGCGGCTCTTTTGTAGTTGCCTTTACCGACGAGCAGGTGGAGACCCTTAAAGTGCTCCTGGAGCGTGGAAAGAAGAACGGCATTCCAGGCCTTGAGATTGTAGATGTCAAGAAGCTTCTCGAGAAGGAGCCCGCAGCAAGCCCTGAGGCAAAGGCTGCCCTCTATGCTCCTACAGCCGGAGTAGTAGACCCTATGCTCCTGACCACAGCACTTATGGAGAACGCTGTGATGAACGGTGCAGATTATAAGCTGAACTACAAAGTTGAATCCATAGACAAGACTGAATCTGGATATAAGATCAACAGCGCTTCCGGCCCTGTTGAGGCAAAGTGCGTAATCAACGCAGCAGGCGTATACTCAGACATCATCCATAACATGATTGCTGCACCGGACTTCAGCATAACACCAAAGATCGGCCAGTACTTCCTGCTGGACAAGAGCGAGAACGACAAGATCCAGTCTGTACTTTTCCCATGCCCTGACAAGAACGGAAAAGGTATCCTGGTTGCCCGCTCCGTGCATGGCAACGTAATCCTCGGCCCTACATCCGATGTGGATCAGGACCGGGACGACACAGGAACAACTGACGAGGCTCTTAACAGAGTTCGCCAGGGCTGCTCCAAGCTGGTTCCTACCATCACAACAAGAAACTGCATCAGAAACTTTGCCGGCATGCGTGCAGAACCTTCCACAGGCGACTTCATAATCCGCGAGGTAAAAGATGCCCCTAAGTTCATAGATGTGGCCGGCATCAAGAGCCCAGGCCTTTCCGCAGCCCCTGCAATTGCACTCTATGTAGTTGACCTAGTTAAGAACTGCGGCATCAAGCTGGAAGCCAAGAAAGATTTCAACCCGATTGTAAAGCGGACAATTTTCATGGAGCTTTCTCCAGATGAGCAGGCTGCACTGGTAAAGAAAGACCCACGCTACGGCCGTATCATCTGCCGCTGCGAACGGATAACAGAAGGGGAGATCGTGGACGAGATCCACCGCCCGATCCCAGCTGTGACACTGGATGCCATAAAGCGGCGCTGCCGCCCGGGAATGGGCCGGTGCCAGGGTGGTTTCTGCGGCCCCAAGGTGCACGAGATTCTTGCCCGCGAGCTTGGATGCGAGTGGAAGGATATTGTGCTTGACAAGAAAGGCTCGTACATCCTTACAGGAAAGACAAAGTAGGAGGGTATCGTGAATTTTGACCTTGTAGTAGTGGGCGGTGGACCTGCCGGAATGGCAGCTGCCCTTGAAGCATATAACAACGGAATAAAGAGCATTGCTATTGTAGAGCGCGACGTTGAGCCGGGCGGAATCCTGCAGCAGTGCATCCATAATGGATTCGGCCTCCATGTGTTCAAGGAGGAGCTTACCGGTCCTGAGTATGCACAGCGCTTTATCAACATGACCGAGGATACAGAGATCAAGTACTTCCTTGATACAATCGTTCTCGATATAGCTCAGGACAAGACCCTTACTGTGATGAACAGCAAGCAGGGAATCTTCGAGCTTAAGGCAAAGGCTATAGTACTGGCTATGGGCTGCCGTGAGCGGACCAGAAGCGGTATCGGAATTGCAGGGGACAGACCCTCCGGCGTATTCACAGCAGGTGCTGCACAGCGGTATATCAATATCGAAGGGCAGATGGTTGGAAAAAAAGTAATCATCCTGGGCTCCGGAGATATCGGAATGATTATGGCCCGGCGTATAGTGCTCGAGGGAGGCGAGGTTATCGCAGTAGTTGCAAGAAGCTCCTTCCCTAAGGGACTTACTAGAAACGTGGTTCAGTGCCTTGACCACTACAACATTCCTATGTGGTACAGCCACAACATCGTAGGAATCTATGGAAAGGAAAGAGTTGAGAAAGTTGTGGTGGCAGAGTGCGATAAGAAGACCAAGGCTGTTATTCCTGGCACCGAGAAAGAATATGCATGTGATACAGTGCTCCTCTCTGTAGGACTTATCCCTGAGAACGAGCTGTCACGGCAGGTGGGAATAAAGATTGACCGGAAGACATCAGGCCCTGTAGTCACCGAATCCATGGAGACATCTATGGAAGGTGTGTTTGCCTGCGGAAACGTAGTGCATGTGCATGACCTGGTTGACTTTGTTACAGAAGAGAGCCGCAAGGCCGGAAGGAATGCAGCAAAATACATCAAAGGCGAGATAACCAAGAACTCACAGCCCAACGTATTCAAAGTTACAGGCGGCCTTTCCTACGCAGTTCCTCATATGTTCAGACCGGAGAATTTGGACGACAAGTTCGACATACTTATGCGTGTGGACCGGGTGTTCGGAAAATGCTATCTGGTTATAACCGAAGACGGCAAGGAGCTGGGACGCTACAAGAAACCGTTCCTGACCCCGGGCGAGATGATCAAGCTTACAGTTCCATCCTCCATTTTCAATGGAATGGAGGGCAGGGAGATAGGAATTACTGTAGAGCCAGAGGAGGAGAAATAATATGGAATGCATAGAGAAAAAATTAGTTTGTGTCTCCTGTCCAATGGGCTGCAGACTTACAGTTACTGTATGCGGAGATGATATCAAAGTTACCGGAAACACCTGTAAGCGTGGCGAGGTTTACGGCAAGAACGAGGTTACAGACCCGCGCCGGATGATCTGCTCCACAGCACGGATTGAAGGTGGTGTGCACCCTGTGGTTCCTGTAAAGACAGACAAGCCGATTCCAGAAAAGCTTAAGTTCAAGTGCATGGACGTTATCAACGCCCTTAACCTTAAGTCTCCTGTGGTTGCAGGCGATGTGGTGGCAGCCAACATCCTGGATACAGATGTTAATATTGTAGTCACACGTAATATGTAATCAGAAAAGCTCGGCAAACTGAGTAAGCTGGGTTATTTCTTTGATGATGGGGGCAGGGAAGTTCTGCCGTGGTTTGAGGTTCTCATCCACCAGGACTCCTTTGCCCCCTATTTTTGTGTATTCGATTATGGTGGTGGGGGCATCGTCTGCCAAAAGCACCTCGCCTGGCTCAAGATGCAGGTCGTCAAGCACATAGCGGAACGAACGCACATCGGGCTTTCCTATAAAGTGGCAGAAGGGCAGGTCGTAAATCTTCTTGAAAAAAGGTGTTATCTCAAGGTAGTCCATGACATTTAAGGCATGGTTTGCCCAGGAGTTTGTGTATATGGAGCAGGGAACCTTTAGCCTGTCCAGCATCATTATAAGCTCTGAATTCTTTGGAAAATGCTCCCAGAACCGGGTTGGGTGGATAGCCCTGAAGTAGCCGTATATGTCGGTAAAACCATATTTGCGCTGCAGCCAGTCGAGGGTGCTGGCATAGACCCCTTCGGGGCGTTCTGCACGCATGCGGGCAGCCTCCTCTGGGGTTACACCCAGGTAGTCGCCCACAAACTTGTTTATAAGTACCACCATAGCACCCTCGACACCGGAGGAGCGGGGGTACAGAGTGTGGTCCACATCCAAGAGCAAATGTTTTATCACTGCGTAAGCCCCATAAGTGTCTTGAAATTCCGGGTCACCTGGAATGCCAGCTCCTCCGGCAAGGTGCCGCGCAGGGCCGCAATAAAGTCGTAGGTGTGGCCTATAAAACCGCTCCAGTTGGGGTACTTGCGAACCTTCTGGGGTGTCAGGAATGGTGCATCGGTCTCGGCCAGTATGCGGCCAGCCGGCACCTTGGCTGCAGCCTCCTGAATGCCTTCTGATTTCTTGTACGTTACATTGCCGGAGAAAGAGATGTAGAAACCCAGGTCAAGGTACTTCTTTGCCCATTCCCAGTCGCTTGAGAAGCAGTGGATTATGCCGGCCCGGCTCAGCTTGGCACTAGAGAGCATGGAATATGTGTCGGGGTCAGCCTCCCTGGTATGTATTACCACAGGCAGGTCAAACTGCTTTGCGATATCCAGCTGGGCAGCGAACAGCTTTTTCTGCCGCTCTGGGCCGCCGTACTCGAAGTGGTTGTCAAGTCCTATCTCGCCCACGGCAACCAGCTTGCCGCCATCACGGTTTGCAGCCACCTGCTTCTCAAGGTCATACAGTCGCCGCTTAAGGTCTGCATCCTCAAGTTCCGACTTGCTTACTGAAAGGCCATCTGTTATGTACAGCTGGTCAAACTGGTTCACCATGTCAAGCCGAGTCTCGAATGTGTCGGTGTTGGTCCCTACATCCAAGGCCAGCTCAAGGCCGTTATCAATGCAGGTCTGGAACAGAACTTTCCAGTCCATCTCCTTGGTCTGCCATAGTATAAGGTGGGTGTGTGTATCTGCAATGCCCTTGTACAGGTGCACATGCTGGGCAACTTCTTCTGTCATGCTCATATTCAAGAACTAAACTGCTTGACTGTCAAGCCACCCTCAAGTAAAATAGATTGAAATGCCGAAGTGGTGAAATTGGTAGACACAGAGGACTTAAAATCCTCCGGCCCTTAAAAGCCTTGCGGATTCGAGTTCCGCCTTCGGCAATTAAACAATCGCTGTAGTTGACATTATCTGTCTTTCTTGATAGATTTTTGTCGTTGCGATTATTTTGTTCGGGCTGCTAGCTCAGCTGGTAGAGCAACGCCCTTTTAAGGCGTGGGTCAATGGTTCGAATCCATTGCAGCTCAGGACGCGTCTCCTTCGTCTAGGGGTTAGGACAACGGGTTTTCATCCCGTCAACACTGGTTCGATTCCAGTAGGAGATGCCTTTTCTTATGTCACATTCGTCATTCTGAACTTGTTTCAGGAGCTGGATGTGACATTTTTTATTTATCCGCAAAAGTTTCTAAAAGAACAGGTTGAATATCTGGTGGCAGTACTTGGACCACAGGTTGGGGCTTCTGTGCATCTTCTGTATGTTCTCGTCGGTCAGCTGTATCTTGTATGAGCTGTTGAAAAGAATCTTGTAGAAGAATTGGCATACCTCTTTGTCCACCTGGTCAAGTTCGCTGTAATGTATCTGCTTTATAGGGACACCCTTGCGGTGGAACAGGAATACGAATATTGCGTTCTGCACATCCATAAGGTAGGCCTCAAGCCGTTCCTCTATGGTGGTGGGGTCGCTTGAATCCACGCCAAAGTTAAGCCAGGGCTGGGTGTCCAGTATAAAGTGGCCTATGGGGTCGTTCTTGCGGGCTATGCGTATGGTGCCCCTGTTGTAGTTGGTCACCTGATGATGATTCTTGTCAAACACCACCACTGTGCCGTCGTTGTGGACAAAGACCTGGTTCTGTTCCTCGCCCCTCATGCAGTGTATATGGTATTCCTCGGTATGGTCCAGTATAAAGTATATGATTGAAAGCTCACGCTGGGGAATCTCCTCGCTGGTGTCGAAAGAAATGCCGAAAAGACTTGCAAAGTAGGTCATGCGGCTTACCCCTTGGGCAGCCAGACCAGAAAAAGCGAGAAAAAGTAATAATAAGAGGGAAAATATTTTCCTCATTTAGTAAATTATATCACCTGAAAATGAAGTTGTAAAGTTTTTGAATAAAAGATAGAATAAGTCGGAGCTTGGGATATGGAAGGAAATATCACTGGTCTTATGACCACTCTTATATTTCAGATAAGCGTAATAATTTTCGCAGTAAAGATATTCGGCAGCCTTACCGAAAGAATGGGCGTTCCATCGGTCATAGGCGAGCTAATTTCGGGTGTAGTCATAGGCCCTTATGCCCTGGGTGCAATTCCGCTGCCAGGCTTTCCAGATGGGCTTTTTCCTGTCTATTCGCAGGCTTTGGCTGTTACCCCACAGCTCTACGGCTTTGCGATGGTGGCTTCCATTGTACTTTTGTTCAACTCTGGCCTCGAGACCGACTTAGGCCTTTTTATCCGCTACTCCCTGCGCGGTGGAATAATAGGTCTTTCGGGGGTAGTATTCTCCTTTTTTTTCGGAGCCGGCACCTGCATGCTGGTCTTGGGAACCCACTTCCTTGACGAGCGCTGCCTGTTCTTCGGCATAATGAGTACAGCCACATCGGTAGGCATAACAGCCCGCATACTGTCGGACAAGAAGAAGATGGATTCGCCCGAGGGGGTAACCACACTTGCCGCCGCTGTATTCGACGATGTACTGGGTATTGTGCTCCTGGCTGTGGTTATGGGACTTGTGGCTGCAGTGCAGCGTAACGGCGGCCATGGCATGAACGCCCCTGTGATACTGAATATAGCATTCCGCGCATTTGGTATATGGCTGGGATTCTCGGCGATTGCGCTTATTTTCTCAAAGAGGGTGGCCGAGCTTCTTAAGAAATTCCACAGCTCCTACGACTTTTCTATATTCGCATTCGGTCTTGCGCTCCTTTTTGCAGGAATGTTTGAGAAACAGGGGCTTGCAATGATCATAGGTGCATACATCACAGGACTTGCCCTGTCCAGCACCGATATTGCCCCTATAATACACGACCGTCTTGAGGGTATAACTGCTTTCCTGGTGCCTCTGTTCTTCTGTGTCATGGGTATGATGGTTAATGTGGCCAAGCTGTTTGATCCCCATATCATTCTGTTCGGGCTGGTCTACACTGCCGCATGTATAGTCGGCAAGCTTATAGGCTGCGGCTGGCCATCGCTCTACCTGGGGTTCAATATCCACGGTGCGCTCCGCATAGGATGCGGTATGGTCCCCCGTGGCGAGGTTGCACTTATCATAGCTGGTATTGGAATTACTGCAGGAATCCTGGACGAGCAGCTTTTTGGCGTTGTGATTATGATGACCCTGGTGACCACTATTGTGGCACCTCCGGCCCTTAGCCTTATACTTAAGAGCAAGGAGCGGGGAACCCGTAAGGAGCTTAAGAGTTCTGCCACCACCACATGCCACTGGGAATTCAAGACCGAGGAGATTGCCGACCTGGTTGCATATATGCTTCTTAAGGATCTGCGCAAGGACGGTTTCTTCGTGCTCAATATCGACAGCGACAAAGGGATATACCACGCCCGTATGAACCGTATGGTGTTTACCATAAACCAGCACGGCAAAGCCCTGGATATATCTACCAAGGTGCGCTACGAACAGTTCCTTAAGACTTCGGTGTACGAGGTCATGCTGCGCTTTATGGACACAGAGCGCACCGAACAGGAAGAGACCAGCTCCATGGTGGAGGCAAAGAAGGAGTCGGCACAGAGCACCGAGAAGAAGGTTGATGTTGAAGTCCTTAAGGGGCGTATCTCCAAGAATCTTATAATCTGCGACCTGGCTGCAAATACCAAAGATGAGGTTCTTATGGAGCTGGTGGATCTGGTAAGCACTTCGAAGAATATAACCGACAAGCAGGTTCTTATGGACGACATAATGCAGCGCGAGGCCAAGATGAGCACAGGCATGGAGCACGGAATAGCATTCCCGCATGCCAAGAGCGACGGTGTAAAGCACCTGACAGTTGCCATAGGGCGCAAGAAAAGCGGTATCGAGTTTGACTCTCTGGACGGCCTGCCATCACAGATATTTGTACTTATAGCATCGCCTACAGATGAGGCTTCGCCACACCTTCAGGTGCTGTCGGCAGTATCGGGTGTATTAAGCCAGGAAGATAACAGACAAAAGATTTTGAACGCCCGGAGTGCGGACGAGATAGCTGAAGTCTTTACTTCAGAAAGCTCCGGATCATCCTGGTTATAAAGCCCATACTTTCCTGGAAGAAATCCTTTTTCTCAATGTCTATGCCTGCAAGCTTTGCCACACCCCTTATGTCGGTCTTTCCTGTTGCCATAAGCACCTTCTTGTACAGGGCAGGGAAACGCTTTTTATCCTCAAGATATCTGGTATAGAGTCCTATTGAGAACAGCTGCCCGAAGGCATAGGGATAGTTGTAGAAACCAAGGTCCGGGCTGTAGTAGTGGCACTTTACTGCCCACATGTATGGATGCAGCTGCTTAGGATCTAGGGCATCGCCATAGGTGGCCTTCTGGGCATCAATCATCATGCTGCACAGGGCATCGGCAGAGAGCGGACCAGACTTCTGGGCCTCGAACACAGCCTGCTCAAAATAGAAGCGGCATAGTATGTCTACAATAACCTGGGTTGCCTCCATAAGGAACATCTCGGTAAGATACTTTTTCTCAAAGCCTTTGGCTCTGCTGATTGTATTGTTGTACAGCATAGTCTCGGAGAAGATAGATGCAGTCTCGGCCAGTGTCATAGGGTAGGCCCGTGCAAAGGCGTAGTCCTCTCGCAGCAGGTGGAAGTGATATGCGTGTCCCAGCTCGTGGGCTATTGTCGATACCCCCGAGAATGTGGGGCTGTAGTTGCACATTACCCGGCTTTCCTTGGCTATGGGGAACGATGTGCAGTAGGCTCCGCCCACCTTGCCGGCATGGGGCGGTGCATCCACCCAGCCGCTTTCAAATGCATTCTTTGCAAACAGCCCCATATCCTCTGCAAAGCTGCCGAAGGTCTCGATTATGTAGTCACGTGCCTCGTCAAAGCTCCACACCCTGGGCTTGAAGCCTTTCTCGCTTATGGGGGCAAAAAGGTCGTAGAAAGCAAGCTTTTTAATGCCCAGGAGCTCTGCTTTTTTATTAAGATACTTGCGGAACTCAGGTAGCGATTCTTCCATTACTGCAATCATGGCATCCAAAGTCTTATGCGACATCCTTGACTGGAACAAAGCCTTATCCAGGGCACTCTTCCAGCCGCGTTTTGTATCCAATGTGGCAGCTGTCTTCTTTACACCGTTAAGAGAGTATGCCAGAGGAATCTCCATGCTTTTCCAGGCGGCCAGCTCTGCCTCGTATGCTTTTTTACGCACGCTGCGGCTCTTGTCAAAGGCCATGTTGCGTAGCTCGGTAATGCTCTTTCCTTCCTGCTCAAGCGCAGATGAAACAGCCTCCTGAAGCCTGCCCCATGCATCGCCGCCAGCCGCCTTAAGCTCCTGTGCAAGGGCTTCTTCGGCATCGGAAAGCTGGTGCTCGGACTCGGTAAGGGCATCTTTTATAAACTGGGCACGCACGGCCAGGATAGGGCTTTTCTTTAGCATGTCCGGGATAGATTTTTTATATTTTTTCACAAGCGAATTGAAAAGGACAAAGCATTCGGCAAGCTTCTGGTGCAGCTCATCAAGACGCGACACCTCTCGCAAAGCACGCTCATCCCCGGTGTTTACCGAAAAGATTGCATATGCGTATGAGTACAGGTTCTCGAACAGATCCATGGCCCGTCCTAAAAGCTGCACCGCGTTCTCCAGAACCTCTTTCTTTCCTGCTTTAAGCAGCGCTTTAAGCTCGGTGCATAGTGCAGTGTAGTCCTTTATATCGCCCTCGTAGGCAGTATCGTCAAAACTTTTGTAGATGTTGGATAAATTCCATTTTGGAAGTGTATCAGATGTTTTTTTCATAGTGCTTTTCTCTTTTTTCCGACAAAGAATCGTTTTAAATTGCCTGGAAGCTTATATGTCCCGCAGGAACAGCCTGAAGGATTATATACAGCCCTCAGTATGGCATCGGCAAGCATCTCCTCTGTGGGGACTTCCACAGTTTTTCCATCATCCTCATAAGCCCTGCAGTCCACATGTGTTCCTGCAATATCTCCGCAGCAGCTGCATCCGGTCTCTTTGATCTTCCCGAATATATCACGGCCGTTGACCCTGACAGTGGGGGAGGACAGAAAGTGATATTTCTCAGCAAGCTCAGGGGTTGAGATCTCCTGCTTCAGGTATTCAATTTGATATCCTGCAAGGCTCAGGGCAGGCTTAAGTCCTTCCACAACCTTGTCCAGAACTGCATCTGTGCCGACACATCGGTCACAGGTCTTAAGGTCAAGATACAGATACTCTATCAGAATCTTTTTCATATTTATAAAATAACATAAAAAAAGCCAGAGTGTATACCCTGGCCTTTATAATGTATTCTGTGAAGGTTTCTCTTATTTGAAGTATCTGTCCAGAAGACCTTTCAGAGCCTTTCCGTGGCGTGCCTCATCCCGTGCCATCTCGTGAACTGTGTCATGGATTGCATCCAGATTATACTTCTTTGCCAGAAGTGCCAGCTCTGTCTTTCCTGCAGTAGCTCCATTCTCTGCATCTACCCGCATCTGCAGGTTCTTCTTTGTACTGTCGGTTACAACCTCGCCCAGAAGCTCTGCAAACTTTGCAGCGTGCTCAGCTTCCTCAAGTCCAGCCTTCTCCCAGTAGAGTCCGATCTCTGGATATCCTTCTCTGTGGGCAACCCGTGCCATAGCCAGGTACATACCAACCTCGCAGCATTCGCCTTCGAAATTTGACTTAAGTCCAGCAATAATCTTCTCCTGGACATCAGCAGGAACGTCTGGTCCGAACTTCTTTCCGACGCCTACAACATGCTCTGCAGCCCAGTTCATCTCTCCTTCAACTTTTTTCCAGTCAGGTCCTGCATATTTACATACAGGGCATACTGCAGGTGCTGCAGCTCCCTCAAAAACATACCCGCAAACCGGGCATACAAATTTAGCCATACCTTTCCTCCATGTCTTATATTTTAAGCCTTTGACAGGCACTCTTTGCAGGTTCCGCGGACTGTCATATTAAGCTCCTCGCACTTGAAACCGCTTGTTGCAAGCTGCTCCGACAGCGCTTCGAAGTTGAAGTCGTAGTCCATGACCATACCGCACCTTGTGCATACTGCATGGTTATGCGGCCTTATTGTGCCGTCGTACCGGTCTGCTCCTCCGGGCACCTTTATGCGCAGTATTTTGCCCTGCTCGGCCAGAAGGTTAAGGTTACGGTATACAGTACCCATGCTTATGGTAGGGTCAACCTCTCTTGTAAGTCCATAGATCTCCTGGGCTGTAGGATGCACCAGATGAGTCTGGACAGTCTTAAGCACCAGTTCTCTCTGTTTTGAAAATCTTGTCGTCTTCATACTAAGTAAGAATTATTACTACTAAATCTTTTAATTGTCAAGTATCCTGATTCTGCATACATGGCAAAAATATAGCTTATGGAACCGATCATAAGTCCTACCATGGAGAATCCCCAGTTCAATACTACTACAGCCAGCGTAACAGCAATAAGGTTCGATGTCACGGCCCAGCCTATGTTCTGGGTGGTCTTGCTGTATATGTTCACAGACCTGAGCCATGCTATGACCGGGAATGTGAAAAGTGTGAGCGATATGACCATAAGCGGCACCTTGCAAAGCTGGGCAAGCTCCGGGGTAAGGCCCGAGATGTCTATAAGGATATATTCACGCACAGGCTGCACAAAGATGCAGAAGAAGCATATTGCGCACACCACAGTGCATATGTGGAACACCGCTTTGCGGATGACCTGGTTGTTCTCTTTGGTGCTGAACAGTGCTATGGAGGCCTCCTGTGTGGAGTAGCATAGGGCACGGAATATGGCTATGACCGATATTACCTCGCTCCAGCCGGCAAGGGATTCGGTGGGCAAAAGTCCGCGGGATATTCCGGCGGCTATTATTGGGCGGTCGGCCTCGGTCACGAACGATGTCATGGCAAGGGGCAGGTAGAACAGGGTAAGCTCTCTATAGCTCATAGCCTTTTGCGACACAGTGCCCCGCAGCTTTTTAAGTTCTGGCCGGGCAAACATATATGCCGATACCGCCCCGGCTGTCACACCCAGGCTGAGCGAGATGGATGCCACATAGAAGCCCGGCACGCTCTTGAACGACAGCATGATTACAAGCACTGCTATGGAGACAATTATCCTGATTACAGTAATAAGCGACACCTGCACAGTATGGCCTGTGCGGATTAGGACTCCCTGCCACAGACGGCGCACACCTATGGTTGGAACCCAGGGCAGCATAAGAAGGAATGATATCCGGGTGTTCTCTATATAGTCGGGCTCCAGATTCAAAAGCACAGTTGCTATAAAGTTGAACGGCCCGGGCAGGATGCAGAAGATATGAGTCAAAAGCAGCAGGGCCAGCACCACCAGGAGAAAGTGCTTAAGACGCTGGTAGTTGTTCCAGCTGTCGCACAATGCGGTGGCGGCAGACAGCATCTGGATTATGACACCCTCAAGGAGCAGCGACAGCGACGTTACCACAGTGAATATGGCCAGGTTCTCCTTTACATCGCCAATGCGCGATATAAAGGCAATCACAGCGGGGAACTCGAAGTTCATAATAATCTGCATCAGGGCAAGCGGCGCCCAGAACTTTAGAAAGGTAGATACTTTCAGCTGCTGTTCCATATTCAAGGATATTCTATTCCTGCGGAGTAATGTTGTCTATAAAAAATTTGTTATATGTAGCATTATTTGCGACACCCTGGTGTTATAATTATGATATAAGAAATGAAGGAGTTAAGATGTACGGAGCAATTTTAGGCGACATTGTAGGCTCGCCCTACGAATTTGATGCAATCGATACAACAGATTTCCCGCTTTTAAGCGACGATTCCATGTTCACCGACGACTCGGTCATGACCATTGCGGTTGCAGAAGTTCTTCTTGAGGCAGGGAAGAACCCTGATGAGAAAGAGGTCAAGAAAGCCCTGATAAAAAGCTTTAAGAAGTGGGGAGCAAGGTATCCGTTTGCAGGCTACGGCGGCCAGTTCCATCGCTGGCTTTTCTCTGATATGACCGAGCCTTATGGAAGCTATGGGAACGGGTCTGCCATGCGGGTATCGGCAGCAGGTTGGCTCTATGACACGCTGGAGACAACCCGGCAGGTTGCAAGGTGGACTGCGGAGATAACCCACAACCATCCATTCGGGATTGACGGGGCAGATGCCACAGCTGCAGCTATCTTTTTAGCCCGCACAGGAAAGAGCAAGCAGGAGATAAAGGACTACATCCAGAAGGAGTTCGACTACAACCTTGATAGGACCTGTGACCAGATCAGACCCGACTATGAGTTTGACGAGACCTGCCAGGGGACAGTGCCCGAGGCAATAGTGGCTTTCTTGGACAGCAGGGACTACGAGGATGCTATACGGCTTGCTGTATCCTTAGGTGGCGATGCCGACACCCAGGCCTGCATAACAGGCGGTATTGCCGAGGCTTTCTACGGTATGCCACCCAGGCTGATGTCCAAGTGCCGTGATTATCTTATGCCTGATATGGTGGATGTGCTGGAACGGTTTGATAAAGCGCTAGGGCGGTAATTAAAGCAATTTTTCCACTTTATCTAGAATACTTAAGTCAGCGGGGAGCCATGAGACTGTACGCAAAGTCTCCTTTGAGAGCCATGCTGCGTTCTCGTGCTCCAGAAGTTCCAGCCTGCCGGAAATTATTGAGCAGGCATAACACTCCATGGAGAGGTGAAAAGTGGGGTAGTCGTATTCGATGGTACTGATGTAGTCACCCACCTCTATCTCTGTGGCCAGTTCTTCCCGGATCTCCCTTTTAAGGGCATCCTGTGGGCTTTCACCAGGCTCAACCTTGCCCCCTGGAAACTCCCAGCCGTCCTTGAACTCCCCATAGCCCCGCTGGGTGGCAAAGAGCTGCCTGGTGTCCTCTGGAGTAGTGCGGAATATAAGTGCTGCAACAACGTGGATAGTTTTCATATGGGAAGTATAGCGGGAAAGTTATGGTATGGAAAGGGGAGACTTTTGCCAAAGTGTGGATTGAAAAAGCACCAAATTCTGGAGTGAAAACTCGCCAAAATCTGGAGTGAAAACTTGACAAATTCGGGAGCGAAAACTCGCCAAACTCTGGAGTGAGTATGTTTAGCAGGGGTAGGACTCGGACCTGCGAATTTTTAGTGGTAAAATAACAAAAATTGTTTTATAATAACAATATGGTGGAGCGATTCTTTTACGAGGATTCTTTTAAAAGTTTTCTTTCTCAATCAGAAAATGAAATATTAGGAAAAATAGCAAGAGAAAATACATTTGATTCTAATACTCTACAAATGGAAGCATGGCTTGATGAAATAATCATAATGAAAAACATTGTTAACCATTTTTCTGGAGGTCGAATATTATTTGAATATTCAATTCCTCGACTAGGAAAAAGAGCTGATGTTATTTTAGTTTTCCATGGAATAATATTTGTATTGGAATTTAAAGTCGGTAAAAAAGATTATTTGCGTAGTGATATTGAACAGGTTTGGGACTATGCTTTAGATCTTAAAAATTTCCATGAAGCAAGTCATGATAAATTAATTGTTCCAATTTTAGTTGCAACCAAGGCAAAAGAACGATCACATAAATATCTATCAAGTTATTATGATGATAAGGTTTATGAACCAATTTGTTCTAACGAAGAAAGTCTTTATCCAATTATTAAGGAAATACTAGAAAAAAATGAAAACAATTTCTGTGATAATATTCTAGAATGGGCAAACAGCAGATATTCCCCAACTCCAACAATTATTCAAGCAGCAAGTGTATTATTTAATAATCATACTGTTGAAGATATTATTAAAACAGAGGCGTCTGCAGAAAATTTAGTAAAAACTAATAATTACATATTAGAGATAATTGAAAAGACAAGACAAAGCAAAGAAAAAGCTATTTGTTTTGTGACGGGTGTTCCAGGTGCTGGAAAAACATTAGTCGGATTGCAAGTTGCTATAGAACAATATGATAAGAAAGATTTAGCAGTTTATCTTTCTGGAAATCAACCACTTGTAAGTGTTCTTTCTGAGGCTTTGGCTCGAGATAAAAAACGACAGGAGGAACAGAAAAATAAGAAAAAATATTCTATTACTGATGCGAGACGTGAGGTACGTGCTTTTATTCAAATTGTTCATCATTATCGAAATACATTTCTTGAAAAAATAAAATTTCCAATTGTTAATAAAGCTATAGAAATCGATGAAACAAAAATCAAGAAAAATAAGAGTGATGGATATGCAGACGTGGAACATGTTGCAATATTTGATGAGGCCCAAAGGGCTTGGACTCAAGAGCAATTGTTTCGTTGGCTAAAAAGAAGAAAACATATAAATAGTTTTCCATTTTCAGAACCAGAGTTCCTTATCTGGTCTTTGGACCAGCGTCCTGATTGGGCAGTAATTATTTGCCTAGTTGGTGGTGGGCAAGAAATAAATACAGGAGAAGCTGGCATCTCTGAATGGATTCGTTCTCTTGATGAAAGATTTCCTAATTGGAAAATATATATTTCAAATCAATTAACAGAAAAAGAATATGCAGATGGAAAATTAAAACAACTTTTATTGAATAATAAAAGTGTTGTCGAAAACTCAGCTTTACATTTGGCTGTTTCAATGCGTTCATTCAGGTCAGAAAAAGTATCAAACTTTGTTCATGAATTACTTGATTTAAATATTCAAAAAGCTAAAAATTTACATGATGAAATTAAGACAACTTATCCTATTATTCTAACGCGTTCACTTGATAAAGCAAAAGAATGGTTGGTCAAAAAAGCAAGAGGTTCAGAACGTTATGGAATGATAGTATCTTCAAAAGCTAATAGACTTAAGCCATTAGCTATTGATGTTCGTCAAAATCCTGATACAGTACATTGGTTTTTAGCTGACAAAGATGATATTCGTTCATCACTTTTCCTTGAAGATGCAGCAACAGAATTTGATATTCAAGGTCTTGAACTGGATTGGGCATGTGTGATTTGGGATGGGGATTTTAGGTATTCAAAAAACGGTTGGCAAAACTATGCTTTTAGAGGCGGTAAATGGTTTCATATTAATGCAGAAGATGATAAAAAATATCAGCTGAATGCATACAGGGTTTTGTTAACCAGAGCTCGCCAAGGTATGATAATAGTTGTTCCAGAAGGAAATGATAAAGATAAAACACGAAAATTAGAGTATTATGATCCAACCTATGAATATTTAAGGCAGATTGGGCTAGAGATAATATGATGACAAAGTTCAGAGCAGGGGATACTATCTATTGGTATTGTGATAAAGAGCAATGTGTGCATAATGCAAAAGTTGAATATGTAAATTTTGCAGGTGCTGGATTCCCTGATATTAATTATGAAGTTCATACCATATGTTGCGGAGAGGAGCAGACTGTGTTTGTCGATGAAAATGACGCAATGGAAAGACTTTTATAATTAATAATTTCTAACCAACTTCCTCTCTGAAAAACTTAAATAGCTGGCAGTGCAGCATGTCTTTTATTTCGTTTCTCTTAGGGATTTAAACCCGAATACGATTAAAAATATGACTGAAAGACCGACGACACAGGCTACCATGCTGTTATCTGTCAGGGTAAGAGTGAAATTTATCTCTATATACTGCCTCCTGTGGCCATTTTACAGCCTAGATGTGTCAAATAATGCTACAGGATATAAAAAGCCAGCCACCGGTGTGACTGGCCTTTATGCGGGCTTTTGTCTATTTGATTAATAATGATTTTTGACGGCTAAGATTTCTATAGCGTCATCAGTAATTCTATAGACAATTCTGTTTGCATCATCTATCCGTCTGCTCCATAATCCAGATAAGTTTTCCTTGAGTTGTTCTGGTTTCCCGATTCCATCAATAGGGCACCGCTGGATATCTTTGATCAGATCATTTATTCTCTTGATGGTCTTCTTATCCTGTTTCTGCCATCGGCAGTAGTCCTCCCAAGCATCTTCTGTCCATAGTAGCTTCATAGAACCTCACTTCTTTTCAATAAGGTCATGCTCAATAAGCTTTGTTTTTCCAGAATCAATATCTGATACTAGTTTCTTCAAGTAAGAGATATTGCTTTCTGAATAGAATGGATCGATAGAGATTTCAAAAGGGATACGCTTCTCGCGGCTGACTTTCTTTGCGAAGATAGTGAATGCTGTAGTCATTGACATTCCCAGCTCCCTGCATACAGTCTCCATGTCGTGTTTATCCTCTGAATCCATTCTGAAGTTGACCATTGTCTGTGCCATTTCCATTTCTCCTTACCTCCTAATTATAAAGTAAATGTAAAGCAAATGTCAATAAAATGCTTTACATAAAGAATGTAATCTGTTTCATTTTTTTCCTCCTGAAATTGAACTACCTATATACACAACAAAAACTTTCATTTTGCTTCAATTTTTGGAAAACTTTTTCAAACTTTTTTCTGTGGTATACTTTGAGTATGGATACAATGTCCCCCGAGGCCCGGCACAACAACATGTCCCATATAAAGAGCGTATCAAAGCCCGAGGTGCTGCTGCGGAGCCGTCTGTTTTCCCTGGGGTTGCGTTTCCGCAAGAACGACAAGAAACTTCCAGGCTCTCCCGATATCGTATTTCCTAAATTCCATGCTGTGGTGTTTGTTAACGGCTGTTTCTGGCATGGCCACCGCCACTGTACCAAGTTCCGCATTCCTTCTACCCATGCAGCATTCTGGAGGCATAAGTTTGCCCGGAACCGGGAGCGCGACCATAAGAATATATCTGCTCTCCTCGATTTGGGCTACAGGGTGGCTGTTGTGTGGGAATGCTCCATCTCTGGAACCAATCAGAAACAAAAGCTTGATAATATAGCTTCAGAGATAGCACTGTGGCTTGAGGAAGGTCTGGCAACACCATATATAGAATGGTAAACATAAATTTTCCCCTTGAAAAATCACCCCCTGTGTTATACAATTAAAGAAAATCACGGAGGGGAATTAATGAAAGATTTCAAGGGCGAACCCATCAGAGACGCACGTCTTCTGGGTAAAGGCAGTATGCTGCTTATGGGATTGCAGCACATGGTTGCCATGTTTGGTGCCACAGTTCTGGTGCCTATTCTTGTGGGCGGTTTTTTCAAGGATGCTACCGGTGAGCCTATCACCCAGGGTATGACAGTTGCTGTGACCCTGTTCTGCGCCGGTTTCGGAACACTTATTTTCCACGTTTGCTCAAAGTTCAAGGTACCTGCTTTCCTCGGCTCATCCTTCGCTTTCCTGGGCGGTTTCTACACAGTTGCAAACCTTAATGCCGGAATTTACGCCGGAATGGGTGCCAACGAAAAGGCTGCATACGCATGCGGCGGTGTGGTTGTTGCTGGCCTTGCATACTTTATCCTGGCCCTTATCATCAAGGTAGTGGGTATGAAAAAGGTTATGCGGTTCCTGCCTCCAGTAGTCACTGGTCCTATCATCATCTGCATCGGACTCTCGCTGGCTGGCTCTGCAATAGGCAATGCCTCCACCAACTGGTTCCTGGCTCTTGTGGCTCTGGCAACCATAGTTGTGTTCAATGTATGGGGCAAAGGTCTGTTCCGCATTATCCCTATCCTTATGGGTATTGCAGTTTCCTATGTAATCGCGCTGATTATGCACATGGCAGGCATGACAAACCCAGACGGCTCTGCAATATTCAACTTTGCTGCAATCGGCCAGTCTTCATGGGTGGGAATTCCTTCATTCAAGATTTGTAAGTTCGATATAACCGCAGTTCTGGTCATGGCTCCTATAGCAATAGCTTCCATGATGGAGCATATAGGCGATATGTCTGCAATCTCTGCCACAACAAGCACCAACTTCCTGGCAGATCCTGGCCTGCACCGCACTCTTATGGGCGACGGTCTTGCAACAGCAATCGCAGGTTTTATCGGCGGTCCTTCCAACACTACATACGGCGAGAACACCGGTGTCCTGGAGCTTTCCAGAGTATTTGACCCCAAGGTTGTACGGCTGGCTGCAATCTATGCCATCATCCTGTCGTTCATCCCTAAGTTCTCGGCTATCATCTCGACCATGCCTACAGCTATCATAGGCGGTATCTCCTTTATGCTTTACGGTATGATTTCTGCAATCGGTGTGCGGAATATTGTAGAGAACAGAGTTGACCTGACCAAGTCCCGCAACCTGATTATCGCAGGTGTCATCTTTGTATGTGGTCTGGGATTCTCAAGCGGTCTTACATTCAAGGTTGGAAGCACATCAATCACACTTACAGCCCTGGCTATAGCTGCTATCGCAGGTATTGTGCTTAATGCTGTCCTGCCTGGAAACGACTATGAGTTCGGAAAGAATGCAGCTGGCGACAAGAGCCGCGGTATCTTCCTTTCTTGATGGAGAGCGATATGTTGTACAATAATAACCCTAACATCACTGTTTTTACACATCCCCTTATCCAGCATAAGATTTCCATGCTTAGGGATAAGAAAACCGGAACCAACGAATTCCGCAAGCTGGTGGAGGAGATTGCAATGCTTGAGGGTTACGAGGCCCTTTCAGACCTGCCTTTGGAGGATAAGGATATAGAGACTCCTATAGAAAAGTGCAGCGCCCCGTTCATAGCTGGTCGCAAGCTGGCTGTGGTGCCGGTGCTGCGCGCAGGGCTTGGCATGGTGCCTGGAATCCTGGCTCTGACCCCCACCGCAAAGGTAGGCCATATAGGTCTGTACCGGGACGAGGTTACCCACAAGCCTGTTGAATACTACTGCAAGCTTCCTAAGCCGATTTCTGAGCGCACCATATTTGTCCTTGACCCTATGCTGGCCACAGGCGGTTCTGCTGCCGATGCCGTGACACAGATCAAAGCCCATGGCGGCGTTAAGATCAAGTTCATGTGCATTATTGCGGCTCCGGAGGGTATTAAAGTACTTTCCGAGGCACACCCCGATGTTCAGATTTACATAGGACATGTGGACCGGGAACTGAACAAGGATGCATACATCTGCCCTGGTTTGGGCGATGCAGGTGACCGTATTTTCGGTACTAAATGATTTATGCCTCTTCGAGGCGTTCGGTTTTTTTCCTTTCGAGACGGTTGAGTATCTTCTTCCTCAGTCTTATGGACTGGGGAGTGATCTCAACCAGTTCGTCATCCCGTATAGTATTTATAGCTCTCTCGATTGTCATAGGCAGCACTGGGGTCAGAATTACGTTTGTGTCCTTGCCCGAAGCCCGCATGTTGGAAAGCTGCTTGGTCTTGGTAGGGTTAAGGTACAGGTCAAAGTCCCTGTTGTGCTCGCCCACCACCATGCCCTCGTAAACAGGGTCACCCGGCACTATGAACATCTTGCCCCGGGGTTCCAGATTGAATATGCCGTATGCCACTGCCTCGCCGCTCCGGTCTGCAACCAGGCTTCCTGTAAGCCGGGTGGGGATATCGCCTTTGTATTCGCCGTAGCCTATAAAGTAGGCGTTCATTATGCCTGTGCCCTTGGTGTCGGTAAGGAACTTATCCCGGTAGCCTATAAGGGCGCGGGAAGGGATGTCGAACTCCATTATTATGTGGTCGCCGGTGGAGTTGGCATAGTTGGTAAGAAGCCCTTTGCGCATCATAAGGGTCTCGGATATTGTGCCGGCGTAGTCCTTATGTACACTTATTACCACATGCTCCATAGGCTCGGTCTTGTTGCCGTTTCCGTCTGTCTTGAATATTACCTTGGCACGGCCCACGCAGAACTCATAGCCTTCGCGCCTGAGCATTTCTATAAGTATTGCCATCTGGAACTCACCCCGCCCCTTGACTATGTAGCCACCCTCGCCGTCGGTGGCTTCCACCACCTGCAGTGCCACATTGCGCAGTGTCTCTTTCTTTAATCTTTCGAATATCTTGCTTCCCTGGACATACTTGCCCTCACGTCCTGAAAGAGGAGAGTTGTTGGGCAGAAAGCGCATGGATACGGTGGGTTCGTCAACCTCAATCCTTGGCAGGGCGGCCGGCTCAAGGGCAGAGCATATTGTATCGCCTATGAACACGTTGCTTACGCCCGAAAGTATTGCTATGTCCCCAGCCGGCACCGAATCCACAGCTTTAAGCGATGTTCCGTTGTACACCTGTATCTGGGACACCTTGAAAGGTTTTGGGACGCCGTCTTTGCCTATAATTGCCAGCCGGTCGTTGATCGATGCCTTGCCGCTTCTTATCTTACCTATGGCCATGCGGCCAAGGTAGTCGGAGTAGTCCAGGTCTGCAACCAGCATCTGGAAAGGCCCTTCCATGTCGCATTCAGGGGCTGGGATATGCTTTATTATGGTCTCCATAAGCGGAGCTATATTGGTCGATTCATCTTCCAGATTGTACTTGGCAATTCCCTTGCGGCCGTTGGACCACAGAACCGGGGCATCCAGGTAGCGGTCGTCGGCCCCCAGATCCAAAAGCAGTTCCAGAACCTCGTTGTAGACCTCTTCGGGTCTTGCATCTTCCCGGTCGATTTTATTTATAAGAATAATCAGCTCTAAGTTAAGGGCCAGCGCCTTCTGGAGCACAAACCGGGTCTGGGGCAGGGGGCCTTCGGCCGCATCCACCAGAAGGACCACGCCGTCCACCATGGAAAGGGCTCTTTCTACCTCGCCGCCAAAGTCGGCGTGGCCCGGGGTGTCCAGGATGTTTATCTTGATTCCGTCCCACTGGATTTCGCAGTTCTTGGCCGAGATTGTAATTCCCCGTTCCCTCTCTATGTCGCCCGAGTCCATGACCCGGTCGCCCATCTTGTCTAAATTCTTGAATGTGCCGCTCTGCCTGAACATGGCATCCACCAGTGTGGTCTTGCCGTGGTCTACATGGGCGATAATCGCTATATTTCTGATGTTCTCTACTGACATTCTTTTTCCCGCTTGAAAAAAGATATATCATACTGCTGATTAAAACAAGAAGATTTCCATATATTTTATTTACTAAATAGCTATATTGTGAAATAATAATCTCCGGATGATAGTCAGATACTACAAGAACACCAGAGGCAAGGCTGTAAAGCTGGCTGAGTTCTACGAGAAACACGAACATAATATTCACAAAGAGGATATCGATCATAACGCCCTCTATATCTGCGAGCGGCTGCGCAATGCCGGGTACGAGTCATATATTGTGGGCGGCGCTGTGCGCGACATGATAATAGGCCGGAAACCCAAGGATTTCGATATAGTTACCGATGCATATCCGCGCCAGATAAAAAAGCTTTTCCGAAATGCCAGGATAATTGGACGCCGGTTCCTTCTGGTGCA
The DNA here is from genome assembly GCA_017446885.1 of Spirochaetia bacterium. Taxonomy (GTDB): domain Bacteria; phylum Spirochaetota; class Spirochaetia; order CADAEX01; family CADAEX01; genus CADAEX01. The sequence continues at coordinate 67,044 of JAFSOR010000018.1, read as the reverse complement.
CGTGATGATGGGCGGCACTATATACGAGATTTCCACATTCAGGGCAGCCAATTCCGTTGCCGGTGACAACAACTGTTTTGGCACTATACGGGAGGATGTCTGGCGGCGCGATTTTTCCATAAACGCCCTTTACTATTCGCCCAAGACTGAGCAGGTTGTTGATTTTGTAGGAGGTTTCAGGGATCTGCTTAAACGTATTGTACGTCCTGTTATTCCGCTTCGCAAAATATTCCTTGAGGATCCGGTGCGCCTTATCAGGGCGGCCAAGTTCTCGGTAATGATTGGTGGCGATATACCGCTTCTTCTTAAATTATTCATAGTATTCAATGCCCACAGGATTGTTACTGTCTCCAGTTCCAGGCTTACCGAAGAGATATTCAAGATAATGAAGATGGACAGCACCACCGAGGTGTTCAGAAAACTGGCCAGACTGAATATTCTGCGCTATATTCTTCCTGGTGTGTATGAGATTCAGAAGAAGAGCCTCTTCTATGACACAATGGAGAAGTTTGACCAGGCAAAGGAAGAGAACAGGCTTGAACTGTCCAAGGTCAGCACGCTGCTTGAACCCCTTATAACCGACTACCTCGAGGCTGTGGTTTTTTACGATGATGTGGCAAACCAGACTATAGGCGAGGTCATGGACCAGGTTAAGACATTCCTCAGGCCTATAATTCCACCTAATGCAGCACTTTTAGAGGCTATAAAAAGTGTCATGTCAAAGGAAGGTTTCAAGCTCCGCTACCGCAGACCCAAGAAGAAGGCTGACCTACGTCAGCCTGACGTGTCTGCCCGTCAACCTGGCGTCAGGTCAGGTTCTCAATCTCAAGATTGACTTCTTTTATCTGAATACCTGTATAGCGTGTAAGACTCTGTGATATGTACTTCTGGAAGTTGTGGAAGTTGCCCGAAAGCTGAGTCTTGTACGAAGCATTCAAGAACAGTTTAATTTTGTAGGCACCTGAGGAATCGGGGCTCAGCTTTATCTTCTTTATCTTTATTGTGGAGTCAAACTCGTCGGCACAGTGCATGATCATCTGGATAAGGGCAGCCTTGGAAATAGTTACATGGCCTGGATTCTCGCCCGGGGCAAAGGTCGGATGAACAACTGTGTTTTCTATCTTTTTCTTCCGCTTGAACAGCCCTTTTCCTATCTTAATCGTCTTTTTTACAGCTCCTGAAATTATATCGCTATAGTCTTTCTCCACCTCTACCTGTGGAATAGGGATTACATGCTTGCCGGTAGCCCGTTCTTTAAGGGCTTTGTTTATCTCATCCTCCGGGGCTATATCTTCTATCTGGATAATCTTGCTGGGTTTTGGCAGATGGAGCCGGCTGGCAATCTTCTGGACCATGGCTTCGGATGTGCCGATAAGTAGAATCTTGGTGAACTGCTCTTCTTTGAGCTTATTCCTGACCTCGGTCCGGTGCTCAACGCTGTCAAAGAGTGCTGTCTTTATGGCTGTCAGATACACTTTCTCGCTTTTAGCTGACTTGCCTGCTATTATATTGTCACCCTTTATAAGAAGGCCGTCGTCTATGATAAGGTCTATGCCATGCTTAGCCGCTGTAAGACGGGCGCGGAAACTTTTTCCAGTGCCGCTGCGGCCTACCAGTGCGTAGACTTTGATTCCGAACAGTTTTTTGATGCAATAAGGTATCTGCATAGTTATATTATACTTTAATTTCCTCAGCAAAGGAAGATATAATCTTTTTTACTGCCGATTTTACATCTTTTTCGGTGCACCCCATAAGTGATGCTGCAGCGGCGATGAATCCGCTGTCAGGAGCCCCTGTTACAGTACGGTTTTCCGCTATTATGCCGCAGGAGTGGAGCCAGTAGCCTGCCTCGTTATGGCTTCCGTGGTACTTGGCGTCGCCTGTAAGAGGATGGCGGTGGTAGCTTGCCTGGCAGCGGATCTGGTGGGTGCGCCCGGTTTTTATCTCCACTCTGGCCAATGTTCTGCCGCCGGATACAAGAAACGGTGTGGCTATGGTTATGGCTAAGTCTCCATCCTTTGCCACATGGGTGGTGTTTGTCTTATCATCGCGGGTCAGGTGGTCTTCCCACCGCTCAGTCCCATTCAAAACTCCATCCATAATAGCTATATAGAACTTCCGGGTTTCCCGGTTCTGCAATGCGCTTGAGAAAATCCTTGCCCCGTCTGCGCTTTTTCCAAATGCTATTATTCCCGATGTGTTGCGGTCCAGCCTGTGGAGTGGGCCTGGAGAGAAAGAGATAGAGCCAGGCACGCTGTCTGCCAGGTATTCCCGCACCAGCTGGTCAAGGGGTGTGAACCTTTTTGAATACCCGTCGGAATGCACCAGTTCTCCTTTCTTTTTATTTATGACCAGGATGCCGTCGTCCTCGAAAACTATCCGTTTTCTGAATGCTTCTTTATTAACTGTGTGCTCTGATCTCTTGTGCTCTGAAACCTCTGCAAACTCCAAAAGAATCTCGGCAACATCAACAGTGTCACCTGCCGATACCTTGGAATCCTCTTTTGTTTTTTTGCCATTGATGCGCAGGAACCCGCTGCGGATTTCCTTGTATATGCGGCTTAGGGGCATCTTTCCAAGTACAATGCGGAAGATTCTGTCGGCCCGCTTGCCGTTGTCATCTTTCTGTACTGTTGCCGCAGTTATGAATTTCATAAAACCTCTATGCAACTGCCATGGCCAGCGATATAACCAGCGGCATGGTGAATAGCGATATCAGGACCGATATCGATACCAGTGTCACTGCCAGCTTGGTGTCGCGGTTGAACAGGACCGAGAACATCACAGTATTGGCTGCCGATGGAGCCGATGCCGATATGATAAGCGATGTAAGGAGCAGTCCCCTTATTCCTGCCAGATAGATTATTAAAAGAGCCAGCAGGGGAGCTGCCAGCAGCTTTATTACTGTAGTAATAACCAGATTCTTGTCCTTGAGCACCTTGAGCGAAGTTATCTGCGACAGGTAATAGCCCACCACTACCATAGGAAGCGGCGTGTTCAGTGCTGCAAACCCCTTTATGGGCACAAGCAGGACATGTGGAATCCTGACCGATGTGACAAATACTATGAAGCCTGCTGCCACTCCCAGAACTCCCGGGTTAAGCAGTATCTCCTTAAGCTTTATCCTGTCGCCATGGCTTCCCATAAGGATAAAACCGTAAGTCCAGGTGAATACATTGAAAATAGCAATGAACACAGCGCCGTAAAAGACGCCGTCGTTTCCAAGTATGGCCTGCTGCAGGGGCAGCCCCATAAAGCCGCAGTTGCTGAATATGGTGGCAAACTGGTATACAACCTGCCTGCTGTGCTCCTTATCGCGGACAAAGATTCTAGAGAGTATTATATTTAGCACATGGGCACCGATGGCTGCGGCGCATGCGATTCCCATATTGCCCAGCATAGCCCTGTCAAATGGCCGGTTGAACGATTCTACCACAATACACGGTGTGACAATATAAATAATGAACTTGGAAAGCTCTTTTATTGTAAGCGGCGACAGCAGACCGCGCCTAGAGCAGACAAACCCTACAGCTATCATTATGAACAGGATTACTATCTGCTGGAATACGGTGGTGAAAGACTGAATCATGATCATACTCCATTCAAAAGCACAGAAACCACATCAAACACAGCATGGGTAATTGCATTCACATGCAGACTCCTGTATTTTTCGTAAATCCAATGGAAAGCCAGGGCAATAAAAAAAATTATTATTACAGCCAGGAATCCCTGATACATATGCCCCAGTGCAAAGAGCAGGGCGCTTATAAGAATGGCAGCCTTTTTCCCCAGCACTGTTCCAAAGGCCTCAACCAGATATATCCTGAAAAAAAGCTCCTCGCAGTAGCCCACACCCAGCATCATAAGAGCCAGTATCCAGAGCGGGGCATGCAGTTCTATTGTTATTATTCCAGGATCTTCGGCAGAGCCTGTGGCAATAAGCAGCACAAGAAGAGCGACAAAATAGAATGAATAAATAAGGAGAATGCTTGGAATAAGCTCAAGCAGGTTTTTATAAGAAAATGAGAAAAGGCCAGTCTCTTTTAAAGAAATATGGTTGAATTTTATCATGACAAAAAAGATTATGGCCAGCTGTACTGCAGATATGCCTACAGAAAACAGAATAGAGCCTATGGTCAGTGATATATGCTGATCCTGCTCGCTGTAGAGCGGATTGAAAAGAAACAGATAAATAACTGCAGGCAGTACTATGGACTTAAGGAATTTGATTGATTTTTCAGATATCATATTTCCTGTGCGAGAGCATAAGCTTCTCGGCCCCATCCAGTTTAGGCAGAACGTTCTCGCTCTTGGTGCGGAACTTCTCCATGCGGCGCACAATTTTATCCAGCATCCGTATAGCCATTACAATATACTTGCCCTTGTTGAGCATGACACAGGAAGAACGCTCCGAAAGCGCCGCATCGGTAATCTCGGCCCGGGTAGGCACTCCATCCTTGGCCAGGGTCTCGAGCACCTGGGTTGCCCATACAAGGGGCAGATGGGCTGCTGCAGTAATGCGGATAATCTCTTCCTGGATGGTTGCAAAGTTTTTCCAGCCAGTCTCTATGGCCAGGTCGCCCCGTGCCAGCATAATTCCGGCAGGGTAAATCTGCATGGCCGACAGTATTATGCCCGGCAGATGCTCGAAAGCCTGCTCTGTCTCTATCTTGATTATTATTCCTGTCTTAAGTCCCAGCTTCTTGATGTCGTTTATCATCATGTCAAGCTCTGCCGGATTGTTCACGAACGACAGGTTAAGTGCCTGGATTTTCCACTTCTTCTGATTCTGGGCAATTATGTCCAGATGCTCCTTGTCCTTTGGGGTAAAGCCGTGGCAGTTAAGCTTTGTGTCCGGGAAGTTAAGCCCTTTATCGCCCTTTATCTTGCTGCCCGAGGATTTTGCATTGGTTATGCGCACTTCTATCTGGTCTGGACTTACTTTCTCTATATTGCCTTCTACCTTGCCGTCGTCGTAGTAGATACGGTTTCCGGGCTTGGAACACTGGAACACATTCTCAAGTGTGCATCCTATGTGGGCACACACACCCTCTTTCCTTCCTTCACCGGGAGTCAGGTCCCGGGTCAGCACCAGAGTGTCGCCCTCCTTGACTATTATAGGGTCGCCGGCAAGGCTTCCAGTGCGGATCTTAGGCCCTGCTATATCCATGACTATGGAACACTCCTTTTCCATGGACTTAGAGGCGGTGTGTATGTTCTCTATAATTGCTTCCCATATTTCGGGGGTGTCGTGGGCACAGTTGATTCTGGCGCAGTCCATGCCTGCATCCAGCATCGATTCTATAAGTTTGATGTCGGTGGCAGCCTGGGACGGCATGGTAACCATGATCCTGGTTCCGCGCTTCTCGGGCCTGGTTCCGAACAGGGCATCGCAGTTTGATTCCAAAAGTTTCTGGCTTTTGCGTGCAGTTATGTACTCCTCGTCCTCATACTTAGGGCTTCTTCCCAGTACCATGTCGGCAATTCCTTTTACCGAAATCAGGGTCTGGCGCACATGGGAGCTTATGTCGGACAGGTCGGAGAACCCCAGTTTCTGCATTTTCTTCTGGAGCTTATCGATATCGAAGCTGCGGAATGCCAGATAGTCCATAAGATTTATGGCGCTGGCTTTGTATTCAGGCTCTATACCTTTGAGCCTGGCCTTGTATTTTTTCTCGGTCTTGAATGCACTTTTAAGCACCTCGTCAAGTTTTGTGTCTATGTATGCGACTTTATCTAAGAAAGAAGTGTTATCTTTTTCCATATTATGTGAACTTGACTATGCTTATTTCCTTACGCAGGTCGGTCTGCTGGGCAATTACCGTGCTTATGAAACCCATGACTGTTATGTCGACCAGGACGCTGAAACTTATCAAAAGCCCGGCTACCGGCTGGATTATAAGGTATCCGTTCTCTATGCCGTGACCATAGCCCCTGCAGAGCATGGTTATGGATATTGCCGTGCCCATTCCCGGGACAGCTCCCAATATAAACGAAAGCAGGAATGTGTGGAGCATTATGATAAAGAAATCCTGCCAGGTTATCTCGATTCCAGTATACGATTTAATAATTATTATGATTGATGCGGCCGATACCATGGCAGTGCCGCCACGGCTGAACACTGTCAGGAATGCTATGACAGGTGCCCCCACCTTGCGTTTTGCACCTATATTCTCGAAAGAGCTCTTGATAAGGGTTGTTGCCCCAAAGTAGACATCGCCCGAGAAAAACGCTGCCATTGCAGGGGCCAGAAGAGCGTAGAGCGACTGGAAAGGCTTTCCACGCCTGCAGCAGAGTATCATTACAGCAGGAATAAGTATGAATATGACAAACAGGGCGGCGCATCCCACAGTTATAAGCAGGTATTTATAAAGCTCAAGCTGCTGGTTTGCAATCAACGATGCTGTCATGGTGGCCGAAAGGAACACAATTCCCAGTGCCATGAACTCTATGATAAGACTGTTTATATCGAAGAAAATGCGGGCCACGGAGTCGAATATAAGTATGACCGGCCTTGTGTGCAGGTTTGATGGATCCATATTAATTCCCACCAGTATAGCCAGCACCAGCATAGGCATAAGGTAGTTCCCAGTTGCAGTGAATATGGCAAAGAAGTTGTCCGGGAATATCATGGCTATGTGCTGTGCCAGGGTAGGAAGGCTAAGAGTTACAGTCCCTTCAGAGATTATAGGAATGCGACCCTGGAACACAATCAGTGCCGCACCGCCGCCCACCATGGTCAGGACCAGCGAGGAAAGAACAGTAAAAATCACGGTCTTGAAAAATACCTTGAAAAGGAGATGCTCTGTCATCAGCTTGGATACAGAGAATGCCACAGCAAACAGGATAAGTGGGAAGAACGTGTATTTTCCTATGCTCAGAATTATTCTGTTGCCAGTATCCATCACTACGGGGTCGGCAAAAAAACTGGTGAACATGTTGCCCAGTATTATTCCGGCAATGGCTCCGATAAGGTATTTAATCCAAATCTTCATGGTATATAAAGATATATTATAATATTTAGGTAGTCAAGGTACAGAAAAGTCTTGAATATTTGTTTTTAATTGTGTTTAATATTTCCATCATTCCTTAAAAGGAGAGAAAGATGATTGTTTGCAAATTCGGTGGAAGCTCTGTGGCCGATGCGGTTCAGATTTCCAAGACTCAGGCTATTGTTAAGGCCAATCCAGACAGAAGGATTGTTGTTGTCTCTGCTCCCGGAAAGCGGGATAAAGAGGATGATAAAATTACAGATCTCCTCTATAAATGCCATAACCTTGCAAACAACGATAAAGATATCACAGCAGTATGGGACAAGATAAGAAACCGCTATCTCCAGATTGCAGCAGTCCTTGATATAACATCAGACCTTAAGGAGGAACTGGTTGCAATCAAGTCTCACCTTATGGACAAATGCAGCCCCGATTATGCCGCAAGCCGCGGAGAATACCTTAATGCCAAGCTTATATCGCTCTACTTCGGATTTGAGTTCATAGACAGCGCCAAGGTAATACGCATAGGAGAACATGGCGAGATTCTGCCCGAGACTTACGACCTTATAAAGGCACAGATCGACCCTGCCAAAAGCTATGTGGTTCCAGGCTTCTACGGCCTTGGCCCCGACGGCAACATAAAGACATTCTCGCGCGGCGGTTCAGACATCACCGGCTCTATCTACGCCAAGGCGCTTAATGCCGATGTCTATGAGAACTGGACCGATGTGTCAGGCACCTACACCTGCGATCCGCGCATAACAAAAAATGCCCGGCCAGTGCCAGAAATCACCTACAAAGAGATGCGTGAGATGGCATATCTTGGCGCCAATGTTTTCCATGAGGAGGCTATTGCACCGGCACGTCAGGCAGATATCACTATAAACATCAAGAACACAAATGCACCGGAAGAACCCGGTACTTTCATCAATTCCCAGCGGGACTCATCCAGGGATCCTGTGGTCGGAATAGCTGGCAAGCGGCGGTTCCGCAGGATAACAATAGAAAAGTACAAGCTTGAGGATATGCACGACCTGCACTTTGAGCTAAAGAAGGAGCTGGGAGCCCTGGGGCTTATTATTTCTTTCGAGCTTAAGGGAATAGATACACTCAACTTCTATGTGAAAGATGAGCACATGATTGACTGGGATGACCTGACGTCAAGGCTCAAGGCCAACCTGGGCATAGAGAAAGTCAGCTACAGATCGGGAGTTGCTGTTGTGGGCATAATAGGCGAGGGGCTTATTTCCTCCTTTGCACCGCTTTTCAAGATTCTAAAGGCCCTTACCGAAGCAGGTATAGATATAGACAACTTGAACTATGGCGGTTCGCCGATTTCTGCTGTCATGACAATTGCTGATTCAGATTATGACAAAGCAATGGATATTATTGCATCTGTAATCGCATGATTAAGCGTACTGTAAAAAGAATAATAAAGATTATCATCCTGGCTGCCATCCTGTTCGGAATAGTTTCAGGCATCAGGGCCTGTGTCGCCCCGCCCAAGGAGCAGACTCCAGAGATTCCCTATTCCGATGTCTACAACGGCTTTTCCACAGTGCCTGAACCGGTGCTCCAGTGCAAGGCGGCTGTCCTTATGGATTACGATACAGGTACAGTTTTATACACAAAGAATGCCGAAGAGATAATTCCGCCTGCCTCCATGACCAAGCTTATGACCACCTATCTTGTTATGGAGAAGGTAAAATCGGGCGAACTAGACCTGGACCAGGATATAGTTGTGCCGCCCGAGGCCGACTTCGAGAGGGCTCCTTACCGCAGTTCCCTTATGTACATCCGGGCCGGGCAGCGGATAAAGCTGCGCGATCTCTTGACCGGCCTTATGGTCACCTCTGGCAACGATGCTGCCATGGCTGTGGCAATGCTGGTCGGAGGAAGCAGAGATGCCTGTGTCGAGATGATGAACCAGAAGGCAAAGCAGCTGGGTTTCAGCTCCTTTGTATTCACCGACCCGGCAGGGTATGAGGAGACAAATCAGGTTAACGCCCTGGAATTCTGCCAGTTCTGCCGCATATATGTCCAGAACTTCATAGAATATCTGGATGTCCTTACAAATCAAGAGGCTTTCAAGATGGGCAGCAGGTCAATAAACAACAGCAACGACCTTCTGGGCCGCTATGCTGGCGTGGATGGCCTTAAGACAGGCTACATAGACGAATCGGGCTACAATATATCGCTTACTGCCGAGCGGGATGGTATGCGCCTGGTGGCTGTAATAATGGGAATAAAGGCAAAGGATATAATGAACGCCAAGCTGATGCGCATGGAGGAGGGGGCAAGCCTTCTTTCTTACGGCTTCCACACTTTCAGAACCTTTTTCCCGGTGCTGCCTGCCCCTGTAAATGTGCCGGTCTTCGGCTGTGCTTCCGATTCTGTGCCTGTAGCAGTTGCCGGGAATGAGCAGATCTGCATCCCATACAGCCAGCTTTATAAGCTAAGCTGGAATGTATCACTTGCCAAGGGGATTAAAAGGGCAGCCGCCGGAGACCAGGTGGGAAGCTGCACAGTATCTTTGGACGGAAACCCGCTGGCAATATATCCGCTGGTTGCAGAGGAGGGGACAGGACAGGGCAGCCTGTGGCGGCGTCTTACAGGTTCAATCAAAGCCCTTGGACAAAAAAATTCAGCCCTTAATTTTTCCCTTGCTTTTCCACGGTAAAATTCCTTATAATAAAAAAGATATGACACGGGAAGAGTTTATTTTTACAATAGGCTACGATGGAGATTCTGGAGTTGTCGATAAAAAATCGGCTAAGGAGTTTGGAAAACTGTCCACAGCCGAGCTTTTTGACAGGGGCATGATCAAGGCGGCAGTGTGTTCTGCCATCTATTCCAAGGCAGAATCTGAGCAACTTCTGGTTCTGGACAAGTACAATGCTCTGACAGGCCAGCCGGTGGAAAGCTTTGCAGAGCTTAAAAAGATTTTTGGTGTGACAGCCTAGTTTATTGACTATCGGCCTTATTAGTGATATTTATATAAAATTAGTGATTTTATTATTAAAGGAAGCAAAATGAGTAGTATTCTTATGGGAATGCCTGTTCTCCAGGCAGCCGGCTCTGCTGTGACAACATTCATAACATTTGCCGGTGTAATCGCAATTTTCTACCTCTTCATCATCAGACCGCAGAATAAGAAGCAGAAAGAGACACAGAAGATGCTCAGTGCCCTCAAGAAGTTTGACAAGGTTCAGACTATCGGAGGAATCAGGGGCGTTATCCTGGCCGTAAAAGAGCAGACTGTAGTTGTCAAGGTTGATGACAACACAAAGATTGAGTTTGTCAAACCAGCTATTGCCGCTGTGCTCGAGAGCCACGAGGCTAAGGTTGCAGAGGCTGAGAAAGTCGAAGACAAAAAAGAAAATAAATAAACAACTGGGGAGATTTTATGAGTAAGAGAGCCAGATTTATTATAGTGCTTCTGGTTGTGGCTGTTGCTACAGTCTTTCTCTATCCTACCGGAAAATGGTATTTCGGGGTAGACAAGGACACCAAGGCAATTGCTACAGGCTCCAGAGAGCAGATCAGGAATTTCTCTCAGACCAAGGCTGCCGAAGATTTGGAAAAGCTTGAGGCTATGGTCAAAGAGAACCCGAATCAGGCAATTCCAGCTGAGTACAGCTTCCTTAAGGACAAGGCTGCTGCAAACTACAAGCTGATGAAGAAGGATGCCCCTAAGACATGGAGCATTCAGCAGGTTTTAAGCAGCTTTAAGACAAAGAAGCAGCTTTTTAACACCATAGAGGCATATTACCGCGACGATATCATGGGCCTTAAGGAGAAGAGCAAGAGCATTCTCCAGCTTGGTCTTGACCTTTCTGGCGGTATGACAGTACTGCTTGAGGCAGATATGGACAGCCTGGGCGAAAAACTGGGCAGGACTCCTACAGCCGAGGACAAGAAGGGTGCTATTGACCGTGCCATCGAGATTCTTAACAACAGAATCGACCGGTTCGGTATTACCGAGCCTCAGATCCGGCGGCAGGGAGATACTGGAATAACCATCGAAATCCCGGGTGCCGCAGACCCTGAGCGTGTCAACGCATTCCTCATGGGAAAAGGAAAGCTCAATTTCCATATTGTAGATGACGATGCTACACAGGCTTTAAGAGCTTATATCGACCAGAATCCTGGCCGTGCTCTGGATGCAGACGAGCAGCCGATTGACAAGTCAATCCTCCCTGCCGGCGTTGTATGCAGGCGCTTTGTGCAGAAAGACAACTACGGAATCGACTATACAGTAAACCATATTGCAATCCGCGAGGAAATCGGTCTTGACGGTTCACACATAGTGGATGCACAGGTGGGTAACGACCCTGTCACAGGCCGCCCTGTAATCAACTTTGCACTGGATAAGGAAGGTGCCGATATCTTCTTTAAGCTTACCTCTGCAAACGTAAAGAAAACCCTTTCCATTGTCCTTGATGACAATGTAAAGGCTGGTGCGACAATCCAGGAAGCTATCTCGGGCGGTCAGGTCCGCATGTCAGGCCTCGACAAGCAGGAAGCTCAGGATATAGCACTGGTTCTAAGAACTGCGGCCCTTCCAGTTTCCCTGGAAGTAAGTAACCAGCAGGCAGTAGGTGCTTCTTTGGGCGAAGACTCAATCCGTCAGGGTGTCAGGGCCATGGGCCTTGGTCTTCTCCTGGTAATCATCTTCATGATTATCTACTACAAGGGAGCAGGTGTCATCGCAGACTGTATGCTGCTCTTGAACCTTTACCTTATGGTAGGTATCCTGTCGGCATTCAATCTGACCCTTACCCTGACCAGTATTGCAGGTCTTATTCTTAACATAGGTATGTCGGTCGATGCCAACGTAGTTATCTTTGAGAGAATCAAAGAGGAGTACAGGCTGGGTAAAACTGCAGCCGCTGCTATAAAGGCAGGCTTCGAGAAATCTTTCTGGGCTATCATGGACTCCAACATAACCACATTCATCGTAGCTGTGTTCATGTCTCAGCTGGGAACAGGTCCTATCCAGGGCTTTGCATATACACTGGCTGTAGGTATTGTAACCTCCATGTTCACCGCAATCTTTGTATCCAGACTTATCTTTGACTTCTGTCTGGATGTGGGTCACATGAAGAAATTAAGCATTAGCTGGGAGAAATAAGAGATGAAAAAAGTATATGAATTTACAAAACTTAGATATATCGCTCCTATAACCTCCCTGGTAGTGATAATCCTTCTGTTCATAATCACAGGTGCAAGGGGCGGATTCAACCTGGGAATCGACTTCCTGTCTGGTCTTAACATGCGGGTGCAGATAAATGCTTCTGCAAAGGCAGATATTGCTGATATGCGTTCAGTTCTTGCTCCGGCAGGTGCTGCACAGATTCAGGTTGTAGGCGACCCTGCAGATCAGATGTACAGCATAAGAGTGCGCGAGACTGGCGAGCAGACCGGCGTTGCTGTTTCCGACAAGGTAAAGAGCCTTCTTGATGCCAAGTTCGGTGCCGCAAATGTAACTGTACTGTCATCCGAGTTCTCGGGTCCACGGTTCTCGCAGACCCTGAGTATGCAGGCTATATGGCTTATAATCCTGTCGCTGGCACTTATGCTTATCTACATCTGGTTCCGGTTCCGGCTGGCATATGGCCTTTCCTCCATCATGGCACTGACTCACGATGCCCTGGTAATGGTAGGTGTTATCGGAGCACTCCAGCTTGAGGTCGATGTAACCACAATCGCTGCTGTACTTACAATCATCGGTTACTCGCTTAACGCTACAATCGTTATCTTCGACAGAGTTAAGGAGAACGTTATCCTGCTCAAGGGCAGCCCTCTTAAGCAGATTCTCAACACCAGTATCTCCCAGTCACTCTCCAGAGGTATAATCACATCCTTGACAACACTTATCGCAGTAGTTGCCATCTATGTGTTCGGCGTGGGAGCTATAAAGAACTTCGCATTCAACCTGATAATCGGTATCTGTGTAGGTACATATTCATCATTCTACATCGCACCGTCTCTGCTCTACATCTGGATGGCAAAGATTCATAAGGTTAAGGTCGAGGGCGATCTTGAGGCTGCACTTGTAGGCCCTGCAAAAGACAAAGAGAATAAATAAGCTCATTTTTGATGCAATATAGGGCTCCTGGAAACAGGAGCTCTTTTTTATCTATTGACAAATAAACTCTATTTATTTAATTTATATGTATCGGGCCTATAGCTCAGTTGGTTAGAGCCCTCGACTCATAATCGAGTGGTCCCTGGTTCAAGTCCATGTGGGCCCAAATCTCCTGCTTCGGCAGGAGATTTTTTTATTTATATGACAGTCAAAGAAATCTTGGATACAGTCTATGCCGCATACCATAAGCCCCAGTACATATATCCCGATCCGCTGGCCCCGGTGCGCACATATGCCGATGTCCGGGACCGCGAGGTAGCTGGCCTTATTGCATCTTCGCTTGCAGTAGGTCGGGTGGACCTTATACTCAAGGCAGTAGACCAGGTGCTGTCCCCCCTGGGACCGCACCCCGCAGCAGAACTTGCCGCACTGCCGCTAAATATGCTTAAGACACAGTATAAAGACTTTGTATACCGGTTTTTCAAATGCCGTGAAATAGCCTCGTTCCTATATGCGATAGGGGAGGCACTGCGGCAGTACGGCAGCCTTGAGGCGCTGTTCTTAGAGGGGTACAGACCCAGCGGTACCCAGGGCGACATGATGGCCGGCATAAGCCATTTCATGGCCTTTATACAGGAACATTCCAAGGGGTGCTGCGGCATGCTCATAACCCCGCCCGAAAAGGGAAGCGCCTGCAAACGTTTTAGCCTTTACCTGCGCTGGATGGTGCGCCACGATTCTGTAGACCCGGGTGGCTGGGCAAAAGTATCTAAGCGCGACCTTCTGGTGCCGGTGGACACCCATATGCACGACATAGCCACCCGGCTGGGCTTTACACAGCGAAAATCTGGCGATATTAAGACAGCCCAGGAGATAACAGCTTCTTTTGCCCAGTACGACCCCTCCGACCCTGTGCGCTACGATTTCTCGCTTACCCGGCTTGGAATTCACCCCGACCTTGATAAAAGCATACTCGATAAATTGACATAAAAAGCCCTTTATCTTATATTAATTATAATAATATAAAACTAAAGGGAGTATTATTATGAAGACTATTAAAATCGGTATCAACGGATTTGGAAGAATCGGCCGCTTTGTTTTCAGAGCCGCAATGTCCCGCCCAGACATTACAGTTGTGGGAATCAACGACCTCTGTCCAGTGGATTATCTTGCATATATGCTTAAGTACGACACAATGCACGGCCCATTCGAAGGGACTATCAAGGCAGATGTAGAGAAATCGCTTCTTATCGTCAACGGCAAGAAGATCAGAGTAACTGCATGCAAGGATGCTGCCGAGCTGGCATGGGACAAAGTAGGTGCAGAGTACATTGTTGAGTCTACAGGCCTTAACCTTACAAAAGAGAAAGCCGAGGCACACCTTAAAGCAGGTGCAAAATATGTAGTTATGACAGCTCCTTCCAAGGACGACACTCCAATGTTTGTCTGCGGTGTTAACGAAAAGACATATGTAAAGGGAACCAAGTTCGTATCCAACGCATCTTGCACAACAAACTGCCTGGCACCTATAGCAAAAGTCCTCAACGACAAGTGGGGAATCATCGAAGGTCTTATGACAACAGTCCACTCTGTAACAGCAACCCAGAAGACAGTGGACGGACCATCGCTCAAGGACTGGAGAGGCGGCCGCGCTGCAACAGGCAACATCATCCCATCCTCAACCGGCGCTGCAAAGGCTGTAGGCAAGGTTATCCCTGCCCTTAACGGAAAGCTTACCGGTATGTCCATGAGAGTTCCTACTCTGGATGTTTCTGTTGTAGACCTTACTGTCAGACTTGCAAAGCCTGCAAAATATGAAGATATCTGCAAGGCAATGAAAAAGGCATCAGAAGGCGAGCTCAAGGGCATCCTGGGCTATACAGAAGATCAGGTTGTATCATCAGACTTCCTGGGCGACACACGCACATCAATCTTCGACGCAAAGGCAGGAATCGCACTTACCGACACATTCGTCAAAGTAGTATCCTGGTACGACAACGAGATCGGCTACTCCAACAAGGTTCTCGATCTTATCGCAGCTATGAAGAAGGTTAACGGCTGATGGTACTGAATACAATCCGCGATGCAGACCTGACTGGGAAAAAAGTTCTTATCAGGGTCGATTTCAACGTTCCGCTGAAAGATGGCGTTGTAAAGGACGACACACGTATCAGGGCCGCATTGCCGACAATTGAGTATATCCTTTCCCAGAAGGGGACATCTTTAGTTGTCATGAGCCACTTCGGCCGGCCCAAGGGAAAGAAGAATCCAGAGTTCTCCATGGCTCCTATAGGCAAGCGTTTTGCCGAGCTTCTTGGAAAACCTGTCAAGGTTGCCCCTGATGTCATAGGGCCCGAAGTGGAGAAAGAGGTCAAGGCCCTAAAGGCAGGCGAAGTGCTACTTCTTGAGAATGTGCGCTTCTACCCCGATGAAGAGGCCAACAACCCAGAATATGCCAAAGCTCTTGCCTCCTATGGCGATATCTATGTGAACGATGCATTCGGCACAGCTCACCGGGCTCATGCCTCAACCGAAGGGGTGGCACACTTCCTGCCATCCTACGCAGGCTTCCTTATCGAGAAAGAGGTCAAGTTCATGGCTCCGCTTCTGGAGAATCCGGCTCATCCGTTTGTTGCCATAATCGGCGGAGCAAAGGTATCCTCCAAGATAGGCGTGCTCCAGAGTCTTTTAAAGACATGCGACACCATGGTCATAGGTGGAGGTATGGCATATACGTTCCTCTCTGTCCAGGGACACAAGGTGGGAAAATCCCTTGTGGAATCCGATTATCTGGATACAGCACGGGACTTCCTCAAGGCAGCTGCTGACAAAAAAGTCAATGTAATACTCCCTGTGGATCATATTGCAGCAGAAGCTTTCGACGAGAACGCAGCCCCGGTTGCTGTAGATGCTGTCGATATCCCTGACAACCTTATGGGAATGGATGTCGGTCCTAAGACTATTGCCCTTATTAAGGATGCAGTAGCCAAGGCACAGTCTGTAGTATGGAACGGGCCGCTGGGCGTGTTCGAGTTCGACAGCTTTGCCAAGGGCACCCTGGATATCGCAAAGGCAGTTGCCGACTGCAAGGGCACCACAGTAGTGGGCGGCGGCGACTCTGTTGCAGCTGTGAACAAATTCGGCCTTGCCGATAAACTTAGCCATGTGTCTACTGGTGGCGGTGCTTCTTTGGAATTCCTCCAGGGGCTCCCACTCCCGGGCATTGTGGCTTTGCAGAAATAGAGGTGGATATGGCAAGAATCAAATATATTGCTGGAAACTGGAAGATGAACAAGACCACAGCTGATGCTGTTGCTCTTGCAAAGGAGATTGTGGAGAAGGCAAAAGGTCTTAAGTGCAAGATTGCCATCTGCCCTGTCTTTACTGTTCTTTCAGAGGTGAATAAAGTGGTCAAGGGGACAAATGTCCTTTTGGGAGCCCAGAATATGTCCGATAAAGAAAGCGGGGCATTCACAGGCGAGATTTCTCCCGACATGCTCAAGGATGTCGGCGTTTCTGTGGTGATTCTGGGACATTCCGAGCGGCGTAGCTACTATGGCGAGACCGACGCTTTCATAAACGGCAAGGTCAAGCTGGCTCTTTCGAAAGGGCTCGATGTAATCCTGTGCGTAGGAGAGACATTGGCCGAGCGCGAGGCAGGAAAAGCCGAGGAGGTTGTAACCTCTCAGGTTGTAAATGGTTTAAAAGATATCAGCGAGGGAATGCTCTCTCATATTGTTATTGCATATGAGCCGGTATGGGCTATAGGGACTGGAAAGACAGCCACCGCCGCCGACGCAGATGCTATACACAAGGTGATAAGAGAAAAACTGGCTGAGATTTATTCTGCAGATGCTGCAGAGAATATGATAATTCAGTATGGCGGCTCCATGAAACCGGAGAATGCGGCAGGCCTTCTGGCTATGCCTAATATTGACGGCGGACTGATAGGCGGTGCTGCCTTGAAATCCGACAGCTTTGCTGCTATACTGAAATGTGCTGAATAAAGGGGTTTTTTGAATGGGTATTTTAAGTATTATCTTGCTTGTTTTATTTGTCATCGCATCGCTGCTTCTTATCCTTCTTGTGCTTGTACAGGATGAGCAGGGCGAGGGACTGGGCGGAATCTTCGGCGGAGCCAGCAACACACCGTTCGGCTCAAGGTCTGGAAACGTGCTTACACGTTTTACATCTATCCTTGCCGCATTCTTCCTTATCCTTTCCTTAGGATTGGCATGGGTCAACAGATCCACCGATAAGGATGATCTTCTTGGATCGGTAAAGAGCAATACCGAAGCTGAATCTACAGAATGGTGGAACCAGAACACACAGGATAAAGAGTGATGAAAAAAATACTTCTGTCTGTATTCTTGATGCTGGCGCTTTGTGCGGCAGTTTATTCTCAGGATAGTATGGACCAGAGGGTTGCTATTGTTAACCTGTCTAAATCAGAGATTATCTCCAGAAAACAGCTGGACCAGACTATCAAAGTGCTTCAGCATGCCGGCGTGAACAAAAGCGAGCAGGAAGTTCTCGAGGTTATGGTAGAGGATGTGCTTCTGCGCCAGGCTGCCGAGAAAGAGGGAATCCAGGTCTCCGAGGCCGAGGTTCTTTCTGCAATCAGGAAAGAAGTGGGTGCAGGTGCCAATGTTTCCGACGAACAGCTTAAAGATTTTGTTGAGCAGCGTATGAACGTAAGCTGGTCTGTATATGCAGACCGCAGCAAGACAACACTGGCTGTGCAGAGATATATCAGAAAGGTCAAGGGCAGTAAGCTGGCTAATATACCGGCTCCTTCCGACGAAGAGGTAAAGCGCTTCTACGACGAGAACACCAAGCAGTTCTTTGTGCCTAAACGGGTAAGTATTGACCACATCTATGTGGATACCCGCGGCCTTAACTCTGTGGAGCAGCAGAAGGCTCTTGAGCGCATAAACGGTTACAGCAGGCAGATTGGCAAGAGTTCTGCCGAGTTTGACAAGCTGGTTGAGCTTTCCGACGACTCTGCCTCCAAGTATAACCACGGCCGTTTTGGCACTTTGCGTATCGACGACTCCAACAGACGCAAGTTCATGGGCGAGGATTTCTTTGACACAGTATTCAATCTGCGCCAGGGCGACATAAGCCCTGTAATCAAATCCAATGTGGGCTACCATATTGTGCGGGTTGTAAGCGTGAACGAACCTCAGCTTCTGGAGATGACCGACAAGGTTTCCGACGAGCAGAACATCACGGTCAAGGACACAATTGTTCAGTATCTTACTGCCAGAAAGCAGGATACACTCTTCAAAGAAAGTGTCCGCGAAGTTACTGATGACCTTAAGAAAAAGGCAACTATAAAATATTTCTTGTAATATGGGTACAATGCATCGTGCAAGGGTTCTTGCGTTTCAGATAATCTACAGCTGGGATTTTACTAAGAAATCTGATCCAGAACTCTTGTTTGCATGTGCACGCGACCTTTCTCCAAACGATTTTGATGCTTCCTCCGAGGCTTATGTCAAGCTTACTGTCTGCGGTACTCTGGAGAATATCCAGACCATAGACAATTGCATAAAAAATCATATTACAAACTGGAATTTTGACCGTATCTCCCGAATCGATCTGGCAATTCTGCGCCTCAGTGTCTACGGGCTTCTGTATCAGAAGGACACTGACGGCAAAATAATAATCAACGAGGCTGTGAAACTGGCTCAGGAGTTCGGAGGCGACGACTCCTATAAGTTTGTCAACGGCATCCTTGATTCAATCTACAAGGAAAATGGGCATAAAAATTAAATCAAAGCAGGATATTGCCGGCATACGCGATTCCGGGGCAATTCTGGCTGCAACATTTGAAGAGATAAAAAAACATATTGCACCTGGCATGACCACCAAGGACATAGACGACATAGCACGGGAATTTGTCAGGGCACGTCATGCAAAACCTGCTGAACTTGGCTACATGGGGTATCCTGCCAGCATATGTGTGTCGGTGAACGAGGAGGTTATCCACGGCATCCCCGGAAAACGGGTGCTTAAGGATGGCGACATCGTCAGCATGGATTTCTGCGTAGACCTTAAGGGCTACATATCTGACAGCACTATAACTGTTGGTGTGGGCAAAATATCGCCCGAGGCACAGCAGCTTATGAAAGTTACCGAAGAATGCCTTTACAGGGGCATAGACAAGGCTGTGGCAGGAAACCGGGTCATCGATATTTCCAGAGCTGTGTTTGTACATGCTAAAAAATACAACTACGGCGTTGTCCGTGAATACTGCGGCCATGGGGTGGGCTTCCATATGCACGAGGAACCCTCGGTCCCTAATTTCATAACACGGGGGATAAGCCCGCGTCTTAGAGAGGGGATGGTCATAGCCATAGAGCCTATGATAATGATAGGAAAAGAGGATATCGAGGTGCTGGACGACGACTGGACTGTTGTAACTGCCGACAACTCATTATCCTGCCACTTTGAGCATACAGTGGCTGTCCACGACGGATATGCCGAGATTCTGACTAAACTTCCCGATTAAAAGGAGTATCGCATGAAGGAATTTCTTCATTACAAGACTGTACGGAACAATGCACTTAAGCTGGCATACAGAATGTACAAGGAAGGTTTTATTCCAGATGTGATCTATGTTCCACTCCGGGGCGGCGCCTATATGGGCAATGTGATAAGCGAATTCTACAAGGCTGTGCTAAAAGGTACCAGCCATAAGCCAGTCTTCTATGCAGCTGTTGTTGCCCGGTCCTATACCGACGTAAAGAGCCACGATGCTGTAGCGGTAGATGGCTGGACTTATTCCCCCGAGAACCTGCGGCCTGGCGACAAGGTGCTGTTTGTGGACGATATCTACGATTCAGGCCACACCATAAACTTCCTGGTCAACTATATCATGTCAAAAGGGCCTAAGAGGGAGGATATAAAAGTTGCAGTCCACGATTACAAAGTACAGGAGTATCTGGAGAAAAACCTCAATATTGTCCCTGATTACTGGTGCCGGAAGCATGTTATCAAGAACCAGTGCGATGAGATCTGGATCCACTATATGAGTCATGAGCTGATAGGCCTGACAGATGAGGAACTGGAGAAGTATTACTTCAGCGAAGACCCAGAGCTTAGAGAAGTTTTTTCTGTTATCCGGCGGTGAAGCACTGTCCGCCTGAAAGCCCAGACAAAGCAGATTCCCAGTACAATAAATGTCAGAACCCAGGAGATAGGGTAGGAAAGGTATAGTATCTGCACTGTATGGAAGCGTGGTATCTGAAATATGGTAGCCACCCAGATAAGCCTGAACAGACAGGCGCCTGCCAATGACACCACCATAGGGATCATTGCATAGCCAAGCCCCCGCAGGGAGCCTACAAATACATCCATAATACCGCACAGCAGGTAGGTCTTGCATACAATCCCAAGCCGTACTGTTCCAGCCGCAATCACATCTGTACTTCTTGAATATATTCCTATAAGGGGAGATGCAAAGATGTAGGCTGCCCCTCCTGCAATAAGCCCTGTCACCATGACACACACCTGTGCCAGTCCCAGAATCCGGAGGATACGCTTGAAGTTGCCGGCACCCAGATTCTGTGAGGTAAATGAGATTGCTGCCTGATAGAAAGAGTTCATGGCAAAGTAGACAAAGTGCTCTATGTTCATGGCTGCCGCATTTCCTGCCATGACTACATTCCCGAATGTGTTGACCGAAGATTGTATAACAACGTTGGATATGGAGAAGAGCATTCCCTGAAAACCTGCCGGCACTCCCAGCCTGAATATAAGACCCAGCTGAATCGAATGGAGATGCAGCCGGGCGAAGTCCAGGTGTACTGAACCTTGGTCTCTGGTCATACAGATAATTATGAATATGCAGGCAACAGCCTGGGATATCACAGTGGCTGCCGCAACTCCTGCCACATCCCATTTAAAGTTTATGACAAAAATCAGGTTTAGTATAACGTTGATAAATCCTGCAATGGTAAGGTACCACAGCGGCCGCCGGGTGTCGCCCACTGCCCGGAGTATGGCACTGCCGAAGTTGTAGACTATAGTGAATGTTATCCCCATGAAATAGATTCTAAGGTACTTTACTGCCAGGTCCAGAACCTGCTTCGGTGTCTGCATCCAGATCAGAATCTGCCGTGCTCCTGCCACTCCAGCTATAGTCATGACTATCCCGCATAGGAGCGAAAGCAGCATGGTGGTATGCACAGTCTTGGACAAATCCTCCTGGTTGTGGGCTCCATAGTATCGTGCGGCCAGCACATTGGAACCTATGGAGAGTCCCACAAAGAAGTTGAGCATCAGGTTGATGATGGAGGAATTGGAACCTACGGCGGCCAGGGAATTGTCCCCGGCAAAACGGCCCACCACAATCACATCTGTGGCATTGAACAGCAGCTGCAATGTGGTGGAGCACATGAGAGGTATGGCAAACAGGCACATCTTCCTTAGAAGCGGCCCATGGCACATATCTATCTCATAATTTCTAGGCATATAGAGTTCCTATGCTCTGTTGAATTTCTCCTTGGGCTGTCTGCAGCGCGGACATCTCCAGTCGGCCGGAAGATCCTCGAAGGCAACACCGTCGTGCTGCTCAGGATCGTAGATGTAGCCACATACAGAGCAGACATATTTACCAGTCCCTTTGTTGGCAGAAAAATCAACTTTTGCCAGCACAGTAGGAACAGGATTGTCCAGGTCCATAACCCGTTTTGCCTCCAGGTTCTCGTAGCCCTGTGGAGTATGGGTACCGCAGTATACAGTAGGGTGGTTCTTGATGAATTCCCGGACCCGGTCCAGAGTCTCTCTGGCTGCCTTCCGGTCGTCAAAGACAACAGAAAGTTTGTTGGCATACAGAGCTTCATCCACATAAGTGATATCTCCATGGATCATGTAGAACAGTCCATCAAGCTCCACAATCACAATGCTGTTGCCCTTGGTGTGTCCTTTAGCCTTTATGAAGTAGATACCATCCTGGATTTTCTGGCATTCTGGAAAATTATAGTAGGCTCCGTCGGTGAATGTCACTGGGACTATGTTGGAGATTCCCTGGAGCTCTGCGGCATCCAGTTCCTCTGCATTCACATAAACCTTTGCATTGGGGAAGGATTTTATCTCTCCTGAATGGTCAGAGTGCCGGTGGGTCAGAAGAATCTTTGTCACCTGCTCTGGCTTATAGCCCAGAGCCTTGAATGCCTCCATGTAGGTGCAGATATCTTTCCCTGTGAATCCGAAACTCTTCTCGGCCGGCACCTCCTCCGGTGTTCCTGCAGGAATTCCTGTATCTACCAGAATAACTTCGTTTCCAGTGTCGATAAGATAGTTCTGAAGTGTTCCACGGTATCTTACATTCTGGTCGTATACACCATCTTCCTCGCCTCCGAAGGCAAAGGGCTGTGTATAGAAGCCATCTTTTCTGAATTTAACTGCTTTTATTATCATTTTTTTTCTCCTTTACAGCAAAGCCTTTATGCAGGCCTCAACTTCGGCCATATCTGCGGTGGGTTCAAAACGTGCCACAACCTGGCCTTTTCTGTCGATGATGAACTTTGTGAAGTTCCATTTGATGTCTGGCTTCTTGTCCCAGTCCGGGTCTGCTTTTGCCAGCATATCACCCAGAAGCTTTGAATATTTATGCTCCCCGAATCCCTCAAACCCTTTCTGTGACTTAAGGTAGGTGTACAGCGGCAGCTCATTTGCCCCATTCACATCAGACTTCTTCATCTGTGGGAATGTTGTGTTGTAATGCAGAGAGCAGAAGTTGTGAATCTCCTCGTCTGTGCCTGGAGCCTGTTTCCCGAACTGGTTGCAGGGTATGTCAAGTATCTCCAAACCCTTGTCATGATACTCCTTGTAGAGTTTCTCGATAGGCTCGTACTGTGGAGTGAATCCGCATCCGGTAGCTGTGTTCACTACCATGATGACTTTTCCTTTAAAATCTGCAAGGTTCAATGTCTCACCCTTGCCGGTAGTAATTGAATAATCGTAAATCATATCTTTTCCTCCATATTGGACAGTGCTTTTTCCAGCAGCGTTTTCAGCTGGATCAGCTCTGCCTGTGGCAGTTTGATGCAACCATGCATAGCCTTGGGAACCTCTACTGCCTTTTCCTTCAGTTTCTTTCCTTTATCGGTAAGGGAAAGAAGGAGTTTCCTCTCGTTGCCATCCATTCTGGTGCGGCTAAGAAGCCCGGCGGTCTCTAATCGCTTCAGGAGCGGGGCAAGAGTGCCGGAATCCAGATGTACTTTCTGCCCCAGATCCCATTCTGTCATATCGCCGAATTCCCACAGCACCATCATAACTATATACTGAGTGTAAGTCAGATGCAATGATTCAAGCGGTTTCCTATATAGCCTGACTACCTCTTTGGCACAAGCATACAGGGGAAAACACAGCTGATTCTCAAGCCTGATACAGTCGTATTTCATAAAGCCTTTGCAAAAGCCTTGATTTCAGCCATCTTTGCAGCAGAGCCGTTCTCATCGCCAGAAGCAGTTATAATGCCTGCATTCTCCATGCCGGTGAATGCTACCATGTCCTTATATGTAGCAATTGCTCCGCTGAATGGGTTTGGAGAAGCTGCGCTCAAGAGCAGGGCTGCCTTCTTTGCCTTGGCCGGCTTGCCGATGGCGTAGACTCTCTGGATAGCTGCAGAGATCTGGGCTGTCATACCGAAATAGTAGATAGGAGAAGTGTAGACAATCATATCTGCCTCTTTGTAAGCAGGCATAACCTTCTCCATATCATCCTTCTGGACGCAAGTGCCTGCACCTTTGCCGTGGCAGTACTCGCAGGCCAGGCATCCTCCAATCTTCATCTTTCCAACATGCAGAATCTCTACCTCGTGTCCTGCCTCTTTTGCTCCCTCTGCAAATGCATTGGCCATTGCTGCTGTGTTACCTGTTTTAGGGCTTCCATTTAAAATTGCAATTTTCATGTCTTATTCTCCTTTGCTTGTATATTGCGTACTATTAAATTGTGTACAATTAATATTGACATAAAAAAATAATTTATGCAATATATAAAAAAGGATAGAACGTAGATAATTATGGATTTTACATTGATTGAGACAGGGTGGGTGTCTGTACTGTCTCCACTTATAGCTATAACTTTGGCATTGATAACCAAGGAGGTTTATTCCTCGCTGTTCATCGGATTGTTCTCAGGTATGCTGATATATGCAGCTGCCAGCGGCGGAACAATATTCTCTGCTGTGAACATGACATTTGATATGATGTGCTCCAAGATTGCAGATAACGCATATATCATCATGTTCCTTGGTATGCTGTGGGCAGTGGTCACCCTGGTCTCCAAGTCGGGTGGCAGCCAGGCCTATGGCCGGTGGGCAGAGAAAAAGCTCAAGACCCGCCGCTCGGCATCATTGGCAACTGCGCTCCTTGGTCTTATAGTTTTTATTGATGATGGATTCAACTGTCTGACTGTAGGTACAGTAATGCGGCCTATCACCGACAGGCTCAAGATTTCCAGAGAGAAGCTGGCATATATTATTGATGCAACAGCAGCTCCTGTATGTATAATAGCTCCAGTCTCCAGCTGGGCAGTGGCAGTAGCCAGCGAAGTAAGCGAAAAGAATGGCTTCAATGTGTTCCTCTCTACCATTCCTTATAACTTCTATGCGATTTTTACCATAATCATGGTGTTCTATCTGTGCTTTACCGGCAAGGATTTCGGCCCTATGAAGAAGGCCGAGGAAAGGGCTGTGCAGGGAAAGATAGAGACTTCTGCTGTCAGTCTGGATGCAGGCAAAGCAAGTATCTGGGACCTGGTGCTTCCTGTTGCTGTGCTTATAGTGTGTGCTATTCTGGGTATGGCCTATGTAGGCGGTTACTTCAGCGGAACCAGCTTCTCCGAGGCTATCGGGTACAATGCACCTGCCGGGCTTACAATGGGTGCATTCGCAGGCTTTTTGACAGCTATGCTTATGTATCTGCCCCGCCGCCTTATGACACCGCGGCAGTTCATTGAGAATATAGTAGGGGGAATAGGTTCTATAGTTCCTCCTATGCTTATACTTATCCTTTCCTGGAGTCTGGGCGGAGTGTGCCGTCATCTTATAGGAACTGGATACTTTATCTCTGGTTTTGTCTCCAGCTCTAATATGGGGCTCTCTTACCTGCCTTTCTTTATCTTTATTGTAGCAGCTATAATGAGCTTCTCCATGGGAACCTCCTGGGGCACATTCGGAATGCTTATCCCGATTATCACTATGATATGCAGTACAGAAGGGGCATCTCCTTTCCTGGTGCCAACCCTGGGTGCAGTACTGGCCGGATCTGTATATGGCGACCACTGCTCTCCGATGTCAGATACCACAATACTCGCTTCCACCGGTTCAGGCTGTCCGCACATAAACCATGTAGAGACCCAGCTGCCCTATGCAACCCTGGTGGCTTTCTTATGTGCTGTTGGATACCTGTTTGTAGGGTTTGTGATAGGATAAGGACAGGCTTTGCACTATCCCAACATAACACATGCAACTTTCATCTCAAGACCCAACCGTTTTATAGCTTATGTGGAAATAAACGGCAGAAAGGAGACTGTACATGTCAAGAATACAGGCCGGTGCAAGGAGCTTTTGATTCCCGGCTGCACAGTATACCTGACTGCATCTGATAACCCGGCACGGAAGACTAAGTACGACCTGGTGGCTGTGGTCAAGGGCAATGGACTCCTTATCAATATAGACAGCCAGGCGCCTAACAAGGTGGCCTTGGAGTATCTTCATACTCAGAACTATGATGTCATCATACCTGAATACACTTTTGGCGCCTCCCGAATCGACTTCTATATGGAACGTCATAGTGCCGGCAAAACAGAAAGGTATCTGATGGAAGTAAAGGGCTGCACCTTGGAACGCTCTGGCATAGGATATTTCCCCGATGCACCTACAGAGCGTGGAGTGAGACATCTGCACGAGCTGATTAAAGCAAAAAGAGAGGGGTACCATGCGGTGCTGGCTTTTGTAATCCAGATGGATGGAATCAGAGAGGTCCATGCCAATGTTGAGACCCATCCGGAGTTCGGAACTGCCCTTGAGGCTGCTGAGAGAGCTGGGGTGGAGGTGCAGTTTATTCAGTGCCATGTGGAGCCGGACAGGCTTGAGATAGTCGGGCAGGAGACATGCAATGATTAAGATTCTTTTTATCTGTCACGGAAATATCTGTCGTTCAGCAATGAGCGAGTTCATCATGAAAGATATGATTGAGAGACGTGGTCTTTCGGATCAGATACAGGTTGCCTCTGCCGCTACCTCCAGGGAGGAGATTGGCAATGATATGTATCCACCGGCAAAGAGGAAGCTGGACAAGGAGCATATCCCATACACCCGCAGACACGCAAGGCAGGTGACAAAAGATGATTATGATGAATACGACCTCCTGCTCTGTATGGAGCAATATAACATCAGAAATCTGAAACGCATTATTCCAGATGATCCTGAGAATAAGATTCATCTTCTATTAGATTACACTGACAGACCTGGAGACATATCCGACCCTTGGTATTCAGGCGATTTTGATACAGCTTATAGTGATATCATAGAAGGTTGCCGGGGCCTGCTTAAACATTTTCAAAATCCGTGAAAAACCTGTATGAATAATTATTGATTTTCGTGAAAAAATAATAAAAACATTTGCATTTTTCGGGAAAATATAAACTGTAGCATTATTTGAGACATAGGGTGTGATAAAAAAATATTACAAATTGTTTAAAATGTGATATATTTAAAGAAAAGGATGAATAATGGCAAAACCATTTGTTAAATGGGCTGGTGGAAAAACACAGCTCTTACTTATATTAAAAAAATATTCTAAACTTAGTTATGGTAGACTGTTTTGTAGGGTTTTTATAGGCTAACGCGATATGAATTTTAATTTCAATCTTGAATTAGCAAATAATTATCTTAGTAATTCTCAAAAAACTCGTATACTTACAGAAGATTGGATTGAAAGAAATCTATATTGTCCAATTTGTGGGAAGTCCTATATAAATCGTTATGAAAATAATCATCCCACAGGAGACTTTTATTGCAAAGATTGTTCTTCTGATTTTGAGTTAAAGAGCAAAGAAAGTAATTCTGGAAACTTGGCAAAAACAATCGTAGATGGCGAATATTCAACAATGATTTCACGAATCACATCATTTCAGAATCCAAACTTCTTTTTTATGACTTATAAAAATCACTCAGTTAATAATTTAATTTTGATTCCAAATCATTTTTTCACTCCGCAAATAATAATAAAACGTAAACCTCTCAGTCCAAATGCTCGAAGAGCTGGCTGGGTAGGTTGTAATATTGATATTTCTTCTATACCAGATACAGGGAAGATTTTTATAATAAAAAATCAAGTTGAAATTACACATGAAAATGTAATATCAAATTATGCAAAGACAAAATCTTTACAAACAAATAATATGGATTCAAGATGCTGGCTTTTAGACATGCTAAGTTGTGTTGAACGAATTTCAGAACAAAATTTTACATTGAAACAAGTTTATGCATTTGAAGATGAATTAAAATTAAAACATCCTGAAAATAATTTTGTCAAAGATAAAATACGACAACAGCTTCAATATCTACGCGATAAAGGTTTTATTGAATTTATTTCACCTGGAAATTATCGAAAAATATAAGTCATCTTGATCTTTATTTTATTTTGATCAAAGATTCTGATATGAAAAAATATAAAGTCTTGATAGAAGAAAGATTGTTTGATATTTTTGAAGTTGAAGTTCCAGACAATGTTGATATTTTTAATTATGTTGAGGATGAATATTATAAGTGCAAAATAGTTTTAGAACCTGGCGAATGTTTTTTTAGACGGATGAAAGTTCTTAATTACTCTGGAAAGAAAGAATCCAAATGGAGAGAGTTTTAATCGGAATATTGCAGGGTTTTCTCCACAGAAGATGTAACTCGAAGCCAAGGGCTTGAACCGAGTGGAAGACTTTCTCTTCTTTACTCATGGGCAAGAAAAGAAAAAAAGTCTCTCATTATTTTAACTATGAACTTATGAAGCAGATAAATGGCGGAACACAGATGCGTGATATATGGAGTTTGCCAGCTATTGCTCGTTGGGAAAAATCATGTGGAAAGCATCCAACCCAGAAACCTCTTCCATTGCTTGGAAGGATTATTTTAGCGTCTACTAAAGAAAATGATTGGATTTTGGATCCATTTACAGGTAGTTCTACAACCGGTATTGCTGCAAATTTATTACATAGACGATTTTTGGGCATCGACCAAGAAGAACAATTCTTGGAAATCTCTAAAAATCGTAGAATAGAGATTGAAAATATTGATGTGTTCAATAATTATCGGAATAATATTTATAGATATAGTGATAGACCTTTACAAGAAATATACGAGCTTTGTGAACCTGCACCTTATTATGGGCCTGATTTGCCAGTAGAATAATAATTTTCTTTTTGCTACTTTTTTTGCATTATCGTTCCGCCCGCGGTATGTAGAAACCATACAGTGCTTATTATTGAATTTTATAGGGCAGTGTGGTAAGCTTCTGCCATGCGGTATGCAGTACTGGGAAGCGGTTCCTGCGGCAACTCCTACATATTCAAGACAGCCTCTTCCAGCTTCGTGGTGGACAACGGATACTCATTTGCCGAGTTCCGCCGCCGTGCCGAGGCTTTCGGCTTTGACATCTCTGCTATCAAGTATATCTTTCTGACCCATATCCATAGCGACCATCTTAAGGGGGTGGAAACCCTGTCTAACAGGCTGGGGATACCTGTAATAACTGCCGAGGACCTGGATGTCTCTGGCTATATTAAAAAGGGCTTTTTCAAACAGGTGGGGATAACCCCGGGGCAGGCTTACAACCTTGATGATTTCTCATTCACAGTATTCCCGACTTTCCACGATGCGCCAAACTCTGTGGGCTACAGCTTCTTTTATGACGGCAACCGGTGCACCATCATCACCGACACAGGAAAGACATCGCCCCAGATGAAAGAGCTTGCAGATAAGTCCGATGTCCTTTTCCTCGAGTCCAACTACTGTCCCGACCTTCTTAAGAAGGGACCGTATCCGGTATGGCTCCAAAAGAGGATTCTATCAGAATACGGACACCTCTCTAACTTCGATGCGCTTGAATTTCTTAAGAGCCTGGACTGCACACGATGCCGCAAGGTCTACCTGTGCCACATATCGGACAAGAACAACACCCCACAAAGGGTGCAGGAAGTCTTTGACAGTGCACCTATAAAGAATATAGAATATATAATATGTAAACGAGGAATCCCTGTTATGGGAGAGGAGTGAATATGGAAAAGAAAGTGCTTGTGCTTTTAGCCGAAGGTTTTGAGGAGATGGAGGCAGTTATTACCTCCGACCTCTGTATCCGCGCTGGTCTTGATGTGTGCTTGGCCGGTATCGACGGCATTGACGTGACAGGTTCCCATGGTCTTTCCCTTATTGCAGACTGCGAGCTTGTAGATGTGGATGATGAGTTTGATGCAGTTGTTATCCCCGGAGGTATGCCAGGGGCTCAGAACATTGCAGACAACGATATGGCAATGGAGCTTATCCAGGCACATGCCGACTCCGGCAAGCTGATATGCGCAATCTGTGCCGCTCCTGGTGTGGTGCTGGGCAGTACCGATATCCTGTCTGGACGCAAGGCAACCTGTTATCCGGGCTTTCAGGATAACTTCAGGTCTGATGTGAAGTATGTGGATGAGATGGCTGTAAGGGATGGCAATGTGATCACAGCCAAGGGCCCAGGAGCAGCTCCAGAATTTGCTTTTGCCATAATCAAGGCTCTGGCAGGACAGGATGCTGTGGACAAGGTTAAAGCCGGCAGCTTTTTCTGATATAAAATGACAGATATCAAAGAATTGTTCAAAAACATAAAAGGAAAGCGCTTTTTCCTGGTGGGTATAAAAGGGACAGGACTCTCTGCATTCGCAGAGCTGCTTCTGCACTCCGGGGCTGTGGTCTCGGGCAGCGACACACCCGAAAAGTTCTACACCGACCAGGTGCTGGCCTCTTTGGGCATTCCATATGTGGAGCACTTTTCCAAGGACAACATCCCGCAGGACACCTACTGTGTCATCTATTCCGCTGCCTACAGCCAGGATACAAACCCGGACTTATCAGAAGCAGGCAGACGGGGTATACCCATGCTTGAATACACCGAGGCGCTGGGTGCCTTCTCTTCTGCCTTCGATGCAGGCGGCATAGCCGGAGTCCATGGAAAGACAACCACTACTGCAATCACAGGCACCCTGCTCAAGGCCCTTGATGCCCCGGCTGCAGTCCTGGCCGGCTCTGCTGTATCAAACTTCGGGGGACACTCCACCATAGTCAACGGCAGCCGCTACTTTGTGGCCGAGACCTGCGAGTACAAGCGGCACTTTATGCATTTCTGCCCCCGCCGTATGATTATAACCAGCATAGAGCCGGACCATCTCGATTTCTATCCGACATATCAGGATATATTCAAGGCTTTTGTTGATTATGCCATGCTGCTTCCAGAGGGGGGAGAGCTTATTTATTGTGCCGACGACAAAGGTTGTTGTGAACTAAAGCATATTATATGTGAAGAAAGACCAGATATTGTGCTTATTCCCTATGGTAATAGTGCATCAGGTGATTTTAAAATCACATCAAACTACATTAAAGATGGCTCAAACTGCTTTAAAGTGTCTGGTTTTGACAGGGAGTTTGTGCTTCACATTCCAGGCCGTCATATAGCGCTTGATGCGGCTGCGGCTCTGGCAATGGCTGTGTGCATACTTAAAAGCTGGAAGGGGAGCGTAACAGATTCTGACCTTGACAGGATAGAAGCTGGTTTCAAGGCATTCTGCGGCAGCAAGCGGCGTAGCGAGATTGTGGGCAAGGCAGCCGGCATAGTGTTCATGGATGACTACGGGCATCATCCTACTGCAATACGCCTTACTCTGGAGGGAATTCGGAACTTTTATCCAGGCCGCCGCATTATCATGGACTTTATGTCGCACACCTATTCGCGCACCGAGGGGCTTTTGGAAGAATTTGCAAGCTGCATGGGCTCTGCCGACGAGGTGATTCTTAACGATATCTACGCATCAGCCAGGGAGAAAAACACAAAAAGCGACCTTAACCAGAGGTTCTTTAAGGCACTATGCGCACATCATCCGAATGCAAAGTACTTCAATCGGCCACTGGATGCCTTTGATTATCTTGCAGGCCATCTTAAGGAAGGCGATGTGTTTGTGACCATGGGGGCCGGTGACAACTGGGTTTTAAGCAAAAAACTATATGAATATTTCGAGGCAAAAAAATGAGAAGCATGACAGGCTACAGCTATGCCGAGTTCCAGGACGACAATATACGGCTTTCGGCAGAGCTTAAATCATACAACAACCGTTTTCTGGATATTTCAGTAAGCGCTCCTCCTGCGCTGCAGGGTGCCGAGAACGCTATTCGCAAGTATCTTGGGGACCGCATAGCCAGGGGCAAGGTTGAGTTCTATCTTAAGATAAAGACCCTTTCAAGCCAGCTTAAGGTGGATGTGGACGAGGGGGCTGTGTTTGCATATCTTGATGCATTTAATCGTGTCAAGGAGCTTTCTGGGGTAAAGGATGAGATTTCCCTTTCCCAGCTTTTACGTGCCGACGGTGTTCTTAACAGGGACAGCGAGCTTGACCCTGCCATCTTTGACAAATATGTGTTCCCGCTTTTAGAGAAAGTTTATGCAGAATATGATGCCACCTGCTTAAGAGAAGGGGAGAACACCAAATCCGATATCCTTAAGCATCTGGCAATAATCGAGGATAACGTCAAGGCTGTGGAAGAGCAGGCAGGCCGGTTTGAGGAGCTTCTGAAAAAGAATGTCTATGACCGTTTCCAGCAGATGCTGGGGGACAACATGGACGAAAGCCGGGTCTATACCGAGACAGCAGTGCTTCTTATCAAGTACACTATCAACGAGGAGCTGGTTCGGCTTAAGTCTCATCTTGAGGCTTTCCACGCAGCCCTTGATTCTGACGAGCCTGTGGGCAAGAAGCTGGACTTCATCTGCCAGGAGCTTAACAGGGAGATAAACACCATAGGGTCTAAGAGCATGATGGTAGAGGTAGACAGGGCAGTGGTGACACTTAAGGATGCCCTGGAGAACATTAGAGAACAGGTAAGGAACGTAGTCTGATGATAATAGCGATTTCTGGAAAAAGTGGCTGTGGCAACACCACAGTCAGCACAAAACTGGCAGCAAAGTTGGGTCTTACATTGGTAAACTATACTTTCCGCAATCTGGCTGCCGACACAGGAAAAGATTTCAAGGAGATATGCCAGGCTGCAAAGACCGACTTCTCCTATGACAAAATCATAGACAGCCATCAGGTGGAGCTGGCCAGGAAGGGCAACTGTGTGCTTGGTTCCCGCCTTGCTATAT
Source organism: Spirochaetia bacterium (assembly GCA_017446885.1). Taxonomy (GTDB): domain Bacteria; phylum Spirochaetota; class Spirochaetia; order CADAEX01; family CADAEX01; genus CADAEX01. Next base: position 34,558 of record JAFSOR010000018.1, on the reverse strand, counting down.
GGATGGTGGATTTTGCAGACCTGAAGGTGTTCCTGGAGGCATCTATCGAGACCAGGGCCAACCGTATTCTTAAGCGGGAGGGAGGCACCTTCCAGGAGCGGTATGATGAGACTGCAGCCCGGGACGAGAGTGACACCGGGCGGTACAAGGCACTCTACGGTATAGACAACAACCAGCACGACTTTGCAGATATGATAATAGATACAGCGCTTCATACCCCAGACCAGATTGTAGATCTGATTGTGGCCGAGGTACAGCGGCGGGGACTTAAGTGAAACCCAGAATTGCAGTGCTGGCTACTGGCGGTACAATAGCAGGTTCCGGCCAGGCTGGAAAAGATACAGGCTATAAACCGGGAGTCATTTCGGCAGAGTCTCTGATCTCTTCTGTGCCGGCTCTGGCAGAAGTGGCTGATATCCAGACAATCCAGGTATGCAACCTTAACTCAGACGACATGACAGACTCCATCTGGATCGACCTGGCCCAGAGGATCAATGACCTCTCCCGGGAGCTGGACACAGACGGCTTTGTAGTGACCCATGGCACCGACACCTTGGAGGAGACTGCATACTTCCTGAACCTTACAGTAAAGACAGATAAATGCGTGGTTGTCACCGGTGCCATGCGGCCAGCCACAGCAGCTTCCCCCGACGGGCCTGCAAACCTGCTGCTGGCAGTGGAGGCGGCAGCCTCTGGCGCCAACCGGGGAAAGGGAGTGCAGGTCTCCTTTGCTGGCCGGCTTTTCCCGGCCCGGGAGGCAGTAAAACGTCACACCGCTGCCCTGGATGCAGTCACTATGGATAAGGATGCCCTGGAACCGGGCAGGCTGCACACCACCAGCACCGAGTTTGATATCTCTGGCCTTAAGGCATTGCCAAAAGTGACAGTTCTCTACTTTAATGTTGATGCAGACCCGGCTCTGGTAGCCTATGCAGCCTCTAACTCCGACGGTGTTGTCATAGCTGGGGCTGGAGCAGGGGAGTTCAGCCTGCTGTGGAAATCTGCCATAGAAAAGTGCAAGGTGCCTGTGGTGGTCAGTTCCCGTACAGGGTGCGGCCCTGTGCTTCAGGAGACCATGGTATGTCCCAACGCAGTGGCGGCCGGCACACTGCAGCCGGCCAAGGCGGCAGTACTCCTGCGTCTGGCCCTTACCAGAACCCGTGACACCAAAGAGCTTATCAGAATTTTCGGTATCTACTGATTTCATTGACAAATATTATTATATAAATTAGAGTATTACTATGCCAATCGATAAAACAAAATTAACAAAAGAGATGCTGGAGAAAGCAGCAAAGTGCTAGACAGCAGATGAGCTTATAGCTCTTGCAAAGGCAGAGGGTTTTGAAATCACAAAAGCAGAGGCAGAGGCCTATCTTTCAGAGCTTGAGAATACCGAGCTTGATATGGCAACCCTTGACAATGTTGCTGGTGGGACAAAAAAAAGCAGAAACTCTGGTAAGTATCTTTGGGAGGATTAATAGGCAGATTTGCCAGAATTTTCCTGCTGTTTCCGTAGATTGTTTTACAGCAGGCGCTTTCGCTGATACCTTTCACTTCCGCTATATCCCGTACCACCCTGTGTATCAGAGAGGGGCTGTCATCAGTGCCTCCCAGCCACTTCTCGCTGTCCGGGTTGTCGGTCTCGGAAAGAATCTGTTCAACCGGGGTCATCTTCAAAAGTTCCCTGATATGGTCTGAGTAGCGTACCTGACACCCGAAAGTAGTGTAATATCCCCTGTCCAGCATCTTCCTGAAAATCTCTGCATCGCCATCGTACCAGTGGATTATAGGCTTTGCACCGCTGTAGTTTCCAAGTATCTCCAGCACCCGCTTTTCTGCATCCTTGGTGTGTATCACACAGTATTTCTTCTTTCTGTGGCAGTGGTCAAGAATATATTCAAAAACCTTTTCCTGCACAACTTGGGGCACATCAGCGTGCCAGCATTCATCAAGCCCTATCTCCCCGATTATAGGGGAATCCTCAAGGTATGCATCCAGATCAGACAGAGATACCACAGAGCCGCTGTACTTGGGATGTATGCCAAAGGTGGGAATTATCCAGGGATTATCTTTTGCCATCTCCTTTGTTGCCTGGTAGGATGCTATATCCATAGATGCGGCTACAGAGATGATCTTATGCTCCCGGATCTCCTTTCCTGCCTGACTGTGGTCAGGGTAGGAGTGAAGGTGGGTATGAAAATCGACATAATACGATGGCATTGCTGTCACTTGATCCGGTATTTGACCAGCACAGAGCGGGTCACAGAAAGAAGCCCGGGGGAGGCCACCACACCGCTGTCAGCAGAGGCTTTGGCAAACATCATAGGGCTGTTGATTGATTCTCTGTAGCCGGAGTAGTCAGCCCCATTGTCTGAGATGTAGATTACCTCGCCAAGTTTTACCCCCATCCGGTCTGCTATTTTCCCGGCCTCTTCCTTTGCATTGTCCAGAGCTTTCAGGGTAGCCTCTGACTCAAAGCTGCTGCTGTCGGAATGGCCGAACTCCATCCTGTTCATAGAGGCTATGTCCTGTTTGAAAAGAGCAGCTGTAAACTCCTCAAGTTTCTCCAGGGTGCGGAAAGTTATATTGGTGGTCTGGGAAGAGGAATAGCCTTCCAGCACCCGTTTTCCTGTGTCGTTCTGCCAGTGGAACACCTGGTTTGTGCTTATGTGGCTGCTTTTTATATCCTGCTCAGATACACCAAAGGTACGGCAAACCTCCAGAATTCCCATCACCCCTGATTTTGTTTTGGCTACAGAATCGGTTAAATTAGGGGAGGTGTGCTCGACTGTTATAGAAAAATTTACCAAATTTGGGTCGAAATCGGCAGTTCCTACGCCGTTAATGGTTAAAAATTTACCATTTTTTGCACAAGAAGAGCATAAAAATAAAACAATACATATAAAAATTACTGATTTTTTCTTCATTTAAGAGTTACTCCAATGGTATCTCTGGGTGCTGCACAGCCAGAGGCTCACCTTCCTTTGAAAGGTAGAACATATTAAGTATGACTGTCTTGGTTCCCCGGTTCTCGCCATGATGTATGGTACCTACCATCTCAACTACGGCCTCACCTTCGTGGACTACTTTTTCCTTTCCGTCAAGCCCTATGATTGTCAGCTCTCCCTGCTGCACAATACCGTAGTTCATGACTGGATGATGATGCCAACCCAGTTTCTGTCCTGCAGGGAACTCATAGCGCATAACTACCAGCTCAGGCTCTCCCTCTGGATAGTCTGGCAGCAGTGCTCCGTCCCAGCTCTGGTTGGTACGGAGAAGTTCCGCAGTCTTGACCTCCTGGGGTACAGTCTTGCATCCAGATAAAATCAATGCTGACAGTATCAGCATAAAAATGATTAAACTTTTCTTCATATTCAATTCCTTTTTATATATTCTTATTTGCTAGTTTTCTCAACGCCATCGCCGTAGATAGTCTTCCAGTCGTTTTTCATAGAAACAGGAATCCATCCATATTTGTTACAGAGCTTGTACATCTCCTCTGCTTTTTTCTCATTTCCGTTCTCCCGGACAACATCGTCACAGCAGAGCATGGCTGCAAGGCTCAGGTATTGGTTGCCTGTGATTGTATACATTGCCATTGCGGCATCTCCGGTGGAGTTTCCGAAGGAGAGGACCGGCTGAACTCCAATCTCGCGCACAATTGCAGAAACCTTGTTCATCTTCAGGTTCTTGATGAGGAACTGGCCGCCGAAAATTACCTGGTCCTGGTCTGTGAATGTGTAATTAAGGCCGTCTGTATTGCCCTGGTGTGTTGCGACTGTAAGAACATCTGAACCGATTATCTGTGACGGCGGAATGTCAAAATCATTGTTCCCATAGAATATTGCCCTGCTTATAAAACGGTCTGTTCCGCTTACAATATAGACCGTGAAGCTGTTTGCCTGCAGATAGTTTATTATCTGAATCATAGGAAGGTAGAAGCCTTCTCCACGGGTCATTCCCGCATATCCGGGCATGGGCTGTTTTTTGAATTCCTGTATGTAGGCGATGAACTGGTCAGGGGTCATTCCCTTGAAAGCTGTCGCTACAGCCTTGCCGTGGTCAATATCAAGTCCGCCCACAGGAGATGTAATCTTGCTCTGCTCTATTATCTTGTCTGCGACTTCCTTCTCGAAAGCACTTGCGCTGTCCTTGTAAGAAGAGTCTTCTGTCACCCGGTAGGCCAGGAGAGTGTGGTCAAAGTAGTCCCTGTCTGTCTCGCAGAGCAGTGTTCCGTCCATATCGAATACTGCAATCCGGTTTTCTACAGGTATAAAATCTTTTGATTTTTCATCTGTTATTTTTCCCATGTATTCGGTAAGCATCTTCTTAAGCGGCGCCTCATCGGTCCACAGCGAAAGAGCATCGGAAGGCTGATTGCTCATTTCCTGCGGTGCTGTCTTACAGGATACCGAAATCAGTACAGATAAAATCAACAGAATAAAGATAAATCTTCTTTTCATATTTTTGTTCCTTGGTTAAGTTTTTTTTCAGTGTTTTTATTATATATCACAAGTGCAAGCAGAATAACAATATAGCCGGCTCCCTTGGCAAGTGTGAGTCCTTCGTGTGCAACTAATACTCCCATGATGCTGGCGGCAAACGGATTGATTACAGTCAGGACTGCGGCAGTCTCGGCCGGCAGATACCGCTGTCCAACCGGCTGGAATGTAAAGCCGAAACAGCTGCATATAAGGACCAGGAACAGAAGCATTGTCCACTGGTTCTGGCTGGATGGCATGGTAAAACTCTCGGTGAGCAGGGCAACTGCCAGGCTTAAGATGCCCATCACTCCAAGCTGGATTATCCCTATGGCAACAGGGTCGCCATCTTTGGACACTTTCTCGGTAGCCAGTATACAGAAGCCATAGGTGAGGGCTGCGCAGATTATTAGAAAAATCCCCAGACCCCCATTGTCCATGCTCATCTGGCTTATAGAGAGGAGGCCTACACCAGCTATAGCCAGAACGGCACAGAACAGAGTCTTTGCCCGGGGCCAGGTGCGGGTCCATAGGGCCACATAGATTGGCACAAACAGTATAGCCATGTTCTCTATAAGGGCGCTGACTCCGGAATCCAGAAGCCTGAGGCCGTACATCTCGAATATCATGCACACAGTATAGAGCACACCAAGAATAAGGCCACCTTTAAGGCTTGCCCTGCTGCATTTCCGCAGCTTGCCGCCGAAAAGCAGCGCCAGAATAAGGAATGCCAGGGTAAAGCGCACCGCCAGGACGCTCATAGGAGGCATTGTCCCCAAAAGTTTTTTTGAGAAAAGGAACGATGAGCCCCTGGCTATGAATACTGCTGTAAGTAAAAGCTTGGCGCCGGACTTGCTCATAGACTGTCAGTTTTTCTTTCCCATGAATTGTCTTCTTACTGTTTTATAAGCGAAGTTCTCAAATAGCTCGTCCACAGCCTCTTTTATGCTGTCCTCGAATGCCTCTTCCTTGAAATTATTTTTGAAAGCAGTCTCGCCGGTCCTCTTGTCCACTATTGAGACATCAAGATTCATCTTTGCGGATGCCAGCGTGCTGACGTCTTTGACATAGACCTTGAACAGCTTGTTTCCGACCAGGGCATCATCCTCGGATGTCACCTTGCAGTCCAGCATCTTTATCTCAAGCAGGGTCTCAAGGCCGTTGTCCTTCATTATCTTGTCAACATCATCGGCAGTGTACTCCTTGAGGGGTGGCATAAGCTCAAGGCTCTTTGCCGCAGTGATCTTATTAATCTTAAAGTACTTGAGAAACTTGGCCTCAAGCTGCTTGCGGTAGTTCATGTCGTCAAAATTGCAGTAGATTAGGACCTTGTCGTACAGTGGTGAGCTCTTGGCAGGGGCTGCAAAACCGGAGATTGTGCATATCACAAGCAAAGCCAGTATAAGGATAATTGTTTTTCTCATAGTTTTCTCCTGCTGTTATTTGACAAAATATTTTTTGACAGTCTCTCTTGCAACAGAGCTGAAGATGGCGTCCACACAGCCAGATTCGGTGCTCTCCTCGGTCTCGGATGTCACGGTGCTGCGGAAGATTATCTCTTTATCCAGCATATCGGTCACTATTATGTCAAAGGTCATAGTGGCTTTCTCTGTAACCTCGTGGCTTTCCCCGATCTCAAGCTTCATGCTGATAGGAAATTTAGGACCGATCTTCTTGTGGTCCAGCTTGATGCTTGATGTAAGCAGTTTTACTTCCATTATGTAGTCAAATTCATCCTCTGACTTGGCTTTTGAAGCTTCCACAGCCTTCCTGCTGTTCTTGGAGAAGTTGTCCACAAACCTGCTCTCAAGGTCTGCCCTGAAAACTGCGTCCTCTATATTGCTCTTTACCAGTATGTTGTCGCACTTGGTCAGGTCTGTCCCAGGCTTTGTTATTGCATCGAACTTGGTTGTGGCACATCCTGCGAGTATGCACAGCGCCAGAATGGCAGAAAGAAAGTATTTAAGAATTTTCATTGTATGTCCTTTTACCGTATGAAGTGGGTCGGAGTCCATAGCTCTGTCTCGGGCAGGCCATATTTTTCTTTTCCAAGTGCTATGCTCTTTATAAGGAACACCATGTTACGGGCCAGGATACGCAGGGTCTGCATTCCCTCTTCGTCTTTTACAGCCTCGCCCTTTTTCCTGCCATGGAAGATGTTCCAGTACTGGCTTGAGGCCACTGCCATGCCACTTTTTGTCAGGTATTTATTCAGCTGGTCGAATGTGGCAGTGGTGCCGCCCCGGCGTGCCACAGCTATGGATGCACCCACCTTCATGGTCATGTCGAACTGTGCGCTGAAGAAAAGGCGGTCAAGGAACGATACCAAGGTGCCGTTTGCAGAAGCGTAGTAGACAGGGCTTGCGATAACAAGGCCATCGGCTTTCTCTAAAAGGGCTGCAGCTGAGTTCACCTCGTCGTCAAAGACACATTTGCCTGTCCTTGAGCATGTTCCGCAGCCCATGCATCCCCTTATGGCTTTGTCACCTACCTGGAGAATAGTGGTCTCAAAACCCTCATCATCGAAAATTTTCTTCATCTCGGCAAGGCCGACTGCAGTGTTCCCATTGGCATGGGGACTTCCGTTTATCATGAGTATGTTCATATATTAAATATATTAAATTAAGGCTGTTTGTGCAAACGGAAAGTTTTAAGATATTCTTTCTGCTCAGGGGTGATCCGGTAGCTCTCAACTGCCTTCTGGATAGCCTTGCTGTGGGTCCATGGATCCAGCTTCTTCTGCTTTATATAAGGGATGATGGTGTCGTACTGCTTGGCAAGGGCGGTTGCGAAGTACCAGGCCTTCATCATGTTTATGTAGTATTCATCTGATTTGATGGCAACCACCATTTTAGGATAGGCAGGGCTGAAGTCATCATCCAGAAAATGCTGCATCAGCATCCCCACTGCAAAGCGGACAGTGTAGGTGGCATCGGATTTAAGCCAGCTCTTTATATGGGTAAGGAGAGCAGATTTATGCTTTCTGAATACCTTGGGAGATAGCTGGTCGCAGGTGGCCCAGTTGTCCACATAGGGAAGAAAACGTTCTACCAGAGCTATACACCTGTCGTAGTCCTTGATCTCAGAAAGGATAAAGGCATGGAGCTGGTTCTCATCAAAATATGTATGGGGCATGGTGTCAAGGAATGTGCCGATGTCATCCTGCTTGGCCAGTTCTTTTGCCAGCTTGCGTAAGTCTGGAGTGCGCACCCCGATTATGGACTTGGGATCTACAGTAGGCAGAAGTTTGCCCTGGAAGTCCCTGTATTTTGTGTCCTGCAGGAAGTATAGCTTTTTAAGGATATCTTCATTGATCATAAGCTATAGAATGGGCACCTTCTTTTTATGCACTGGCTGTTCTGGGGCGAGAACTCACACTTTATCTCTTCCTTCACCATCTCGATTCCGAAGTGTTCTTTAATAAAATCGATGGCAGAGAGGATAGAGAGGAAAGAGTCCCGCTTGCAGCACCGAGGCCCACCGATAGTCCCTATTTTTGCCAAGGAACTGGATGTCATCAGGTTGGAAAGCCCCATAGGTTTTTGTGTTAAAGGACCTGAGTCTGTGATGATTGAGATAAAGATGCCTGAACTGATACCTGCACCGCAGGCTCCCCAGAGGCCACATGCCATACCTGGAACGTTGCTGCCCCGCTTTATCATCTCAAAGAGGGCAGGTTTAAGATCAATGTCGCCACCTGCGTTCTTATATGCAGTGAGGAGTGATGCTCCTACAAGAATATGGTGCTCCGGTCCATGGATATGGCAGAAGGGGAGAGCTGTCAGTTTCCGGAATATTGCCACCGGGTTTTTGCTTTTTGTTCCCATGCATACAGGGATTATTTCATCAAATGTCATTGTCTTTTAAAGGCATCCAGCTTGTCGTTGATCTCAAAGAGAACCATGATAGGTGGAATGATGAAGAGCTCAAGGGCAAAAGCGACCAGAAGACCACCGCATCCACCGATGATGAATCCCATGAAGCCCCATCTCTCATAGCCGGTGCTGGCACCGCTCAGCGCAGCGATGATGAGGAATGCCCAGCAGAAGATGTTTGCCACCTGCTTATAATATTTAACCAATTTTTCTGTCAGCATAGTTTTCTCCTTTTGTGTGCTGTCTAGTCTATTATAAATCAGGATGTATTGTTTTCACAAGATTTTTACTCTATGTCCCAGATGCTTATTCTCTTTTTCCTCAGCAGATAGGCGAAGGCCCCACCTGACACAATGCTGTCAAAGGCATTCCCGATACCGAACAGAAGGGCTATTCCAGCAAGGGATGGATTCCAGATGTCAGTCAGATACAGGATAAATGCTGTTCCATAATAGACAATATTTGTCACTAAAGACTCAAATAGCAGATAGTTAGTTTTTCCCAGGCCATAAAATTCAGAGTCAAAGACATTCTGAACAGCATACAGAACATAGAAACCGAGCAGAAGTTTGACAAGGTTATACAGCTTGTCAACATCAGAAAACTGAAGCACATGGGTCATAAAACTTTTCCAGAGTGGTATTGTTGCAATCCATAATAGGCAGATGATTATAGTGACAGCAAGATATCCGACAGTATTGTTCTTTACCGCCTTCTCATCTGTACCCACTTCCTGCTTGATAAGTTCTCCAAGCTGATTTATAGGGAGCAGGAGCCAACCCCAGATAAAAGTATTTGCCACCCAGTATGTCCCCTGCTCATTTACCATATTGACCATTCTGCTGATCATCAGCATATATGCGGCATTCCTTACCAGGGATTCAGCCCCGGATATACTTCCGATTCTGAAAAAATCTCTGACCCAGGCAAAGGAGAGTTTGTCATTGCTGAAAATTGGATAGCCTTCTTTGGCAATCAGGATTGCAGAGACTATAAACATCATAAGATTTACAATGATGTTGCTGTAGCCGATGCCGTTTACTCCAAGGTTTGCAGAGATAGACAATGAAGAAATAAAGAATGTATCACAAAGAACGCACAGTATAAGTTTGACACCTGTAAGAATGTATATATATTTAGATTTTCCCATTGTCACAAGGGATACAAGAAGGAAACTGCTCAAAAGGACAAAGATGTTTGCTATGCTCTCAATCCGTATGTAGACAGCAGATTCAGCCATTATCTCTTTGCTGGTGGCCATTGCATATAAAAGAGGATATGTGAAGCAGCAGATAAGGATGGAGCAGAGGCCATAGACGCAGAAGGAAATTATCAGACCTGTCTTTATCCTGTTTGCATATTCAGTTTTATTTCTGATGCTCTTACCCATGAAAAAGTACAAAGGAAGAATAATTGCCTCGTTCAGAATCTCATAAATCAGGTTTATCCATGAAAGCTGTCCTGCTATTGAGAAAGGCCAGTCTCCTGGAAGCTGTCCTAAGAAAAACACTCGCAATGTTGTATAGAGGGTAGGGCATAATCCCATAACCAGAAGAGAGGCAAACAGTTTCCAGTTCAGGTTTTTAATGGAGTTCGTTATACTGGGCATAGGCTAGACTCTGATGCTGTAGCACCAGCTTCCAAGCTCCTTTCCCTTATAGCGAAATACCTCATGATGGAATTCTTTGAAGCCGTTTTTCTCGTAGAATTTTCGGTTTATCTCTGAATTTGTAACCAGACAGAGCTCCTGTCCGCCGTTCTCCCTTACATAGGGAATCAGGCATTTCCGCATAAATGCACTTCCCACACCTGCACCCTGATAAGCGACACCTACAGAGAGCGAGCCTAAATACCAGGCATCTTTCTTTATTTCGAAACATGGCTGATGGGCTTTTGTGTCCATGTCAATCCATGCTATGGAGTCTTTTATTCCACCGCGTACAATTGCCTTCAGGCAGCCTTCGGCAAGGTACCTTGCAGTTGACGCTCTTTTTGCTCCTGGCCTGTACAGGGTTGCCACTGCCACAATTGTTCCCTTTTCCATAGCCACGAATGTGGTGGAGAGTTTTCTGTTCACCTTTAAGTCTGCAGATATCATGCAGTTCATGAATATCTTCCTGCGCTTTTCGTCTGCTATGTAATTTACAATGTATTCATAGTCGTAGAAGGCCTCTGCGGAAAGGAGAGCCGCCTCCATAAGCTGTTCATCTGTCATCTGCGAAAAAGTCAGTTCACTCAAATTTATTTCTCCGATTTATGAGACTCGAATATACTGCTTCTACTAATTCTTTAAGAAAATCTTTGTTGTCCACATCTTCCACTAAGAGCATTTTCTTGGCACCAGGGTAGGGTTCCTCCAGAGGTGCATCGGGCATCATCTTCTTTGCCGCTTCATTGGGTTTCACCAGGAGGCGGTTGTCATAGATACCACCGAATATCTTTCCTTTATAGTACAGTATGTATTCGCCCATCATCTTCCGGGTGGTGATGTCGGGCAGGAATGAGAGCTGGTCTAATATGAAGTTGCAGTAGTCTTGTGTGCTTGGCATGGGATTATTTTATAGGTTGATAGAGTTGTTGTGTCAAGAAAAAAATAATATATTATGCAAAAATTGCACAATGCAAAATTTGCATTGACAAATTAATTTGCCTATGTTATTTTAAAGAAGGAGGAATAAATGAAGAATCTACAAAAAAGGATTGATACTATTTTTGATTATTTATACGCTTCTTCTACTGTAAAAAATACTGAAATAATGGCATATGAATTTTCAAAAATTCTTCATACTGGTATTTTTATTGAAAAAACTTATAAACAAATTCCTGCTTTTAAAAATTATTTTATTGTAGAATCTGATTCTATTTTTACTAACTATTCTGATATTTCTTATATTCGTAATAATTTTTTAGAAATGAATAAATCTTGGGGTCTATATAAGAATGAAAAATCAATTATTCTTTCTGATAAAGATATTTTATTTATTTGTGCTCAATTCTCAGATATGTCTCTTTCAGATAAAAGTATTGACTTGATTGGTGATTCTCTTGAAATTTTTAGGAATTATTCTATTAAAAGTTTGGGAGGACAATTTTTTACAGATGCAAAAGTTACAAATCTTGCATTAGATCTTATCAATTTTTCTCCATTGATAGGTGAAACTTTTATTGATATTTGTAGTGGAACTGGTGGTTTTTTACTGGCAGCAATTAATAAAATAAAAAAAGATTTAGATAATAATTCAATTGAAGATGAAGGAGTTCTGGCAAATATAGTTTATAATCAAGTATTTGGTAAAGAGATTGATGAAACAGTACGACATGCTGCAAATAGAAATATTCAAACAAGAATAGGAGTAAAAAAAGAATATGTAAAATTTGCTGATTCATTAATTCTTCCTAAAAAAGAAAATGATTTATATGATTGTATTGCTACAAATCCTCCATTTGGCACAAAAACAACAATTACTTCTGAGGATATTTTAAATAATTATGAATTAAGTCATAAGAATGGTTCAAAAAATGTAACACCTACACCTCCAGATATTCTATTTTTAGAACAAAATATAAATTTATTAAAACCGGAAACTGGGCGATGTGCAATAGTTTTACCATATCAAATATTATCTGGGCCCAAAGCTATTTATATCCGTGATTGGTTGTTAAAAAAATGTCAAATTATTGCTGTGATTGATTTACCGGTAGAAACTTTTCAACCTCACACTGGTACAAAAACAAGCTTATTAATTGTTAAAAAGTACAAATGCCCTTTAGATGATTTAGATACATTAAATTATAATATATTTATTTCAAAGCCCCAGTGGATAGGTCACGATAGGCGTGGACTTCCTGTATATATGAGAAACCCCGATGGAAGTGAATCAAGTAAAATATTATGTGATTTTGATATAGTATTAAATGATTGGATTTTGTTTAACAATAATAAACTTAAAAAATCAAAAATAAGTTGTTCAATTAATGTAAAGCAAATAATTGCAGATGAATCACATAGAATTAATGCTTTGTTTTATCTTGAATCTTCAGAAATAAAAGAATCAATTACAGGGGTTGAATTAAAAAAACTTGTTTCTAATATTTTCTATCCGGGTCGATTTAAAAGAAACTATGTATCTTCTGAAGCTAATTCTGTTCCATTTTTGGGAGGTGCAAATATTACTGAACAAATTGTTTCAACAAAGAAATATATTTCGAAAACTGATCCACATTATGAACAGTTAGTTGTAAGAGAAGGGTGGATTTTAATTACAAGAAGCGGAACCACTGGAATAGTTTCAATAGTTCCAAAAGATTGGGATGGATTTGCAATTTCAGAACATGTAATAAGAATAATTCCAGATGAAAGAAAAGAAAATTCAAATTATCTTTATGCATTTTTACAATCAGAACAAGCAAAAAAACAATTAAGTAAACAAGTTTTTGGTTCAGTTATTGATGAGATAAGTCCAGAGGCTGTTGGTAACTTGATTGTCCCTCAAATTCCGCAAAAACAGAAAGAAATAATTATTAGAAATATTGAAAATTTTAGAAAATTATCAAATGAAAGTTTAGCTTTTTATCGGAATGCTCAACATCTGTTTAAGAGTTTTGGTTGATAATTTTACCATGCTTAATTAGTATTTCTTGCATTAAGTCAAGCAGCTCATCAACTGATAAATTTCCTTGCAATTGATTGCTTCTTGCAAGCATAAGGAATGTGTTTTGTGGATGGTGTTTTCCTCCTCTATCAAGGGGGAAAATATGACCGGACTGTATTATTCTTGCATCTTTTATAACGGCATCCATATCAATAGGTATTAATTGGATTGGGTCTAAATAATTATTAGGTTTAATTGGTTTATCTAATAACCAATTAAAAGCATTATTAAAATCTTCTCTATTAATAGAAGGTGAGTTGTTAAATGATAATGCTTGTAAATAGTATTTTATTTCAACTAAACATGCTGTTTGTTCATCAGCATAAAATTTATGAGTTTTTGGAAGCAGCCATCGATTAATTCTATTTCCATCAGAACCATCTTGGGGACGCCCAGGAACGCGACTAGATGTTGGTTTCCATGGAGCTGACCTTCTGCCCGCATCACGAAATTTAGTAGTTATTCTTCTAACATCTCTTTCAGGATATTTACTATTCATTACATCATCAAAAACTTTTTTTATTTCTTTTATTAATAATTGTGCTTCATTTGGTGTAATATTGTATTCTTTCTTTGCTAATTTAATAATAATTTCAAATGTTTTATTATCAATCATGTTTAATTCATCGGTTTTAATTGTTTAATTCTTTAAAAAGTTGTTTTTCTTTAATTTAAAGCCCCAGAAGTTGCTTTTTCTTTGCTTCATATTCTTCTTGGGTAATTCCACCCATATCAAGCAGTTGTTTCCATTTAAGAAGCTCATCAGCAGGAGAAATTATAGTACTGAAATCAACTGATTGTATTAAATCAGTCTCATGAATAGAAAAAATTAAATCATCCCAGTTCATTGATGCTGTATACTTGGTGATTTTACCTTCTTTTAAACCAATTATAAAGCTGTTAAAACTATCCAGATTATCTTCATATTTACTTGTTAAGTATATTGTATCTCTTGCCTTGATAAAACCAGATGCTACTTCAATTAGCCCCAGGTTTCTATGATTTCCCTTAATGATTACTTCAATTCCAGTATTGGTGTCATTCCCAATGCGTAGCTTGTCTTCGACAATACCAGTAGTATTATCAATGACGATTTCTCCATTTGTATTAAAATCGGATTGAAGAGCGATAGATCTTGCAAAGGCTGATGATGTACAATGTACAATCATTATTAGCAATATTATTTTTTTCATAAAAATTCTCACTTAAATAAATCATCTATATTGTTTAAATCTTCTTCTTTTACTGAATAAGCACACCAGAGGAAGTCATTTTCCCCCATTATAACTGTAAAAATAAAAATGCCGTCTTTTGCATATTTTGAGTCTGCACAGACTACAGCATATACCTCATCCTTTTCATAATCCCACTCATTCAATGCTTTATGGAAAAGCCAATTATTGTTCTTTGTCAGCTTTGTTGCGGGAGTGAACTTTTTTGACAACTCGTCATTCACAAAATCCATGAATTCTTTTTCATGGCCTGCCAAATCATTTTTGGCTATATTCTCAAGATAAATAGCCATAGCCCATCCATCAAAACCCTGTGATATATCATAATAATGTTTTAAATCCGTATTCTGAGCATAACAAATTGTTGATGTTGTAAATAATAAAATTACAAATAATATTTTTTTCATTTTTTCTCATTTAACAAAATAATACATATCTGTGAGCCCAGTTGATGGTGCCTGTATTAAAGTCCATCCTCGACTAGCTATATAATTTAATACAGCTCCTTTGGTCCAATAAGTTCCAGAAGAATTTATTGCACCGTATCTTTCATATTCATATCCAAAAGCTTTTTGATAACCTTCATTTGAATCTTTTACCCTAACAGTCCCACCATTCTTTAATGCATTATTTACTTGAATATCATCAGAAGCATCTTTACTCGAGATGTTATCTTCCATTGTTAATAAAAGAACCCGATGAGTAGAGTCAATACCATTATTAGAATTAGTTTGTCTTATAATACTAAGACAAATATATCCATTGCATATAAAAATTAGTATTAATAAAAAAAATATTCCAG
This sequence comes from Spirochaetia bacterium, assembly GCA_017446885.1. GTDB lineage: Bacteria > Spirochaetota > Spirochaetia > CADAEX01 > CADAEX01 > CADAEX01. Next base: position 19,516 of record JAFSOR010000018.1, on the reverse strand, counting down.
TAAGATTTACTTTTGGTGGTTCTTCCTTTACATTATTTTTTTCTTCGTCCATACAATCTCCTCAGTACTTATACAGCTGCAGCATGGCTTTCTTGGCCATTGCCGGGGTCACATCAGCATCGTAGATAACCCTGTCAGGTGCGCAGGTATCATAATCGATAGGGAACTTCTCGTAGCAGAGTATTCCGTCATTTCCCCAGGTGTAGAAAGGCTTGCCGTCGGGATGCTGACCCAGATAGCCGCAGCTGGAGCACAGGGACCAATCACCGCTTACTCCCACGTAGTTTTCTGCATAAATCGCTGCTTCGGTGCTGTTTGCGAATGTTATGTCGGAAGATTTGATGATAATCCATTCGGAACCGTCGTTATCCTTAAGCACATTGAACTTTTTCTTGACATCATATTTTTTGAGTACTTCTTTCCGTGCCTTTGTATCAGAATCCTCATAGTCTGAGACGGAGAGCATGTTCTGGTACTGCTGGAGGGCTGCCATGTCGTAGCTGTCGGTGCTTGAGCTCTGGTCGAAGGATGATGTGGCAGGGAAGTCGTCATCATCAAAGGCTTTCTGGAGTTCGTTCAGGTGTTTTTTCACAACCTTGCAGTCTGCTGGTGCAACTTCTTTCCGGACATCTGCTATGGGGTCGATTCCCATGCTCTGAAGCATCTTGGATGCCTGTGGATCTCCGGCCATTGTTGCCTCGAATTTCTCAACCGCATATCCGAATGCAATTGCCTTGAGCTTTGCAACCGGGTTGCTTCCTGAAATTCCATTCTTGTTGAGGATGCTGTTTACCTTTGCTTCTGCGCTTTTTGCATCTGCAACGCTGTCTGTGTCCTGCACATCTATTCCCAGCTTCTCAAGTTCGGCCTTGATAGAGCCATAGTTCTTGCTGAATGATGTGACATCGCTGTCAGTAAGTCCTGCAGATGGGGCGCTCTGAGCAAAAGCTCCGGCAGCAATGACGAGCATTAAACACATGATGATAATCTTTTTCATACTTCCTCCAAATCTATCTATTGACAACCCTCATATCGGGGAATTCAGTTTTCACTTTTTCTTCATCTTTATTTAAATAGAGCAGCTTCACATTGGGACCGGCGTCGATGGTGAGGTAGATTGGCAGACCTTCTTTGCGCAGTTCCTGCACCTTGCAGATGATGGCCTCAGTCTCAGGCTCGAAGTAGTTGAGGGGTGGTGTTGCTGCCCTCATGCACTCATGCATTGCCAGGGCGTTGTTCTCTGCAGTTGCGCCCAGGAGTTCAAAGTCTTTTGCTTTGATTGCGTCAAGCATTTTTGCCATGTCGCTTTTGACCTGGTCCGGCCACTTCTTGTAAAGTGGTGATGTGGCTACTGTGCGCTCCATCCCATCCCGGGAGCTGACCTGCTTTGCTTTGGCAGATACAGTTATAAGCCCTATCTTGAGCTCGGGCCATGTATAGGGAAGTGGCTCTGAGTATGAGTCCATGCCATCTGGGTCTGTGCCGGCGTGCCGGTAGACAAAGCCTGTGAATATGCTTCTGGAGGCGCTGCCGCTCCCCAGGTTGGCCAAGAGGGACAGCTCCCGGCCTGCCAGCCCGAGTCCGTAGAACTGGTCCAGAGCCATGGTCATGGCAGCAAAGCCAGAAGCAGAAGAAGCTACTCCTGCACCGGTGGGTATATTGTTGTTGGTGGTGATGGTGAGGGCTGGCCGGTTTGTTGCAGCCTGGTTCAAAGCATTTCTGAACAGGTCCACGAAGTTGATAACCTTGACTGCAAATGCATCTTCTGGTGCCAGTTTGTTTCCATTAAGTATAACGATGTCGCTGCCTGAAGGCTCCACCGTGGTCTCTGTCCCCAGGTTTCCAAGGTCTATAGAGAGGCTGTCGGTGACAGGAAGATTCAGCTGACTGTCCCGCTTGCCCCAGTATTTTATTAACGCAATGTTGGCCGGTGCAAAGGCTGTGGCCTTCTCTTTGATTGAAGGTGTGTGGCCGTTTAATATGCGCTCTGCAAATTCGCTTTTGGTTAGCATGGGCAGGCTCCCCGGTCAGAAATCTTCACAGGTATATTCTGATATCCTTCCAGCTTCTTTGAGGGAATACCCAGGCTGATCACACAGTCTCCAAGGCCGGAGCCTGATATCTTTGCTCCCAGCACATTGCTGTCATCCTGCAGCTTGGTAACTATATCCTTAAGGGTGTCATCGCATACTCCCAGCTGCTCCATAAGCATCTGGTACTTGCCGAAAAGATTTCCTGCCATCTCAAAGTTTCCCCGCTCCAGCAGGGTGATGGTGGAGAGGGCAACCTGTGTCATATACTGATATAGCTTTGCATACTTATCAGGCTCAGCCTGTGCTTTCTGGTTCACCAGTGCGATGACATCGGTGGTCTTCATCTTGTAGCCGCAGTAGTAAAGGTCTATATCCGGCAGGGAAGGACAGTCCAGTTTCCGTGGATTATACTGGCCATCTTTGCTCTCCATTGCGATTATTCCGCCGTAAATTGAGGCAGCCAGGTCGCAGCCGCTTCCTGCCTTCTGTACTCCATGCACCACATTGTAGCACTGATTGAAAAGCTGTTTTCTTGTTGGTATTATCCCTTTGAGAGTATTCAGTGCCATACAGGTGCAGACTGTCACTGCCGCTGATGAGCCCAGCCCCACAGTGGAAGAGAACTCTGATTCTGTCTTTATATCAACGCCGATGTTCAGTCTGACTTGCCTGATTGCCTCTATGACAAATTTGAACTGGCTTTCTTCCGACAGGGTATCCAGAGTGGTCTCAAGGTTTCCTAATGGCGATTCTATATGAATTTCCCGGTCTTCCCGGGGTGTGAGTATAAGGTATATCCGTTTGTCCACGGCACAGGCTGCGGCAGGGCTGCCGTGTAGCACTGCGTGTTCCCCTGTGAGCATAAGGCTTCCGGGAGCGCTTACTTTTATGCAAGGCATGGGAGGCCTCCTGTGTGTATGCTCATTGGTGAGAGTGTGTAATCATAGCTTTCGCAAAGCTTTTGAGTCAGTGCCTGCCTGCCGGGTTCCATGAAAAGTAGGCCTATGCCCCCTTTGTCGCCGCAGACTGCACCTGCACCGCTTATCTTGAAGCCCATTTCCAAAGCTTCGGCCTTGCGGGCAAACTCCTGCACTAAAGGAGGTACCACGCCTATTGCCTCAAGCAGCTTCTCGTTGGTCTGCACATCTGTAATCAGGGCTTTAAGGTCGGCATTCTCCAGATGGCGCTCTATGTTTTCGGAGACCTGGGTGAACCTGGTAATAAGCTCGGGTGTAAAGTGCTTCTTGGCCACGGCCACCGCTTCGCCTGTGGAGCACTGGGGTTTGCCTGTGTTCACTATGTAGAAATCCAGGGGGGCGGAGACTGGTTTTGGGGTTATGGTTGTCCCCTGCTTTTTTACCATGCCGCCGTAGATGACAGCTGCTGGGTCAAGGCCGCTTGATGTGCCATGAATTATGTTCTCGCAGCTTTTGATTGCTTCCAGCATGACATCGGGGGCAATCTTGTTTTCTGTCATCACACAGAGTCCGGCAAAAACAGAAGATGCTACTGCGGCAGAGCTTCCCATTCCCGAGCCTATGGGGAGGGAGGAAGAGAATTCCATGGTCACACCACATGGCAGGTCAAAGTAGTGTTTGAACTCCTCCACTGCCTGGTTCAAAAGCTGGTAAGCTATGGGGGGCTGTGGCTCCTGACATATGAATTCAACTATGTTTTTATCGTTTGTCCTAAGATGATTGGTGATGTACTTTGAGCAGGCCACTGCAATGGCAGAGCATCCCTGGAGGACAGAATGCTCCCCTGTGATTATGACTTTGCCCGGGACCTTTACTGTACATTCGCTGAGCATGGCTCATATATCCTGCAGTGATCTTTTGTTCCACAGAAACGGAATGCACCATCTGTCAGCTCTGGAGTCGTAAAATCGCCGCTTTCTCCAATAGGATCAGCTGCCTTGTGGAACTTGAGGTAGGTCTCGAAATCTATCTCTTTCCGGTTCTTGATAAGCTTCTTATTCTTGTCGGTGCGGATATATTTCTTGTAGCCAGGCTGGAATGTGCCGGTGTAGAACTCGCCTGAGCAGCCTGAGCCATATGCAAACAGTGCCACCAGCTTGTTCTCAAGCCGCTCCGGCGCATTGTCCAGTAGGGAGCAGAGGGCAAAATAGAGCGATGCAGAGTAACAGTTTCCGATTACCTTGCAGTAATGGATGATTGGAGAAAGCTGGTTCTCCAGTTCGACAGAATTTTTCTGGCTTCCTGCTTCACGTGCCAGCTTTAGATGGGCTTTGAGCCCCATAGTGGAGAATGGCAGATGATAACAGAACCAGTCGACCTGGTCAAAGGCAAGCCCTCTTGTCTCGGACAGTTCTTTCCAGGCTCCCTTGCAGGTCTTGACATAATTAATCATGGAGAACTTGCCGTCGTACAGCGGATAGTTACTGTAGTTGGGCCGCCAGAAATCCCAGGTGTCTGCGCTGCAGCATCCACTTTCTGGCTGTATCTCCAGTATTCTTGGATTCTCGGTTATGAGCATGGCAACAGCACCGCAGCCCTGGGTTGCCTCGCCCGGGCTTTCCAGCGGGTAGTGGGCCACGTCGGAAGTTATTACAAGCACAGTCTTCTTAGGATTGCGGGCAACCAGGGCACATGCAGCCTGCACTGCGGCTGTGGAGGAATAGCAGGCCTGCTTTAGCTCCACTGTGCGGCAGGTGGAAGGAAGCCCCAAAAGCCGGTGGACAAACACAGCCGCAGACTTGGACTGGTCAACACCGCTTTCGGTTGCAAAGAGCAGGGTGCCTATCTTGGTCTTGTCGCAGCGCTCCACTACAGGCAGGGCCGCATTGGCTGCCAGGGTTATTATATCTTCATCCGGAGCCGGGATGCTTATCCGCTCTATGCCGATTCCTTCGGTGTATTTGCTGTACTCGGTCTTACGCTTCTCTGACAGTGTGTGCATGTCCAGGTAGAAGCTTGAGGTGTACAAAGAAATGTCATCGATTCCTGTGCTTGTCATTGTTCATCCTTACATCTTTATTTCCGGTCAGGAACAGTGCTATTTTAAACTGCTCTCTGTATTCTTCAATCAGTTTTACCACTTCATACTTGCTCTCGAGAGCTGCCTTCAGGAACGGCAGGGCTGCGCTTCCCATGCTGGCTCCAAGCCCCATGGCCTTTGCAAGGTCTATGCCGCTCCGTATACCGCCTCCTGCTATAAGGAACAGCTTGTCCATAAACGGTTCTGCCTCCTCAAGGCTTTCTGCGGTGGTAAGCCCCCAGTCCTGGAAAGCCAGCCCTAAGTTGCTTTCATCCTTGTTGCACAGATGCTCTATGCGGCTCCAGGATGTGCCGCCCCGTCCTGCAACATCAATATACTTTATTCCGCAGTTTATTAAAAGCTGGTAGTCGTCCCTTGACATTCCACAGCCAGTCTCTTTTATCATAAGAGGCACCTCAAGCTTTGCCCTTATGCTCTTGATTTTGTCGGCAAGGTATGCAAAGTTACGGTCGCCTTCATGCTGTATCACTTCCTGCAGCGGGTTTAAGTGAAGGAAAAGGGCGTCGGCATCAAGGACTTTGACAGCTTTTCTGCATTCTTCAAGGCCGAAGCCATAGTTGAGCTGCACTGCACCCAGATTTGCAATTAATGGAACAGATGGGGCAAACTCACGGAGCTTAAAGCTTTTTTCTGCTTTCTTGTCCTCGAACATTACACGCTGGCTTCCTACTGCAAGCGCAACTTTGCACTCCTCTGCAGCCTGCGCCTGGTTCCGGTTTATGGTTATGGTCTGGTTGCTTGTTCCGCCTGTCATTGCAGAAAGCATGAACGGGAACGAAAGCTTTTTCCCCAGGAAAGTGATGCTGGTGTCAACCTGGTCGAAATCAAGTTCAGGCAATGCCCTGTGGACAAGCTCTATATCACCGAAACCCGAGTCTCTTCTGTCGATATCAGGATCGTTAAGGCACTTTTCTATGTGTGCATCCTTGCGCTTGGCAACGCTCATTTTTTACCTCTTTCTATTCTGATGTGGGCTTTCATAAGCTCGCCGGGGTTGGTCTCGGCAGCCAGGAGCGAAAGTTCTCCGCACAGCACTGTGGCAGCGCATATTGCGGCAAGCCGGTCGGCATTGCAGCCTGCAGCCTGCTTTTCTATGCACCCTAAAAGGGCCAGGTTCTCCTGGGCATATGGTGTATTCTTTCCGTTGCCCACGCTCCCTACGATTATGTTGGGCAGGGTGCAGGAAAGGTATAGGCTGTCGTCCCTGACTTCTGCGAATGTTATGCCCTGTGAGCCCTCCACTATGTTTGCCGCATCCTGTCCTGTGGCCAAGTAGAATGCCAAAAGCATATTGGCGTAGTGGGCGTTGGCGCTCCGCAGGCTGCCTGCGAGGATTGAGCCTAAGAGGTTTTTCTTGGTGTTTATGTCTGCGATTTTCTCCGGTGTCGTGTGCAGGTATTCCTCGCAGACAGCGCGGGGTATTGTGATTTCGGCTATGACGCTGCGGCCCCGGCCCAGTATGCCGTTGACTGCCGACACCTTCTTGTCGCAGCAGTAGTTGCCCGATATGGAGCAGTAGGAAAGCTCCGGGTGTTTATCAAGGATATAGCCGAAAATCTTGTCGGCTGAGTTGGTGACCATGTTGTGGCCCGATGCATCGCCTGTAAAGAACTCAAGGCGCAGGTAAATAAGGTTTGCTGCTATCTGCCAGTTTATGTCCAGGAGTTCTGCTATGTGGGAGCTTTCCGACACCACCTTCTGAAGCTCCTCCTTGGAAGATGCTATCTTCTGGGCTGCACGCAGGGCAGAGGATGAGTCCGGGGCCTCCAGTATTATGCTCCGGGTCATGCGGCTGTCCAAGATGGTGGTGGTTATGCCGCCAGAGTGCAGGCTTACCTTGGCACCGCGTCCCACCGAGAACCAGAGCGGTGTCTCCAGTGTTGCAAGCGGCACAGAGATATCTCCTTCCACTGCACCTTTTATTCTTATAGGTCCCACATTCCTCATGGGTATTTCTGCAAATTTAGACACGAATCTCTCCTTAAAGCAGCTCTTTCCTGTGCGCATCCTCAATCTGAGCGCGTACTTCCTTGACCTTTTGGGAAGAACCTTTGCGGCATATCAATGCCTTGCCATTCTTTATTACAACAGTGATGTCAGAAACATCGCACAACGCCACCGGAATGTCCGAGAACACAGTGGTATTGCTGCATCCGGTCTGGTAAACATCTTTGACTTCCTGTCCCTCCAGCAGAGTCTCGAACTGGTCCCAGCTTCCTATGTCGTTCCAGTCGAAGTCGGCAGAAACTACAGCTGAGAGCACGCTTTTCTCCATAACTGCGTAGTCTATGGAATTGGACGGCGCCCTGGTGTAGGCCTCTGCCACCTCTGGAGTGTCCATAAGAATCTGGATGCCGTCCTTTGCATATTCACCAGTTGCCTTTACAGTGCCTATAGCATCTGTCATCTCTTTTGAGTGCTCAGAAAGCTCTTTCCAGTAAGTCTTGCCGGTAAAGCAGAACATGCCTGAATTCCACAGATATGTGCCTGCTGCCAAAAACTTTTTTGCAGTCTCAAGGTCTGGTTTCTCGCGGAATGACTTTACAATGTATCCTGTAGCCTTGCTCTTTCCCTGCTCTATATATCCGTAGCCTGTCTCGGGGTAGAGTGGCTTTATTCCGAATGTCACCAGGTGTCCCATGCGGGAAAGCACATCTGCCTTCTCTACGCAGGATGTGAACTTTGCTATGTCCTCTATCATGTGGTCGGCAGGGAGCACTAAAAGGGAATCGTCTGCTCTGCCCATAAGCTCAAGTGCTTTAACTGCAATGCCTATGGCTGGTGCTGTGTTCCGTGCTGCCGGCTCCGGTATTATGGCTATCTTTCCTGTGTCAGCGAAAGGGGCGCATTCCTTTATAAGGGTCTCCATCTGGCTTTTAAGCGATATTATATAAATCTTTCCTTTGGGGTTAAGTGCCAGTGCCCGCTTTATGGTCAGGGCCAGGAGGGAATCATCTCCCTTCACTTTTATATACTGCTTGGGAAACTTCGAAAGCGACGCAGGCCATAACCTTGTCCCGGAGCCTCCGGCTAAAATGAGAATATCATCAATCATACTTTATTATCCTATTTATATACTCAAAATGCAATAGCATTATTGCAAATATATTTTTTAAGAGATATATTTAATTATTCTTTATTGTTAGTTGGAGGAATATTTTGTACAACCCGGTAGATCCAAAAGTTGATTTTCCCAAGATGGAGGAAGGTGTCCTCAAGTTCTGGGAAGAGAATGATATTTTCAAGAAATCTTTAAAGCAGCGGTCTGGCGCTGAAGAATATGTATTCTACGACGGCCCTCCGTTTGCAACTGGACTTCCGCATTTCGGACACTTTGTTCCAGGTACTATCAAAGATATTTACCCAAGATATATGACCATGAAAGGCAAGCTGGTTGACCGCCGTTTCGGCTGGGACTGCCATGGACTTCCTGTAGAGTACGAGATGGAGAAGGAGCTTAAGATTTCCGGAAAGAAGGAGATCGAGGACTATGGAATCGCCAAGTTCAACGAATCCTGCCGCAAGATCGTGCTCCGCTACACAGGCGAATGGCGGAAGACTGTGACCCGTATGGGCCGCTGGGTCGATTTTGACAACGACTACAAGACCATGAACCCCGACTACATGGAATCCATCTGGTGGGTAGTAAAGCAGCTGTGGGACAAGGGACTTGTCTACGAAGGCTTCTATATCCTGCCATACTGCCCGCGGTGCTCCACAGTACTCTCCAACCACGAGCTCAACCTGGGCGGCTACCAGGAGGACACAGACCCTGCAATCACCATCAAGTTCAAGGTGAAAGGGGAGGATAACACATACTTCCTGGCATGGACCACAACTCCATGGACACTCCCTTCAAACCAGGCTCTGGCTGTCAACCCCGAGATCGACTACGTGAAGGTCAAGGATGGAGCTGAGTGCTACATCATGGCACAGGCACGGCTTTCGGCATATTACAAGAACGAGGGCGACTACGAGGTGCTCTGGACCAAGAAAGGAAGCGAGCTGGTGGGCATGGCATATGAGCCGCTTTTCAACTACTTCGCATCTATCGAGGAGAAAGGGGCATTCCGTGTATTCCCTGCAGCATATGTCACCACCGAGGATGGTACTGGAATTGTTCATACAGCAAGCGGTTTCGGCGAGGACGACAACAACACCCTTAAGGGAACCGGCATCCCTGTAATCTGCCCTGTTGATGCAGAGTGCAAGTTCACAGCCGAGGTTCCAGACTATCAGGGCCGTTTTGTAAAAGACTGCGACAAGGACATCATTGCCCGGCTCAAGGCCGAGGGCAAGCTGGTGCTCCGCCAGAACTACGTCCATAACTATCCGCACTGCTGGAGATGCCATTCTCCGCTTATCTACAGAGCTATCTCATCCTGGTTTGTAGATGTGCAGAAAATCAAAGATAAGATGCTCAAGGCAAACAGCCAGATCAACTGGGTTCCTGCCCACCTTAAGGAAGGGCGTTTCGGAAAGTGGCTTGAAGGTGCACGGGACTGGGCTATCTCCAGAAACAGATACTGGGGCAACCCTATTCCGATCTGGAAATGCGACAAGTGCGGCAAGACCCACTGTTTAGGCAGCAGGGCCGAGCTTGAAAAGCTTTCAGGCGTAAAATGTGTAGACCTGCACAAGCACTTTGTGGACGACATAACCTGGGGCTGCGAATGCGGCGGCACCATGAAGAGAATTCCAGAGGTGCTGGACTGCTGGTTCGAGTCGGGCTCCATGCCTTATGCGCAGATGCATTATCCGTTCGAGAACAAGGAGCGGTTTGAAGAAAACTTCCCGGCAGACTTTATCTGCGAGGGCCTTGACCAGACCAGAGGCTGGTTCTATACACTGGTCATCCTGGGTGCCGCCCTGTTTGACAGGCCTGCATTCAAGAACGTTGTAGTAAACGGTCTGGTGCTGGCCGAGGACGGGCGCAAGATGTCCAAGAGCCTTAGGAACTACACCGACCCTGTAGAGGTTATCAATAAGTTCGGTGCCGATGCCCTCAGGTTCTTCCTGGTGAACTCTGCTGTAGTGCGGGCCGAGGACCTGCGCTATTCCGACAAGGGTGTCAAGGAGGTGCTCAAGACACTTATCCTGCCGCTGTGGAATGCCTACAGCTTCTTTGTCACATACGCAAATATCGACAAGGTTCAGGTGACCAAAGCTCCGGATAACCCCAAGAATCCGCTGGACAGATGGATACTCTCTGTTTCAGAGAGCCTGGTGAAGAATGTCACCGAAGCCTTTGACACATATAATCTCCAGAAGGCAAATTCACTCCTTCTTGAGTTCCTGGATGCCCTTAACAACTGGTATGTGCGCCGTTCCAGAAGAAGATTCTGGAAGTCGGAGAGCGACCTGGACAAAGAGCAGGCTTATCAGACACTGTATGCTGTCCTTATGAAGTTCATCAAGGTTGCATGCCCTGTCATTCCGTTCATCACCGACGAGATTTACAGGAACCTGCGCACACCTGATATGCCAGAGTCTGTGCATCTGTGCGACTTCCCTGTGGCCGACGAGAGCCTTATCGATGCAGAGCTTGAGAGAAAGATGGAAGTGACACGCAAGGCAGTATCCCTTGGAAGAGCACTCAGAAGCTCACACGACATCAAGACACGGCAGCCGCTTAAGTCTGCATACCTTGTTACCAAAGATCCTGTTGAGAAGGTTATTCTGCAGGAGATGGAGAGCATTATTGCAGAGGAGCTGAATGTCAAGGAGATCAGTATCCGCGACAACGAGGAGGAGCTGGTTGAGTATTCATGCAAGGCCAATTTCCGTGTGCTTGGAAAAGAGCTGGGCAAGGATATGAAAGCTGGTGCCGATATCATAAGCAAGTTCGGCGGCGACGAGATCAGATCTCTCCTGGACGGTGCCACACTGGCTATAGATGTTAACGGCAAGAGCTACGACATAACCAAGGACGAGATTGTAGTTACCAGAACCGAGAAAGGCAACCTGAAGGTTATGAACGAAGGTTCCCTGACCATAGGTCTTGATACCACAATCACCCTGGAGCTCAAGCAGGAAGGAATAATCCGCGACCTTATCAGGAACATCCAGAACATGAGAAAAGAATCTGGTTTCCAGGTTACAGACCGTATCCAGATCAAGATAGATGGAAACGACGAGATCAAGGCTGCGGTTGAGGCGTTCGGCGAGTATCTGCTTTCCGAGACCCTTACCGAGAAGCTTGACTGGGAAAAAGTCAGTGGCATGACAGAATGCGAATGTGGTGATTACACATGCATGGTTGCAGTTGCAAAAAATTAATATTTCCTTTTCTCCTGTGCCTGATACTGGCCGGCTGTGCCACATCGGGCAGCAGAGAGAGCCGCGAGCCATCGCTTCCCGGCTTTATACCGGGAGGCTGCTCCACATATCTGGCCGGCAAGGTTGAGGCTCTGCCCGATATGTTTGCCGAAATATTCGAGAAGAACGGCATACCCGATACAGTTATAAAGAACACCGAACGCATCTACTGCTGTTTTGTCACCCCCGACAGGATCACTGTGTTCCTGGAGGGAAATTATAAGGGCATTCCAGCAAAGACCTATTTCAATACAAAAAAGCGCTACTCGAAAAAGTTCGAGAACGGCTTTGAATATTACACAGACCAGGAGACTGGCGCCAGTTTCTGCCTGCCGGGCAAGACCCTCATCATCTATACCGAGGATGATATGCAGAAACTCCTGGCTGACTACAATCCCGACAGCTACCTTATATCCGAGCTGGACGGGCTTTATACCCAGGACCTTTTTGTGTTCCGGGACAACCCATCAATACAGGATTTAAGGCTTAAACGCCGTTATCAGGTTTACCTGTGGGCCAACATCACAAGCGGTTTCTATTCCCTTGATTCAGATCTCTGTTTCGCAACCGAGAAAGATGCCAGGGTGGCATCGCCTGTGGTCAAACTTTTTATCAACAACCTGATTAAGAAGATTGAGATAGAGGAATACAACACCGGCAGGCCGGTCTCCACAAATGGCGAAAGGGTGCAGATCCGCGGCATAATAGTGCCCCAGGACAAGGGGAGCCCTGTGTTTGAGTACTTTATTTCGGAGCTTGATGAAAGATGAAAATTGGAGTTGTCGACTACAAGGCCGGAAACCTGCGGAGCATACAGAACCTTCTGCAGTTTCTTGGTGCCGATTTTATAATATCTGACCAGGCAGAGAATCTATTTAAATGCGACAAGCTTATTTTCCCAGGAGTGGGCGAGGCAGCCTATGCCATGGGACAGCTTGATAAAACTGGACTTGGCAGCATGATTAAAGATTTTGCAAAGACTGGAAAGCCTCTGTTCGGAATATGCCTGGGGTGCCAGATAATCCTGGACCATACAGAAGAAGGCGATGTTGAATGTCTGGGGCTTATTCCAGGCACGGCAAAACGGTTTCCATCTGGTGGCCTCAAGGTGCCCGAGATAGGGTGGAACAGCTTTAAGAAGGTGCAGGACCACTATCTGCTTAAGGATATTCCTGCTGACCCTGATGTCTACTTTGTCCATTCATACTACCCATATGTGGAGCCCAAGTACGGCATTGCACAGACCGAATACATGGTTCCGTTCTATTCCATCATAGGCCGGGACAATGTGGCTGCATCCCAGTTCCACCCCGAAAAGTCGGGTCCTGTGGGAATCCAGATTATGAAAAACTTCATCGCTTACGGAGGCTGACTTGCTTAAGAAAAGAATCATAATATGCCTTGATGTGCGGGATGGAAAGACAACCAAGGGAATAAAGTTCAAAGGAAACATAGATATCGGCGACCCTGTTGAGATGGCCGAAAAATACTATCACGACGGCGTTGACGAGCTGGTCTTCTACGACATAACAGCATCTGCCGAAAAGCGTGGTATAATGATTGACGTGGTGGAGCATGTAGCAGAGCGCATCTTCATACCTTTCTCGGTAGGGGGCGGCATTGCCAGCGTGGCAGACATGCGTCGTGTCCTATTGGCCGGAGCCGAGAAGATAAGCGTGAACTCGCAGGCTGTTAAAAATCCTTCTATAATAGAAGAGGGTGCCTCCATATTCGGCCGCCAGTGCATAGTCCTGGGCATGGATGCGGCACGGGATCCAGATATGCCCTCTGGCTACCGGGTCTTTATAAACGGCGGCCGCACCGCCACAGAGCTGGATGCTCTGGCCTGGGCAAAACAGGCCGAGAAGCTGGGCGCCGGCGAGTTTGTCCTTAACTCCATAGATGCCGACGGCACCAAGAACGGCTACGAGATTCCCCTTACTAAAATGATTTCCGACAATGTCGGAGTGCCGGTGGTGGCTTCTGGCGGTGCGGGGCGTCCTGAGCACCTTGAAGAAGTGTTCAAAAATGGCAATGCCGACGCCGCACTTATAGCATCGATGGTCCACTATGGCGACTATACTGTGCAGGGAATAAAGGAATACTTGGCTGAATCAGGCGTTCCTATGCGTATGTAGCTTACTCTGCTTTTTCCTTGGCTATCTTCTGGGTCAGTGTAAGCCTGGGTTCTCCAGACATCTTGAAACCGTGTATTTTTATCTTTCCGGGTGTCAGTGTTATATCCACCAGGATGGCATCGTCAGTCTCGGTTATGGAGTGCTCGAACTTATACTGGAACAGATTCTCAAGTTTTCCTTCCTTGCCCAAGTAGCGGAGCTCCAGGATTGAGATATCCTCGAAATCGTAGAGTGCTGCAAGGCCGGAATGGGTTCCTTTGTCGTCGGTCAGCTGGAAGTTATGCTTTGAGAAATGCAGTGTCATTGTATCGTTCTCATACCTGCCGTCAAGGACAAACTGTTTCTCCTCTTTAGGAGTCTTCTTCTCGCCATAATCGGTCATGTGCGAATATCTGCCGGTCCAGATCACCTCTTCGTTCTTGATTCCCTCTTCCCGTACAGTAAAGTAGCAGACATCCTCGGACTCCAGGCGCACAGTTATGTTCATCCTGATAAAAGGAACCATGTCGTTTGTACCAAGCAGATACCAGGTGTTCTCGCGCATAGTGGGGCTGAACTGGGAGCATAGGTAGACCTCCTGCACCCCTTGGGCATCGCTGAACATTATTATATCGTTTGATGATTTATTGTAGTTGATGATAGTTGATGACCCGTCTTTCTCCTTCTTGACCCAGGCGCCGTCTATCCTGTCCTTGAACCGATCTGCTGGTGTGTCCTGGGCAAAGGCCGGGAAAGCAGATAAGGTGAGAAGTAAGATGAAAAATGCTGATAAAAGAGTCTTGTTTTTACAGGTCATCGTTTAAATTATATCCCAATAAAGGCTCTGTTTCAACTTATTTTACAGGGTAGCGGTAGAGCTTTCCCAGGTAATTCTCAAGGACCAGCTCGGTATCTTCCTTAGATACCACGTAATCGTAGCCCAGGGTCACCTTGCCCCCGCCTGCTGGCAGGTCTATGGCATATTTGGGCACTGCATAGCCAGATATTGAGCTTGTCAGGCTGTGCATTATCTCTATTCCTTTGTCCACAGGGGTGCGGAAATGGCTTATTCCCACGCTTAAGTCGCACTGGAACAGGTAGTAGGGGCGCACCCGGTGCCTTACAAGGCCCAAAAACAGCTTTTTAAGGGTTTCTGCGTTGTCGTTGACCCCTTTCAGCAGCACGGTCTGGTTGCCTACAGGTATTCCTGCATCTGCCAGTTTCTCGCAGGCTTCCATAGCCTCTTGTGTAAGCTCCTTTGGATGGTTGAAGTGTGTGTTTACCCATATTGGATGGTACTTCTTAAGCATGTCGGTAAGCTCGCTATCTATGCGCATGGGAAGCACGACAGGAACCCGGGTCCCTATGCGGATTATCTCCACATGCTTTATGGCACGAACCTTGGCTATTATACTTTCCAGCTCGCCGGTGGGCAGTATGAATGGGTCGCCGCCAGATATAAGCACATCACGTATCTCGGTGGTTTTTTCTATGTAGTCCAGGGCCTGTTTAAGCTGTTCTTGCGATATTGTGCAGTCGGTGCTGCCCACCACACGGCGTCTGGTGCAGTGCCTGCAGTAGGCGGCGCACTGCATTGTTATAAGCAGCAGAGCACGGTCGGGGTAGCGGCGCACCACGTTGGGGGCTGGGTTGTATTTAATCTCTCCCAGGGGGTCGTCAAGGTCAAATTTGCCACGTATCCGTTCTTCTGCAGAAGGTATCATCTGCATCCTTATGGGGCAGCGTGGGTCATCCTTGTCCATCAGCGAGGCATAATATGGGGTTATGGCCATGCGGAACAGGGAAAGACTCTGGGCAATGTCAGCTTTCTCTTCTTCTGTCAAGGTTATATGCTTTGAAAGCTCATCCACAGTGGTTATGCGGTGTGCCAGCTGCCACTGCCAGCTTTCCATGTCATCAGCCATACAGGGCTCCTGTAACCTCGAACAGGGCTTCCTGCACATTGGAGTTCTTGAAGTTTATGTTCTCAAGCCTTGAGAATACGAAACTTGCCTTCTTTATGTTGCAGTTGCTGAAATCTATGTTCCTCAGCTGGGCATTCAGGAAAGATGAGTAGTAGAAATCGTTGTCGCTCAGATTGCAGTTCAATATAGTGCTGCCGTTGAAGTTTGAGTGGAAGACCTCGCTTGAGTTTATCCTGTTCCATTGGAAACTGGAGACAGCGAACGAGCTCTGTTTTATCCTTGCCCCTTTGAATGTGCACCCCTTGAATGTGGAAAAGTCGAAGAAGCACTGCCTTATAGTTGTCTCTGCAAAGCTGCAGTTTATGAATGTGCACCCCTTGAAAAAGCAGGAGTGGAGCAGTTTCCCGTCAAAGGCGAAGTCCTCAAGCTCAAGACCCTCGAAGCACAGGTCCCTGACCACCTTTTTCTCCTTGATAAGCCTGCGGGCATCCTCTGATGCCGACGATGTGTCCGGGCTGTGCTTTAGGCAACGGTCTGTGCAGTTGAAGATGAAGTTTGAGCAGTCGGGTATGGAGCATCGCTTGAACGAAAACATACTTCATTATATATCAGACTGTTTTTTTTTGATAGATATGGTTGAAGCTGTGCTCTAAAAAAAGTATCATTAGGGCATGGATAAAGGGCTTTTCACAGGAATAAACGCAAATGTGCTTACTCAGGAGAACATGGCAGACCACACCACATTCAAGATAGGTGGGCCGGCCCGGTACTTTGTAGTTCCCAAGGATATTGATGCCCTTAAGAGTGCCCTTGAAGCCGCAGCCAAAGCAGGCCTTAAGTGCTATATTCTGGGGGGCGGCGCCAATGTGCTGTTTCCAGATGAAGGCTACGATGGCGTGGTTATATCCACCCAGGGGCTTGACCACATATTCCTTGAGAAAAGCGGCCTTTTGCACGCAGGCTGCGGTGCTGCCATAAGCGATGTGGCCATGTTTGCATCCAGCGCAGGGAGGGCAGGGCTCCAGTTCTTCTACTCCATGCCAGGCAGCACCGGCGGCGCCATCTATATGAACGCACGGTGCTACAACGCCTCCATCTCCGATGCCCTCAAGGCTGCGGTGTACCTGGACAGGGAAGGCAATGTGCGTACTCTTGATGCCGCTGAAGGCGGCTTCGATTACAAGAAAAGCCCGTTCCAGACAAACGGCGGCATAATACTTGAGGGCATCTTTGCCACCACAGGTGGCAATGCAGAGCTGCTCTGCAAGGAGATGGAAGGATACGAGGCCGACAGAAGGGGCAAAGGGCACTTTGCATACCCCTGCGCAGGCTCGGTGTTCAAGAACAACAGGGCTTTCGGACTTCCAAGCGGCAAGATAATAGACAATCTGGGCTTAAGAGGTTATACTGTAGGTGGTGCCAAGATTTCGGAGCACCATGCCAATATAATAGTCAACTGTGGCAATGCCACTGCGCAGGATGTGAAAGACCTGGTCAGTCTGATACAGGTTCGGGTCAAGGAGGCTTACGGCTTCCAGCTTGAGAGGGAAATAATTTACGTATGACCACACTGGAATCCATAAAAGAATATCTGCAGATGCTGGCTCCAGCCGAGCTCAAGAAGAACCTGAAAGAGATTTCCACCCAGGACCTTATTGAGAACTGGGACGACCTGTCCGAAGACGAAGAGAAGATTATTTTCCGCAATCTCCCCCTGGATATGAAGATAGACCTTATGGATTCGCTATCTTCCAAGGATCAGGAGGATATAATCCGGGGCCTGACCGACGGTGGAATAAGCGGCATAAAGCAGCTTCTTAAAGAGATGGAGCCGGACGACCTGGTGGATATAATACAGTCTGCATCGCCCGATGTCCGCAAATCTGTATGGGAAAACC
The DNA here is from genome assembly GCA_017446885.1 of Spirochaetia bacterium. GTDB lineage: Bacteria > Spirochaetota > Spirochaetia > CADAEX01 > CADAEX01 > CADAEX01. The sequence continues at coordinate 2,207 of JAFSOR010000018.1, read as the reverse complement.
TTTCCGACGACGTCAAGAAAGAGATGATATTCCTGCTCAAGTTCGACGAGGACGATGCAGCAGGACTTATGACCCCCCGCTATATCGCCATAAAGGCAAATATCACTGTGGGGCAGGCTCTCAAGTTTATCCGGGGCCAGCATGCCAAGGATGTTGAGACCCTCTACATCATCTATGTTGTAGATCAGCTTAAGCGGCTTATAGGCCTTGTGTCGCTCCGTGACCTTCTGGAGCACGAGGATGACGAGATAATCAAAGATATAATGGAGACCGATATAATCTCGGTACAGGACGACACCGACCAGGAGGAGACAGCCAAAATCTTCATCACCTACGGTTTCCTTGCTGTGCCTGTTGTGGACGAGAACAAGGTGCTCCTGGGTATTGTAACCTACGACGATATCATCGACGTTATCCGCGAAGAGCAGACCGAGGATGTCTACAAGATGGGCGCCATGACCGGAGAGGTAGAGCCTTATCTTGACACCTCTATCTGGGGCATGGTCAAAAAACGTGTTCCTTGGCTGGTGGTGCTGCTTTTCCTGGGCACCATAACCACCAACGTACTTGCCCACTACGAGAACATTGTCCTGGGTGCCGCATTCCTGTTCATATTCATGCCTGTAATAACCCAGACTGGCGGTAATGTGTCAAACCAGTCTTCGGCTCTTATGATACGCGGTCTTGCCACCGGAGAGATAGAAGGGGAGGATATGTGGCGTATCCTGCTCAAGGAGATGGTGATAGGCCTTCTTATGGGATTAATCACCGGTGCCGCAATCTTTTTCCGTGGAATCCTGTTTCCGCCCGAGATCACTATATTCCAGGGCATAGCCATAGCTGTGTCGCTGTGCTTTGTAGTGGTGTTCTCCACCGTGCTGGGAGCCTTTGCACCGCTGCTTATACACAAGATGGGATTTGACCCGACAGTCATGTCTGGGCCGCTCCTCTCCACATTCATAGATGTGTGCGGACTCTCCATCTATTTCGAGATTACAAAGATTATCCTTCAGAAGTTCTGAAAATAATGTGAAAAATAGGCTTTTATTTTTTTTCTCATTATAGTATAACATTCTTTACAAATTCATTTGTTTGAGGAGTAAAAAAATGATCAAGGTAGGTTTTGTCGGTTATCGCGGCATGGTCGGCTCCGTTCTCATGCAGAGAATGGTGGAAGAAAATGATTTCGGCGGATTCGAGAAGGTGTTCTTCTCTTCTTCCCAGGCTGGAAAAGTTGATAAATACGCTGGCGGAGAGACAGGAATCCTCGAGGATGCTTACAATATCGATAAACTCAAACAGATGGATATTGTTGTGACATGCCAGGGAGGCAGCTACACGGAAAAGGTTTATCCAGAGCTTATGGCCACAGGCTGGAAAGGCTACTGGATCGACGCTGCATCCACACTGCGCATGGCAGACGACAGCATAATCATCCTGGACCCTGTGAACAGACATGTCATCGACAAGGCTCTCCATGATGGAATAAAGACATTTGTAGGCGGAAACTGCACAGTAAGCCTTATGCTCATGGGTATCGGTGCCCTGTTCCAGAACAATCTGGTGGAGTGGCTCACAACTATGACATACCAGGCATCCAGCGGTGCCGGAGCAAAGAATATGAAGGAGCTCCTGGCTCAGATGAAGTTCCTGGGCAGTGCTGCAGGCGATGCTATCTATGACCCTGCATCGCAGATTCTGGAGGTGGACCGTATGGTTACTGCTGCAATCAGGTCTCAAGAGATGCCGGTTGCAAACTTCAAGGTGCCACTTGCTGGAAGCGTAATCCCATGGATTGACAAGAAGCTCGAGAACGGCCAGTCCAAGGAGGAGTGGAAGGGAGTCTCCGAGACCAACAAGATTCTCCAGACCAAGAAGATGATTCCTATCGACGGTATCTGCGTAAGAATCGGAGCAATGCGGTGCCACAGCCAGGGAATCACAGTCAAGCTGACCAAGGATGTTCCTTTGGACGAGATTTACGACATGATCGGTTCTGCAAACCAGTGGGTAAAAGTTATTCCGAACGAGATTGAGGATACCATCAAGTACCTGTCACCTGCCGCTGTATCTGGAACTCTGACCGTACCTGTCGGCAGAATCCGCAAGATGAACTTAGGCCCAGAGTACCTGACCCTGTTCACCGTAGGCGACCAGCTCCTGTGGGGCGCTGCGGAGCCAATACGGAGAATGCTCAAGATTGCCCT
>JAFSOR010000017.1 GCA_017446885.1 Spirochaetia bacterium | reverse complement strand
GTCAGCCTGATGTACTTCGTTGTCACCCTGAGCTTGCCTCAGGGACTGCCGTGGTGCAGGGACAAAACCCTTCTTTAGGTCTTCAAGTCGCTGGACCAGCTCGGCTGTGGTGACAAAGTTCTTCATAGAAGAAAGGCGGGTCACCAGAAGCTCAAGCTCAAACCTTTGGCTGAGGGAGTAACGCAGGTCGCGGTAAAGCTGGAGCACCAGTGCCAGAGCCTGCTCAATCTGGTATACAGAAAAAGCGTCAAGCACCTTGGCCGAGAATGCAGATTCCGAATAGCCCAGCACCGCCTCCTTGGTAACATTGTTCTTTATAAGCAGGATGTTGCGCAGGTATTCGGTAAGCTCGGTTACAAACTGCTCCACAGCAACGCCGCTTGCAAGGATATCGTCCAAAATCTCCAGAGCCCGGGTCGAAGAACTGTCGGCAAAGCACTCGGCCAGCTGGTTTATCTTGTCAAAGCCAACCAGCCCCATCTTCTCCTTAATCAGGGCAAGTGAGATTTCGCTGCCCGAGAAAGCTGCTATCTTATCAAAAAGGGTGTAGGAATCCCGGAGCGACCCGGTGGCTTCCTTTGCAATCCAGAAAAGGACATCGTCGTCGGCCTTTATGGAGTTGTCGTCGCATATTTTGCGCAGCCTTTCCTTGATAACGTCGGTGTGGATAAGGCGGAAGTTGAAATGCTGGCACCGGGAGCGGATAGTCGCAGGCACCTTGTAGACTTCGGTGGTGGCAAATATGAATACGATGTATGGAGGCGGTTCCTCGATAGTCTTTAAAAGTGCGTTGAAAGCACTGTTCGACAGCATGTGCACCTCGTCTATGATGTAGACTTTATACTTGGAGTTGGCCGGGGCAAAGAGCACCTCGTCCTTTATCTGCCGCACATCGTTTACCGATGTGTTTGAGGCACCGTCTATCTCTATCACATCCATGGAGTTGCCCTGGGCAATCTCCCGGCAGCTTGAGCACTGGCAGCATGGGTTTCCATCTGGGCCAGGATTCTGGCAGTTTATAGCTTTGGCCAGGATACGTGCGGCAGAAGTCTTACCTACGCCCCGGGGGCCAGAGAACAGGTATGCGTGGGCAATCTTGCCGGTCGCCACCGATTTCTTAAGGCTGGTGGCCACAAAATCCTGCCCTGCAAGCTGGTCGAATATGGCGGGTCTCATTTTTGTAGCAGTTACTGTATATGCCATCTCTTTTATTTTAATTTAATTATAGGCATAAGTCAATTGACAAATTACCTACCGGAAAGGTACACTTTTCATAATGACATACCAGAAAATCAAAAGAAGAATATATGAGATTCTAGACAAAGCAAGACCGGGCGATATTGTCAGCCGCCTTTTCGATCTCTCCATAATGACTTTGATTGTCATCAATATTCTGGCAATATTCATTGAGACCTTTGCAATCCCTCGCTCATTGCATCTCTTTCTGGACAACTTTGAGATTTTCTCTGTGATAGTCTTCTCTGTGGAATATGTCCTGCGCCTCTGGGTGGCTCCATATCAATACCCGGATCTTCCGCCCTGGCGTGCAAGGATTAAATATTTCTTCACCTTCATGGCTGTTGTGGACCTGCTGGCAATCTTTCCCTTCTATGTGCCAATCTTTTATCTGGACGACCTGCGTGTCCTCAGAATTTTCTGGCTTATCAAGGCAAACCGGCATCTTACATCGCTGCAGAAGGTGGGCAAAGTAATAAGGGAAAAACGCTCAGAGCTTCTTTCTTCACTCTTTGTCCTTTTTATAATGATGCTGGTCTGCTCTGTCCTTATGTTCCGCTTTGAGAACAAAGCCCAGCCCGGAATATTCCATACCGCTCTCGACGGCCTTTGGTATGCTATCTCTATATTTTCTTTTGCCTGGCTTGGGGACATCTGGCCAATAACCATACCTGGCAGAGTTCTGGGCGGTTTCATGGCAATCCTTGGCATGGCAGTAGTTGCAGTTCCTACTGGTATCATATCTTCCGGTATGTTTGAGGATGCACAGGAAGAGGCAGAGGCCGCAGAGGTAAAGGAGACTTTAAAGCTGCTCAAACAGATGAAGAAAGATTTGGATGAAATCAAGAGGAAAGTTGATAAATCAGGAGACAAAAAATGAAAGACTACACAATTCCTACCCACAATATCTGCCCGAGATCTATATCGTTCTCACTTGAGGATGGAAAAATTTATAACATTAAATTTGCAGGGGGATGCCCCGGCAACACCAAAGCGGTGGCAAAACTTCTGGAAGGAACCGATGCCCAGCGGGCAGTAGACCTTCTTAAGGGCAATGATTGCGGCGGGCGCGGTACATCCTGTGCAGACCAGCTTGCCCGGGGCGTAGAAAAAGCCCTTGCCGAGTAAATAGTACCAGACAAGGGCTTCTGAAATTTAATAAATATTATTCTTAGAGTTTACCACCCTCAACAACCAGGGCATCGGCATCGCTGTCTTTTCCATATACTGCTCTGAGGGTTGCCTCGTAGTCAGCATGGAAGAAGTTCTCTTTTCCCAGTGCCTCAATCTCGGCATTCAGCCAGTTCAGCAGGTCTGTATTGCCTTTCTTTACAGCAGGGTTGATGGTATCAAGGCTGCCCAGGGAATCAATTCCTACAGTAAATCCAGGGTTCTCAATTGCCCATGCCAGAACCTCTGTGTTGTCTGTGCTGAAAGCATCTCCACGGCCATCCAGCAGAGCCTTGTAGGTATCGGCATAAAGGTCGAACTTAAGGAGCTTGACCTGAGGATAGTTCTCGGTGAAGAATGTCTCTGCTGTTGTTCCCTTGGCAATAATAAGGGTCTTGCCATTCAGCTGCTCAGGCTTGGTGATAAGTGCCTTGTCCGGGGAGACTACTCCCAGGGCCACCTTCATGTATGGCAGTGCAAAGTCCACCTTCTCGGCCCGCTCCGGGGTCTTGGTAAAGTTGGCCAGAACTATATCTACTTTGTTGGTCTCAAGAACTTCTACACGTGCAGCTGGTTCTACAGGCACATACTTGACCTTGACGCCCAGGTCTTTTGCAATCCTCTCTGCAAAGTAGACATCATATCCCTGATAAATTCCATTCTCGTCTACATATCCGAAAGGTTTTTTATCGCTGAATACAGCAATACGCACAGTCTTGCTCTTCTTGATCTGCTCTACAGTCCGTCCCGGTTTTGGAGCAGCAGACAGATTGAATGCCGCTGCCAGTGCAATAAACACAGCCAGCAATGTCACTATTTTTCTGTTTCTCATCTTATTCTCCTACTTACCTACTTATCTGGTAGGCAAGTAGTACTATACACCATTTTTTATTTTCTGTAAACCTTAAATGTGAAATTTTCCAAAAATTTTTTTCCACGCTCGCTCTTGGGATTTGTAAAGAACTGTCCAGGCTCGGCCTCTTCCACTATCTGACCTCCGTCCATAAATATGATACGGTCTGCTATAGCCCTGGCAAAATCCATCTGATGGGTCACTATAAGCATAGTCATACCATCGTTGGCCAGATTCATCATCACATCCAGAACTTCCCTTACCATCTCGGGGTCCAGGGCTGCAGTAACTTCATCAAACAGCATGACTTCCGGGTTCATGCACAGGGCACGCACTATAGCCACCCGCTGTTTCTGACCGCCTGAAAGCTGCCGTGGATATGCCAGCTTCTTATCTGGAAGCCCTACCCGCTCAAGCCACTCCTCCGCTTCTTTCACAACCTCTTTCTTATCCCGGTGCTGAGCCTTCATAGGCCCCAGCAGAATATTGTCCAGCACATTCATGTGGGGGAACAGGTCATAGCTCTGGAACACCATGCCTACCTTCTGCCTTATCAGATGCATATCCTTTGTACGGTTGGATATAACTTCCCCATCCAGGATTATTTTCCCATCCTGTACTGACTCAAGACCGTTTATGCAGCGGAGAAGCGTCGATTTTCCACAGCCGGATGGCCCAAGAATGACCACAACCTCGCCTTTCTCTACAGAAAAAGATACATCCTTAAGGACTGCATTTTTATCAAAATTTTTCTTAAGATGGCTGATTTCCAACAATGCCATAATCCAACTCCTTCAGGACTTATGCCTCTTTCTGCCTTTTCTCAATCACAGAAGCCATAAGAGAAAAAATCCAGCACACAAAAAAATACATAAAGAAAATCACTGCATACACTGCAATGGAGCAGGTAGGAACTGTAAGCCTGTTTCCTTCTATAATCTGCTGTCCTATCTTGACTACTTCTATTACCCCGACAAACACAACCAGCGATGTAGTCTTTATCATTCTGGTGACAAGGTTCATTGAGAGCGGCACCAGACGCCGCAGTGTCTGAGGAAGAACAATATAACGGAATATCTGCTTGTCAGTAAGACCTATAGCCATACCGCTGTCATACTGATGGGCAGGCACAGACTGAAGCGCTCCGCGCACCAAGTCTCCCATCTCGGCAGTGCCCCACATGGTAAAGACAAGGACAGAGGCGGCCTCCCCCGAAAGAGAGATACCGAGAGTACGGGTCAGACCATAATAGGCCATGAACAGCAGAACCAACTGCGGCATTATACGCATGAACTCAAGGTAAATCTTGCAAAAAGCCCTTATAAACCGGTTTTGTACAGTCATAAGCATACCGAACAGCGTGCCGAAGAACAGCGAAAGAAGGACAGAGACAGCTGCTATCTGGATAGTAACCAGAAGTCCCATAACCAGCCGGATAAAGTTCTTTCCCATGAAGAAGACGCTGAAAGCCTTGGAGATAGCATCAATTGCTTCCAAACTGAGCATAGCGCAACCTCCTTTCGGCATAGCCGCTTATGATAGAAACTGGCAGAAGCAGAATAAAATAGGATACAGCCAGAAGCCACAGGGCCTCATCTGTCTTATAATACAGCCCTATCAGATCCTTTGCCACATACATCAGGTCTGCCACAGCCACAATACTGAATACAGATGTCTCTTTAATCAGGAACATGACATTTGCACAGAAACCAGGAATAGAGACTGACACTGCCTGGGGCAGGACTACATACCGCATGACCTGAAGCCCTGAAAGCCCGATGCACTGGCCACTTTCTATCTGCACCCTGCTTACTGTCTCCAATGCACTGCGGAAAGTCTCCTCCATATAGCTGCCTCCCAGAAAGGTAAGGCCTATTATACAGCACTGGAATGAACTGAGTTTGATACCTAAATTAGGCAGGGCAAAGTAGAGAAAGAACAGCTGTATCAGAAGCGGTGTATTGCGGGAAAGCTCAATATAGAACCCTGTTATAGGACTAAGCACAGGGACTTTGTAATAACGGATAAGGGCACACAGAAGCCCTACAGCAAAAGATAAAATAATACCTATCAGGGCAAGGTGCAGTGTAAGCCCTGCAGCCTCAATATATAGAGGAATAACCTGTTTTATGAATTCAAAGTCCACAGCCCTTAAAAAGTAGTCAATTATAAGAAAGCTGTCAATATAAAAAAGGGCAGCCATCTGGCCGCCCCTCGATTTATTTCATCAGGCTCTTGAAAAGTGCAAGAACATCTTCCTTGGAAGCATCCCGTGGGTTACCTGGGGTACATGCATCCTTGATAGCACACTCTGCCAGATAGTCCAGATCTTCTTCCTTGACAATGCCGTTAAGGCTCTGTGGGATTCCTACATCAATCGAAAGCTGGCGGACTGCATCAACAGCTGCCTTGCGGTACTCTTCCATAGACATAGCATCAACGCCCTTAACGCCCATAACCCGTGCAATTTCCCGGTACTTTTCGCCAGAAGCAGGAGCATTGTACTCCATTACTGTAGGAAGCAGAATAGCACATGCTACTCCGTGCGGTGTATCGTAGAATGCGCTAAGTGTATGAGCCATGGAGTGGTCGATTCCAAGTCCTACGTTGGAGAAGCCCATTCCAGCTATATACTGACCAAGAGCCATCTCTTCCCTGGCCTTTGGATCGCCTTTTACAGAAGCTCTTAAAGAGCGTGCGATAATCTCGATAGCCTTAAGATGCATCATGTCAGTCATCTCCCATGCACCCTTGGTTATATAGCCCTCGATAGCGTGGGTCAGGGCATCCATACCGGTGGAAGCTGCCAGCTTTGCAGGCATGGACATCATCATGTCAGGGTCTACACATGCGATTACAGGGATGTCATGAACATCTACGCATACGAATTTGCGCTTTGCCTGGACATCGGTGATAACATAGTTGATTGTAACCTCTGCTGCTGTACCAGATGTTGTAGGAACAGCAATGATAGGAAGACATGGATTCTTGGTAGGTGCCACACCCTCAAGGCTCCGTACATCTGCAAACTCAGGGTTGGTGATGATAATTCCCACTGCCTTGGCTGTATCCATAGAGGAACCGCCGCCGATTGCAATAATGTAATCTGCTCCAATCTTCTTGCAGAACTCTACTCCGCTCTTTACATTCTCTACAGGTGGATTTGGCTTGATGTCAGAATATACTTCGTATGCAAGACCTGCGCCATCCAGAATATCGGTAACTTTCTTAGTCACACCGAACTTAAGCAGGTCCGGGTCTGTGCATACCATAGCTTTTTTCCAGCCATGAGCCTTTGCTTCGTTCACAATTTCGTTGATTGCCCCTTTTCCATGATACGATGTCTGGTTAAGGGTGATTCTGTTTGCCATATTATTCTCCTTTAATAATAATAGTATTCTTTATTATTAATATATCATTATTTTTTTAAAAGTGCAACCCTTTTTATGGCATTCTGCGGGCATACAGAAGCACATTCGCCGCATCGGATACAGTCCATACTGTTTGGATTCTCGAAAACATTGATGCTAAGTTTGCAGGTTTCTGCACACTTGCCGCATCGGATGCACCTTTGGGTATCTATAGATAAGCGGTAGATTGCAACCTTGTTGAAAACCCCGTAGATTGCACCAAGCGGGCAGATGTACCGGCAGAATGGACGATATATCACTAACGATGCTGCAAGCGTTATGGCAAGGAGTGCCAGCTTCCAGCGGTACAGGAAACCGGCTGCAGAGCGCATGGATTTATCAAGCAGCACCAGGGGGATGCCCCCTTCCAGCGTTCCTGCCGGGCATATGTATTTGCAGAACCAGGCCTCTCCAAGCCCTGTTATATCAACTACAAACAGGGGCAGCAGTATCACAAAAAGCCCCAATATGACGAATCTGAGCCACCGGAGCCCTTTCTCGCCGGGCAGCTTCTGAATTTTACGGAAAAGCGGCACTTTGAACAGCAGGTCCTGAACCAGCCCGAACGGGCATAGAAAACCGCAGACAAAGCGGCCCATAAGGGTGCCGAACACCACCAGAAAGCCAAGCACATAGATCACTGCCTTGTAGCTGTGGCTTCCAAGCATTCCCTGAAGCGACCCTATAGGGCAGGCCCCCAGGGCGGCGGGGCAGGAGTAGCAGTTCAGCCCCGGTACACACAGCTGCTTAAGGGGGCCATCATAGATTCTGCCCCGGGCAAAACCTTTGATATAACCGTTGGCAAGGGCGGCGGCACAGACTTGGATAAAAGTTCTTATATCAGCCAATTCCAATGCACTCCAGACAGATACGGGCAGCACGCCTAAGCACCTCTCCTGCCCCGCCTTGGCACAGACCGCAGACTAAAGCCCCAATCCCGGCAGCAAGGAGAAGAAGTCTATAAAACGAGACTTTTTTTGTATCCATAAGGCTTAATCTGCAACCTCCAGAATCTGGTCAATTATCTTGGCCCATCCTTTATAAGAGTTTGAGCCCAAGAAGGCATCTCCTATCTGGCGGCCTTGGGAGTCCACAAAAATGGTGGTGGGGACAACCTGAACATCTTTAAGGAGCCCAGAAAACATAGCTATAGTAGGCAGAATGTGGGTGTAATCGGCATGGGTTTTGCCTATAATCCGAACCGCATCCTTTTTAGTCTTTTCGTCTATGCTTCCATTCTGCCCCATAAGGTCTATAGGCAGCCCCACTATCTGCACCCCTTTCTCCTTATAGGCAGTGCTCAACTGTCCAAGGTCAGGCATCTCCCGGATACAGGGAGGACAGAAGGTGCCCCAGATATTTATCATAGTCACTCTGTTATCTGCAAACAGAGCCTCGGTGACTTTGCTGCCATCCAGGTCGGCGGTCTCAAAAGTGATTAAATCCCCAGGCAGAGCAGACAGCAAAGCTGCCGGAAGTAAAAGCATCATAAAACCAATCATCAATCCAGTTTTTCTCATACATTATCCTTCTCTTCTATCAGTTTCATATATCCGTCCAGAACCTGGAAACCAAGGGAATAATAGAGCTTTTCTCCTGCTGTGCTTGTCTCCAGATATATTTTTTCCACCCCTCTGCTCTTTGCATCAGCAATCAGAAACTCCACTATTTTACGGCCGGTTCCATGTCTGCGGTATTCTGGCTCTATGTAAATATTCATCAGATAGCCATTCTTACCGCTTATATTCTCCGGTGACGGCAGCTCATGCTGGTAGCAGATTCCGCCACAGCCCACAATCCGGCCGGTGTCGTTGTCCACCGCAAAGCAGGCAGTATGACTTCCATCTTCAAGGTGCTCTTTATAATATTCTCTGTTGCTTTTCATTATCATCTTAGAATCAGCCCACCGGCTCATCCAGAAGACTTCTTCCAGCACTTTCTCCCGCCATTCCAGCAGTATCTCAAGCTCATCGGCCGCCGCTTTTCTTATTATTATAGCCATACATACACCCTCCCTACTTCATGATGACCGGCATACGGGTCAGGTCTGGCTTTCCATTGGCATTCAGCGGAATCTGAGGCATTCTGACAATAAACTCTGGAATCATAAAATCGGTCAGGTTCTCGGCCAGTTCTTTGCGCACCAGGGAAATCTTTAATCCAGTATTCCGGGGCACCACATAGGCTACCATGTAAGAAAGCCCCTCTTCGTCGGTAAAAGCCCGGACCACAGCCTGCTCAATACCGCTGCACTGGTAAAGCCTGGACTCCACCTCCATCACTTCCACCCTTTTTCCATAAATCATAATCTGAGTATCTTTTCGGCGGAGAAATGCAATATTGCCATCAGGAAGATAATAGCCCAAGTCACCGCTCCGGTACATTACACGGCCATCGGGCAGTTTCTCGAAAGCTTTGTTCTCTGCATCATGGTTGCCGATATACCCTCTTGAGACCCCGCCGCCCAGAATGCATATCTCGCCAGTTTCGCCTGGTTTGACCCTGTTCCCGTCCTGATCAAGAATCTGTATCTCGGCTCCAAGTACAGGCTTCCCGATTGGGTAGGTGCCATCCTCCAGAACTTTACCAGTCCGGCAGCGGTAGTATGATGCACAGACAGTTGTCTCCGAGGGGCCATAGGTGTTGTAGACTTCGGCTTTATCCAGAAGATTGTCAACCTGATGCCCTCTGAGAACATCGCCTCCACTTATAAGAAGCCTGAGGGAAGCTGGGATTGAATCCAGATGATTAAGATCTGCCAGAAGGTATGGGAAGCCAGAAAGAATAGTTACACCATGGCGGCGCACAAACTCCATAAGGCTCGGGATATCATTGCGGTCATCCTCGGAAGGAATGGCAATGGCGGCACCAGAGAGCAGGCTGGCAAAAACCTCCTCCACAAAGATGTCAAAGGAGCACACCGAATACTGCAGCATTATATCGCCACGTCCTGGATGAAACTCCCCTGCAAAAGCCCTTATATAGTGGCAAACATTCTTGTTTGTCACCGATACCCCTTTAGGATTGCCGGTAGTCCCAGAAGTGTACAGCACATATGCCAGGTCATCGGGATTCTGGGAATATATACGGCCAGAACTGCCGGGATCGGCCATGCAGATGGAGCAGTCGGAATATATCTGCTTAAATCCATCAAGCTTTGACTCATACTGCATCTCGGTAAGGACAAAATCCACCTTGGCCTCATCCATCATATAGCGGATCCGCCCTGTAGGAAAAGAAGGCTCTGCAGGAACATACATGGCACCTGTCTTAAGTACTGCAAAAATGGAGGCAACCATCTCGGCCCGGTGCCGCATCACTATTCCTACCGACTTAGTGTCATCGGGGAAACTGTCGGCAATCATATCCACCATAGCCGAAAGCTCTTTGAATGTCATGATCCGTTTATCCTCGATCACAGCAGGGGCATCACCTTGCCTATCCACCATAGCCCTGAAAAGGCCGTATATTGTATTCTCCATCATTGAATCTCCATAATCCCCTTGGCACTGCGGATTGCAGCATCCTTAAAGTGGTTGCCAGGGTTCAGCTCCCACTTCACATCAAGGCCTGAATTCCTGAAATGAGCTGCAATTGCTTCCGTATTATCCTGTACTGTCTTAAGCACTTTATTCCTGGACTTTGCCTCCTTATCTCCAAGTGAAAGATATATTTTTTCTGGATTGCACTTCATGGAATGGCTCAGGCAGAATTCCTTGAACTCAGGAAACCAGAGGGACCCCGACATACTGGCTGCCCGATCGAAGAGATTGCACTTATAAAGGGCATACAGAGCAAAGAGCCCGGCCAGCGAGTAACCAGCTATCCCTACATGAGAAGGATTTCCTGCCACAAGTTCCTTTGTCTGGGGAACTATCTCCGAAAGGAGCAGGTCAAGATATTCATCTGCACCGCCAGTACAAGGAGTATCATCAGGAGACAGGGGTGGGCAGTACCAGGGGGTCATATCATGATCCCAGTCCAAGCCGCCTACCGACAGCAGATTGCACTCAAGACCGCCATACTGTTCCATGGCTTTGACCACAGAGCTGCCATCCCCTGCATAGTTATTCAATATTATAAGCGGCATGTCAGGTCCAGAAGCTTTGTAGAGTGTTGCCTCCTTCCCTTTTGCTGTAAAATGTCTTATGTCCATTTTATAATTATATTATATTGCCTTGAATCTGTCACTCTTTAATTTATAACAAGATATAACAATTTTTTTATTTGACTTAAAAAATCCATCTGATATACTCCCTATTGAAAATCATTATTGATAAGGAGTAAAAATGATCGAGAAACTGAAAAAATGCAGCTGGCTCTTAGTAGGCCTCTGCCTGGTGATGTTCCTCTTCGGCTGTGATTCCAGCGGAGGAAGCGATGATGACGATGACCTGACAACTGACCCCTATCCAAGCATAGTGGTCGAACCGTACCTTCCTAGTGAATTTACACAGACTGTCTATGGCCAGTACAAGAAGTTGGAACTTGAGTATGAGAAAATCAACGGAACCAAGTATGTGAAAAAAGACCTTGAGGTTATCTACCTGTTTGATGACCACTCATGGGTTAAAACCGAGACCAAGATTTACATCAACACAAGCACTGATGCAAAAGATGACACAAAGACAGTCAAGATACCTGAAGAAAAAGGATCATACACCCTGACAGGCGATGCTACAAACGGCTCTGGAACATTCACCACTACCCACGACTGGGAGAATGGAGCCTGGGTTGCTGACTCTGACAGCGATGCATTTACCATTACCAGTGGCTCTTTGAAAGAGGGAACAGATACTTTCAAGAAGTTCTGATAATTATCCTAAGCAACAAAGGAAGGCAGGGCATAAATCCTGCCTTTTTTATTTGTTGACGATTCACTATTTACGGAGTAGACTTTAAGTAGATTATTTAACTCTATAGGAGATTTGCTCTATGAAAGCAAAACAGTCGATTTTTGTTCTATTAATTTTTTGTCTGGTGTTTATCCTTGCAGGATGCGACGGCAGCGGCAGCGATTCTTCTAATATCTCCAGTAGCTCAGGTGCAAAATTTGTTGTCACCAATGCAGTTCCAGACCCCGAAAACCTTAAAGTGATTTCTGGAAAAGGCATTGAATTTACAGTAGGCGGACAAAAATCCCATGTTTATAAAACTATTGTTTTCGACTCGACCACACTGGAGAAAAGCGGTAAATTCACAGCTACAGTTGATTATGCTGTTCCTTATGGAAAGAAAAATTTTAGCGATTCCGGAACCTGGAGCAGAAGCGGCCAGACAATAACTATAAATGCGAAGACACAAGGTGGAAAATGGGCAGCTACCCTTTCTGCCGACGGCAAGACCCTGGAAGATGATGGGGCTGAACCTGGTATTTCAGGAAGACTTATCTACACAAAACAGTGATTTCTTAAAATCAGCATGCTCCAGGCAGGGACAAAATCCTGCCTTTTTTATTGCAGAGGCGATTCGCCAGAAAGAAAATCCTTAAGCGATATATTTAAAAAGCCATCTTCATCATAATACTGCTTTACAAGGTCATAAGAGATGATAATCTTCTGAAAAGAATCCCTGATATGCTTAAGCGGCATCAGCTCCTGCTGTGCTTTTTCAGGATCAGTCATAGAGAATGCAGACTGGATATAATATGTCCTGCCTCCCTTTTTTGCCACAAAGTCAACCTCAAGTTGTTTCTGGATACTCTTTCCCTGTTCATTCCTGCTGTTCAGCTCCACAATTCCAACATCCACAAGAAAATCCCTGGCAATGAGCTCATTATACACAAGGTTTTCCATAATATGAGTAATCTCCTGCTGCCGAAACCCTATCCTTGCATTGCGAAGCCCCACATCAGAAAAATAGTATTTTGAATTTGCTCCGATATATCTGCGACCTTTGAGATCATAGCGCTCAGCCTCTTCAATAACAAATGATTCTTTAAGATATTTGATATGCTTTGCAACTGTCTTGGGGTCATAAGTCAGCTTCAAATTGCTTTTAAAAGTATCTGATATCCTGGACGGATTAGTAAAAGAACCTATGGCAGAGGCTAATACATTCATCAAGATATCAAGCTCGTGAGTATTCTGGATATCATTGCGTTCAATTATATCTTTAAGATATATTTCCGTAAAAAGCGATTTCAGATACGAAGATTTATCCTCATCAGAATCCAGATGGCATAAATATGGCATTCCCCCATACACCAGATACTCGGAAAGGGCATCATTATATTCCTTTCCAGAAACCATGCGATACTCTTCGAAAGTCAGCGGATACATCTGGATTTCATCCCCCCTTCCCCTGAACTCGGTAAGAATATCTGTAGTAAGCATACGTGAATTGCTGCCTGTCACGTAGGTATCGACATTATGCCGGTGCAGAAGTCCATTAAGAACCTCATAAAACGTTATATAATCCCCTTCCAGGTGTGGGTTTTTTATTTTTTTGCAGAATTGAATCTCGTCTATCAGGACATAATACTGGCCGTCATCTGCAAGCTGGCTGCGGATATACTCTCCAAGGGCTATAGGATTGCGGTATGCGATAAATGCGTCATCATCAAGTTGGACACAGATAATATGATCAGGGGCAACACCAGACTCCAAAAGCCATTGCTTATATAATTTAAAAAGCAAAAACGATTTTCCACTCCTTCTGATTCCAGTAACAACTTTTATAAGGCCATTCTGTTTTTTTGAGATAAGCTTCTTAAGATATCTGCTTCTATCTGCCTGTATACCGCTCATTCCTGCTCCTCTTTTTTACATATGTACGGATTTTTATGGAATGATAACTGAAAAATGTATCATTTGTCAACTATTATACTCTATTTTTTAACGTAAATACATATTTTTACGGAGCTGCACTAGTCAACAGAAAGTAGACACAGTACCATAATATTTCTCCTTGAACTGCCTCGGGGTCAAATAATCCAAGGCGTAAGCAGGCCTCTCGTTGTTGAAGAAGAAAATGTATTCCTCCACAGATTTCCTCACGTCATCAGACTCCTTTATGTGGAAATCATTGAACAGCTCTTCCTTGAGCCAGCCGTTGACTGCCTCCATCCAGCCGTTGTCGGTGGGGTGCCTGCTCTGGACATCGAGTGAAGTATGCCGTTCAGCTGTGCCAGTTCGTTGAAGTTCTTGGAGGCATAGACCGTGCCCTGGTCCGTATGCAGGACTGTCGTCAAGTCTCCGGAAGCCTTCTTCCTGCCTATTATGCCGTCCAGGCCGTCGATGTATGTCTGTCTGTCCCCACGCTTCTCCGACAGGGCATAGGCCGCAATCTCGTTGTTGAACAGGTCCATGTAGAGCGTGAGCTCGTAGTATGCCGTGCCGACCTTGAAGGCTGTCATGTCGCTCACCACGACCTGGAGGGGCGAGGTGATGGAAAGGTCCGCGAACAGGAGGTTTGGGTAGGTCTTCCACCTGTCCGAGCTCTTGTACTTCTTGAACCTCTTCGAAATGCTCCTTATGCCTGCGTACCGGCAGACCCTCTGGGCATAGTTGTCGCTGTACCTGATCCCAAGGTCAAGCTCTATCTTTGCCCTCAGCCAGCGGTATCCATGGGTGGGGTACATGCCGTGGTACTCCCTGAACAGCTCTATATCCTCGAGCCTCCTCTTCTGCCGCTCTGTGGGTGTCATCCTTCGCCTGCGCCACTTGTAAAACCCTGACCTGTTTATGCCTATGACCCTGCATACTCTCTTGACGGTGAAGTCGGAGGCCAGCATATATGCTATCTCGAACTCTGATTGCTTAAACTGATGAATTCCTTTCCCGCACCACCTCCTTCCTGTACTGTGTACCCTTTTTTTGCCCGTTCGGCCTCCGCCCGTGCCCTGATCACCTCGTCCACCAGCTGTTCCTTGGTCAGCCCCTCAAGGTCAGAGTAGTCTATCCTTCTCCTCGGTGCAGGCTTTGCGCTCCCTGCATTGTCAGCCACCGGAGGCAGTGCATTGATATCCCTGTACATCCTCATGTAACCCCTCGCCGTGGTAGGATCTATGCCATACTTCTCTGCTGCCACATAGACAGAGATATTATGGGTATATATCTCCTTGCCTATCTCAAGCCGCTCCTGCTTCGTATACTTCATTTCTTTTCTCCTTCTCCTTATTCTCTTGTGTATACTTTTCTTTTCTTTGTGTCTACTTTTACCCCCTCTGTGTCTACTTTATTAATAGCACTACAAGGACATATTTTCCCTTGACAATTCGGCATGGGGGGTATCTTTAAAGTAGATTTTAAAAACATTTACAAGGAGGCTTGTTTTTATGAAAACAAAGCATTTACTTTTTATCCTTTTAGCTCTTTGCGTTGTATTCTTCCTGGCCGGCTGTGATTCAGGCGGCGGTGGAAGCTCCAGTGGTGGTGATAATGGCGGCGGGAACAATTCTGTAGCCCTTGAACCTTATCTTCCAGCTGAATTCTCTGGTCTTACTATTGGTGAATGTTATATTAGGACAGAAACTGAAACATCAACAATAGAAGGTGTTGAATATACAAAAAAGAAAATTGATGCTGTTTATCTATTTACCAATAATACCTGGGTAAAGACTCAGAGAAAAATTTATATTAATAAATCTACTGGAGCTGTTGATGATTCTAAGAAAAAAGAACACCCAGATAACAAGGGAACATTTACCCTTAATTCAGGAAATTATAGCAATGGTACAGCAACTATAACTCCAACTCATGAATGGAATGAAGAAACCAGCGCATGGGATACCAATACCCCAGGTCCAGTAGAGTTAACAATAACTAATGGGTCGTTCACTGCAATGGGTGACACC
The DNA here is from genome assembly GCA_017446885.1 of Spirochaetia bacterium. Lineage (GTDB taxonomy): Bacteria > Spirochaetota > Spirochaetia > CADAEX01 > CADAEX01 > CADAEX01. The sequence goes on along the minus strand of JAFSOR010000017.1, from coordinate 102,742 downwards.
TTTACTAAAAAATAATTTTTATTGCGCATAATTGATTCAGGCAGAGCTCAGGCTCTGCCGTTTTTTATATATTACAATGCAAAAACAAGATGCATAACACAGGGGCAGAAAACATACCCCGAAGATATCGTGCTCCGTAGCAACAAGCATAGACAGGACGAAGTCTGTCTTTTGCTTGTCTACGGGGTACACGCCAATCGAGGGGTGTGTTTATCTGCCCATTGTTTTATTATATCTTTTTACATTGCAATGATTTATAAAAAAGTTTAAAAATTTTTCATTTTTGTTCTTGCACATAGAAACAAAACATGCTATTGTGTTTCTATCCATAAGAACAAGGAGGTTATAGAGTCTTATGAGCAAAAATGAAATCCCTTATAAAATCTATCTTGAAGAAAGCGAGATGCCAAAGAGCTGGTATAATCTCCGTGCAGATATGAAGAACAAGCCGGCACCACTGCTCCACCCTGGCACACATCAGCCGCTTAAGCTTGAGGAGCTTACCCCTATTTTCTGCGAGGAGCTGGCAAAACAGGAGCTGGACGACACCACTCCATATATCGAGATTCCAGAGGAAATCCGGAACTTCTACAAGATGTACCGGCCATCCCCATTAGTAAGAGCTTACTGCCTTGAAAAGCAGCTGGGAACCCCTGCAAAGATCTACTATAAATTCGAGGGAAACAACACCTCGGGAAGCCATAAGCTGAACTCCGCCATCGCCCAGGCCTACTATGCAAAGAAGCAGGGTCTCAAGGGTGTGACCACCGAGACAGGAGCAGGTCAGTGGGGAACAGCTCTTTCCATGGCATGTTCATATTTCGGCCTGGACTGTCAGGTCTATATGGTAAAGGTTTCCTACGAGCAGAAACCGTTCCGCCGCGAGGTTATGCGGACTTACGGAGCAAAGGTTACCCCTTCTCCATCCGACACAACCAATGTAGGAAGGGCTATCTTAAAGCAGTTCCCCGGCACCACTGGAAGCTTGGGATGTGCTATCTCCGAAGCTGTCGAGGCTGCAACAACACAGGAAGGCTACCGCTATGTTCTTGGAAGCGTACTCTCTCAGGTACTTCTGCACCAGTCAGTTATCGGACTTGAGACAATGACAGCTTTGGACAAATACGGCGTAAAACCCGACATGATCATAGGCTGTGCCGGCGGTGGTTCCAACCTGGGTGGACTTATCTCTCCATTCATGGGTAAAAAGCTCCGCGGCGAGGCCGACTATCAGATTATCGCAGTAGAGCCTGCATCATGCCCAAGTTTTACCCGCGGTGTATATGCATACGACTTCTGCGACACCGGCCATGTTTGCCCACTGGCAAAGATGTACACACTGGGTTCCGAGTTCATTCCATCTGCAAACCATGCAGGCGGACTCCGCTACCACGGCATGAGCTCTGTACTTTCCCAGCTGTATGACGACAAGCTTATGGAAGCCCGGGCTGTTGAGCAGACATCTGTATTCCAGGCAGCAGAGCAGTTTGCACGGGTCGAGGGAATTCTTCCTGCACCTGAAAGTGCACACGCTATCCGCGTAGCTATAGACGAGGCTCTTAAGTGCAAAGAGACCGGCGAGGAAAAGACAATCGTATTCGGCCTTACAGGAACTGGATACTTCGACCTGGTTGCATACCAGAAGTACAACGACGGCGTGATGAGCGATTACATCCCGACCGATGCAGACCTGAAGAGAGGCTTCGACGCCCTTCCTAAATTCTGATTTTTCAATTCTCCTTTAAAGATATGTTCCCTGTGTCAGCAATGGCACAGGGTTTTTTTGAAAAAAAATCATGAAGGTGGGTGACATGAGAAAAAAGCATTTACTATTTATGACATGGCTTCTGCTCCTCCCCTGCTTGATTTCTGCAGGTACATCCGATTATGCAGAACGCTCTTCCAATTACGACGGCAAGATTTTCCACAATGAACACGAGTTCATACTGCTGAAAGATATCCCGAAAGATGCCCCAGTCTGGGCTCTTTCAGACAAAGAGGTCATACCGGAAAACCAGCTTCCCTTAAAGACCCCAGATTTCACCGGCGAAACCACAGGAGGAGAGCTGTTCTTCACCTGGTTCGGACACTCCACACTGCTCCTGCAGATGGATGGAAAAAATATCCTTTTCGACCCGGTTTTCAGTAAGCGTTCCTCTCCTGTGCAGTTTGCAGGGCCAAAGCGGTTTACCCCGCCACCCTGCGCTGTCAATGACCTGCCGGAAATCGACATACTCGTAATAACCCATGATCACTACGACCATCTGGACAAAAAGACAATAAAGAAGCTGGATTCCAAAGTCAAAAAATATGTGTGCCCCCTGGGTGTTGAAAGACGCCTGAAAAAGTTCGGGGTAGCAGAGGATAAAATCACCAACATGGCCTGGTGGGAGGAAATCCATATAGAAGGCATTGATATAGCCTGCACCCCGGCCCGCCATTTTTCGGGCAGGACTCTTTCCGACCGCTTCGAGACCCTGTGGACATCCTGGGTGCTGTCAGACGGGAAATACAGAATCTTTGAGAGCGGCGACAGCGGATGGGATGACCATTTCCAGCGCATAGGGGCAAAGTACGGCAGCTTTGATCTGGCCTTTATAGAGGCGGGGCAGTACGACATCCGCTGGCCGTCGGTGCACATGAAGCCGGAAGAGTCCTTCGATGCTGCCAAAGCGGTTGGAGCAAAGCATGTCGTCCCTATCCACTGGGGCACATTCAGGCTGGCACGGCATCCTTGGGACGACAGCGTCCAGCGGATGGTCAAAGCTGCCGGCGGAAGCGATATCAATATCATCACTCCTTACATAGGGGGAACAGTGCCATTCTCCAATATTCTGAACTACCAGAACCGCTGGTATGAACCTATTCGTTAAAAATCAGTTATATATACTATATTTCTGCCGATAATCTAAATACCCGGTATGAAAAAAGAGCTGTTCTGGACCATCGTAACACTTATCCTCTCTGTCCTTACCATGTATATCTGCTTCGAGAAGAGCAGCCTCTCGGTCCCTGATTTTATAGAGGCAATACGGAATGCCAACGTCATGTGGCTTATCCCTGCTGTTGCCTGCATGCTCCTTTTCATCTGGTTCGAGGGCCACTCACTTACCCTTATATCCCGCTCTCTGGGCTACCCTGTAAAGCATAGAAAAGGATTCCTCTATGCCTCTGCCGACATCTATTTCTCCTCCATAACACCTTCGGCCACAGGCGGTCAGCCGGCCAGTGCCTACTTTATGTATATCGATGGCCTTCCGGCCGAAGTGGTGACAGCAGCCCTCATCCTCAACCTGACAATGTATACTTTAGCCATCATAACCCTGGGCCTTCTTTCTGTAATCTTCTTCCCCGGCATATTCTTCCAGTTCCCTCTTTCCTGCAAGGTTATGATCCTATTCGGAATCTTCTCCATGGTGCTTCTGACCCTCTGCTTCATTATCCTGCTTAAGAAAAAAGTGGTGCTTTTAAAAGCTGGAAGCGTTATCTTCTATCTGCTTCGCAAGCTTCATTTCAAGCATACAGCCGAAAAGCTGGAGACCCGGTTCACCAAGGGAATGGAAAAATACAACTTGTGCGTCAAAGAACTTTCCGTGGCAAAAGGGCTCTATAGAAAGACTTTCTTCCTCAACCTTATGCAGCGGGCAAGTCAGATCCTGGTTCCAGTCTTTGTATATTTTGCGCTCCACGGCGACTATTCCAACGGTCTTATGATATTCATCATCCAGTGCTATGTGGTGGTGGGATCCAACTTCATCCCTATACCCGGTGCTGTCGGAATATCTGAATTCATCATGTTCTTCGGCTATTCCATGCTTATGACAGACGAGATGGCTGTGGGACTTGCGGTGGCAAGCCGAGGAATTTCTTTCTATATCTGTAGCATAGTAACACTTTTTATAGTAATATTAGGATATATATTTATCAGGTTTATACAGCGCAGACGGAAAAGCGAGGTCCTTAAATGATTGGTTTTTATGATTACACTGTAATCCTTACATATCTTTCTATGATTTCTGCCACATGCGGAATTATATTATGCCTGAACAGCGTAGGGCATCCCTATATCGGTATGCTTTTCCTGCTTCTTTGCGGGCTTTGCGATGCATTTGACGGAAAAGTTGCCAGAACCAAGAAGAACAGGACCGAGCGGATGAAAAAGTTCGGTATCCAGATAGACTCGCTGTCCGACCTTATCGCTTTTGGAGTGCTTCCTGCCTGCATAGGCATTGCAATGATGCGTTCAAGCATCTACTACGAGACACTGCCCAGCACCATATTCTTTATAAAGCTTACCGAGCGCGACACAGGAATAAAGGTTGTCATAACTATGATTGCCCTGTTCTACACCCTTGCAGCATTGATACGCCTTGCATTCTTCAATGTGCTTGAAGAGGAACGGAATGAGGCCGAGGAGACAGGCCCCAGATATTTCCATGGGCTTCCTGTCACCAGCGCCGCACTTGTGTTCCCCACCGTACTTCTGTGTCATATTGTATTCAGCATGGATCTCACTTACCTATATTCGGTGCTTATGGCAGTTATGGGCATTCTGTTTATTTCTGATATAAAGGTAAAAAAGCCTACCACAAAAGATATTATAGCAATGATTGCCTTTGGAGCGGTTGAGGCTATTGTTCTGGGACTGATTTTCATCTTCCTGAAAAACCGCTGATTAAACCATGGATGGGCTTACTTTCTTATATAAAACTCTCTTAGGAAGATGCCTGTTAAAGCTTCTTGCCTGCCGGACAGTCTCAAAGCTGTGCGGTGCATTCCTTGATTCCCGTGCCTCTTCTTGTCTGATAAAAGGTTTTGTAAAGAAAAATAATATCGACTTAAACGATTATGAGCTTGAAGGGATCAAGACATTCAATCAGTTCTTCAGACGCAGAATTAAAGAGGGAAAACGTCCTTTTGATATGAATCCGGATCATCTGTGTTCACCATGCGACGGGCTTCTATCTGTCCATCCTGTAAATGATGAAGGAACTGTCATTCCGGTAAAACAGTCAGCCTACACAATAGCTTCGCTTTTGAATGATAAAGAGCTTGCCGGCAGATACAGCGGCGGATACTGCCTGGTGTTCCGTCTCTGCGTGGACAACTACCATAGGTATGCCTACCCTGTTTCAGGATTAAAAGGACCTAATATCTTTATTCCAGGAGTGCTGCATACTGTGCGGCCAATAGCTTTGGGAACCTTTCCAGTCTTTACCCAGAACTGCCGTGAATATACAATCATTGAATCAAAGGAATTCGGCAAAGTGGTTCAGATGGAGGTGGGGGCCATGCTGGTGGGCCGTATCGTGAACCTGGAGCAGGAGGGAAAAGCAGAGCGCGGCATGGAGAAAGGCTACTTCGAGTACGGCGGCTCTACAGTAATCCTACTGATAGAAAAAAACAAACTTAAGATATCCCCAAAAATCCTAGATAATTTCCAAAACAGCATAGAAACCCCTGTCAGAATGGGCGAATGCATAGGCCATATATCAAGCTTGTATTAGTATGATTATTTTTTTATAATTAAGCACAATGAACACGGGGAAAAAGATAATAGTCACAGCATTATGCTGCATTCTGTCAATCTGTCTCTTTACCAGCTGCTCTGGAAAGGAGAAAGCTGGAAAAACATTAAAACTTGGAACTGGTAACACAGCTGGCAACTACTATAGTTACGGTCTGGCTTTGGATAAGCTTGTACGCCAGAAAACAGAGTATGGCATCGAAGCTGTAGTCACTGGGGGTTCTGCTGCCAATATCCGCCTTATAAGCCAGGGTTTTCTTGACATTGCCATGGTTCAGAGCAATTTTCTTACAGAGGCCAAACAGGAAGGATTCCATGTGGTTACAGGTCTGTATAATGAAAGTTGCCACATAGTAGTCTCTGCAAGCTCCAGCATCACTGAACTAAAAGACCTTAGGGGCAAGCGTATCTCTCTGGGCGAACTGGAATCTGGAGTGCGGGCAAATGCCATTGACATTCTGGATGCTGCCAATATCCGTCTGTCCGACATCATAGAAATACCACTTTCCTTTACCGATTCAGCTTCCGCACTGGCCTCCGGAGAAATAGATGCCTTCTTTCTGACAGCCGGTGTTCCTGTACTTAGTATAACCACTGTTTCCCATGGAATGGAAATACGTATTATTCCGTTGTCCGAAGAAATTTGCGACAGAATAATCGAGAAAAACCCTGTTTATACAAAAAGCACCATCCCTGCCGGCAGCTACCATGGGCAGCATACAGATATTCCTACAGTAGCTGTAAATGCAGTACTTGTTGCATCAGATAAACTGGTACCAGAGGCCGAAGAGACCCTGCTTAAGATACTTAAAGAGAACAACCTTGCCCTTCAAGAGATAAGCTTTGGAAAAGTGATAGAAGAGGTAGCTCCTCCGGGAATTTTCAAGATACACATAAATATGTTCCTTACTATGGCTATGGCAGTAGGTGTGCTTTATCTTGGAATGTTTTTGCGCAGACATATACCATTTCTGGAGAAGTTCTGTATCCCAAGCCCTGTGACAGGTGGCCTGATTTTTGCTATTTTCTCCTTAATCCTTTATTCCACTGGAATTGCGGAATTTGTATTTGACGAGACGCTGAGGAATGTCTGCATGATTCTCTTCTTTACTTCTGTAGGTTTTCAAGCCAACTTCAAAGTTCTTAAAAGCGGTGGCATGGCCCTAGTCGTATTCCTGGTGCTCATATTTTTCCTTATCCTGTCACAGAACATACTGGCGCTGTTCCTGGCAAAACTGATGGGAGTAAGCCCATTTATCGGACTATGCACCGGGTCTATCCCTATGGTGGGTGGCCATGGCACAGCCGGAGCATTCGGAATGGTGCTGGAGGACCTGGGACTGGACAGCGCGATTACACTATGTACAGCTGCCGCAACCTTCGGCCTTATAATGGGCTCTCTTATGGGCGGTCCTTTAGGGCAGCGGCTTATAGTCAAGCATGACCTGCTCAAGACAGCAGTTGCTCAGGATGATTCCATACTGGTGGAGGACGAGAAAAAACACCGCCGGAAACCAAGCTTATACGAATCGGCCGCATATCAGCTTATGATAGCTATGGGTATAGGAACCATCATATCCCAGCTGCTCTCAAAAAGCGGCTTGACATTCCCTTCATATATTGGAGCTATGATAGTTGCAGCTATAATGCGGAACTGGGGTGAGTTCTCCGGAAAGTTCTCAATCCATATGGGCGAAATAGAGGATTTAGGAAGTATCTGCCTCTCTCTGTTCCTGGGTATTGCTATGATGACCCTAAAACTGTGGCAGCTGGCAGAACTTGCATTGCCTCTGCTTGTCATGCTGCTGGGACAGACTGTTCTTATGTTTGTGTTTGCCTATTTCGTCATCTTCAATGTCATGGGACGCAATTATGACGCAGCTATACTGACGGCGGGAACCTGCGGCTTCGGCATGGGTGCCACCCCGAATGCCATGGTCAACATGCAGGTGCTCACCGACAAATATCTCCCTTCGGTAAAGGCATATCTGCTGGTTCCGATTGTGGGCGGTATGTTCTCAGACTTTATAAACAGCCTGGTTCTGACATTCTTCATCAATCTGGTGTAATTTCAGGCACAAAAAAAAACAGCCAAGCAGACTGCATCACATTGGCTACCGCTTACCGCTGCTACCTTCCGATCCTGACGGGGTTGGGCGGAGCTCAATTGCACAGTGCCTGGCTGAAAAGCGGAGAGAGGGGGATTCGAACCCCCGGTACCTTTCGATACGCAACCTTTCCAAGATTGTACCTTAAACCGCTCGGACATCTCTCCAAAGGCTCGTACAGTTTACCCACAAAAAATGTAAATTGTCAAGCATATAAGAATATGGTAATATATAAGAATGAGGCATGTACTGGCAAAATGCATCATTATTCTTTCCATGCTGATCACAGCTGCCCTGCTTCCTGCAGAAGAAAAAGAACTTACTGTCCCCAAGGGGGGAAACCTCTCAACACTGCTTAGGAACGAGGATATTCCAAGCCAGCAGATCCAGGAGGTGACCAAGGCCCTCTCTGCCCACTACAACCTCAAGCATATATATCCGAATCAGAAAATACTTATAAAAACAGAGGAAGTGGCCGAGAAACGGCTTATGGAACTGCGCCTTTCAGCCGATTATGACGAAGATATTGTAGTGCGCTGGAACGGCTATGCCTATGAATCGTATCCAGAAAAGCTGGCACTTAAGATGGTGTCTGTTGCAGTCGAAGGTTCTATAGAAACTAGCTTCTACAACGATATGGCGGCTTCCGGGGTTGCCGGATCAAAGATAATGGAGCTTTTCAGGATATTCTCCTTTGACATAGATTTCCAGCGCGATATCCGCAAAGGGGACAGTTTCAAGGTTCTTTACTATGACTTCTTGAAAGATGATGGCTCTATAGCAAAACATGGTCCTATCGCATTCGCCGCCTTAAAGACCAATTTTACAGATGTGAACCTATACGGCTTTGTCACCGACTCGGGCGATTACGATTATTACAGCGCCGAAGGAAAGAGCGTGCGGAAGACCCTGCTCAAGACCCCTGTGGCCAATGCCAGGATATCCTCCACCTATGGAAAGAGAAAAAACCCGATATATGGGTATGAATCTTTCCACAAAGGGCTTGATTTTGCGGCACCCCTCAACACCCCCATTCTGGCCTCGGGAAGCGGCACTGTAGAGGTGGCCAACTGGTTTGATATCTACGGGAATTGCATAATATTGCGGCACAGCAATGGATATAAGACCCTATATGGCCACATGAATGCTTATGGCAAGGGGATAAAGAAAGGGGTCCGGGTGAAGCAGGGACAGGTGATAGGCTATATCGGCAGCACCGGTATGTCCACAGGACCTCATCTTCACTATGAGGTGATTTTCAATGATGTGAAGATAAATCCTGCATCGGTCAAATCACCACCCGAGAGAAACCTGACCAAGAAAGAGCTTGAGCGGTTTTCAAAACGCAAGGAACAGGTTGATGAACTTTTCAACAGCTTGAAGAAGAACGGGTAAAAGGATATAGTGACCTCATGAATATTTCAACACCTATTTTAAAGATGCTGTTAGGATGTGTTCTTCTTGTAATTGCCATGCTGGGCTTCCTTATGGAGTTCAAGGCATTTCCTCATAACCCAAAGAACCCTGAATGGTGGGATGCATTCCATGCAAAGCATATACGCCATATCCGCCTTTTGGGAAGAATGTGCCTTCTTTTAGGACTTACATTCCTGCTTTATGCTTATCATAAGTATTAATCAGGGAGTTATTTTCTCAAGTTTAGTATATTTGGTAAGGAAGCGGGCAAACTGTCCGTTCTCAAAACGCACCACCACTACAGGCTCTCCTGCCTCGACCCAGCTTTTTATCACAACCCCTACTCCGTAATCGTCCCGGTATACATACTCGCCCACACGGTATCCAGTACCTATGCTTTTTTTGGCAGAGCCGCCTCTTATATCCAAAAGCCGGGGTGGAATCTCGTCCAAGAATCGGGACGGGCTGCAGAACTGCGAGCGGCCCCAGATCATGCGCTGGCGGCAGGAGGTCATGTATAGCTGGTCACGCGCCCGGGTTATGCTTACATAGAAGATGCGCCGCTCTTCCTCAATCTCATCCTCGTCATCGGCACCCCGGCCGGGAAAGATCTCATCCTCAAGACCTGTTATTATGACACGGTCAAACTCAAGCCCTTTGGTGTTGTGCATAGTTATAAGCGTAACCCGTGCATTCTCGTCTGTCTGGGAAGCACCGGAGTCCAGCTCTATGTTCTCAAGGAACTGGGTTATCCCTTCGGGTCCGGCCGGGAATTCGGATGCGGCGTTGGAAAGCTCTATAAGGTTGTCCACCCTGTAGGTGCGTTCCTCTTTGTCCTCGGCCTTGTAGTGGTCAAGGAGTCCCGAGCTGCGGAGTATTTCGTTTATAAGGCCCGAAAGGTTTTCATCCGGCTGGGCAAGGAGGGCAGAAAGCTGGGTGTAGATTTCAAGGAAATCCTCAAGGCCAGCCTTGCTCTTTCCCTTGGTGCTGGCTATATAGTTTTTAAGCCTGGTGGCTATATCACCACCGGCAGAGACCAGGATTTTATCTACAGTTGCCTTGCCAATGCCCCGGGCCGGCTTGTTTATTATACGCTGAAAAGATACTTGGTCCTTGGGGTTCACAAGGAACGCCATCCAGGCAAGGGTATCCTTTATTTCCTCACGCTCGTAGAATCTTAAGGAGCCCACTATGCGGTACGGTATGTTTAGTCGGGTGAACACAGATTCGAAAAGCCGGGACTGGGCATTGGTGCGGTATAGGATTGCGGTCTCTGCCGTGTCCTTGGCCACCAGGCTTGCGCAGTATTCAGCCTCTTCCTGGGCAGTGTTGAAGTATGCAAGCACAGGTTTCTGCCCCCCTTTGCGCGCTGTCCATAGCGTTTTGCCCAGCCGTCCTTTGTTTTTGTCCACCACGGCGCCGGCAAGCTCCAGTATGGGGGCTGTGGAGCGATAGTTCTGTTCCAGCTTTATAACCTTGGTGCCGTCGAAATATTCTGGGAAACCGATTATGTTCTGCACCTCGGCGCCGCGGAATTTGTATATGGACTGGTCATCATCTCCCACTACAGTAAGGCTACGGCCATCGCCTGCCAGAAGCTTTAAAAGCTCAAACTGGGCAATGTTTGAATCCTGATACTCATCCACCAGTATAATCTGGAACTTGCGGGAAAGGCGCTCCCGTATCTCGCTGTTCTCTTTTAAAAGCTTAACCGGACGCAGAATAAGGTCGCCGAAATCCACATTGCCTATGGAATCCAGCTTCTCCTGATAAGCTTTATAGATAGCGGGAAAGTCCGGGTCAAAGGTTACTGCAGTCAAGTCATCATAAGGGGTAAGCCCGAAGTCTTTTGCTCTGCTTATCAGGTTTGCATAAAGTTTTATATCCCTCTTGGACCCAGCTTTCTCAAGGCTTTTCAGAAGCGATACCATATCGGAATCGTCGTATATGGAAAAATTTGGAGACAGCCCTGCATATTCAGAATTGCGCCTTAGCATCCAGGCTCCAAAGGAGTGGAATGTACGTATCATAGGAAGTTCGTAAGACTTCATGTCGCCGGTGTAGCCCAAAAAGTTTGCCACCCTGTCCCGCATTTCCCCAGCAGCCTTGTTCGTAAAAGTGACAGCAAGTATGGAAGAAGGCAAAGCACCGCAATGCTCCACCAGGTATGCGATTTTGGAGGTTATTACCCTGGTCTTTCCCGAGCCTGCACCGGCTAAGATAAGAAGGGGATGCCCCTGGTTCACTACCGCCTCATACTGTTTTGGATTCAGTTTCTCAAGATAATCCGACATCTGCTGCTTCCAGATCTATATTGTTCCTTTTTATCACTTTCGCCCGGATTACATCGCCCGGCTTTATACCGCCATTTTCCACCCGGCTGCTGTGCAGGATTACAGCACCATCCACCTCGGGGGCGTTCATATAACCGCGGCCCAGAGCTATCTCTTCCTCGGCAATAAGCTCTTCCACCAGCACCTCGATTTCGTTGCCTATATAAGACTCAAGTCTTTTTTCGGTAATCCTGTTCTGCAGGTCCTGTGCCTGCTCTTTCCTAAGCCCTGCTGTAGCCATAGGCACTTTGTCCTTAAGGTCAAATGCCTTGGTTCCCTCTTCCCTGGAATAGGTAAAGAAACCGCACCAGTCAAGCTCTGCCCCCTTAAGGAAGTCCATAAGGCACTGGAAATCGTTCTCTTTCTCGCCAGGGAACCCCAGCATCATGGTGGAGCGGATAACGCTCTCGGGAAGCTCTTTGCGGATAGTCGATATCAGCTTAAGATATTTTTCCTTGTTTCCTTTTCTGCCCATAGCCTTAAGAACTGGCTCTGAGGCGTGTTGGAACGGTATGTCAAAATAAGGAATCAGCCTGCTGTCTTTCTTGAAAAGGGGCAGAATACCGGGATTGAACTTATCTGGGTGCATGTATAAAAGCCGGATGCGGAAATCCCCCTTAAGGCGGCAGATACGCTTGAGCAGATATACTAAATCATGTCCGATGTCGGTGCCCCAGGAGGCCAGGTCCTGGCTTACCAGGTTTATCTCAAAGAAACCTTTTTTTATAAAGCTCTTTATCTCTTTTATGATTATGTCAGGGTCAATGCTGCGGAGCTGCCCTCTTATAAGGGGAATTGCACAGTAGGTGCAATTGTTGTTGCACCCTTCGGCAATCTTGATATAAGTGCTGCGTGGGAAAGTGAAAAGAACATCCCGCTCCACAAAGCAGTCTGGCGATGAAGATGCTGGGCTTACAAGCCGGATCCTCCCCTTAACTATTTTCTCTACCGCCTCTGGAATTGCATACAGATCGCGGTTTCCTACAAAGCCGTCGGCCTCGGTCATCTCGTCGGACAGTTCCTTTCCATACCGCTGGGCAAGGCATCCTGCAGCAATCACAATCTTGTCGGGATAGCTGCTTTTGCAGTTAAGTATTGTATTTATCGATTCTTCTTTGGCATCATTTATAAAGCCGCAGGTGTTGATTATAACCACATCGGCGCTCTCTAAATCGGTGTATTTCCACCCCCGCTGCTCCATGAGTGCAAGTATGGTCTCGCCATCCACCTGATTCTTTGAACAGCCCAGGTTAACTATGTAAAAAGTTTTTTTCAAGGTTCACCTCAGTGCATTGAGACAATTGAAAGGTTATAGGATTTATCGGCAGTCTCTTCCCAGCCGATTTTCTCGGATGTGACATCGCCCTTGTTTCCCAAGATGATTTCGGCAGAGCCCAGGAGAATCTTTGCGTTTCCGGCATTGGAAAGCCATACCCTGACTTCGTCTGCAATATCAAGGTGAACATGGTCACCAGCTTTATAGTAGTTCTCTACACTCTTGGCATTGTCTGCCTGGTAGCGGAAGTTGCAGGGGCCGCTGAATTCAACCTCGAATGCAAAGTTCCGTTTTGTAGGAGAAGTCATAACTGCGATGGTGCCTTTATCGTGCTTTATAATCGATTCTGGCTTGGGAGCTATGGAAACAGCTGGAAGGGGCGGCGGCACCGGAGCTTCTATAGCACGGTCTATACGGATGACTGCAGTCCTGGTCTCGGAATTTGCATCTCTAAGGGAAACCTTGACATCTTTTTTAGTATCTCCATCCAGATCCAGAATAAGCTCTTCCGACGGAGCTAAGGTCACGTTGCCTTTTCTATAGCCCAAAACAACAGAATTGCCTACCGACCTGCACACAATATCATAAGAGCTGTCATCAAGCTGTACCTTGACTATATCGTTCTCTTTGAATGAACGCTCAAAAAGCACTTCGGTCATTACGTATACATTTGTATCGGGTTCTTCCATTGCCGCAGATGCAGCTGCAGATTTCTGGCCCGGTTTGCCGGTAAAGATAAATAAAAGCGATGCTGCCAGAACAACTAGAACCGTAATAACAAGAATAAGGGGAACATAATTCTTTTTTTCTGTCTTTATAATCGGATTTACTTGCTTTGAATCCGAATCCTGGCTTTTTTTCTCGGGAATACCGCGGAACATACAAACCAGGTGTCTGCTGTCAAGCCTATAATAGCGGGCAAGGGTTCCTATAAAGCCAGCACAGTAGGCCTCTCCTGGAAGGTCCTGAAACCGGTTTTCCTCCAGAGCCAGAATATAGCCAGGCAGAATATGTGTATCGGCTGAAACCTGATCCAGGGAGAACTTTTTCTCCTCTCTGGCGTTCTTAAGAATTGCCCCTACAGAATCCATAGGTCACTCCGCTTCAAACAGGAAGTTCTCAAAGACATTGGCACTGGCCGGGGAATCGTATTCAAACCTAGTATCAGGAATACCCTCGTTGGTCTTTATATCAGTAAAGTCGAACTGCATCTCGGTGTAGTCGGCAGTGACACAAACCATGCGCCGTATAAGGTTGTCCTCGCCCACAGACATTATAAGCTGGCGAAATCCCTCATCTGCAGTCCTCCACACAAACTTAAGCTTTATGACCATCTCCTCGCTGCCTTCATCCAGCGGAACCAGGTCGGGACTCTCAAGATAAGACACAATATAGTTCTGCTTAAGAATCTTAAGCCCCTCTTTGCTTGCCATGCCGGCACCAGAGACACCGCTCTTTTTCTTAAGCTTCTGCTGCATGATTACACGGTATTTAGGGATATAGATGACCAGCTTCTCCTTGTCCACCACCAGCACCTGTTCCTTGGGGTTGTCAAAATTAATGCGCAAAAGAGACGGTGTCTTGTAATAGATTGTGCCGTCCATCTTCTCTTTTCCCTTGGTTATTACTACCTTTGCCTCGTAGTCGTCGATTGAACCGTACTGGGCAGAGACAAAGTTAAGGAATTCGTTTGCAGTTACAATACGTGCCTGCTCCTGGGAATAAGCAAAAAGAGCCGGGAATATGATAAGACAAATAATAAATAACTTTTTCACATATAATAGTTTATTCATAGAATAGCGTTTGTCAAGGTAAGAGCCGAAAGTTCCTTTTCCGAAAGCTCCCTATATTCCCCCGGGGCAAGCTTTTCATCCAGCACCAGGTTATTCATGCCGACACGCTTTAAAAAAACCACCTGATTCCCCAGAGCCTTGAATATACGCTTTACCTCGTGATAGAGCCCTTCGTAGATAGTCAGACGGCAGGTAACCCCGCTCTCCCATTCAAGCTTTCCACCCCGGCACAAAGCCCCTGGCTCATGATCCTCGGGCGGTATCTCCACCCCCTTAGCCACAGCCTGGATATACTGCTCCTGCTTTTCGGCAGACACAGGGTTCTCAAGCCGCACAAAATAGCTTTTAGGAATATGATATTTCGGGGATGTAAGCCTGTGGTTCAGCTCTCCATCGGTGGTAAGTATAAGAAGCCCCTCGGTGTCCACATCCAGGCGACCCACTATGCTCAGCTCGCCTCCAAGCCGCTTTCCTCTGTCCTTTTCTTCCATAAGGTCAAACACTGTCGCATGGGGACCCCCTTTGGACGAGCAGACATATCCAGCCGGCTTGTTCATCATGTAGCAGGTGTGGATTGAAACCTTAAGCAGCTGGCCACAAACTTCAATCCTGTCCTTTGAAAGATTCACATGATCATCAACCCTTGGTGCGGAATTGCCGTTAACAGACACCTCTCCCGCATGTATCATAGCCTTGACCTCGGCCCTTGTGCCGTATCCACTGTTTGCCAGAAGCCGGTCAAGCCGCACAATCTCCTTAATCTGCCCCATAATTTCATTATAACATATTCCGCCGGCAGTTGACAGTTTATTTTTTTAAACTTACAATTTTCTAATGGCCTTTTCAGAAGATAAACCAATCATAGTCCAGAGCGATGGTACCATACTGCTGGATGTCCATTCCCCAAACTTTGAATCAGCGCGGGACGATATCTCTGTCTTTGCAGAACTTATAAAATCCCCGGAGCATATACATACCTATTCAATTTCATCCATCTCTTTATGGAACGCAGCTTCTGCAGGAATTCCTACGCAGGAAGTGATAAAAAGGCTAAAAAAATGGTCGCGCTTTGATATTCCAGATAATATTTTGTTCCAGATAGAAGACAGCGGCTCCCTTTTCGGCAAACTGGTCCTGGTAGAGACTGGCAATCCAGAAACCCTTATGCTCAAAGTGGAGAATAGCACGCTCTATAAATCTCTACTTGCAGTTAAAAAGCTTGAGAAACTGCTTATGCCCGCCCCCGACGATAACGCCTTTCTGGTAAGCGTACTTGACCGTGGTACAGTGAAACAGGAACTTATCAATTTAGGCTATCCTGTAAAAGACAATATCCCGCTCCGTACTGGAGAGCCTATGGAGTTCAAGCTCCGCAAGACCACGCAAAGTGGCAAGAAGCTGGTGATACGCGACTACCAGACCGAGGCGGCCAACGCTTTTTATGGCAAGGGAGAACCGGGTAACGGTTACGGAACTGTGGTCATGGCCTGCGGTTCCGGAAAGACTATGGTGGGAATGAAGATTATGGAACTTATGCAGACCCAGACTCTGATTTTAACCACCAACATCGCAGCAGTACACCAGTGGATAGAGGAGCTTCTGGATAAATCATCTGCAAAAGCAGAGGATATCGGAGAATATAGCGGCGAGAAAAAAGAGATAAAGCCAATCACAGTTGCCACCTACCAGATTCTGACCTGGCGTCCCGACAAGAGGGAGCACTTCCCTCACTTCGAGATATTCAAGAAAAACAATTGGGGTCTTATTATTTATGACGAGGTTCATCTGCTGCCAGCCCCTGTATTCAGGATAACTGCCGAAATTCAGGCTATAAGCCGCGTAGGCCTTACCGCTACACTTATAAGAGAGGATGGCAGGGAAAAGGATCTGTTCTCTCTGGTTGGACCTAAGAAATACGACAGCCCATGGAAAGATCTTCAGGCCAAAGGGTGGATTGCCGATGCCTCATGCCACGAAATACGTGTGGAATTGCCAGAGGAGATGAAAGTACCCTACTCTATTGCCGGAAAGAGGGAAAAATTCCGCCTGGCTTCGGAGAATCCGCGCAAGCTCCCGATTATCAAAGAGCTTATAGACAATCATCCAGACGACTTTATCCTTATCATAGGGCAATATCTGTCGCAGCTTAAAGAGGTTAAGAAACTGCTGGATGTCCCTATCATAACAGGCCAGACACCTAACAAGACCCGTGAAGAAATTTACGGCCGGTTCAAGAGGGGCGAGGAACGGGTAATAATTGTATCCAAGGTAGCAAACTTTGCCATAGACCTGCCCGATGCATCAATGGCAATTCAGATTTCAGGCAGCTTCGGATCAAGGCAGGAAGAGGCGCAGAGACTTGGAAGGATACTAAGACCAAAAGACCGGAACTCCACATTCTACACCCTTACATCGCGCTTTACAGTTGAAGAGGAATTCTCTGCCAACAGGCAGAAGTTCTTGACCGAACAGGGATACAGATATCTTATAGAAAGCCGTTGATTACTCTGGAAGCCGCTCTATCTTTGCACCTAAGCTCTTAAGCTTGGCAGCCAGGTTCTCGTAGCCCCGCTCTATCTGATAGATATTGTGGATAGTGCTTTTTCCTTCGGCACACAGAGCAGCAATAACCATAGCCATACCAGCCCTGACATCAGGGGAGACCATGTCGCTGCCCTTGAGCGATGCAGGCCCGCTTACCACAGCACGGTGCGGGTCGCAGAGCACAATCTTGGCACCCATGCCCACAAGCTTATCCACAAAGAACATCCTCGATTCAAACATCTTCTCGTGAATCAGGACAGTCCCTGTAACCTGGGTGGCAACTACGGTGATTATACTGGTAAGGTCGGGTGGGAATCCTGGCCATGGGGCATCGTCTATCTGCGGAATCTGATCCCCCATATCGGGCTTTACACGAAGCTCCTGACGGGGCCGCACCAGTATTGAGTTTCCGCTGGTCTCCCAGTTTATTCCCAGCTTGCCGAATGCTATCTTTGCCATGCGCAGGTTCTTAGGTTCTGCGTCGATTATTTCAAGCTTGCTGTGGGTTACGGCGGCAAGCCCTATGTAGGAACCTACCTCCATAAAGTCAGAGCCTATGCGGAACTGGGTTCCGTGGAGTTTCTCTACCCCTGTGATATAGAGGATGTTGGAGCCGATTCCTTCGATTTTGGCACCCATGGAGACCAGCATATTGCAAAGGTCCTGCACATGCGGCTCAGAGGCTGCATTCTGAATCACTGTCTTACCTTCGGCAAGGACAGCAGTCATGACAGCGTTCTCGGTAGCTGTTACCGAGGCCTCGTCCAAGAAAAGATCTACACCCACCAGCTTGTTGGCAGTAACCTTGTATACGCCGTCGGCAGAGACCCGGGCACCCAGCTCGGTGAATGCCAGGAAGTGGGTATCAAGCCTGCGGTGGCCTATTACATCGCCGCCCGGCGGTGGGAATGTCACACCACCTGTCCTTGCCAGAAGCGGTCCGGCAAACAGGATGGAAGCTCTTACAGCCTTGGCCTCGGCGGCAGGAATCTCGGCCTTTTTTATATCTGTTGTCTTTATGGAATATTTATTTGTACCCAGCCAAGTCACCTTGGAACCCAGCTGCTTGAGAATTCTGACCATAACAGAGACATCCTCGATCTCGGGAATATTCTCCAATATGACCTCTTCGTCGGTTAGCAGTGCCGCGGCAAGGCATGGAAGCGCCGCATTCTTATTTCCACTGGCCCTGATCTTTCCTTTAAGCGGATAAGAACCCTCAATAACATATTTATCCATATTTCCACCTTACAATGGTAAAAACAGGCTGTCAAGCCAGTAAAATCTGGCCATACTGCCCGTCAAATCCATATTTTATCTTAAATCTGTTCTCCTTGACAGCCTTAATGCCCTCTATAACCGCATCTGGAATGCCCTTAAGGACTACTTCGCCATCCTGGAGCCAAAGGTTGCTCTCGGTTCCCACCTGGCCAGCAATCTTTATATAAAGGTCAGAGGCTTTCTTGGAGAGCGCACCGCAGCCCAGGCTTGCGGCAATAATCTCGATAAGCGGCATCTGGTACACAAACTCCTGCTTCCTTACGGCAAGCCCGGCCGAAATCCGCAGAATGCGCTGCCGCACCCCTTCCACAAAGGGCTTGCCGCACAGGGGGCAGACCGGTGGCGGATTGTCCAAATACCAAACCTCCTGCCCGTTGTGTCCCGGTCTGTCCCCCCGGTGTCCTGTCAGGTAATAGCGCCCCTCGACTGGGGGGAACTCCGCAGTCTTAAGCACAGACTTATTCTTAAGTGCTGCCAGGACACCGGAAGCAGACTCCTCCTGCATATCCAAAAGGGTAAACTCCCGCCCCAGCCTGTTGAAGGCGGCCGAGTGGGCATCGCTTGAGGAAATCAGCGGTACATCAAGGCCGCCAGCTACTGCAGCCAGCATCTCCGGGTCGGCACTAAGGCCGGTCTCAAGCGCGTCTATGCAGCAGGAGGCCTCGCCCCAGACCTCATTTACAGAATCAACAGGGTTCTTGCCCCCCAGTATACCTTCGGGGGTGACAACATGAGCCGGAACTATGCCGACTCTTGCCTTTCTTTTCATCGTTATAAAAAAGTCCTGCATCTCTGTATAGCTATCAAACTTAACAAACGGCCGCCCTATTCCCAGCTTTGAACCTTTCTTTTCCATCATGGTCCGCACTGTATAAACGCTTTCCATGTCGCCAAAGAGTATCACCACATGAAACAGTTTCCGCTTAGCCGGGTTCGGGGCATATGGCAATGTGACAATAATCTCGGTCTGGGGCATCAGGTACTGCCCCTCTTTGATTACCCACATCGATTTCTGCTGGTCGAACTGGAACTCGGCATTAAGCTCATCCTCCCATTTCTTAAGCAGGATATCGCCGCTTCCATAGATATTGATTCCCTTTATACCCATAACATAGGAAAGGCGCCCAAAGTCCGATTTCCCCGAGGCTCCTGCGTAAGGTGAATGTGAATGAAGGTCTACAACATAGTTCATGGCGCTACCTTAAGAGATATCCTTTGCCAGCATCCTTATACAGATGGGAGGCCAGATATTTGTTTCCGGGCAGTTTACGTGCTCTCTGTGAACGCATTATAGCGTTATAGTCTGGGTCGTTGGGATGAAGCAGGTTCATCTTCTCAAAGACTATCCCTTTCTTCTCATGATGATGGACATAGACAACATTTCCAGACCTTTTATCAGAGGAGACCACCATGCCTATATGGCTTAGCGTATCATCGGACCGGCCGTTATGGTTTGCATCGTAGGTGTTATCCCAGAAAAGGATATCGCCTGGTACTGGAACAGTAGGCCTGTATATAAGTCCTTTTGAGCGCAGGATCTCGTGAATCCGCTGTGTGCCGCCCCCCTTGTATTTATTGAAATCCTTAGCCAGGTCTATCCCTGCTTTAAAGTAAATGGCCCTGACCACTCCTGAGCAGTCCATCTTGAACCTATGTCCGTTGATTGTCAGATAGTTTCTTCCCTTGGCCCAGTTGGCAGCATCCACCAGCTGCTTCTGCTTTTGGCTGATACTCGTGTTGCTATTTGGGCTGGTACTCGGGCTGGTATTTGCACTCTTACTGGGCTCTTTAGAGGCCTTGGGTTCTTGTTTAGGTGCAGCCACAGTATTTTCTGCCGGTGCTTTTTTAGCCTGCTCTGCCTGTTTTTCCTGCTTCTGCTTCACTGCCGGGCAGTCGAAAATCGGGGGCAATGTCTCGCAGCTTGTCAAGAGCATCACTGAAATCAGCAGAAAGGCAGAAAGAAATCTTCTCAATCAAAACTCCGTACCTATGGCAAATTTGGTGAAAATCTTTTTCTGGTCAAAATCCCAGCCGCCATAGCACAGGAACTTGACCGGCATTACACCTATAAATACAATGCTGAAATCCAAAGAAAGACCAGCTGAAAAAATCGGGTCGTCAAAGTAGTAGAAATCGCAGAATGCCCCCAGCCGCACATCGCTGAAGATAAATGCTTCGGCAAGGCTTGGAGTAAAGTCAGGCTTAAGATAGAATGTGGTCTGCGCCATAAGAATCTGGTCAAAATCGCCCCTTATAGTCTTGCCCCTCACTCCATCATTCTTGTACAGACATATAGTGTCATTGCCCGGGAGCGGCATTCTGTAAGTGGCTTTCTCCTGCAGGTGCAATAGCCATACCAGCTTGTGGTCAAAATTGACAGATGCGCCCCAGCCGTCGGTATCCTGGTTTTCTTTAAAGCCGAAGGCAGAGTACTTTATAAACTTATCCCGCCCGATATATCCTTTAAGACCTGCCCTATGGAAAAAATCAAGCTCCTTCATATCCTCATCAAGCCTTCCCTCAAAAGTGCAGAAAGGATCAATACCAACGTTATCACCCGAGAAATAGATAATCTCGTTGTTGGAATAGTAGTAAATGTTATGAAGCTCATTATTCTTAAAATCTACAAGCCCTCTGGTCTTGGACTTGAAGAAATCGCTCAATGCAAATGTCAAGGCAGAATCAAGGCCATAGTTGTCAGGGAACCAGTATTCACGAAGGTTCAGACGCATGGTCTTATAGCCCAGCTCCTCGCCCAGGTATATGTAGTTATAGTTGTTAAGATAATAGTCGTTAGGAATCTCGCCCATCATGGAAACACCTATTGTAAAAAGAGGTGTCAGGTCGCGGAGCGGAATCATTCCAGTCTTGCGGTAGCGCCTGCAGTAATCTTCTATCTTCTCCTGGTTCTTCTGTCTCTTGGAAAGGAATGCAGTCTTAGCTGCCTCGGTCTGGGGCGAAAGCTCGGCCAGGTTCTTTAACTCCTCTGTATGCTCTTCAGCACACTCATACCCTTTCTGGATTATCTCTTCGCTTTTGTCAAATCCCATAAAGGAATATTTTTCCACCGGGTTCCGCAGCCATACCAGGTTGTCGTGCTTTTTTATCTCCTCGACACCTTTACGGGTCTTGCTCACATCCTGCATACGGTTTACAACAGTAACAAAATTGCGCAGGTTCTGCTTGAATGTGTACAGGGTTGATGACACTGCCACCTTATCTGTATAGCGGTAAGCGTGATCCACCGGAACTATGTTGGTGCAGCCGCCGTCCATAAGCAGGTAGCCCATATATTCCTTGGGGGCAAAATCCACAGGAATTACAATGCTTCCCTCGATTATGTCGTACATATCCCCGGCCTCGAAAATAATCTGGCGGCGGGTTATAAGATCCTCGCATATGACAGCAACCGGAATATCCAGCTCCTCGATGCGCTTGTCCCCGATGATTCCATGAATTACAGAGATAAAGCGGGATGTATCAAGAACACCTCCTTTAACTGGAAGCTGAGGTTTGAAGAACTCACCCAGGGTGAACTCTGTCATGACATTGTAGATATCGTCGCAGGAAAGCCCTGCACTGTACAGGAGGGCTATTATGGAACCCATGGAATTGGTCACCATGAAGTCGGGAACAATCCCCTCTTCCTCCATCTTCTTAAGCACACCCAGATGGGCCATAGCCCGTGCAGCTCCACCTGAAAGTACAAGCCCTAAAGGCTGGGAACGCCCTGCTGCAGATGCCCTTTCGTTTACCTTTTTTATAAAAGCCTCTTCGCCTATATAGACAGGAACATCTATAAGCATGACTTCATCGTTAGGGTCGTAAGTGACCTCTGCGGTGCAGAAAAATGGGAGTACAAACAGGAACAGCAGAATGATGGAAATCAGCTTTTTCAAAGGAACCTTAATCCTCAATCACGGTATAGATAAGGGGAAGCTCGTCAGGCTGAGCCTTGGAGATTGTATATGCATTCTTGAATCTGGCCACTGCTTCCTCGAAATTCTTCTTATCGTTCACATGGAAGACGGCAAGCTCCTCCCCTTTCTTAACATAGTCGCCAAGCCGCTTTTTAATCACTATTCCCACAGCAGGATCAATAACATCCTCTTTGGTTGCCCTGCCTGCGCCCAAAAGCGATGCGGCAGAACCAACATCACGGGTTATGATTTCAGACACATAACCAGCAGAGTCTGAGCAAACAGAAATCTGCTCCTTTGCATGGGGTAGTATAGAGGTATCGTCCACCACATTGGGATCGCCACCCTGGGTCTTTATCATCTGTGCCAGCTTTACCAGCGCCTGCCCCGAGGCAAGTTTATCCTCCAGCATCATCATGGCCTCGCTGTCCGACTCGCAGACACCGCCCAGAATAAGCATCTTCGAGGCAAGGGTCAGAGATACTGTCTTTATGTCGCACTCTATGTTGTCTCTAAGCACATGGATAGCCTCCTCCACCGACAGCGCATTTCCGATGCAGTTGCCCAGAGGCTGGTTCATGTCGGTGACCACGGCAGTGGTCTTAAGGCCTGTTGCCTTGCCGATTCTTACCATTATATCGGCCAGTTTAATTGAATCCTTTATGTTAGGCAGCAATGCCCCGTTTCCTGTCTTGACATCCAAGACAACTGCATCGGTACCCATTGCAATCTTCTTGCTCATGATGCTGGAGGCAATCAGGGGCAGGCTCTGCACTGTACCGGTCACATCACGCAGGGCATAGAGCTTCTTGTCGGCAGGGACCAGGTCTGCAGTCTGACCCATTATGGAAAGGCCCACCTTGGATACATTCTTAACAAAGGTTTCATTGTCCAGGAAAACATTAAACCCCGGAATCGACTCAAGCTTATCCAGAGTGCCCCCGGTAAAGCCCAGCCCCCGGCCCGACATCTTGGCCACCTTGCATCCGCAGGCAGCAACCAGAGGTGCAACCAGAAGTGTGGTGTCATCCCCTACGCCGCCGGTGGAGTGTTTGTCCACCTTGAATCCCTTTATACCCGATAGATCCAGCCGCGGCCCCGAATTGAGCATTGCTGTGGTAAGGGCGGCAGTCTCATCGTCATCCATCCCTTTCAGGACAATAGCCATAAGAAGAGCCGAAACCTGATAATCTGGAATCTCTCCGGACACATAGCCGCTTATGAAATAATTGATTTCTTCCTGATTAAGCTTAAGGCCGTTCTTCTTCTTTTCTATAATATCAATGAAAACCATAGAGACATTCTAAATGAAAACAGGAGTTGAAACAAGTGTTATCCACTATAGGTGCGGATAAACTCCACCAGTTTTTCTATATCCAATGGCAGATGGAGGAAAAGGTCTGCCTTTTTGCTCTCCCTGACTGTGGAATTTTCATCAGCTATGAATATGATGGCAGGCTTTTCGTAATCCCGCCGGCTTGAGATGGTGTCGTACAGGTTTTCCACAGTAAGCTCCGAAAAAGATTCGCTTAATATAATTATCTCGGGCTTTTCTGCCATAAGGAGCCGGCCTGCATCAAAGCTGGTGGCCGCTGTGATAAAGGAATAACCGGACAGAGCCTGCGAAAGGGCTTCCCGCATATCTTTAATTGCAACACGGTCTATGTCTATTATAAGAATTTTTTTATCGTTCACAAAGCCATCGTTAAGGCTGTCAAGCACTTCGGCCGGCACCTTCATTCCCCTTTCCTTAAGAAAGTCCACCAGATGCTCGGCATAAACACGGTACTGACCGCCAGGTGTGGTGAATGCTTTAAGAGAACCGTTCTTGATCCAGTTTATGGCAGTCTGGTTCACCACTCCGCAGATATTGGCCACTTCCAGCGCAGAATAAATCTTAATTCTCTTCCGTTTCTTTTCCATCCATGACCTCCTTTGTTACAACTCTTATGACAGAGAGGGAATACCCTTTCTGCACCATCGCCGCCTTGATTTTCTCCGGTGTGGAGTTCTTTTTCCGGGCAGCTTTATTATACACCTTCCTGGCTCCTTCTAAAAGAGCCTCCTCGTCCAGAACCTCAGATACAGCCTCCTCCGCATCTTGCATGCTGACCCCTTTTGCCCTGAGCCCCGACACCAGAACGCTTTTTCCTGCCGGATTCCGCTTAAGCCGGGAGCGCACCCACACCTCAGCAAACCGCCTGTCATCAAGATAGTTCTTTTCCTTAAGCTGTGCAATAACAGATTCCACCACAGGTGCCTCAAACCCACGCTGGCGCAGCTTGGTACGCAGCATAAAGGCAGAATGCTCGGCCAGGTCCAGAAGCGACAAAGCCTTGGAACGGCACAGAATCAGCTTGTGGCCTTTCTCAAGATTCTCCACCACATCGGGAGTAATCGCATCTCCTTTGCGGAACGGGAAAACCCTGTAGTCGGAGTCTGAGATAAAAAAAGAGGCACCAGTCGAGATTGACACCTCGGTGAATGCCTCTTTTGTATGAATTGCTGTAATATAGATATTAACGTTTTGAGAACTGGAATCTTCTTCTCGCACCGCGTCTACCATATTTCTTTCTCTCTACCATTCTTGAGTCTCTGGTGAGGAAGCCATTTGCATGGAGTACGCTGATGTTTGATTCGTCGTTAGCTGCAAGAGCTCTTGCAATACCATGTCTGCAGGCACCAGCCTGTCCTCTGACTCCGCCGCCCTTAACATTGATAAGGATATCAAACTTGCCCTCGGAAGCTGTAGCTACCAGAGGCTGCTTTACAGTAAACACATGCTCCGGGTTTGCGAAATATGCCTCAACGCTCTTGCCGTTGATCATTATGGCACCATTTCCGCTTCTCAGATAAACACGTGCAACAGAAGTCTTTCTTCTTCCTGTTCCTAATGAAAGATTAGTTATTTTTGCCACTTCTTACTCTCCTTATCCTCAGATTTCCAGCTTTTCAGGATTCTGTGCAGCATGTGGATGATCAGGTCCTGCATAAATCTTTACGTTAGCGAAAAGCTTGTTTCCTAAAGCGCCGTGAGGAAGCATTCCCTTTACAGCTCTTTCCATAGGATAAGTAGGCTTCTTCTCGAGAACTGCCTTGTAGGTCTCGGCTCTCATTCCGCCTGGATATCCAGAGTAGTTGTAGTAAATCTTTTTATTTTCTTTGCCGCCAGTAACAATTGCCTTCTCGGCATTGATGATGATAACGAAGTCGCCAATCTCCTGATGAGGAACATAGCATGCCTTGTGCTTGCCTCTTGCAAGGTTGGCAGCCTTTACAGCAACACGTCCCAGAGGAACTCCCTCGGCGTCCAGCACGTACCACTTTCTGACAACATCTTTTGGTTTAACAAAGATAGTTTTCATTTCATAGTCCTTTATAAAATTTTCTCTGCAACGGTCTGTTAGAAGCAGGCAGGTATGAAGGTAACGGACTCATAACTGCACAGATCCGGGCAGATTCTAATACAAGTATAATAACTTTAATGATTTTAGAAAATTTGTCAATATGCCCTTGATATTTAAAATATTTGCCGATAGCATATCGGCACAGATATGAAAGACCAGACAAGAAAGCTTATACGTTATACTCTCCCCTCCATACTCAGCATGGTAAGCATATTTCTGTTCGGAATTGTGGACGGCATATTCGTGGGCCACGGGGTTGGAATAAATGCAGTTGGTGCAATCAACATCTCATTCCCTTTCCTGATGTTCTTTACTGCAACCAGCATGCTCACCACCATCGGAGCCCTGACCATAACTGCAATCCGCATTGGGCGAAAGGATTTTGAGGGGGCAAATCAAGTCTTTTCACTGGCAATATTCTTAAATGCTGTCATCGGCATAGTACTGTGCCTGTTCGGAACTGTATTCACAGGCCCTTTGGCTAGAATGCTGGGCTCCACCGACACTTTCTACCCGCTGGTAAAGGAGTACCTGTTCTGGTATTCGGTATTCATTGTCCCATGCTGCCTGAACAGTGCCTTCCTGGGGTTTGCCCGGAACGATGGTGCGCCTGGTCTGGTCAGTGTCCTTACCATAGGCTCATCGGTGCTCAACATAATAGGGGACTACATTCTTATTTTCCCGCTCCACATGGGGCTTAAGGGAGCAGCTCTTGCCACCGGCAGCGCTCAGACTTTATCGCTTATCTGCGTTCTGGGGCATTTCCTGTCAAAGCGTGGAAAGCTCAGGTTTAGTGCAGTTCATTTTGACCCGCACCTTGTGTTCACAATGTTAAAGCGCGGAATACCCGAATGCGTAGCCCAGTTCGGCACCCCAGTGACCATGGTGCTGACCAATGTTATGCTTGCCCGGTATCTGGGAGACGATGCCCTCAATGCCTACTCGCTCCTCATGTACATCGCCACCTTCTCGGCCTCTATCTTTGTGGGAGCCAGCCAAGGTCTCCAGCCCCTTTTCGGCAACAGCTACGGCGAGGAGAACGAAGCCGACCTGCGCTACTACCTCAAGGCAGGAATCTGCATAAGTGTGGGCGGTGGTATGATAGTAAACTTCTTCCTTCTTTTCTCAGGTCCTGCCGTGGCCCTGCTATTCAACTCAAACCAGGCCGCCATAGCCCTGTTCAACCAGCACATGCCCAAGTACCTGGTCTCTATCCTGCTTGAGGCAGTGACTGTAACTATATCGGCCTTCCTCTACTCCACCACCAGGAGCAAACCTGCACTGGCTATCCATGTGCTGCGGGCATTTGTTGTCGACACCATAGTCATCCTGCTCATTCCATCGGTGCTGGGACCCCAGAACATCTGGTTTGCACCCCTCATAATCGAGACTATTGTCATGACTTCAGCCATCATCCTGCTCAAATACAACACCAGGAACGGCCTTATCGGGTCAGATAAAGAATAGCCTGATGCACATTAAAATTTGACAGATACCCCTCTTTATGTTACCCTTTTCTTTTAGGAGATTATATGAGAATAAAACATGCAACAGACAAAGAATTAAAAGTTATGGACGCATACTGGAGGGCCAGCAACTACCTTACAGCCTGCCAGCTCTATCTGCTGGACAACCCCCTGCTGGAGTCTCCATTAAAGCCAGAACATATCAAGAAGAAAATAGTAGGCCACTGGGGAACATGCCCCGGCCAGAACTTCATTTATACACACCTGAACAGGGTCATCAAAGAGAAGGATCTGAACATGATTTACCTCTCCGGCCCGGGGCACGGCGGAAACGCCATGGTTGCCCAGGACTGGCTTGATGGCAGCTATCAGGAGGTCTACCCCAACATCACACAGGATAAGGAGGGAATGCAGCGTCTTTTCAAGCAGTTCAGCTTCCCGGGCGGAATCCCAAGCCATGTGGCACCCGAGACCCCGGGTTCTATCAACGAAGGGGGCGAGCTGGGTTATTCCCTGGCCCACGCATTCGGCGCAGTCCTGGACAACCCTACCCTTATCGCAGCCTGCGTTGTAGGCGACGGCGAGGCCGAGACCGGACCCCTTGCCACCAGCTGGCAGCTTAACAAATTCCTCTCTGCCAAAAACGACGGAGCAGTGCTTCCTATCCTGCACTTAAACGGCTACAAGATTGCAAACCCGACAGTGCTGGCCCGCATACCTCATGCCGAACTTGAAGCATTTTTCAAGGGCTGCGGCTGGACACCATACTTTGTCGAAGGCAGCGACCCGGCCCAGATGCACCGGAAATTTGCCGATACCCTGGACCTCTGCATCCAGCAGATTCAAGGCTTCCAGAAGGCAGCAAGGGAAAAAGGCGATACCAAGCGGCCGCACTGGCCTATGATAGTACTACGTGCACCCAAAGGGTGGACAGGTCCAAAGGAAGTGGACGGCCTTAAGGTTGAGGATTACTGGAGGGCACATCAGGTGCCGGTCCAGCCCGACAGCCCAGAGCATATAAAGCTTATCGAGAAGTGGCTAAAGAGCTACAAACCCCAAGAGCTTTTCGACAAAAACGGTGTGCCGGTCAAAGCACTGCTCGACTTCCCGCCCAAAGGAAATCTGCGCATGGGTGCAAACCCACATGCCAACGGTGGCAAGCTGCTTAAAGACCTCAGAATGCCAGACTACCGTGAGTACGGCGTAGATGTGGCATTCCCCGGCAGCGTAGAGGCACAGGACATGAAAGTGCTGGGCACCTTTGTCCGCGACATATACAAGCTGAACCAGGAGGCTAAGAACTTCCGCTCCTTCGGGCCGGACGAGACCTCTTCCAACCGGCTCAATCCGCTGTTCGAGGTGGACAACCGCACATGGAGCGGCGAAATCCTGCCCGAGGACGACCACCTGTCGCCAGAAGGAAGGGTCATGGACTCCATGCTGTCTGAGCACGTCTGCCAGGGAATGCTTGAAGGCTACCTGCTCACGGGCCGCCACGGCTTCTTTACCAGCTACGAGGCTTTCATCCGTATCGTAGACTCAATGTTCTCGCAGCACGCCAAGTGGCTCAAGGTATGTAACCAGCTGCCGTGGCGGGAGAAGATATCGTCGCTCACCTACATACTTGCATCCAATGTATGGCAGCAGGACCACAACGGATTCACCCATCAGGATCCAGGCTTCCTGGACCATGTGGCCAACAAGAAGGCCGACGTGGTGCGCCTCTACCTGCCGCCAGATGCCAACTGCCTCCTCTCCTGCTACGACCACTGCATCCAGAGCCGCAACTATGTCAACGTGATTGTGGCATCAAAGCATCCGAGGCCGCAGTGGCTTACCATGGAGCAGGCAGTAAAACACTGCAGGCAGGGAATAGGAATCTGGCAGTGGGCTTCCACCGACCAGGGCTCAGAACCCGATGTCATCATGGCCTGCGCAGGAGACACCCCAACCCTTGAGACACTGGCGGCTGTAACCATACTGCGCTCTGCATTCCCCGAGCTCAAGATAAGGGTAATAAACGTGGTGGACCTTATGCGGCTCCAGTCCGACTCGCAGCATCCGCACGGTCTTTCGCAGCGGGAGTACGATGCCCTCTTTACCACCGACAAGCCTATTATCTTCGCTTTCCACGGCTATCCATCCCTTATACACCTGCTCACCTACAAGCGGAACAACAAGAATCTGCATGTGCGGGGCTATATCGAGGAAGGAACCATAACCACACCGTTTGACATGAGGGTTCTTAACGGTCTTGACCGCTTCAATCTGGTGCAGAGCGTAATCTACAACCTGCCACAGCTGGGTAACCGCGGTGCATATCTTATCCAGCAGATGAAGGACAAACTGGTGGAGCACAAGCAGTACATCGCCAAATATGGTGTGGATCTGCCAGAGGTTGCAGACTGGAAGTGGAGCTGATTTTTCAGTCTATTGTTCCGGCACTACGGCAAAGAAGACCAAGTCCTTGGTGCCGGTATTTATAAGCTGGTGGGAATGCCCTTTAGGGCAGTACTGGCAGAAGCCAGGTCCCACCTTGGTCTCCTCATCATCGACAATTGAGGTGCCGTGTCCCTCGAGAATATAGATTATCTCGCTTGATGTCTCGTGACCATGATCGCCTATAGTTGCGCCGGGAATAAGGCGGCCTACAATGATTTTGTTGGTGCCGTCATTCACCATCTTGGCAATCATATACTTCTCTCCACCCTTGAAGTGGTGGAGGAGTTCCTCTTTCATACTGTTGAAATCTATAACCATGTCATGCCATCCTTAGATCACTTTCCAGGTGCCTGCTTTCTTGGAGCCTTCCCGTGTTATGGCACCAGAATTCTTAAGCTCTGCCAGCCGCCGCTTTACAGTAGCAGCAGATACTCCAAGTTTGGCAGCCAGGTCGTCGTAGGTAGCAGCCGGTGTCTCGGAAAGGGCATTTAAAAGGTCATTTATAAGGTCAGATTTTATCGGGTCATTTATCGGGTCACTGGCAATACCGTCTGACCCTTTAATTTTGCCAGTTCCTGCAGGCTTGGCAGCTGTCCCGACCTTCGGAGCAGCCTCATTGGTTCCCCTGCACTTCTCCAGTGCCGCCAGTATCAGATGGAGCATAAAGGTGATGAACACCCCCGAGTCACCGGCATCCCCCGCAGTCCGCAGGGCATAGCGGTACTGGCTCTGGCTGGCTTCCACCTCCGCTTCCAGCGGCAGGCTCCGGAACACAGGGTTCCAGGTACCCAGTAAAGAAAGCAGGCACTTCCGGCCAATCTTCCCGTTATCTTCGTCAAAAGGCTGGTTTGTCTCAAGCTCGTAAAGCAGCTCGCACCCTTTTATCAGGATATGGTCCGGGGCCTTATCCAGCCAGCCCAGCAGATCCTGCATCAGGAAGGGGAGCCGTCCGGTGCCGTACCCCTGCCTGAACTTGTCAGGCAGATATTCCCTGAGGAGTGACCTGTAAGAGGCACACTTCTCCCCTTTGCCACCGCAGAGAGCCTGCAGCTCGGCAATGTCCGAGATAAGCTGGATAGTTTCAGCTTTGATTTTGAATGGGGTCTGATACATTTGACCTTATTATATCACACACTGACCCAAAAGCAACAGAAAAGTTTGACCTTTTAAAGCAGTGCCAAGGTGTCGGCCGGATTTGCGGTGGCATTCACCTTCTCAGCCGCCTTCACTATAATGCCCTTCTCGTCGATCAGGTAGGTGGTGCGCACCACTCCGAAGCTCTTCTTGCCGTACATATTTTTCTCTTTCCACACATCGTAGGCCTTGATGACAGAAAGCTCGGTATCTGAAAGGAGTGTAAACGAGAGGTTGAACTTCTGCTGGAACTTCTTGTGGCTCTCCACGCTGTCTTTGCTGACCCCCAGCACAACAGCCCCTTTCTCCCTGAACTGAGGATACAACTCCGAAAAACCGCAGGCCTGCTTGGTGCAGCCCGATGTATTGTCCTTTGGATAGAAATATAGAATCACCTTCTGCCCTTTATATTCCGACAGAGTGTGCATCTTGCCATCCTGATCCGGCAGCTTGAAGTCAGGTGCCTTTGTATTTATTTCCAGCATAATTATCTCCTTTCAGTCCGATACATCCACATCTGGAACAATCTGGACTGCATAATCAGGATAGAGCTTACCCACCTTCTCATACAGGATTGCAAGTCCTTCCTTCGGGGCAATATCGAAACTCATAACCACATCGAACCGCATGGTCTTGGCCTTGGTATCCACATAGAATCCATGGAACTGCAGAGCCCAGTCGTGGGACATGACCATCTCGAACACCTCATTGCGGATTTTTGATGCCTCATCATCCTTTGTATTGAAGGAATAAACACCTACACCGGTCAGAATTATTCCAGTCTCCTTATACACCTTGACCTGAACCCGGCGGGTCAGCTCATCAACCTGATCCACAGTCATAGTATCGGGCAGCTCAAGATGGACAGAAGCATAATTTTTATTTGGACCATAATTGTTGATTATCAGGTCAAAGGCACCGCGAACCTCTGGCTCCTCCACCAGAAGCTTCTTGACCTGGGTACTTGTCTCGCTGTCAGCACGCTGTCCCAGAATATCGTCCAGAGTCTCGGTCATCATCTCGTAGCCGGCCTTGATTATGAAGAATGATATCAGGGCACCCACATATGCCTCCAGAGAAATTCCGAACACCAGGAAGATGATGGCAGAGGCAAGGACAGAGGCCGAAAGGATGGCATCAAAGGAGGCATCGGCACCAGAGGCTACCAGAGCGCTGGAATTGACCTTCTCTCCCTGAGATTTCACATACCGGCCAAGAATCAGCTTGACCACCACAGCAGATGCTATGATTATCAGGGCAACCGCAGAATAATCAGCCTTCTCAGGGTGGATAATCTTTTTAACCGATTCTACCAAGGATGTGATACCTGCATAGAGGACAATAGCAGCCACAATCATGGCGCTTAAATATTCGATCCGGCCATACCCCAGAGGATGCTTCTTATCAGGCAGCTTGCCTGCCAGCTTGGTTCCTGCTATTGTGATGACGGAAGAAAGAGCATCCGACAGGTTGTTCACCGCATCCAGCACTACAGCGATGGAGTGAGAGAAGATTCCAACCACAGCCTTGAACGCAGCAAGGAATATGTTTGCCACAATACCTACAATACTTGTCCGGACTATAACTTTGTCGCGGTTTTCTGATTCTTTGATAATATCTGCCATATCAGAAGTATAAACTGTAAACTTATATCCGACAAGCAGAAAGCATGATATAATTTGCTTATGAAGATCACAGTCATACCAGATGTACATGGGACTCATCATTGGGAAAAGGCGGTAATTACACCCGAGGCAGCATCTTCAGACCATATTGTCTTTGTCGGTGACTATGTGGATTCCTGGGATAACAGGCAGCCCGACCAGATGGAGAACCTGCAGGCTATCCTCGGCTTCAGGAGGGATAACCCTGACAGGGTGACTGTGCTTATGGGAAACCACGACCTGGCCTACCTCTCAGACCCTTATGTGTCAGGGCATCAGTGGGATTACGAAGCCGACATACGCCGCATAATCCGGCACAATATAGAACTGTTTGATATGGCCACAGAGTATGACGGCTGGCTTTTCTCCCACGCAGGAATCACCAAGACATGGCTCTCGATTTATGGCATTAACAAAGACACGGATATGCCAGAACCCTACTCAATCACTGGCTGGAATGACTTGAGTATCCTGGAGCGCATCAACAGTATCTTCCATGCTGGATATCTGAAAATTTTCGATTTCGGCCCTTATTGCACAAACTCCTATGGGGAAAGCCCCTACAGCCCGCCCACCTGGGTGCGTCCAAACAGCCTGCTTTCTGACATGTGGACCGAGAACGGCAAATACAAAGGCCAGGTGGTAGGGCATACCGAAATCCGCCCCAACCCATGCTTCCTTACCAGGAACGGCAATAGGCTGATTATCGTAGACTCCCCCGAGCATGACACCATCTTCCATTTCGACACCGAAGCAGAGTACCAATGGGTGGAGATGTGATTATTTTTTATAAGGCCCCAAAAACTTCTCACCGTTAAAATGAATCATATGAGTTGGATTATCAGCAATCCAAGCTTCTGTTTCCCAGGCAATATCTTGAGCATAATGAATAAAAGTCTTTTTATTTGGGAAAGCGGAGATATAAACTTTTTCGGCAAATATATTTCTAAACAGATTTTCTAACTCAATATATCGTTTACTATCGACAGGCCCATGAGAAGTAACTGACTCAACAAGAACAAGCCAATTCTTCTCTTTGATATAGAGAATTACGTCTGGCATTTTCCCATGCTGCTGGACTTTAAACAACAAATTCCCAGCCAGCTCCTGGTCATAGTAACCCCATTTATCTCCCGTATCTCCAACATAAACAAGAACACTGTTGGGCAAGAATCTTGGAGCCATTTGCTCTATAATATCACGAATAAGTTCACTATGTTTTCCTGGAGATATTTGGATACTATGATTATCTTTAATTTTAACAGAAACCATATTCATCTTTCTCTCATGTGCATATTGGGCTGAAAGAGTGGTTTGATTCTGAATAAATACAGCAAGAAGAGAATCATAATTTTTTGTTTTATATGCTTTTATAACTTCTAATGCAGCAGGAGAAATCTGGTATACTGCATTGGGGCTATTAACCGCCCTATCTGGCTTATCTGGATTATATAAAACAATTCCAGCTTGAACCATTTGATGAGTACTGAATCTTCGGAATGTTTCCCGTGTATTTGGTGCATAATCTTTGTCATAATAATCTTTTGCAAAGGTCATCATCGGAGTAATGCCAACAAGAGGGTTTTCTGCATTCTTCCAAGACTTCTCAGGAGTGACATTTACAAGAGCAAGTAAACAATATGCTGTACGTTCATTTTGCTGGGCAGAAGGCATCCCAAACTTTTTAAGTATGTCAATAGCTTCATCTATTTTTTGTCTTATCTGCTCTGCTCTTTTCATTGGATAATCTCCTTTACCAGACTATCAAACAATTGTTGCTCCCAAATCTTCTCTTTTTGCATTTTTTCCCCTATCTGTTCAAGCTTTTCAAAGTTGGGATAGGGCAAATTCCTTAAGTCTGTTGCATTTACCTGTGTATGTCCGCTGAATAATCGAAATTTCTCGTCAATATAAGTGGAATTTAACCAGCAAATTAAACCATAAGCAATATTTCTTTTTAGCCCGGTTTTATCAGAATGAAATACATTTAAATGATTTTCAAATGCAATTTGGTCGTTTGCAAAGTCGCCTGGCGTTATAAGGAAGGCAACAACCCGCTTTTTTTCTTCTTTTGTAGAAAACCGCTTTACAAGAACATAATAACCTTTGGGAAACAATTGTTTTTTTACTTCGTCAGAACTCATAATTGCATTGGGCTTTTTTGTTTCTTGTGGCCATACAAAACGATAATTCTTGAAATGTACCGAGTAAACAAGCGGATAAGAATTATCAGTAAAATCTTTAAGTAAAAGATGTTTTATCCTGAAGTCAACTATGGGTCCTGTTGAAACATTTATATTTAAGTCTTTTAAATTGGAATAATTAATTACTTTTTCTTTATCAACTTGCTTTTTTGTTGGGATATTAAAATATTTTTCTTTATCATCGTCATATAAAATTTGATTAAACGGAACTGTAAACTCAATCAGCCCTTCAAAAGAATCATCATTACAATATGAAATCCGTACATCTTCCTGTTTTGTATTTTTTTGCAACATGATAATGATATTCTCTTGCAGAACAGCCTCTTCTTTGAATGCTTTATCCCGTGATTCGAAAAGATGAATATGTTTGATAGAACAGTTCGTTAAAATAAAATCTCGAAACGGTTTATAATATAGCCCATTGCAAAAACTCCGGGGAACAATTGCAACAATATAACCATTATCCTCAGTCAGTGAAATTGCCGCCCCCATAAATGCAGAATATAAATTTACCGTCTCTAGCCCAAAAATCCGAGTTAACTGTCGTTCTTTTGAATTTGTAAGTATTTTTTTATATGGTGGATTCATTATGACATGAGTATATGTCTCATTTGTTTTCCAACTATATTCAAACGAAGTTTTTTCAAGAAAATCTTCAGAAAAAATCTCATAGTCTGAATTCTTAAATGCAGAACTTGCAATTGCAAGATTCTCTTTCAATTCAGGATAAACACTGGAATCAATATCATATGCAGAAATATGAATATCTGGAGTGTTCCATTTTTCCTTTATAATACGCTCCATAAACGAGCAAGATAAAATACCAATTCCTGCACCAGGGTCTAACAACTTAATCTTTTTATCCGTTACAGGAAAAAGAGAGGACATAAAACGGGCAATTGGATATGGAGTAAAATACTGGCCATACTTTTCCTTATGAGATACTGAAGTTGTGAAAGCATGAGATACGCGCTCTTTTTCAAGAAGCTCTGAAACAGCAATCATATATAAACTATAATATATTTTATCATTTTTAGAAAGTTTTTTTAATTAATTTTGGAAATATTATTTTGGGGAATAAATAATTGGCATACACTTTTTCAAGGGAGTTTTCAAGCCTTTTATACACTTTTTCAAGGGAGTTTTTCTGCCAAGTATACACTTTTTCAAGGGAGTTTTGATCAAATCAGTCTATAACTGGAAAAATTTTCTCTTTTTTATTATATTAAAAAATATGAAAAAGCTTCTACTCACCCTTCTGCTGGCTGTCTCTGTACTGAGCAGCACCTTTGCCCGGGCCAATGCTCCTGAGCAGAAACATGATATTGTCATACTGTTCACCAACGATGTCCACTGTGGAGTGGAAGATGGCATAGGCTATGCCGGAGTGGCTGCATATAAGGCCGAAGCCAAAGCCGCAACCCCATATGTGACCCTGGTAGATGCAGGCGATGCAGTGCAGGGCGATGTCATAGGAACTATCTCCAAGGGAATCAATATAATCGCAATCATGAACAAGATAGGATACGATGTGGCTGTCCCTGGAAACCACGAGTTCGACTACGGCATGGAGCAGTTCATGCAGTTTTCAAAGGAGCTGAACTGTGGTTATATAGCTGCAAACTTCCGCCACTCTCCCACCGGCAGACTTGTCTTACCACCCTATAAAATCATCTCCTGCGGCAAAAAGAAAGTAGCTTATGTAGGAGTAGCAACCCCCGACAGCTTTATCACTTCAACCCCTTCTACGTTCAAGGATAAGGATGGTAATTTTATCTACGATTTCGGTGGCGAGAATAATGGAAAACCAATGTTTGACGATGTCCAGACCGCCATTGACCAGGCAAAAAAAGAGGGTGCTGACTATGTGGTGCTGGTGGCTCATCTGGGGGAACATGGGAAAATCGACAAGTGGAATGCCATGAATCTGGTTGCCAATATCCAGGGGGCTGATATCCTGATTGACGGCCATTCCCACGAGGTCACCCCAAGCCTCATAGTAAAGGACAAAGCGGGAAAAGATATTACTATAATTCAGACAGGGACTAAACTTAGCCATCTGGGTAAAATAACCATAACCCCCAAAGGAACTATAACCGCTGAGCTTATAGACAAACCCCATCCATCCCCTGATGCTTCCACAACCCAATTCATAGCTGATATAAAAGAAGAATATACCAAAGCCCTCGCCATGCCGTTGGGAACTTTGGATTTTCCGCTGGTTGCCACTACAGATACCGGCAGCTGGCTGGTGCGGAACGGCGAGACCAACTTGGGCGATTTTACCACCGATGCAATCAGAAGCTACTATGGCACCGATATTGCTGTGATAAACGGCGGGGGACTCAGGGCTACCATCCCGGCAGGAACTGTGACATATTCCGAAGTGCTCAAATCTTTTCCATTTGGCAATATGCTGTGTGTTGGCGAAATTTCAGGTCAGACCCTTCTGGACGAACTTGAGTTCGGAGCCAATAAGCTGCCGAATAACTATGGGGGCTTCCTTCAGGTGTCCGGACTCACCTTTACCGTAGATACAACCATTCCTGCCTCGGTCCAGACCGACGAGAATATTTTCTTCACAGGAGTGACAGGCCCATACCGGGTACAGAATGTGATGGTGAACGGCAAACCTCTGGATCTTGAAAAGAAATACTCTGTCGCCTCCCTCTCCTATGTGCTGCAGGAACATGGTGACGGCCACCGGTTCGAAGGGATATCATTCTTCCCAGTCAATACCATTTTTGACCGTGACGCTATTGCTGTCTACATAGAGAAGCTTGGGAAAATCCCGGCCGAATACTCAAACCCGCAGGGGCAAGGTAGAATAAGGATCAAGTGATGGAACAGTATATTGTTACAGGGATGAGCTGCGCCGCCTGCCAGGCAAGGGTGGAGAAAGCTGTCTCCAAGGTGCCGGGGGTTGAAAGCTGTGCTGTAAGCCTTCTTACCAACTCCATGGGAGTCGAGGGAACTGCCTCTGCCGATGACATAATCAAGGCGGTGGAGAAAGCAGGCTACGGAGCAAGGCCCAAGGGAAGCTCCGAAGGCAAACAAGTTAAAGGGTCAAGTCGTGACCTTTTAAACGTGACCCCAAAAACTGACCCGATAAATTCAGACGAGGATGCTCTGTCCGACCATGAGACCCCTGTGCTTAAACGCAGGCTTATTCTTTCGGCCTTCTTCCTGCTGGTACTTATGTACATAACCATGGGGCACCATATGCTGCACCTGCCGCTGCCAAGCTTCCTGCACCATAACTACATAGCCCTGGCCATAATCCAGATGTTCCTGGCCCTCATAGTAATGTGCATAAACAGAAAGTTCTTTACCAGCGGTTTCGGCTCTCTGGTGCACGGTGCCCCAAATATGGACACCCTGGTGGCCATGGGCTCGGCAGTCTCCTTCCTGTGGAGCCTGGCAGTACTGTTCCAGATGACCAGCCTTATCACAGCCGGCAACCCCAACAGCACCCTGCAAGAACTCTACCACAAGCAGCTCTACTTTGAGTCGGCAGCCATGATTCCAGCCCTTATAACAGTGGGCAAGATGCTTGAGGCCATGTCCAAGGGGCGCACCACAAATGCGCTCAAGAGCCTTATGAGGCTGTCGCCCAAGACTGCAGTGCTTTTAAAGGATGGCGTTGAGGTCGAGGTCGGAATCGAAGAGGTGAAGATAGACGATATCTTTGTGGTGCGGCCTGGAATGAGCATTCCAGTGGACGGCATAGTGCTTGAAGGAGAGAGTGCCGTAAACGAAGCTGCCCTGACCGGCGAGTCGATACCTGCGGACAAAACCGCCGGCAGCCGCGTAAGCGCAGCCACTATAAACCAGTCGGGCTATATAAAGTGTCAGGCAACACGTGTGGGCGAAGACACCACACTCAGCCAGATAATAAAGATGGTATCCGATGCAGCGGCAACCAAGGCCCCAATAGCCCGGATTGCAGACAAAGTATCCGGCGTTTTTGTCCCGGCCGTAATAGCAATTGCGGCCGTTGTCACAGCAGGCTGGGTACTGGCAGGAGAAACATGGAGCTTTGCGCTTGCGCGCGGAATATCGGTACTGGTTATCTCCTGCCCCTGCGCCCTGGGACTGGCTACCCCTGTAGCCATAATGGTGGGAAACGGCATCGGAGCCAGGCACGGCATCCTGTTCAAGACCAGCGAGGCCTTGGAGACAGCCGGCCGGGTGCAGGTTGTAGCACTGGATAAAACTGGCACCATAACACGCGGCGAACCTCGGGTTACAGATATAATCCCGGCCGTGGGTGTGACCTCGGGCGAGCTCCTTGAAAAGGCTTACGCCCTGGAGGCAAAGAGCGAGCACCCGCTGGCCAAGGCCATTGTGGCCGAAGCGCTCTCCCAGGGAGCAGGGATGCCGTCGACATCGGGTTTCAGCGCCCTGTCGGGTGCCGGCGTCACTGCCCTGATTGATGGCAAGAAAGCCCACGGTGGCAGCGGCGCTTATATAAGCACTCTGGCACCGGTGGATGTGCTGGCAGCACAGGACAGCGCATGGGCTGGCAAGACGATGACTCAGGCGGGGGAGGCGCTGGCCAAGGTAGGCAAGACGCCGCTGTTCTTCGAGGAGGAAGGCAGGCTGCTGGGCATTATAGCTGTGGCAGATGTGATAAAACCAGATTCCCCGGAGGCAATCCGGAGGATGCAGGATATGGGGCTCAAGGTGGTGATGCTGACCGGCGACAACGCAGGGACAGCAAAGGCTATCGGAAGTCAGGTTGGAGTTGACGATGTGATTGCAGGGGTGCTGCCGGATGGGAAAGAGGCAGCAATAAGGAAGCTTCAGGAAGATGGGAAAGTGGCTATGGTTGGAGACGGGATAAATGATGCTCCGGCCCTGACCCGGGCAGATATAGGAATAGCTATCGGAGCCGGTGCAGATGTGGCTGTGGACAGTGCCGACATAGTCCTGGTTAACAGCACATTGTCCGATGTGGCCACCGCTGTGGAATTAAGCCGCAGGACATTGCGGAATATCCACGAGAACCTGTTCTGGGCATTCTTCTACAACCTTATCTGCATACCTCTGGCAGCAGGGCTTTTAGGCTGGAAGATGAACCCCATGATTGGGGCCGCTGCTATGAGCCTGTCCAGTTTTACCGTTTGCATGAACGCCCTGCGGCTGAATCTTTTCAGACCCAAGGGACAGGATAAAGAGAAAATAAATAGGAGAAAAAATATGAAAAAAACAGTAAAGATTGAAGGAATGATGTGCCCACACTGCGAGGCAAATGTAAAGAATACTCTGGAAGCTTTGGGAAACGTGACTTCTGCCGAGGTAAGCCACAAGGCGGGAACTGCAATCCTCTCCCTTTCGGGCGATGTGGACAATGCAGTAATCAAGAAGGCAGTCGAGGATAAAGGCTACAAGGTAGTCAGCATTCAGTAAATTTAACGTTTTCTGAACACAAAGAAATTAGAAAATAGAAAATTCACACCCATTCCGGCAAGTATACCCAAGGCCTGCGGGATAGTCGCATATGGCCAGGTGAGGAAATAGAGCAGCAGGTTCAGCACCGCAATATTAATTGCCAATCCGCACAGAGAAGATGCCATGAACTTGCCCCAGAGGGTGAACGACGGACTGGTTCCCCTGCTCTGGGCTTTGAATGTCCACAGATGGTTTATAAGATAGTTCTGAGTTCCTGCGATAATGAAACAGGCCATGCTCACCGGTGTTGGCGGCATATTCATCTTATCTGCAAAGATAAAAAAGAGCACCAGGTTGGTCACAGTACCCAGCCCGCCAGTTATTCCGAACTTTAAGAATTTTTTAAACACTTCCTAACCTTCCAGACATTTGCCAGAGCCTCAAGGAAAATCCCCTGGCTCATCTTTGACTGCCCATAAACCCTGTCGGGAAACACTATAGGAATCTCCTTTATGGAGCAACCCCTTTTCTCGGCCTTAGCCTTCATCTCTATCTGGAAGCTGTAGCCTCTGGAGATTATGGAGTCAAGCCCTATCTTATCAAGCGCTTCCTTTCGCCACATGTTGTAGCCACCAGTAAGATCCTTAACCTTAACCCCCAGCACAATTCTGGAATACAAAGAGCCACCCTTAGAGATAAGGTTCCGCAGGAACGACCAGTTCTCCACGCTGCCCCCCTTGATATTGCGTGATCCAATCGCAACATCATAGCTCTGGATTGCTTCGTAAAGTTCAAGCAGGTACTCAGGCTTATGGGAAAAATCGGCATCCATCTCGCACAGCACATCAAAGCCATGCTCCATGCCCCACTTGAACCCGGTTATATAGGCTGTTGCAAGACCCTGTTTTCCACTCCGCTCCAGTATAAAAAGCTGCTCTGGATACTGGCTCTGCATCTCTTTTACTGCAGCAGCTGTTCCATCGGGGGAACTGTCATCAACAACCAGAATTCCTGCATTCCCTGGAATTACAGCGAAAACCTCCGGCAGCAGTTTTCTAATATTTTCAATCTCGTTGTAGGTTGGAATTATTACCAGCAATTTCATATCGTTCATATATCCTTATTTTAGCATTCTGCCAGTAATTTCAGCACCTTTTTCCGCATTCCTTCTGCAAGCTCATCATATGGGGGCAAGACAGAAGGCTTGTCGTAATCGGGTGAAAGCATGATCCCTGCCTCAAAGGAGGCATTCCACACAGCTCCGTATTTGTCAGGCTCAAAGAGTGGAAAGATGTACGGAAGCTCCACTTCCCACCTGTCCCCACAGGCTTCTGTAAGGCTCTTGCAAGAATCGGCTTTGCCTCCCTTTTCCCAGCCAGAGTAATCGGCCTCTTTCTTAAAAGCTATCAGGTTATAGACTGCACGCACCGCACCTGCAAGAATCACCGGCGAAACAGACTCATCTTCCAAAGAGAGCTCGCTGCCTGAAACCACAACCCCGGGCGCAAAGGCAGCTGGGACTGGAAGCAGTAGGGTCTGAACTGAGGCGTCATCCTGAACTTGTTTCAGGATCTCTCTTGCCCGCTCTTCGCTACTTAACAGGTATACAAAGCACTCCTTTCCCAAAAGCTCCTTAACAGCCTTCTTAAGACGTCCAGCATAAGGCGATGGATAACAGCTTAGAATACCTTTGTCTATGGCATTCTTCATTGCCAGGGCGTAGCCCTTCTGCCTGTGCCCCATAATTAACCGCCCCCCTTCCAGCGCCATATCAAGGTAGCGCTTTCCGTTTGCGGTGTAAACATAGTAGCCACGGGCTCTGCTGATTTCTGGAATCTTATTCATCATTATAATTTTAACGTTCTTTCAAGAAAATGTATAGTAAAAACACAAAACTTGATATATTATGAAATTATGAAATTCATAAGCACAAGAGACAAAAATAGAGTTGTAACATTCAAGGAAGCTGTTTTCCAGGGTCTTTCCCCGGAAGGCGGCCTTTTCGTACCCGATTCCACACCGGACCTTTCTGCCCTTTATGCAGAAATGACAGCCGACACACCATTCAACGAGTCTGCAATAGAGCTCACTGCCGCCATACTCAAGGACGAGATGGACAAAGAGACTGCAGCGCGGATCATCAACCGGGCCTATTACTTCAAGCCCGAGATTGTGGATACCGGAAATGACATCTATATCGAAGAGCTTTTCCACGGCCCATCATCGGCATTCAAGGACTTCGGAGCCTGCTTCCTGGCAGCATCCATGGAAGAATTCCTTCAGTCCGAAAACCGCAGAGCCATCATACTCACCGCCACATCGGGCGACACCGGGAGCGCAGTTGCACAGGCCTTCTTTGAGAAAAAGAACATCGATGTTGTCATTCTATACCCCTCCGGCCGTGTAAGCCCTCTGCAGGAAAAGCAGCTTACCACACTGGGCAAGAACGTAAGGGCCCTGGAGGTAAAAGGCTCATTCGACGACTGCCAGCGTATGGTAAAACAAATCTTTACCAGCCTTGATATGCAGTATCTGCCGCTGACATCGGCAAACTCAATCAACCTGGGAAGATTGTTCCCACAGTCCTTCTACTATATGTATGCCTATAACCAGCTCAAGGCAAAGTACAAGAACATCGTATTCTGCGTGCCTAGCGGAAACTTCGGAAACCTTACAGCCGGAGTGCTTGACTGGTGCTGGGGAATGCCTGTAAAGGAGTTTATCGCAGCAACAAACCTGAACAACGAGGTACCGATGTACCTGGAGTCGGGCAAGTACGAGCCGCACCCAAGCTTCAAGACCTACTCCAACGCCATGGACGTAGGCGACCCGAGCAACTTCGAGCGGCTTAGATACATTTTTGACGATGATTACAAGAAGATGGGAGCCCTGATAAAGGGAGCCTGGGTATCCAACGAAGATACCCTGCAGGCTATCAAGGACTTCTAT
The DNA here is from genome assembly GCA_017446885.1 of Spirochaetia bacterium. Classification (GTDB taxonomy): domain Bacteria; phylum Spirochaetota; class Spirochaetia; order CADAEX01; family CADAEX01; genus CADAEX01. Next base: position 59,884 of record JAFSOR010000017.1, on the reverse strand, counting down.
GCAGAGAAGAAGAAGTTCATAGATCCGCACACAGCAGTAGGCTATGTGGCATCGTGCAGGTACAAGGAAAAGTATCAGCCAAAAGATACAGCTATAATCTCCCTCTCAACTGCACACCCGGGCAAGTTCCTAGAGGTGGTGGAAGAGGCTACAGGCAGCCGCCCTGCTCTGCCCCCTAACCTGGAGCGGCTCCTTAAGCTTGAGAAGCACTCTGTGGTTGTGGAGAATACAGCCGAAGCTCTTAAGGACTACCTTAAGAAGACCTTTTAAAGGCACATGGCTGCTAGAATAGTTTTAGGAAACGGAGTTTTCTTCCTGGGGGCAGTGATTCTAGTGTCCCTGGGACTTATAAGGACAAAACGGAATATCCTCATAGCCCAGATCCTCCAGGAAGTCTTCATGGGTGTCGGAATGCTGATTCTGGGCGGAATCTCCGGCTTTATCGTGGACATGGTGGCTATAGTCCGGAATGTTGTGTGCATCCGGTGGAAATATACGCTTAAGTGGAAACTGATTTTTATCGCAGCACAGGTGGGATTGTATGCTGCGCTGGGAGCCGAAGGGCTTTATGGCTGGCTGCCGGTAATGGCAATGTGCCTTTTCACCTGGTATCTGGATTCGGAAAATGTAGTGCTGCTCAAAGTGATTTTAGCAGTTATGCAGCTTATGTTCCTGATATACGATGCCCGTTTGCAGAACTATGTGGGAATAGCAGTGGATTTCACCTCGATGATCACATGCGCAGTAGGAATTATAAGAGCTAAATTCTGACAGCCTTTATTGAGATAGCTTCGCCGGGGAACTTCTCTTTAAGAATCTTCTCAAGTCTCTGCACGTGGGTCATATCTTTCCAGACTGCACGGAAACAGACCTCTATGGAATCGGCCTTGCTCTTGTACTCAAGGAATGTCATCTCCTGATCATCAGACTCACTTATGGAGCGCATTATCTCGTCCCTGTCAGACATATTTTCCAGCAAAGCCCGCGGGAACTCTATAGTTATCTCCAGCTCAATACTGTTCCTGAAAAACTTCTTTCCAAAGCTTGAGAAATGGATGCACAGCATAAGAACACCGGTGAACACCGCGATTATGGTGGCAATGAAGTAGAAGCCCAGACCGCAGGCCATACCAATCACGATGGAAAGGAAGATGAAGGACATATCCATTATGCTGCCAACATTCATCCTGAACCTGACTATGGATACTGCGCCCACAAGACCGAATGCTACAGCCAGGTTGTTGCCTATAACCATCATAGCCCCAGCCAGAATCACAGATATGAACACCATGGACTGCATCATCACATAGTTGTTCTGCTTGGACTTGTTCATAATCTTATAGACTTCTGCAAGCCAGAAGTTATGAAGCGCCGCAAGTCCAAGGCCTTTAAGACAGTTCAAAAAAATTATTGTAGGAAAAGTTTCAACTTCCATATTCACTCCTATTTCAAAACTGGATCAGTCAGGCGGGAAACTCTTCCGCTGGGGGACAGAAATTTCAAAAACCTTTCCTTCTCCTTCAGATATTTTCCATACCCGTCTTTATAGTTCGGGTCATTCTTCATGGCAGTACCGGCACTCTCAAACATTTTTTCTGCATCAGTCTTAAGGGTTGAAAGGATGCCGTCATCCATGAAGAGCTCTTTCATCCGCCGGTTATAAGTTGCTTTTATCTCTGGGACAGCAACCAACCTTTTGGTCAGCTGATTGTCTCCTCCTATTTTATATGTACTCTCATTATAACCTATACAGGACTCGTTGTCCCAGGGTAAAAGATAAAATTTTTTATTATATGCAATGTACAGATTAGTTCTGAATGTATCGTTGACCAGCAGGAAGTCGTGCACTGCCAGATATGATGCCACTTTCTCCACATCCACATTATCCCGCACAAACTGCTCCCACTTGGCATCGGAGAAAGTGGTGACAGCGGCCAGCAGGTTCTCCAGGTTGGAGAAATTGTCATCCTCGGGAAACTTCTTTTCAGACAGAGAACGAAGGGGATGATTGTTTTCCATATTGTCATAATCCTCAAAATAGGATTTATAGAGCTCACCCCCAAGGATATCCTCGTCATAATAGGTGATAAGGTTATAGCAGCCCAGATATTCATCATTCAGGAATAGGCCGATAGTCTCGGTGTCGCAGGCAGGGAGCCCTGCCAGCTGATGAGCCCGCATAGCAATACGGTTGCTTATACCGGCAACTCCGTCGCCCCGCTCCAGCACATATTTTTTACCATCAACTTTAAGCTGGAAAGATTTTTTAGGGTGCATCCTGGAGGTGTAACCCCGCACTTTTATCTTTCCTTCGCCACGCCAGGACTCATAGATTACAGAGCAGGAGAAGGATTCATTGGTAGATACCGAACTGTAGAGCCGCAGCATATTGTCGTCTGAGAGAAATAGTTCCAGCTTCTGTGCTTTGCCGATGCTTACCTCGTCATCATTTGAGCCGACAAATTCGCCACAGCCAGTAAGGCTGGCAAAAACACAGCAAATAAGAGCCAGTCGGATTATAAGGGAAAAAGATTTTCTCATACTCAATGTAATACCAGCTTATCTCCCTCGGCAGCACGACCTGTATTTTTATCAAGATATTTCAAGACATAGGCCTTTATCTTCATGAAATCCTGGCGGGATGTGGCATATTCAGGGTCGCTTTCCATAGCGGTGGCCAGGTTGTCAAACATGGCAGCGGCCTCGGTCTGAAGCCGATTCAGAATACATTCTGTCCCCCCCCCCTTTGAATAATTTCTGCATCTTGTTGTTGTATGCAGCTTTAAGCTCTGGCACAGCTACAAGCCGCCTTATAAGCTGATTGTCATCACATAGGTGGTATTTACTTCTGTCCTTCAAAAGACATTGTTCATGATCCCAGGGAACAAGCTTATATTTGCCATTATAATATAAATAATAATTTGAACATGATGTGTCCTTGACAGTAAGAAAATCATGTACCACAAGATATGAAGCCATTTTTTCCAGATCAACATTTTCAAGTACGAATTGCCGCCACTTCTCATCTGAAAAAGTAGTTAATGCGGCAAGAAGATTGCTCATATTCATAAAATTATCATCATCTGGAAACTTCTTCTCTGAAAGAGAATAAATCGGATGATTGTTCTCCATATGATCATATTCAACAAAATAGCATTTATAAAGCTCTCCACCCATCTCATCCTCATCATAATAGGTGATAAGGTTATAGCAGCCTAAATATTCGTCGTTAAGGAAAAGCCCTACTGATTCGGTATCACAGGCGGTTACACCAGCCAACTGGTAAGCACGCATCGCAATACGATTGTATAGCCCCCCGTTTTCCTCACCACGCTCCAGCATATACTTTTTGCCATCGATTTTAAGGGTAAAAGATTTTTTAGGGTACATGCGAGATGTATCGCCCCTAACCTTTATTGTTCCATCGCCATGCCATTCATCAAAAATGACAGAGCAGGAAACTTGTGTATCCAAGGTCATAGTACTGTAAAAACACCTCAGATTTTCATCAGATAAAAAGACCTCTATTTTTTTAATTTTCCCAGTATCTACCTTATCATCCTTAGTGGTGAACTCGCCGCAGCTGACAACAAAAGCTAAGACACAAAGGAGGAGGACCGGTTTAGGGATATGGCGCAGAAGAGTGATTTTCATATCAGTGAAGCACCAGCTTATCTCCTTCGGCGGCACGACCTGTATCTTTATCCAAGTAGTTCAGCACATAGCCTTTTATTTTCATAAAATCACTTTTAGATGTGCAATACTTTGGATCGTTCTCCATAGCTGTTGCCAGGTCATCAAACATGACAGCTGCTTCGCTCTGGAGCTGATCCAGAATGCATGTAGCACCGCTGCCTGTGAACAGTTCCTGCATCCTACGGTTATATGCCTCTTTTACCTCAGGCACAGCGGCAAGCTGCCTTATAAGCTTATTATCATCGCACAAAGTAAAGGCTGAACTGTTCTTAAGCATACAGCGTTCATTGTCCCAAGGAATAAGACGATACTTTCCGCAATAGTTGATATAGAAATTTGCACCGCGAGTGTCAACCACGGTAAAAAAATCATGAACCACCATGTAGGAGGCAATCTCCTCTATGTCCACATTTTTTTTCACAAATTGTCTCCAGTCTGAATCTGAATATTTGGTGGCCGCTATTATCAAGAGTTCCAGGCTCGAGAAATCCCCATCATCGGGGTATTCTTTCTTGCTTTTGTCCCGTAGAGGATGATTGTTCACCATCAGCTCAGAATCGTGAAAGCGGCATTTGTACAATTCACCTTTCAATATATTTTCACGATAATAGGTTATGAAATTATAACAACCAAGATACGAGTCATTTAAAAACAACCCCACAGACTCAATACTACAGGCGGGAACTCCTGCCAGCTGATATGCACGCATAACTATCCGATTATATAGCCCGCCGTTCTCCTCTCCTCTTTCTAACATATATTTATTCTTGTCTATTTTAAGACCAAAAGATTTTTTATATTCTCTCCTTGATGTGTTTCCCCGAATCTTTATGACAGCATCTCCCCTCCATTTATCTTTTTTTAAAATGCAGGGTGTATAAAAGTTTTCTGCCATTGAGTTATATAATCCTTGCAGCTCATCCTGGTGCATATAAATTTGCACCTTTTCGATCTCTCCGACAGCCGGGTCATCATCCTTGGTTGTGAACTCACCACAGGAGGTCAGGAAAAGTAGAATAATCAGACAGAGGAGAGATACCCTTAGGATTTTACGCAAAAATTGATTCCCCAGATAGGTTCTACTTTAGTTCTAAGACTGCCGCTCTTATAAGTATCAAACCTGATTCCGCCGTCCAAATGGACAAACACATATTTACCATGGAACCAGTTTCCAAGCATAAGTTCAAGCCTACGGTTCTCGTCCATGTACTTGATGTCGGGGCACAGGATGCCCGCCCGAAGTGCAGGGGTGTAGACAAAATTAGAAAGATGGAAGTTATAACCCAAAGCCACATCAGCAGAGGCAAACCAGCTGTCATCCTTGCCCGGGAAGTGGAGATATCCCACTGGGTCTATCAAGTTAGTACCTATATTTGCCTCGCAAGCCCATACTATGCGGTCTATGTTATGGTAATACTTCAGGTCAAAGATGAAATTATTATAATTATATTCATCGGAAGAACCGCCGAATGCCACATTGTGCACAACATAAGGAAGATAGGATACAGTGAATGCGATGAAGTCAAGACCTTCTGTGAAGTTGTAGTAGCCAGTGAGGAAGAACTGGCACTCATTATGTCCAGAATTGAAGAAAAATGCGGCATCCAGCTGGGTCTTGTTCCCGAAAATATGGCGGTTTGAATACTCAACACCTGTATCTATGTTGGTGAATCCAGAATCCTTTATGTACTTTACACCTGGAGAATCGTAAAAGAAAAGCTCGCTTTTCTTTTTAAGAAAATCGTTAAGGGTAAGGCTTGAGTCGAAAAGACCACCCTTTATGCTCTGGAACTCGTCTATCCAGTAGAATACAGAAACCTCCTCTGGATCCACATCCTTGCGGTCTATTTCGATGGCAAGAGTAGCAGAAAGGCTGTCGGTAAAACGGAGTTTTGCCTCAAGCTCCCCTTCCAGCTGAAAACCCACATAGTACTTGCCGCCAGTTATGTCGGAATCGTCCAGCTTGAACTCGGCCTGTGCATCTAAGGAAAAATAATCCTTGGGCTTGCAGAATGCGGTTCCGGCAATAAGCAGTACTAATGCCACAATGATAAAAAATTTCTTCATTCATATCTCCTGTTATTGGAAATGCTTTTTATAAGCGTTGCTGTTTCCGCGTTTATCAATAAAGTTGAGTATAGCATCCCGGCACTTACGGGCATCCTCTATAGTATAGTAATATATTGGGTCATTTTTTATTGCAAGGTACGATTCATCATACCATTCGTTCACTTTTGCTTTAAGCTCAGCCAGGAAATCGGTATCTGTTACAAAATCCTTCATAGCCTGGATATAGGCTGCCTTTACCGAAGGTACTGCCAGAATCCGCTTGGTAAGCTTGTTATTTCCCATAAAACAGTCGTATTCCAGCTTCATCCCCAGCTCGTTATCCCAAGGCAGGAATACCAGCTTGCCATAGTTATAGATATAGAAGTTCTGGACTTCTGTGTCCTCCACCCCGAAAAAGTTATGTATAACCATATATCGGATAAAGTCATCCACATCGATGTATTTTTCAACCCAGGCAATCCAGTCCTCATTGCTCATCCGATTAAGGTTTGTCAGAAGAAGCTCTATAGTTGAGAAATCCTTATCCTTTGGGAACTTTTTTTCTGTATTTCCATATAGAGGGTCGGCATCATATCCTTTTAAGAATACCTTGAAAAGCTCAGATAAACTACCCTTTTTATAGCTATTCAGCTGAGATTCTTCATACATATCCACCCTGACATAGTAACCCAGATAATTATCATTTACAAAAAGAGCTATAGGTTTGGTGTCAGGTGCCGCAATCAAGGAATCTCCTTTATAACGGAAGTTATCATAGGCATACATGACTATACGGTTCTTGAACCAAGTGCCAGCCTCATGCATAAGGGCATATTTAGCTTTTTCATTACCAACTTTTATTTGAAGTGTAAAGTTTTTCTTTGGCTCGCCCCTGGAAGTGTAACCCCTTACCTTCATCCACCCCTGATATGTCTTTTTATCTCCGCTCATTGTTACAGTACACTGAGCATAATCTTCCTCGGGCTGGGAAACGCTGTCGTAGAACTTAGCCAGGTTTTCGTCTGTAAAGTAGGCCTCTACCTTGGTTATGCTGCCGGTATCGGCTTTGGAGAATTCGGAAAATCCCCCGAACTCGCCGCAGGATATGAGTAAACATACTGTAAATAGAGCCAGAATCAGCTTAGCCTTTGATGACAAGGGAAACAGCCCACCTCCAGTCAAACTTGGTCTTAAGGTCGTCATCTCCATAGGTGTCGTACTTGGTCACAATGCCCAGGCCAGTGTCAATGTGGAGCTTAACATGTTCTTTATAAGTGAACTGGTTGCCAAAGAGCACCTCGAACTCGTTGCACTTAGCTTCGGAAATCTCAGGGATAAGCATAGTTCCCCGGAGCAATGGAAGCCATTGGATATAGTCTGTTATATCCAGCTTTATACCGCAATGAAGGTCGGCTCCAGCAAAAGCCGGATAATCGGTGTCGGGATCGTAATTGATATGCCCTACAGGATTCACCAGATTTGAGCCAAGTGTAAGCTCTGCGCCATAAATAATCTTATGTCTGTAATCAGAATAGACCAGGTCGCCTATAAAGTTGTCCCGGTGCGACTTACAGTGCTCGGTTCCCCAATTCTCGTGGTTTATGAATGGATAATAGGAGGCAAAAAGCCCGACCAAGAATTCTTCTCTTGTATCCTGCCAATAGAAACCGCAGTTAAGCTGAGGCTCAAACTGAGATGGTATGTAGATTACATGGGCAAACCCGCCAAAGCCATCCTTGGTCTCATCCTTGTACTCGTATTTACCGCCGATAGCATGGCTTACATAGCCCTGATCCTTTATTTCCCTGGTAATAAGGTTTCTCCTTGCAAAGGGGCGATCAAAACCGCCAAGATAATCATCTAAAGTTAGAACATTCTCGAATTTACCACCCTTTAGGGAATGATTCTCCAAGAAGGTATATTTTGCAGAAATCTCATCTATATCCACCTCGTACTTGTCCAGCTCCGGCTTGAACACCAGCTCTATGTCGTCGGTAGGCATGAATTTGAACCGCAATGTACCGTGGAGATTATAGAAGTCTTCTTTGGCCATCTCGTCGTTGGAGGAAAGCTCAAACTCTGGCTTTATGGTGAACTGCGCGAAAAGACAGCATGGAAGAAATATTAAGATTAAAAACAATAATTTTTTCATACTCTGACTCCTGACAGATTACAGAGGGTATTAAACTCTATATAGCGATTTTTGGAAAGATGGAAATTAACAAATCCCGGTTTGTTGAATTCTGGTGTAATTTCTTCTTTTTTCACACTTCCTGGATGGAAAAGAACCTCGACTTTGCACTTCTTTTTTATTGCAAGCTTCTCAAATGCAGGCAGCACCTTTTTAAGCCGCTCATCATCCATATGACCGCTGTAGAAAACGCCGCAGAGATAGCCTATGGGCAGATTCCTCTCTTTAAGCCGTCGTCTTAGCGCGATGGAAAACCAGTTCAGGATAAGGCATTTAAGCATATTGGCAAAAGAAAACTCTTTTAAGCCCCCCTTGGTTCCAAAGTAGATGGAAAGAGGATCCTGGGTGTTTCGCACAAAGACAACCTTTCTCCCCTGCCTTTCTATCCTCTCTATGGCATCAAATAGAGCATCCCTGACCAAGGGGATCATATGAGTATGCTGATGGCTATCAAGACGCAGTGCTCCCGGTTCCACAAGGCCGGCTGCAATGCACTTTTCCACCTGTGCCACAATCTCGTCTGCAAGCTGCCTCTTGATTCTTCCACGTTTTATAGGATTGAAGCTGGCCAGGAGAAGGCTTCCCCAGCTGACCTTAAAACAGCTGTCATTATCCACTAGGTCGGGAACAGTCCCTTTGGGCAGACAACTTCGCCCTTCCATAAAATTAAGGTGCACACTTTTCTTGACCTGCGGCGAAAGCCCCTCGAGCATGGAAGCTGCTTGGTCAAAAGCACTCATGTTGGGCAATATGCTTATGCTGTTTATAATTCCATTTCCCGCCAGCTTTATAATATCCTGACTTGCAGAAATAGAGACGGCATAATCGTCGGCATGGAAATCGAAAACAGTTTTATCCAATTCTTTTCCCGATTATGTACTGAGGCCGTTTTTTTACTTCGTCGTAAATCTGGGCTATGTAGATACCTATTATTCCAAGGCTTATAAGACAGCCACCAAAGCCGATGAGCATAAGGAATACGATGGTTGGGAAACCGCTTGCAGAGCTGTTCCGGATAAATGAACAGAGAGCATCAATCCCTATGCCCAGAGCAATCAGTACAAATATGAAACCTACAACGCTTATTATGTGCAATGGTGTGTAGCTGAAGCATACCATGTTCTTTATGGCATACTTCATAAGCGACTTTGTAGACCATTTGGAGCGGCCAGAGACCCTGTCTGCCACCTCGTAGTAGACCGATGTCTTCTTAAACCCCACCCAGAATGAAAGAGCCCTGAAGAATGTGTTTCTCTCCGAAAGCTTTGCAAGCTCTGTGGTCACTGCCTTGTCCAAAAGCTTATAGTCGCTGGAATTGGCCATATCAATCTTTACTGCATGGCTTATCATACGGTAAAAGATTCTGGTGAAAATGCCATGGATTTTGCTCTCCTTACCACGGCTCTCCTTGATTCCTTCTACCACCTGATACCCATCTTTCCAGAGGGAATACATCTTTTTTATAAGCTCTGGCGGATGCTGAAGATCGGCATCAAGGACCACGGTGCAATCCCCTGTCACACTGCGGATTCCAGCAAAAAGGGCTGCCTCTTTTCCAAAGTTGCGGGAGAATGAGATGCATCTTACCCGCTCATCTTTATTATTAAGCTCTGCTATTCTGGAAAATGTTTCATCCGAAGAGCCGTCATCCACGAACACAAGCTCAAAAGTGGCGGCAGAAATCTCTTGAAACACATTCAGTACAGCCTCATAGAATGGGAAAATATTGTCCTGCTCGTTAAAACAGGGAACTACTAAGGATATTTTATCCATTATTGTTTTCCTCCGGTTTTTTCTTTCTGAACACAACTAAAAAACAGAATAAAAAGTTGAAAGTACTAACCAGCACCTCGTTTATAAGCTTGGAAACCAGCTCGTCCCAGCCCAGTATTTTTACAAACACATTCATAAGAACTACATCCATAAGGCCGGAAAAAGCACGGGAACCATAGAACAACAACATACTTTTTATTATCGCACCAAAGCCAGATGTCCTATCTTGAAACACCATCTTCTTGTTGGCAAAATAGGAGAAAGTTACAGACAGGAACCAGGCAATTATGACTGCTGATGTAAGGGGCACGCCCAGATGCCGGAAAAGCAGGAAAAAGCCTACGTTCAATGCAGTGGTGGCAAGTCCCCAAACTATAAAGGAGAATACTTTCTTAATCATAGATATGCTGCAGAATCTCCATGTATGCGGCTATAACTTTTTTCTCGTCAAACTTATCTTCTGCCAGCTGGCGGCTCCTTAACCCCATCGCGGCCTGCTCATCCCGGCTAAGCGCCAAGAAAGCCTCCATCGCACTGCACAGCGAATCTGCTGACCGAGCTTCCACAAACCAGCCGTTGCCGCCGGGAATCACAGTCTCGCGGCAGCCGGGGGTGTCGGTGGTAATTATGGGGCGCCCCATTGCCAGGGCCTCGATAAGAATCTTGGGCACCCCTTCCTTATAGTATGTGGGAAGCACCATGCAGGAGCACTTTTCAAGATAAGGCCGCACATCCTTGGCCGCCCCAGCGTAGTATGCCCCGGCTGCCCTGTCCAGAGCCTCAAGCTCGGACAGTGGAACGCCCATGGGATTGTCGCTGTCGGCTGGCCCCAGCAGGATAAACTCTGCATCGGGGTGGGTGCGCTTTATGCGGCGGCTGGCCTCTATAAACTCAGGCACACCTTTGTTTTTAAGCATGCGGGAGATAAGCATAAACACGGGCTGGGCCGGGACCGGGGCTGACTTAAATTTTAAAAGGTCAACACCTGACCCATTAACTGACCCGATAATTTGACCTTTTAAATTTGACCCGATAATCCCCTGCTCCTCGAAGAAAACCCGGTCCTCGGTGTTCTGGAACACCACTGCCTTCGCCTTTCTGAATGCAAACTTGTAAAGCTGTTTTACTACCTTGTACGTAAACCCTTTGGGGTTGTCGAAGGCAGTGCCCAACCCATTCACGGTGCACACTATGGGTATGCGGGCCAGGCGGCAGGCTATGGCGCTGTATATGTTGGCCTTGATGGTATAGCCAAACACAGCCTGGGGCTGTATTGCCTTATAAATTTTATAGTATTCCCTTATAAGGAAAAGGTCGGAAAAGGGGTTCTTCCCCTTCCGCTCCAGATTCTTTACCGGATGGAATACTGTGCCCGGGTTCTGGATATCGGTAAAGTTGGATTCGGGGGCAACGGTGTGCACCTCGTACCCGGCATCCTGGAGCGTTTTTATAAGCCCGGCACGGTGGTTAAAGATAGTCCATGCTGTGTTTGAGGAGATTACTACCCGTTTCACTTGTCAAGAATCTCCTTATATATCGCCAGGGTCTCTTCGGCAGCCTTTGCCCATGAGAACTCTTTCTCCCGTGCATAGCCCTTGGTTATAAGCTCCTTCCGGAATGCCTCATCACTGTAGATTCTGGCCATTGCCCCGGCAATTGCCTCCACCGAGAGCGGGTCCACCAGAAGGGCGGCATCCCCGGATACCTCGGCAGTAGATGAGAAATCGGAGGTGATTACAGGGCAGCCGCACTTCATGGCCTCAAGAATCGGCAGCCCAAATCCCTCGTAGAGCGACGGCAGGCAGTAGGCCAGCGCATTGGAATAGAGTGTGTAGGCATCGTCATCCTTTACATAGCCTGTGAATATTATGTCACCGCGCTTTGCCCCCAATGGTATGACAAAGCTCTTGTGCGGCTTTCCTGCCACGATAAGCCTGACATCTGTCAGGGCCTGACATTCGTCAGGCTGACATTGTGCTCCGTCAGGCTGACACAGGTCAGCCTTGAACCGTATAAACGCCTCAATCACCCGGCCCACATTCTTGTGGGGTCTAAGCTCTCCCAAGTAGAGGAAGTAGGGCTTATCAAGCTGGAAACGCTCCTTGATCCCCCTGTTCTCCTTCATGCTCACAGTGGCAGCCTCGTAGACTACCTTAGTCCGCTCAGCCAGAGCCGGCATATGGGGGAACACTTTTAAAAGGTCGCTCCTGGTGGATTCAGACACAGTTATAAGCTTCTTGCAATGCTTTGCGGCATGGCGCATTAAATTCTTAAGGTATATGGACTTAAGTTTTCCCTTGGAACCCATGTACTCGGGGTGGAGCACATACTTAAGGTCGTGTATGGTCACCATCTGAGCACCTTTGAAAAAGAGGGGATGGTTTGAGTAGAGGCAATGGAAAAGGTCGCACTTCAGTTTACTCCGCTTAAGGAAGAACTTTATATCCCGCTTAAGTCCGATGGCAGGAATGTCGAACCACATGATCTCGGCATTCTTCTGCTTGCTTACAAACTTCACCAAAGGATGCTTCATATCAAGGGACGGATGCAGCATGACAGAGAAGAACATATCCTTGGGAGCCTGTTCCAGAAGCTCTTCCAAAAGCTCCTGCACATACTGCCCAACGCCTGTCTTGCTGTTCTCCACTGCCAAGGCATCTAGAATTATATGCTTCATTTTCCCAACCTGTTTTTAATGTGGTGCAGCCATGATTTTATGTTGTTCACTGCCGACACTGGAACAACCAGAGAGAGTCCTTCTATATAGTTAAGCGGATCCTGAGGCTTGGTTGCTACAGCCTTTTTCCAGTACTTGCGCGCTTCTTTATATTCTTTGACCAGAACACTTTCCCGGAACATGGTAAGCCAGTGATAATGCTCCACCAGCTTCTGCTCCTTAGGGGTAAGCCTGTCAAAATAGCCCTTCTTAACCTCGAATATATGCAATCTGCCCTGGATCACCTTTTTGCTGGTAGTTATCCGCTCGCCGTCATGGATATAGACATTTGTAAGGAAATCATCCACAAGGTCGGCAGTATAGCCCAGCGCAAAGATACGGAGCAGAAGCTCATACTCCTGGGCACACACTATATTATGAAAATAGCCTGCCTTTTCAATGGCACTCTTTTTTATCATAAGCGTGGAGGTTATTCCCACATTCCGCACCATATGATACTTGAATACATCGCCCCTCACCTTGGCCACGCTGTAACGGAGTACTGTGCCGGTCTCGTCCAGATAGCGGTTCTTGCAGTAGACAACGCCCAGGTTCTTAAGGTCCGAACTCTTGAACAGAGCCAGCTGCCTTTCAAGCTTGGTGGACTCAAACTCATCGTCGTCATCCAAGAAAGCTATGTATGTTCCCACCGCCGCCTTTATACCAGTATTCCTGGCTTCCGGTGCCCCTGAGTTTTTCTCGTGTTTTATATAGCGGATGCGGCTGTCAGCAAGATAGTCTGCCATAAAGGCTTCGGTCTCCTGCCTGAAAGGGCTGTCGGCATTATTGTCATCAACAATTATCAGCTCCCAATCCTTGAGGGTCTGATTCAGCACGCTCCTGATTGCACGCCCCAGCTTATCAGGACGCTTATATGTAGTTATGACTACTGAAACTTCGTGTTTATCCATTTTTTCTCTTGTAGACATTGTAGCGGCTCTCTATCTCCACAGGCTCGTAGTTGTCAAGAATATAATTGCGGAACCGGTCCAGATAAGGAACCATGTACTTGTTTATATCGCTCCCTTCGGTATCAAAGAATTTAGTGCTGTCTATGACCACTGCCGGAGGAGTCTTTTCCAAATGGTAGAAGAAAAGGCCATAGAACTGGTCAACCCGCTCCTCGGTATTCAGATATTTCCCTGCCAAGAGATGGCCCGACGGGTCAAAGATAGGAGTTGCCATAAACCGGTCGGTGGCACAGTAGAACAGGTCGCCAAAATCCCACACCAAAAGCCGGTCATCCTTATCGGTATTAGAGACCACATAGTCAATTACAGACTGTTTGTCGGCCATATATGCCTGGTAGGTCTTGGGATACTTGTTCAGCCATAAGGAGATGATGTTCATATGCAGATATATGATTGGCGGAGACACGAGCATGAAGACTAGGAGAAACCTGATAGCAGTCTGTCTGTAGTTCTGCAAGAAAGCCTCAAGCCCAGCACCAGCCAGGAGTGTCAGCGGGATGAACAGCGGGAAATAGTAGCGTTCCACATGCTTTCCACCGGAGAAAGCCGACAGCCACAGAACTGCCAAAAGAATAAGAAAGAAAAGAGCCGGCTTGTTGAACCTTTCTTTTCTGAGAGGGAAGAACAAATATCCTACGAAGAACAGCAGGGGCAGAAGCCCGGCAAAGAACCGGTATACCAGCACCCCACGGAATATACGCATGAAAAGGCTGTAAGCTCCGGCGTAATACTTGGTGAATACAAACTGCCAGTTCAAGTAGTCATCAAGATGTCCGATATGCCAGTAATATAGTATTATAATTCCAACAGGCAGAAGGAATACGGCAGCAGAGGCCAAGGTCTTTAAGAATGCTCCTGTCTTGTCTTCAGAGAAGAGAAAGAGGAAAACCACATAAGCCAGCACCACAATTCCACATCTGGGGTTGACCAGAAAAGCCAGCGACAGGGAGAAGGCGGCAGAAAGCAGGTCCACATACCCAAACCTGAACCTACCACGACAGAAGAAGCAGATGCTGGCTGTCATAAAAAGAACAGAGAAAAGCTCGGTGTTGGCGGCCAGAACCTCGCTGCCCCGGACACAGGTGGAATAGGCTGTGAAAAGGAGCGCCGCGAAATACCCGGTCCTCTCATTGTACAGGGTGCGCCCTATGTACCAGAGCATAAGGGATATAAGAAAAACGGCAGAGACAGAAAATATACGCAGAATAAACAGGTCGCATCTCAGGTTGCCGCCGCCCAGCTTGTCAGCCAGAGCATAGATATAGAAAATGCCTACCGGCTTAACATCTGCAAAATCAGTGTACAAAACTCGACCAGCATTGATTTCCCGGGCTCCTGTAAGGTAGAAGAACTCGTCTGCCTTCCAAGAGACAGCAGGGAAGATGACACTGCGGAACACCAGAACAGCAGCAATAAGGATAAAAACTTTAATCCAGGTTTTTTTCATCTTTGGGAGTAACACTCCTTGAACCATGTCAGGAACTTGGCCATTCCTTCCTCAAGGTCGGTTTTAGGCTCATATCCGAAGTCATTCTTAAGAGCAGAGATGTCGGCAAAGGTCTCAAGCACATCCCCCTTCTGTAGGCTCATCAGTTTGAGGACAGCCTTCTTGCCAAGCCCCTTCTCTATCAAGTGTATAAAATCCATCAGATTCTCGGGCTTTCCCCTGCCGATGTTATAGATACGGTACTTAGGTTTATCAGAATAGGATGAAGTCAGCACCTTCTCAATTCCGGCAGTCACATCATCAATATAGGTGAAATCCCGCTTCATATGGCCATTGTTGTAGACCTCTATCTCCTCGCCCAGATCTATCCGGCCTGCAAACTTGAAGTAGGCCATGTCGGGGCGGCCGTAGGGGCCATATACAGTGAAGAACCGGAGTCCCACAGTTGTAAGACTGTACATCTGGGAATAGACGTGTGCCATAAGCTCGTCCGCCTTTTTAGTTGCAGCATATAAACTTACGGGATTGTCCACACGGTCGGATTCGGCAAAAGGCTGCTTCCCGGACCTGCCATATACACTTGAGCTTGAGGCATACACCAGATATGGAACATGGTTCTGGACACATCCTTCAAGGATATTGAGAAAACCTGCTACATTGTTCTCCACATAGGTGTAAGGGTTCTGTATTGAATACCGTACTCCGGCCTGAGCTGCCAGGTTGCAAACTGCATCAAACTGCCCCTCCTTCAGAAGGGCAAACAGGGCTCCCCTGTCGCAGATATCCAGCTTCTTGAACTGGAAACGGCTGCCCAGCTTATCAAGCTCTGCCAAGCGCATCTCCTTAAGGGCTACATCATAGTAGGCGTTCATGGAGTCGATGCCCACAATATCATGGCCGCTTTCATACAGCTTCCTGCAGAGATGGTATCCTATAAATCCGGCCGCACCGGTGACAAGCACTTTCATACTTTTAATATACCTTTTTTTCTTATTATTTCCAACTTCCTGGTATCTCTGCTTTGTAGAGGAGTATCTTCCATCTCTTCCTGCGCCATGCAGGGAGAAAAATCTTGGAGACATACAGATACATCAACCCATCCCTTATAAAGCCGGAGGAGCGGTAGCAGTCCCTCAGGGCAAAGCCCTGCTCCATGCTCCAGTTAACCAGATCCCGGCTCTTGGCGATTCGCAGGGTGTAGCGGGTTTCCTTCTCGGCATCCGAAGCAGTGGTGAGGAGCATGCAGTAGTTGTTGCCATCCTGCAGAATATCCAAATGCCAGGGCAGCCCCTTGAGCCCGGACACACTCACCACATTCCGGCGCTCAAAGTCCATGGAATAGATATCCTTTCCTGTAACATACTCAATCCGGTAGCCAGCCTCGGCATCCCGGTTCACATAGAACAGATAGGAAAAACCGTCCTTTTCTATGTACTTTGGAGAGAGCATAAAACAGCCAGAACCCTGGTCAAGTGCCTCCTGGTGGATAACCTGCTTATCCCAATGGAGGCGGTCTGTGCTTTCCAGAAGGACAAGGCTCTGTTTCTCTGGACGCATGGTCTCAAGATACAGGATGCCATACTTGCCGCCTGCAAAGAACAGATCGGGGTCATCGTTGTGGTCCTTCTCAGGGGCCTGCACCAATGGGTTGAGGCCAGCCCGCTCCTCCTTAAAGATTATGCCGTCGTCCGATACCACTATAGAGGGGTTTTCCACCCTGTCGTCGGTGTCGGTATAAGGGGTGAAAGCCAATATAAAACGGGGATGTCCCTCCTGTTTCCCATCATCCTGCACCAGCAGGGAAGGATGTACCGCCTGCCCCGACCCGTCGTAGGTTGGGATATCAAGGCGGAAATATTTACCCGGTGGAAGTTTGTTTATCGGGTCACGTCCTTTTTGGGTCATGACCCGATAATTGACCCAATAAATTATATCAAGGAATCTCTTTTTACAAAGCCGTAATATCTTCTTCATCTTCTGTAGCTGTAGTCGGCCAGGTGGATATTAAAATGCTCCTCCATAGCCTGTATGCACCTGTCGTTGTTGCTGTTGTCCTTATCTGTGTTCGAATAGTAGAGGGCCACTTTCTGGGTCCCCGGAATCTCGGGGGGCATGCTCTGATGTGATTTTACCCACACCACAGGAACACCTTTCTTGATAAGCATGAACTTGATCCAGATGTCGTCCGCATCCAGACACAGCTTCTTGATTGTGTCGATATCAAAGGCCTCCTCCGGCAGAGAACCCGGCGGGAACAGTGTGCCGGCACCGTTGGTGGAGAGGAGTATATGGGATGGCTCGGTTGTCTTTGTCCAGCACTTGTCAAAGGAATCATAGGGCTCAAGGTCGCCCCCTGAGCTGGTGATCCTGTGAACCCGCCGGGCCGAGACTGCATTCGGGTTGTCCTTATAGGACTCCAGCAGGCTCTTTATCATGTTCCTGTCATACATCAGGTCATCGTCCACTGTAATGATGATATCCTCGGGATACTCCTGCATTGCGAAAAAGTATTTCTTATGAGGCCGGATATCGGCATAACCCCTCTTTATCTCAAGGCCGTACTTCTCAAGTTCTGTAAGCCGTCCGGGGAGCACCGCATCATCGCACTCTTTTCCCAGATAGAGCACTATCTTGTCAGGCTTTACGCTCTGGGCAAACAGGCTCTTTATGCAGATATCCAGAGTATCAAACCGGGCCGGGAAGCTGGTAAGGGAAACAATGACACGCCTTTTCCCCTCTCTGCACTGCAGCGGCTTCTTTATCGTCATATTCCTCAGCTTTTTCGCCTTGTATCTGCAGATAATACGGCCAATCACCTTGCGGTAAGCATATCTAAGAAGCGCTTTCTGCCCTGTAGCCCACATCCCCAGAATAAAGAGGAATGTCATAACGGCGCCTTTTACCACTGCACTCAGAAAAAGGTTCCCGATATGAACCGGCAGAAGCGCCATCACAATAAAGATACCGCCGCAAATGACAAGGTCGGGCAGCAGATATTTGACAAGATCAAGGAAAGGTTTGTGGAAGCCGTACCGCATCAGCACATAGTAGTTAAGGACAAAGCTTATATTGAATGCAATGGCAACTGCGAAGGAAAGAGCCTCCAGAGTTCCGATCTCAAGACCTGCCAAGGTAAAGATAACCATTACAACCGAAGCAAGGAATGTGGCGACAAACATCTTCCGGGTCTCCCCTATGCTCTGGAAGATGGCGCCTGTGCTTGATGTGGTCATCTGGGCCCAGATCGCAAGGCTCAATATCTGGAAGCAGGAGACAGACTCGGTCCAGTTCTTTCCAAAGACTATAAGTACAGCCTCCCTGCTGCAGAAGAAGCATAGCACCGTGATATAGATGCCGAAGAGGGAAAGAACTTTCATCACCTGAAGGTATTTGCGGTAGATAAAGTCCCGGTCTTCCTGATGGACAGCCAGTATAGGGTGC
This sequence comes from Spirochaetia bacterium, assembly GCA_017446885.1. GTDB lineage: Bacteria > Spirochaetota > Spirochaetia > CADAEX01 > CADAEX01 > CADAEX01. The sequence continues at coordinate 41,600 of JAFSOR010000017.1, read as the reverse complement.
ATCACAGGAGAGATCACATGGGTGAAGTTCTGCACCGGATAAAGCATGAGCTTATAGGACTTGTCGTAGTAGCCCAGCGGCACCTGTCCCAGGAACTTGCCTATAAGGAAGTGGTCGGTGTTCCGGGAGAAATAGTTCACAAACTTGTCGCAGAACTGCCAGAAGGAATAGCTCTTGATCCCAGCAAAGCTCTCCCTGTGTATCTTTAGGGTAAACCGGAGTTTTGTGGAGACCATGTTCCATACAAAGATAAGGAACGCCGAGATAATAGCCTGGAGCACCAGGGCATAGTACTTAAGACCGCAGAATGCCAGGATGATGGTGATAATACCGGTGAAAAGGCATACAAAAATGGTCCGCATCCCCACCAGCATGAACTTCTGCTGTTTCATCAGCACTGCATTCGGGATGCTGTTCATGGTGTTGAAGAAGAGAGCTATGGAAAGGAGACAGCAGATAGGCTTTAAGACCGGGATACCATAGAAGGAAGCGATAGGACCGGCAACCAGACAGAAAAGGAGCGCCAGCACTATAGCCAGGAAAGTGTTGAAGGAGAAAATCTCGTCAATATTTTCCTTGGTCAGCTTCTGGTTCTGGATTACCCCTGCCCCCAGCCCCACATCGGCGAAAAGGCCGAAGAAGACAGTAAACACAGCAGTTATGGCCACTATGCCGTAATCCTCCGGAGAGAGGATTCGGGCCAGCACCGCAGTGAAAAGGATGTTCAATATGACTGTGGAATATTTGGCAGCCCCGTTTATGACCGAGGCTTTACCTATAGAAATCACGCCGCTTTACGCCCCTCTTTTCTTCGCTTTATCAGTATAAAGACAGTAAATAAAAGAATTGTCGTAATCGATATACAGAACCCTGTCTTAAGCAATGGGGTTTCATATATCAGCTCAATCTCGTGCCTGCCCTTTTCTACTGGAAGGGCAAGGTTCATTATATTTCCCTGGAGCAGCTCTGTCTTCCTGCCATCTATATAAGCACTCCATCCCTTACCATAAGGAATTGATATCAGAAGTAATTTGTCGGCAGAGAAATCAACAGTTCCGGAGACTTTATTAGTGCCAAAATGAACATCGGTCCAGGAATTCTTTTTAAGATTCTCTATCTGGGCTTGATAACCTTCAAAAGCCTGGCAGACAACAGCAATCTCATCGAAGGAATAGATTCCCTTCTTATCAAAGATCAGGGTAATCTCTTTGGGGGATTCCTTTGAATAGCCCAGATTCAGGACAAAGGTATGGAGATCCACATAATATGCTTCCCGGGGCAGACAGTACTCAAACTCCCGTTTCTTTCCATCCTGCTTAACCACATATACCGGAACCCGGTAGTAGCTGTACTGATATCGATGATAGCTGCTCTTTCCCTCAAAATCTATCCCTTTAAGGTAAAGATATGTCTCGGCATCTTTTTCCCCATGGAACTTAAGCTTAAGGCCTGCATTCTCCCTGTTTACAACAAACCGGTTCTTTTCCACGGAAATGCCGTCATCGGCCTCAATCTTGTACTCTATATTTCTGTCGTTAAAACGGAAACCTGCTTTCTTAGGAAAATCCAAGTCAGACTCCAGAACAATACTGTCAAGCAGAATCTGCTGCTTTTTTATTTCGGGGAACTTCTCAAAATCTGCTCTTGTTATATAGGAATCATAGGTATACCCGAAAGGAAGAGCGTTATTGTTCTTATAGAGATTGTTCTTTGATGTAGGCTCAAACCCATATGGAACCTTAGCCGGATCTTTCGTGCAGTAGTATTTTACACAGGCCAGGGACTCAAGGATAGATCGGCTGTCATAATCGCAGTACCGGTGGTATCCAAGATTGTCATCCCGCCCCAAGGACCTGCGGTATTCAGCGATGCTGCGGTTTGTCATAGACCAGTAGTACTGTGGGGAAGAGAGGCCATTCAGCATATTGGCATTAAAGGTGAGGTTGTCGCCGGAAAACCTGAAGAACCCGGAATTGTCCACCTCTTTTATCGGGATTATCTCATTATCAAACAGCACGTCAAGCCTTTCGGGAGGATAGCAGGTCTTAAGCCAGCCGCAGCTGTAGAACCGGTAGTTTGCATTCAGAACTATTGTAGCAAGGGCGAAAAAGATCAGGACAGCCTGCCGTACTCCATAATTCTGTGTCTTCCAGAAGAAAAACCAGATGACAAAGAAGAACAGGCAATAAACGAAAGTGATGATCCTATGATAATCCTTGGGATAAACAAGATGAAATAGGATAAAATAGAGGGTCACCAGGCTGCCGGCAAAGAGCCATGCCCTGCAGTCCAGATGGACAAGGATGCCCCACTGTTTGGCAAGCACATAGCAGCACAGCAGGATAAAAGCCCAGCACCAGCGGTGGGAAGGATAGAAAAACCCGTTGAGCATCTGCCCGAAAAAGGGGAACAGAAAGAATACAACAGATATAACAGCCAGTATCTTAAGAAGCCTGTTTCCCTTTGCAAGGAAAAGGGAAACCGCACCCATGAAAACAACAGCAGAGAGCCCCATCCAGCTGGCATAACCGCTTCCCTCGGGAGCAAAGAACATTATGGGTAGCTTAAGATATACTTCCGGTGGGAAGAAAAGTTTGAAAGCATGGAATCCCGCCCTGGAATCGGTAAAGAAGAAATAGAGGACAGGAAGGATCATGACCATGGCCATAAGGGTCCCCACAACAGCATAAGCTGCGATTGTCAGAAGATCCCGAAAGATAGCGGCATAATCCTTACCGTGGTCATATATCAGCAGCGCAAGGACATAGATTGCTGTAAGGAGCGCAATCATATAAAAGAAATAGAGATTGCTCACCCCTGCAACTGCAACTGCGGCAGTAAAAAGAACAGGCTTCTTCTCCTGGAGCAGCCTGTCGATACCCACAACTATAAGAGGCATATAAATCATAGGGTTGATGAAATAGAGATGCCGGGTGCTGTGAATAAATGCCCAGGCAGAAAAACAATAGGAAAGGGTGGCCACAAGGGTTCCTATTTCGGACTCAACCTTGAAACGCCGGCACATGAAGATAAAGGCAAGGCCTGCACAGTATAGCTTAAGGAGCGATATCAAAGTATAGCAGACATACATATACTTCGCTGGGAACAGGACGGCAAGCAGGGTAAAAGGATCGCCTATTACATAATAGCTCAAGGTCTGGAAGACATCGTTCCCCTCCCCTATATTGAAATCCCATTGGATCACAGAACCGGATAAAAGGGTTCTCAGGAAGTTCCCATAATATGTTAGGGCTACAAGATGCTGGCGCAGTCCGTCCTCGGTCCCTTTTACAAATGTACGCCCGGTGAAGATATAGCTGCAGTAGACAAGGAATGCGAAAACAAGGAACAGGAATGTGAATGCAATATATTTTGACTTTGGCCTTAAAATCATTTACTTAGCATCTCCACCAGCTGGGCTGCGGCAACCTCTCCGGTATGTCCGAAGTTATATATTTCTTCAGTTTTAATCTTGCGTATCTTATCCCTGTAAAGGTCTGCATTGCCCATCTCCGCCTTAACTATTGATGCCAGACTCTGAATCTCCTCGGGCTTGATGATGCGGGTTATCTCCCTGCTTTTGTCCAGGTCCCACACCCGGCCGCCGTCGATGTCGATGACATCGTAGCCACCGAGGTTATATTCGGCGTTCACCAGGAAGATAGGCTTCTCGAAGAGAAGTGCGTAATCGAAGATGACGCCGGATATATCGGTGACCATAGCATGGCTTCTGACCATGCTGGCGGCCGCTGTGCGGTTACGATCCAGCTCAATCAGGCTGTTGCCCTTTATCTTGGCCTCCACTGCTGCAATTGTCTCCTTGTCCGAAACATACATCTGCGGATGGGGCCGGAAGATGACACGGATACCTGCTTCAGCCAAAGCGTCGATGACAGCTGTGCCATATTTGACCACAGAACTCCGCTCGCCCCAAGCCGGGGCATACAATACAGTCAGACCCTCATCAGGCTTCTGGGACAGCTTCTTAAGCTCCTCCTGCATATAATCGTAATAGGTGCAGCCGGTATCAAGAAGCTCCTTGGCCTTCTCGTGCCTATTCTTCTCTATGCTGCGGATGGCCTCCTTCTGATAAGAACCGGTGCACAGCAGGGTGTCGTAGTTATCAAAGGCATACATCTCGTACATGCCTATGTCAGCAGGGGCATGGAACAAATGCACATATTTACCAACATGCTTTGACCTCTTGAGCATATAGACATCAAGCTGAGGTGTGGTGGATACCACTATCTTCGCCTTGATCCTATTCATGTATGAAAGGGTCATAAGCTCCTTGCCGGGGCACACAGCAACCACATTCTTAAGGCCGGATGTAAACACCGGGTCATTCCTGTCGGAGGTGACAAACCCATATTTAATGTCATACTTGTCCAGGGCCTTCAGCACAGGCTGGAACACCTGCCAGTACTTGCCCCCCTCGGACTGGAACACAAGGTCTGGCATCTCCTTGACTGCCCCTTTCTTCCCCATAAAGACCTTGCTCCGGAGCGAATACCAGAACCCCCTGAGGGCAAAGAGCACTGTTGTGGTGATACCTACTATAGCGTAAAGAAGGAGGCTTCCTGTACCCGGGTCAAGGTATAAAAGCGGCATCATTTAGTCACCTGCCAGTTTTTTGGGTCAGTTATTGGGTCAGTGACCCGATAAATTGTATAATTGGCAACTCCGTCGGTGCGGAAGTTGGAGCGGGAGCTGACAAAGTCGGCCCTTGGGCTTACCCCCACATGCACATTGCTGCCGGCATACGATGGCTGCAATCCCAATGCCGTCTGAAGTGCAGCATGGATATCGCCGTTGCTGGCAAAGGTGTCATCCACCTTGATCGGGCCGGCTGCCCCGGCAGGTTTTACCATGAACAGGGAGTTAAGCCGGTTGAAGGTGTTTCTTGGAAGGACACTCTCTATCCCGTCGGGGATAAGAGGGTTATTCTCTGAATAGTCGTTCCCATGGTCAGATACCAGGATTATAGTCGTGTTGTCATACAGCCCGTTTGCCTTGAGCCAGTCAGTATATGCCACTATAAGAGCGATGAACTTCTTGGCACTATAGTAGGCGCTCTCTCCGAAGATAAAGCTTTTATGAACCTCGTCGGGGTACTGGCTGTTGAAATCCACAAGATTGCCGTCCGCGCCTATTCCATAAGGAATATGGGTAAAGCAGGAATGGAAATATTTAAAGGTGTTCTGCTGGCTATGGTTGTTCGAAATCTCCGGCAACAGATCCAAGAAAGAATACTCATTAAAGACATGGGAGCGGACATACCAGAACAGGGCAACCCGGGAGAAAATAAGCCAGCCGCCGTCGTTGTAGATGACAGGTTTAAGGAAGTAAGGAGAACCCTGGAAGAGAGTAAGCATAGCAAAAAGATGGGGCTGGTTCACCTTCCTCTCGGAATCTGATTTGATGGAGCGCACCTTCTCCCAATAACGCTCGTATGGCTCCAGCTCGGAATTGGCGGTCCCCTCCAGAGTTGCACCATCCAGATAGGATGCACTGCCGTTTACAACAGCCACTTTGTAGTCCTGCTTCTCGGCCTGCCGGAACAGGGTGGAGGCAGCATTGTTCACCTTCGCATCGCCGCTGCCCGGCATAGAATTCATAGCCAAAGGCAGGTACTCCTCGCCGGCAAAGATGGAGGGCATGGAGGTGGCTGTCTCGGTGGCGGCTGCCAGCATATTGCGCTTCCAGGTAAAGCCTGAAAGCTTTTCCCTGTACTCGGGACATTCGGCCAGAATCCGCTCCATATAACCGCCAGAGAACATATCGGCGACTATAAGAACCACATTCTTTCCTGAACTGGAATAGCCGTTTATAAGGTCATTGTCGGCAGGCAGTTCGACGCTGTCACCGGCCATAACTGCAATGGGCTTCTCAGATAATGCATATTTTATGCTCTTTACTCCGGCAAAGCTGCAAAGACATATTAATACAACCGCAATACAGGTCCTGCACTGGACCGGATACTTCCGCACAATCACTCCGGAGGCAATGCCAGAGGCGCACAGAATAACAACATCCAGGCAGTAGAAAAAAGCAGGAATCTTCTTAAGCTGGTCTGCATTACCCAAGATTGTCTTATCCAGCTCGCCGAAGTTGTTGGGTAGAATGTACTGATACAGCACCAGGACAAGAACCGCTGCCACAGAGACCAGGACAAGGCCCTGCCTGTTCTGCACCAGCTTCCATATCACAAATGCCACAAGCAGAAGTACAGCTGCAACAGGCAAGTTGGAGAGAAGCAGGTATCCAAGGGAAATTCCTGTCTCGGCTGGGGATGACAGGAACACAAGAACCGGCGAGATCAGCGTTACAAACAGCACCAGGAAGGATGTCGCCCAACGATACAGAGCCAGAAGATCGGCCGGTTTGGCCACAGAGGATGTCTGTTGCTGAATGCTGGACAGAGCGGACTTGTCGCGCCGCTCCATTATGTAGCAGGCCGAAATATAGAGCAGGATATCAGCAATAATAGTGGAAACCAGCACCAGCTTACGGAGAAGTCCTCCCTCGGCATGGATCATTTTCCCATAGAAGCCCCAGGCGGCAAAGGCCATATAACAGGCTCCGAAGAAAGAAAGCTGCAGCAAGAAGCGCCAGGAACTTGTCAGCCCCTGTCTCCTGCCAGTCTTGAGCCGGCGCAGCCACATCACAAAGGCTGCAACAACAGCTACAAAAGTTAGGGCCGAGGTAGCCAGGAACAACCTCTCAAAGGTTTCCTTATTAAAAATAATCTGCCAGCACTGGAATGCAAAGAAGGTGGCTACCAGAGCAAAAATATAAAAAGCTGGTGTCAGACATGGGCTGACCGCATCCCTGAAACCCTGCACATAATCCTTGAAGCTCTTGTCCTCGGGATCCGGCACATATTTCTCGTGAGGGAACAACCTGAGGAATATAAGGCTCTTTCCTACCGAGAACACGTTGTTCATGGTCCAGTAGAGCACCAGCGCCGCCGGACTTGCATATAAAAGAAGCAGGAACACACCTGCCATCACATAGAGCTCCACTATATCCTTGGCCCGGCTTCCCCTCATGTAGATGCTGGACGACACTATGTTTATCACAGTCATGGCTATAGGGAGCAGGTTGAGCCCCCACAGGAGCCCGTCAGGCAAAGCAAAATCTTTTATGAACAGCCAGCTTACTCCCCTGTATGGCTTGTAGTGGCTCAAAAGATGATAGGCCGCGAAGAAGAACGGTATCTGTATCAACAGCCCGAAGGAGGTGCGGAAGGAGCTTGCCGCAGTGTAGCCCTCAAGGCAGTGGGTCGCCTTTATCATGCAGTACCGCTTCTGGCCGGTGTAGTACTTCTTTATGTAGGCCAGGCGCTTCTTCATCCGCTTCTCCACCTCCTGCTCCTTACGCTTCCACACCTCGGCGATGTAGAACAGCGGGAACATTATTATGGTGACGCTTAAGGAGAGGAGTATGATGGAAAGGCCGTAGCTACCGGTCAGGCGCACATATGTGCCGAACAGAAAGCCAAGCACTGTCTCTATCGGCTTTATGATGAGAAGATATATTATGTTCATCACTTACGGATTGACAACATCTCCGTTAACAATCTTTATAACCTGGGTGGTGGAAATACCCTGGGTACGTGGCACTATAACAATCCTGTGCTGGTCATAGAGGTGACCGAACCAGTATTTGACATACTCAAGATCGTCGGCTGCCACAAAGGCTGCATCTATCTTATATTTATCCATAAAATCATTCACGGCAGATTCTTCGTGGGCATGGGGGCCCCAGCTGCGGTCCACAATCAGGGCATCGTCCACATAGCGGCAGGCCTTTATAATCTCAAGCCTCTCTTCCTGGGAGAATATAGGCTGGCGCTTCTCCTGCTTAACCAGCTCGTCGGAGTCGATGGCAACAATCACCTCTTTGAACATATCCTTAGCCCGCTTCAAGAGCCGCACATGCCCCACATGGAATAGATCAAAGACACCGTTTACAACGCATCTGTCGAATTTCATTCTGCTTTCCTCCACTTACCGCCCTACAGCGATATAAGTAAAGCCAGCCTTTTCGACCAGGCTGCGGTCATAGATATTCCTGAAATCGGCAAAAAGGGTTCCACGCATCTGCTTCTTAAGCTTATCCAGATCCAAGGCCCGGAACTGGTTCCATTCTGTCAGGATTATCACTGCATCTGCATCTTTGGCTGCCTCGTATGGGCTGTCCAGATATTCCACAGATTCGGGAAGAAGCTTTTTAGCTTCCCGTACCCCCTGGGGATCACAGGCTTTGATATGGGCACCTGCCTTTATTAGCTCAGGCAGTATGACCAGGGCAGGAGCTTCCCGCATGTCGTCAGTCTCGGGCTTGAAGGTAAGTCCCAGGACGGCTATAGTTTTTTGGGTCAAGTTCTGACCTAATAAATTTATGACCCGATAAGCCAGTCTCATCTTCTGGTTATGGTTCACCTCGGTGACAGCCTCCAGAATATGGGGCTCAAGATTGTTATCATGGAAAATTCTGATAAGAGCAGAAACATCCTTGGGGAAGCAGGAGCCGCCGTAGCCGGGCCCTGCATGGAGGAACTTGCTTCCGATACGCTTATCAAGCCCCATTCCCTTGGAGATATCCTTTATATCGGCCCCGGTCTTCTCGCACAGGGCAGAAATCTCGTTTATAAAAGAAATCTTGGCAGCCAGGAATGCGTTGCTGGCATATTTTATAAGCTCGGCAGTCTCCAGGGTTGTGATAACCATAGGAGTTTCCAGAAGGTACAGAGGGCGGTACAGCTCTTTGAGCACAGCCTTTGCCTTATCGCTCTCTGCCCCTATAACCACTCGGTCGGGCCGCATAAAGTCGTTTATGGCAGAGCCTTCCCGCAGGAACTCGGGGTTAGAGGCAATATCAAAGTCGGCACTTGGGTTAGATTTGTGTATAATAGCAGCAACTTCGCGGGCTGTTCCCACCGGCACAGTGCTCTTGTCCACCACCACGGTATAGCCAGAAAGGTGTGATGCAATCTCCTCGGCAGCGGCATAGACATAGGTCAGGTCGGCGTGGCCGTCGCCCCTGCGGGATGGGGTTCCCACAGCTATGAACACTGCATCGGAATCCTCCACATAGGGTGCATACTCAAGCGAGAAGTTAAGACGCCCCGCCTTGACATTACGCAGCACCAGGTCATCAAGCCCTGGCTCATATATGGGAATCTTTCCCTGCTTAAGGGCCTCGATCCGCTCTGTGCTCTTATCTATGCAGGTGACATCCCAGCCGAACTCTGCAAAGCAGGCGCCGGAAACCAGCCCGACATATCCTGTTCCAATGACAGATATCTTCATTCAATCTCCTATTTTGAACCGAACCCGGTAAGGATAGTCTTAAGTGTCTTAACTGCAATCAAGGCATCGAGCCAGAAGCCCATGTACTTGATATAGTAAAGGTCGTAAGAGAGCTTTTCCTCGGTCTCTGCAACCCCAGCGGCATAGCCCTGCACCACCTGTGCCCAGCCAGTTATTCCCGGAGGGGCAAGATGCCGGTATGCGTAGAAAGGAATCTCCTTCTCAAACTCCTTGGCAAATCCCACCTGCTCCGGCCGGGGGCCTATTATGCTCATATCTCCCTTAAGGACATTGATAAGCTGAGGCAGCTCGTCGATACGGAATTTCCGCAGGAAACGCCCCATAGGAATAATCCTGTTGTCATGGGTTGCTGTGAACTTTGCCCCCTGAGCCTCCGACTCGGTTATCATAGTCCTGAACTTGTACATTTTGAAAGGTTTGCCACCCTTGCCTATACGCTCCTGGATAAAGAAGGCTGAGCCTTTGGAATTGAGCTTTATGATTATGAATGCAAAGAGGCATAGAACCAGAATAATCGGCGATAACAGTATAATTGCACAGCATTCTGCAAAATGTTTGATGGCAGAATAGACACGTGGCAGCTTGAAGCCCGACACAATACCGCTTGAAAGATGGTGCAGAGAAATCCGCCCTGTCACTTTCTCGTACACTGCGGCAGCGTGGTAAATAGGAATATTCTGAAGGCTTACATAGGCAATAAACCGCATCCACTCGGGCGGTATCTGCTCATGGTAGTCTATGATTATGCCGTCGCACTTCTTATGCAGCTCTGGATACCGCAGCATCTCCCAGCGGCGGCTTCCATGCTCTGCCAGCTTAAAGCCCAGCCCTATAGGACATATCAGATAAAACAGGGTACGTGGATTGCGGTAAAGGTAAAGCCCCAGTCCAAGCCAGAACACAGTAAAGAAATAGAAGATGATAAGATATTTTCTGGAATAATAGGTTCTTCCGATAGTGATAAAGGAAAGAAGCAATGCCATGACCATGGTGATGACAAAGATGGCTATGCTAAGCTGCTCCCTGAAAGAGAACCGCTTTATTCTGAGCGATGCAGTCCCTGCTGTAAGGAAAGCCATGGTGGTAAGGAACAGGAAAGTACGCCTGTAGTAGTACTTCCAGAAGAATAAATCATGATAGACCAGAAAATTGCAGATGAACAGAGTGACAAAGGCTCCCACAATAATCCACAAGAGCGCCTTTATCATTGAACCGTCTATCTTATTCCTCAATCCTTCTCTCCTTCAGATAGGAAAAAATATACACAAATGCAATAACCGGCAGGTAAATGTTGGTCCTGTACCGTATTCCTGCCCCTGGATTTATAATACCCTGCCCATACTGTACAAACAACAGAAGGAACACCGAGTTACAACCCAGCAGGAACCACTGGTAATAGTGTCTGAACTGCCGGATCAGAGCCACAGGGAATCCCCAGAGCATGATAATTGCTGTAATTATTATAACACCACTTTCTATAAAAGAGAACAGATGAAGTGGCGATGTGCTGCATTCAGCCCAGGTAGGTCCCCAGAAAGCCAAAGGCATAAGATATGGCAGCTTGCGGAAAAAATCAAATTGTTCCATAAACAGATGATCCCTGGTGGAACGGGCCGAGACCCTTGGAACCTGCTGAGCATAGAAAGCATAGTCATCCAGCTGATACCGGGACAGATACATCCCCACCGCTACAGCGGCCATAAGTCCGACAAGGATAGCAACATCCCATTTATATGGGACATCGACACAGCGCCTGAATATAACATACCCGAAAGTCACAAGGACAAAAGGAATATAGGGCTTTTTAAGCACCATCACAAGATAAAGAGCTACAAAGAACAGAATATCGGGCTTAAAGGGCTCTCTATTGTAAAGTTTTATAAGCTCAGCACACAGAATTCCCATGCCAAACACCACCAGGCACTCCTTTCCGCCTATGGAAGACCAGATGTTGAATGAGGGGGAATAGCATAAAAGAATAAGTAAAATATATGCCTTGGAATCGCTTTTAGCTGCCAAAAGAAACCGCCGTATCCCAATATAGGCAATGGCAGAGCAGACACAGAATGTCAATATCTCGAAATGACATATAAAATGGATTGAGCTTATTATGACAACCCCAAGGACATCCTTCTTAAGGAACATCATAAGCCCGAACTTCTGGTACAGCATCGGCAAAAGTCCGTACTCCTCATAAGGAAGCCCATACATAAAAGTACCTATATCAGCCAATATAGTTAGCTTTGCAATTACAAACTTGGCTACAAAAGCCATGAGAATCCGATAGAAGAAGAGGCATGTGATAAGCAGGGATGGAATATCTTTTTTTCTGTTCAAATCTTTACCTTGCTAAAATATAATAAATCCTGCTATAATAAACAAGTAAAGCAGGTTTTTATGCCAATTATACAACTGGAGAATGTAAGAAAGTCGTATCACCTTGGAAAGACCCTGGTGCCAGCCATAAAAGGGGTTTCGTTCAGCATTGACGAAGGAGACTTTGTCTCCATAATAGGTCCCTCCGGCAGCGGCAAATCCACCATACTCAACATGATAGGCTGCATCGATGTCCCCACCCAGGGCAAGGTTATAATAAACGGACAGGAGACATCGGGTCTTTCGGACAGGGAGATCACTAACCTGCGCCACGATGTCATAGGCTTTATATTCCAGTCATTCAACCTGCTGCCGGTGCTCAATGTGTACGAGAACATCGAGTTCCCTTTCCTTATAGGAAAAAACAAGTTCACAGCCCAAGAAAAGCAGGAGCACAAGGAATACATTGATTCGCTGATTGAAGCTGTGGGCTTAGCACGCTGGAAAACCCACAAGCCAGCTGAGCTTTCGGGCGGTCAGCGGCAGCGGGTAGCTATAGCACGGGCCCTGGCAACCAAGCCCAAGGTGGTGCTGGCAGACGAGCCTACTGCAAACTTAGACTCAAAGACAGGCGAAGATATCATAGCTCTTATGAAGAAGATTAACAAAGAGCTTAAAACTACATTCATCTTCTCCACCCACGACCACAACATCTTCTCTATTGCAGACCATGTGATTCGGTTAAAGGATGGCCTTGTGGCAGAAGACTTCAGGCAGCACGCCAACCAATAAATCAGAATCCGGCAGAAAGCTCAACAAACAGGGTAAAGGCAAGCTTGCTGTTGATAGGGAATTCCTCGTAGAAGTCCTTGTCCAGCTCTTTGTCGCCATACTGCCAAGGAATTGCCATGCGTATCTTGACATGTTTCCATGGCGATATAGAAAAGCCGCCTATAAACTGGCCGGCATTGTCGGTAACAGAATGGAGCCACTTGAAACCCATGCCCACAGGGGAACCGAACAGGTTGTCAAAATCGGTGGCAAGACCTACGCAGTGGTCAACATCGTCCTCGATACGGCCGTCGTAGTAGTATTCACCGTAGAATTTAATATTCTCCCACTCATGGTAGAAGCCGGCCAAGGCCTCGTGTGTTATATCGCCTTCGTCAGAGCGGTTAAGGACATAGTCGGCAAACAGGTCGGTACCCAGGATGACAGTCTTTACAGAACCGGAATAACGCTGGCCGTCCATCTGGTTATAGAGCATGGCGGCAGAGAAATTTATAGGTCCCAGAGTCTTGTCTGCATGGCCTGCAAGCGAGACATCGCCTTTATGAAGCTTTCCGTCGTTGGGGCTTCCAGGATACCTTTTATAAAGCGAGACAAGCGTTACTCCATCAAGGACATTGGGCATAGTCATGCGGAACGATGTGCCATCTTCGCAGTCTTCCATAAAGTTTGCAGGGCGGAAAAGCCTTCCCTGTCCCCAGGTCATATAGAATTTACCCAGGCGGAAAAAAGATTTGTCAAGCCAGTTGTAATCGCAGTAAAGCTCGTCAAAATCCAAGCGGGACCATACATCACTGCCGTTGTCGGAATCCATCTCGGTCTTAAGCTTTCCAAAAATACGTATAGTGGGGTCAGGCCGGGCATCAAAGGAGATTGTAGCCTTGGAATAGGCACCTGCTACTTTCTCAGGATATCCGTCAAAAGGCTCATCGGTCCAGCCGAAACCACCGCCGGCACGGATTACAAAGTCGCCGCTTACAACTATCTTCTTGCTTTCCTCAAACTGATTCCTGTAGTCTATATCTGCCGGCTGCTCAACCACAATATCTTCGGCAGGGTCATCAAATATAGAGTCAAAGTCATCTTCGTAGGGGGTATCCTCTGCCTCCAGATCCTCGTTGTCCCTGGAAATTTCAAACTCGGCGGCCAGAACTGCCTCGGGCAGACAAATCAGCTGGCAAAACAGAATCAGAGACAGAAAAACGAAAAATGTCAGACGCTTTTTCTCAAATTGCACTTATTTAGTGTTCACCCTTTCAAGATATTCCTTAGTATACAGGGAATCGGGCTGTTTGTTAAGGGATGGATTTTTTATATCAACAGTGGTCCGCTCGTATTCAACCTTGTCGCCCACCTTGCGGAACACCAGATGATCCTGGATTATGATTTTTGCAGGAACCCAGCGGGTTGCCACCTTCTGGTAGCTTGGGAAGGCCGATGTACGCATAAGCTGCCCCGACAGGCTGTAGTCCTCGAGCTTGCGCACCAGGTTGTCCTCGGACACCCAGATCTTGACCTTTGGGAAGGAGACACTTTTGGTAGTTGCCTCAAGGTCAAAGACTGTGCAGTTGAACTTGCCCAGCTTCTCCTGCTTTACAGATTTGATCTTATAGTTTCCGGCATAGTTTGAGCCGGTGAAATCCGACACTCGGAAGCTTGAGTTCTGGAACCGCTCCTTGGCGCTGGTGAATGTAAAGCCTTTGCCTATCGGGTCGTAGAGCCACAGGTTGTTACCCTGCTTAAGATAGCCCTTTCCTTTGTCAGATACAGGCTGAAGGACCAGAACTACAAACTTGTCCTCGCTGTCACGGCGGAACATGGCTGCCACAGTGGTGGAGGAAGAGCCGTCCGGATCCCGCTTTACAATAGTGTATTCTGCAGAAAGGTCTGTCCCCTTGAAGGTGACAAGGTCATCAACCTCTTTGAGCATCTTTACATAGTCAGGATCTGCAAAAGCAGAACAGATCACACATACAAAAAGCAAGAAAGCAATTATTTTTTTCATACATCAATCCTTTCTAAGGGCATCGGCCGGCGGCATCAAAGATGCTTTCTTTGCCGGTCTGTAGGCAGCAGCTATAACTGCCACCATCATAAAAAACAGGTTCAAAGCCACAGAACGGAACCCGATAAAGTACTGCAGCCTGCCGTTCTCGGTAAACATTCCAGCCGCAGTAACCTTACTTAAATTAAACAGTCCAACGAAATGGAAGGTTACAAGCCCCAGGCCAAAACCGATGGCAGAAGCTATCACCGCCAGAGCCGCCGCCTCGTAAAGGAATATCAGCTTGACATCGGATGCCTGCATGCCGATAGCCCGCATAGTGCCTATCTCCCGGGTACGCTCGTAGACAATGACACGGTAGGTGTTCAAAATTCCTATCATGACAATGACAAGGAATATAAAAAGGACAAAGTAGGTGCACAGCAGGAAGGCATCCAGAAGGCTTTTAAGCTGCTCAAGCTGGGCATTCACAGACATTACGGCAACCACTTCCTTGTCATTGCCCCTGTTGCCAGAGCGGTATTCGCTGAAATCGTGACGGGTATTGATAGTGGGGAAAACATCCTTGGTCTTGGCAAACTCAAGCCTAAGACGCTCGGTTATAAGGGGGATATTGCTCCCTTCCTTTGCATATACTGCAATCTCGGTTGCCCAGTCCTGGGGTTGGTCCATGATAATGTTAAGCTCTTCCCTGTTCATATAGGCGGCATAGCCGAATATATTGGTCTCGTCGAAGATGCCCTTGACTATCATATTCTCGGTGTTGTACTGCCCTTCTATGGTCTTAACATAGATAATGACATCATCGCCAAGGCGGGCACCCAAAAGGCGCGAAGCCTCGGTGCTTATTATTATGCCATTCTTGCCGTCGGGCCCAGAAAGCCCTTCTATGCCCCCTTCTATAAACGGAAGCTTTGAAAGCTCCTTTCCCTCGGTCTCAAAGTCGGCCCCTATAACCCGGAGCAGCCTTATATAGTTGCCACCGAAGAAAAGCCGCACCTCTTTGCCGTAATAGACCGACCGCGGAGATACAGTACGCAGCGGAAGCTTTGAACGGTTTATGATATTCACATAGCTTTTGGAGTCGGGTATGGACATACCGGTGTTCTCAAAGCCGTAAACTATGATATGACCCGAGAAATAACGGGCAGCCTTGGTCTTTATAGTCTCAAGGGCACCGTAAGAAAGGCCTGTGAGCACTGTAATAAGCATAAAGCCCACAGCCACAGCCAGTGCCATAAGGGCATAGCGTTTCCGCTGAAGGAAAAGGTTACGGACAGCAAACAGGAACATGGCTAACCCCTCCCCATTATCATGACAGGCTGAATCTTTACAGCCAGCGATACAGGGTAAATCCACGACAGGGCACCCACCAGGGCAGCCCCTGCAAAATGGAGCGCAATATTCTTGAATGTGACCACAGGACGGAGCACATCGCCGCCGAACATAGTTATAAGCAGATTGTTATGGAGCGGTATGCCGCCTGCAAAAATTGCAGAGGCTATGATTCCTATTATTATTCCAACAGTGGCGGCGGTAAGGGTAAGCATCATGGATTCGGCTATAAAAAGGGCGCTTATAAAAGGCTTTCCTGCCCCTATGCCCCGCATGGTGCCTATCTCGTAGCTGCGCTCAAGGACAGATATTACCAATGCATTCACTATAACAAGCACTGCCCCTATGATTATAAAAAGTATACCAACATCAAAGGCAGCCTTGAGTGCAAAAACCATCTGGGCGTTTAAGCCAGCCCCCTTGCGCCAGCTTTTTATCTCCACATTCCAATGGTTTTCCTTTGAAAGGGCAGAAAGCTCCTTCTTAAGAGCATTCTCATCCCCTTCTGTGGCTTTAAAAAGGACAAAGCTCCAGGCCGATGATGAGACCTGAGCCAGGGCATCGCGCTCGGTGGTGTCGGCCAGAATCGACTCTAGCTTGTCCAGCGAGAACTCTTCTTCAGCCGATTTCTCTGAATCCTCGGCCTCGGAGAAAAGGGTGTCAAAGTCAAAATCATCGATAGCGGTGGGCTCTTCTGAGTTATTTTTATCAGAAGCAACCAAGTTGCCGGCAGTATAATCTATAAGACCACGAACTATAGTCGGGTCGGCCAGAATTATGGCATCAAAAGGTGGTGTCTGGTTTATGTAGCTGTGGCAGCCGGCATACTTTCCTTTGCGGATTTTAAAGCTGCCGTCCGAGTAGAGGCTAAGTTTTATCTCATCCCCAACTTCGAGAGGCCGGCCCAGCTTTTTCTCGGCATCATCCTTTACCATCTGGCACAGGAATATACCTCCATCTGCTATGTCGGCAGGATTACCGGAGACAATCTCTATATCGCCGCATACATCAAAGTAGCTTTCTGGCACTATGCCGAACACTGCCGATGTGCCCCGGTAGTCCCCTATCTCGACACCGGCCGCCCCAGAAACCACAGGGGTATAGGCCTGGGTATAGGAAAGGGAATCAAGGGATTCAGATATATCGGCATAGCCCGGGATTGATGGGATAACCTCATAGTCGTCTATAACAGGAATCTCGTTGCCAAAAAGGCTGAACGGCGTCTCGGACTCCGATGCCATGACTACATCGCCGGTAAGGCTGCCCACAAATGAGGTACGCACACCCTGGTCTGCACTCTCGAACACAGCGTTGGCAAAAAACAGGAAAGCCATACCCAGAGCTATCAAGGTGCCTAAAAGTATGGTCTTTCGGGTGTTGCGGCAAATATTTCTGAACGCAATCTTTAAAATCAACATGAACTGCGGTACTGTCTTACAAATTCCTCGTAATCTTCCACAGGAGAGGTGTATGTGAAAATCTGGTAGTCAGGCTTTCCTGTCCAATAGCCGTAAAGGTCGAACTTCCGGGCAATGCTTGTGTCTTTTGCAAAGGCCTCTTTCTTTATGGTGATGACCGGGCACTGTTTCTCGCCTACAATGTATTCCTCTGGAATTGCGCTGCATATAAGGTCAGACACCTTGTTTATCCGGCTGCGGAACTCTTCTAGGTCAAAGCTCTTAAGAACCCGGCAGAAATGCTCGTAGATGAAAGTGGGCGATGTGTTAGGAGTCTGATGATGCTCTGCATAATCCTTATAGCGCCGCAGGTTAAGGTAGGAGTAGACATCGCTGTCCACGCAGTACTCCCACTGGTCTTTTTTTACACAGACAACTGCAAGCCCTACATAGGAGGCAAGCTGCTTGTTAAGGCAGGTGCATAGCACCTTGGTACCTTTGGGCACATCGTAGTATGGGAATGCGCTTACAGCGTCAACAATGCAGTTTTCCTTGGCGAAAGGGGCAGAGATGCTGGTCTCAAGGCGGCAGAACATCTCTGTCTCGGGATAGGTTTCTTTTTTGGGATAATTCTGAAGCATCTGGTTCCACCTTTCCTTGAACTCCCCCTCGTAGCCAGCCATCTTTATGCGGTACTTCATGGAGAACATGGTGGCCTCCACACCTACAGTGGCGCTGCCTGGGATAAAGAGGATATCGTAATCCTCAAGGCCGAACTTGGTGGCAAAAAGCTCCCTCACTTGGTCAAAAAGCTTGAAAAAGCTCTGATCCCGGTGTGAACAATTGATACTTACGGTGTCTTCAAAATTGGTGTTGGGTCCAAACATAAGATTCTATCCTTCTGCGACCTCCTGCTGTACCTTGACCATATAGTCGGCTATACGAGCCCCAGCCTGGCCTTGATACTGCCATGCCTTAGCCTTTGCCAACGCCCGGTTTTCGGATGCTGCAGGGTCGTCTGCAATATTTTTTATAATCTCCCCTATCTGCTTGAAGTCTGATTCCTTAAGCTCCCTGCCTATCTTAGGAAGAACTTGGAACTGCCACAGCGGATGAGGCACTTTTTCGGCATCGTAGGGTCTTGCATCAAAATCGCCCACAGCAGCCAGGAAAGGCTTGTTACGCAGGAATGCAAAGTCCAGTGTGATGCTGGAAAAATCAGAAATCATTATATCAGCTTTTGAAATAGATACAATATTATCAGGGTCAAAATCCCATATTATATTTTTATTTTTATTATATTTAGCCTGCAGGCGGGTAATAAGCTCCTTCTCTACAACCTTGGACTGTGGATGCGGCCGCACTATGATGTTCCAGCAAGTTGCCGCCAGAGGATCCAACAACTTTTCTCCGTACAGGCTTAAAAGGCCGCTTGCTCCCCATGATGGAGAGACCAGCACGGTATAATTGTCACCCTGAACTTGTTTCAGGGCATCATCAAGGCGTGCCTGCTGCACATCCAGATAGGGGCAGCCCACAGTCACCAGACGCTTAGGTGGCAGTCCCCGGAGCTTCTCCAGGTACCGTATATCATCCCCCTGCCATTCGCCGGCCAGGAGCACAGAGTCAAAATAGTCAAGGCCATACCGCTTGTAGGTGGTGGCGTCGTTTATCATATGGACCACATGGCAGTAGTGCTTTACCCCTTTTGACCGCTTAAGCTGGAATACATCAAGCCCCGGGGTGGTCATAAGGCACACATCTGCTTCCATCAGGTTCAGGCGGGCATAGGCTTTGTTGCCTTCGCCTATAAATTCAGGCTTTACAAACTGCCATTTTGTGTCAAACACCGGGTCGTCATGGGCAGAAGTGTAGTAGACCAAGGGAATGGCTCGTTTCTCAAACTCCTCCACCACCGGCTTGAAGGTGGTCCAGTACTGCCTGCCCTCGTTGTAGATTACATAGGGAATCCGATTCCCCTTGGATGCACCCTTTTTGCCGGCAAAGAGGAGCCGAAGCTTTATCAGAACCCCACGGAACGCAAAATAACCCAGGGCAAATAGGCTTATCAGTACAGAGAAGAGCATGCTGCCTGTGCCTGGGTCTATGTAGAGCATCATTTAAGCTTCTCCCAGTTGGCAGCCTTGAAAATATTATCTTTTACCCGATATTTCTCGGTATAGTTGAAAGTGTATTTGCCATGGTCGCTGGCCTCGCCCAGACCTGTCACCACAGTGACACCATCCTTTTTCCCGGCCATGTCAAATGCATTCCCTGTAAAAGGATTTACAGGTTTATCGGAAATTCCATGGGTGGCCAGGTATGGGACATCGGCAACTGTCATAAAGGTAGTATCGGTGACAATCTCGCCATCAGCTCCAAAGTCCTTGTACAGCAGAAGAGCGTTCCAAGCAGCCAGGTCGCTCTTGTCAAAGTCGGTCTCCAGGGTCTTATTCTCCCCCTTAAAATGCCGGCCGTGGTCAGAAGCTATAACTATCCGGGTGTTGTCGTAGACATCATTTTCTCTCATCCAAGCAAACCACTGACCCAGCAGCCGCAATGTGGCGGCATTAGCGTGGTAGTGAATAAAAACAGTCTCGGCTCCAAAGCGGTTTTTGCCCCTGTCTGTAATCTTGGCCTGCAGTTTGTAATCGGGATACTGCATCCAAGCAGGCTCGTGGGGCAGGTCATTGTCCAGCGCCATGTAGGAACCAGCTCCCTCCACTACATCAGAGAGCCCAGACAAGTAGTCTAGAGCCGAATAGTACTTTATAGCCAGGGAATTCTCATCCTTGGCTTTATCCTTATTAGAATTCCACCATCCACCGTGGTCGTAGAGGATTCCACGAAGCGACACAGGGCAGACACGGAAGAAATCGAAGAAAAGGAAATCCCGCTTCATGAAGTCTGACAGAATAAAGCCCGAAAGCTCCATTCCATGCTCCTTACGCCACAGCTTGTCGTATCGGCCGCCTATATTAACTGCATGAATCTCCTTGGGAAATATAGAGTTATCGGGAGTCCAGCTGTAGTTGGCCATAGGTGGGTCGGTGACAGAAACCTGATAACCTTGGTTCAGGAAATATGCAGGCAGCACCTTCAGGGATTCGTTGTGCTTATCTATAAGCAGCTGATCACGCCTTCCATTCATGACCTGGGGCAGATAGTCATACCCGCCGAAGATGGCTGGAGCAGAGAAGATAGTGTGATCCCCTGGAGCCAGCGTATTTGGATACCAGACAAAACCCCGGAAGTTCTCCTTGACTGAAGGCAGCTCTTTCATTATGTAAGGTACAAAAGAGCTTATGCCCCGGTCCAGCATGATAACAACCACATTCTTCCCTGTCCGGGAGAAGTGATACACAGGCTTTACAGTCTCATCGCTTCCCCGGTTGGAACTCGATGCCACAATTGTTTCAAGCCTGTGGAACTCGCTATTTATCTTTGCTACATTGAAGACCGAGAATGCAAGCAGAGCCAGCACCAGGATAGCGCATACATTCTTTACCGCCTTAAGCCAGCCCTTGCCCAGGATAAAGAGAACCAGACTTATCACTACAAAAGCGGTGGCAATATCGATGGGGAACTTGGCCAGCTCGTTCTTTATCTTAAGACCGTTCTCGAAGATAAGGCCGTTCTGAGCCAGCACCGTACCATATCCACCTGCAAAAACATAGGTGTTTACAAGGCCGCCAGCAATTCCAGCCAAAAGGAGGAATGTGAACACAGTCTGCGTCTTTTTGGAGAAAAGGAAGTAGAGTGCCACCATCCATACTGCAATTCCCATAGTCTGAAGGAACGGGAACTTGAGTATGCCAAGAGGACTCTTGAAAGGCTCTATATAAGAGAACTCCTGCACCGATGAGCAGATGAGGGACGATGGAATAACAGCCCCTACCAGCAGGAGAAAGGCAGCGCAGCACAAGAAAAAGATTCCAAACCGCAGCCTGTCCTGCCTATAAAGCGGCACCAGAGGATGCTTACAGAAGTTGTATACTTTTAAAAGGTCATTTTTTAAGGTCACTGACCTTTTAAATTTGACCTTATAACATATATTCTTGCACAGAGAGAAAACGTTGTTCAGCGTCCAGTAGAAGACAAGCCCTGCCGGAGAATTGTAGAGCAACACCAGGAACAGGGCCGCCATACCGTAGAGCTGGAGCTTCTCCTTGAAAGCAAAACCCTTTACGTATACAGCACTGGCTATGATGTTAATCACAGTCATGGCTATAGGGAGGATGTTTACAGGAAAGCCGCCGATGCTGAACAGCTGGTCGGGTGCACCCAGGTCTTTAATGAACCACAGGCTCTGACCACGCAGAAGCTCCAGATTTGACAGGAACACATAGGCGGCGATAAAGAACGGCACCTGAATCATCAGGCTTATGGAGCTGCGGAGTGCCATCACCGGATGGTAATGGTTCTGCCGATAGAAGGTGGAGAGGATCATATACCGCTCATCCCCCTTGAACACAGCCTTTATCTCGTCAATCTCAGGCTTGAATGCCTTCTGGATATCCCGCTCCTTCTGCTGCCACCGCTCTGCAATTATGTACAGAGGCAGGGAGAGGAAGCTGACCGCAAGGCTCACCGCTGCAAGCGATATGCCAGGGCTGTCCCACAACTCGTAGGAAAGCTGGAACACCAGCTCAATGAGGAGTTCTATTGGATATATGAAAATTAAATATAATGGGTTCACTTAAAGAATCAGAATAAATCGCTGTGAGTCCCTGTATATAGAAGCTCTAGAACAAGAACATCTGCTTTAATCCTATATACAAGAAGCCAATCTGGCTGGATATGGCATTCCCGGCATCCTTTATATTCCCCTCCAACAAGAGCATGGTCTCTGTTTTTAGGCGGAAGGGGCAAACCGTGTCGCAAGATATCTATAACTTCAAGAAGCAAGGCCATATCATAGCCCCGTTTCTGCATAAGGTTATAATCTTTTTTAAATGATTTATGAAACTGAATATCAAGCATTCAGAGCTTCTACCAAATCCTTCATATCTTTGTATCTGGGGCTCAAATTCTCTTCCTGCTCTGCTTCTTCAATCCGCTCAAGGACTATATCTTTAGTTGCAGGAACTTTCAATTCAAAAGGAATTCCCTTGTTTATAATGCATGATTTAAGAAAAACAACAAGTGCCCCTGAAAAGCTAAGCCCTATCTGATCAAAAATGTCCTGAGCCTGAAGTTTCACTTTATCATCTACTTTAAAAGTTATAGTACTCATAGTATCTCCATTTGTATTTTGTACCATTTTATACTGCAAAATACAAGTATTATTACTGTAATTTACTTTACTTTTTTAAGTATTCCTCTCACAGCATATCTAAAAAAATGCACTAGCGATGACCCAAAGGACAGCCCAAGCTCCTGGCGGTAGATAGCCCAGGTCCAGGCCAGGGCTTTGAGCTTGCTGCCAGAGACCGATGTGCCACTCTCGCGGTAATAGGCCTCCACGGTGCCGGTGTTACGGGCTACAAAGCCCTTCTGCAGCACCTTTAGCCACATAAGGTAGTCCTCGTGGTGGATCTCCTTCTGGTATACCTTGCCCACTTTATCCGTGTCGTATATGCCAGTAAGGTTTCCGATGCAGTTGCCGTCCAGGAGCTGGTCAAAGCCTACCACTGCCGGGGATGTGACCACGGCTGGGCGCACATTACCCTCTGCATTCATCTTTTTGTAAAAGGAAAAGACGGCGGCGCAGTCTGGTTTCTCAAACAGAGGCAGCTGGTGCTCCAGTTTGCCGGGGAGCCACTGGTCATCGCAGTCCAAAAAAGCGATATAGCGGCCGGAGGCGGCTTCTATGCCCACATTCCGGGCAGTGGCAGGCTTTCCTGTAGATGCTGTGGTATGGAGCAGCTTTATCCGGCTGTCCTGGCCGCAGTACCTGGCAGCAACAGAAGCACTTTTGTCGGTGGAGGCGTCATCTATAATAAGGAGTTCCCAGTCGGCATAAGACTGAGCCAGGACAGACTCCACCGCCTGTGGGAGCGTTGATGCCCCATTGTGGCATGGCATTATGATAGATACTTTTGCCATTATTTGAAAAGGTATTTCCTCAGTTTGCCGAATGCTTTTATCGACCTCTTTAGGTCGTCTGGGTTGCGCAGCCCCACCCACAGGCGGTGGAGGAAGTAGCGCACCCTAAGGTAATACTTCTTCCGGGCATAGTTGCAGAAATCCACCATCTCCTGAGCAGAGAGGCCCGGCAGATTCAGTACTGTGTTGTGGGTGCCATCCTCGTTGCAATAGTTCTCGTAATCCAGGGTCAGGCAGCCGTTCTTTCGGGCTAGGTCGTAGGCCTCGGTCCCCGGATATGGAATAAGGGGAAAGAACTGGGCTGTGTCAGTATTCAGCTTAAGGGCCAGCTGAAGGGTCTCTTCCATGGTTTCCTTGGTCTCGCCATCGTTACCCACCATGTAGCATGCGTGGATAAGGAGTCCTGCCTTCTTGGCATTTTTTACATAATCGTATATCTGCTCAAGCTTGATACCTTTCTTGATATTGTCCAGAATCTTCTGGCTCCCGCTCTCAAAGCCTGGAATGATAAGGCGACACCCCGATTTCTTCATAAGGCGCATGGTATCCAGATCCAAAGTATTGGCCCGGGCATTGCACAGCCACTTAAGCCGCTTAGGAAGCCCTGCCTCGATCAGAAGCTCAGAAATCCGCCGCACCCGTGCTTTATCTATGGTAAAGGTATCATCTTCAATGACAACTTCCTTAACATCGGGGAAGTTCTCGGCAATGTACTGGAACTCCTCCACCACGCTCTCTGGGCTCCGGGCCCGGAAAGGATGGCCGTGCATCACCTGTGGGTATACGCAGAAAGTACACCTGCAAGGGCAGCCCCTGCCAGTGAATATCTGTATAGCCGGATAGGTTGCAGCTGCAAAGAAGTAGTCTTTCTCGTCCAGATTCTCTTTTATGAACTGGGCTGCAAAGGGGATGTCGTCCATGTCGGTGATATGGGGCATTGGAGAAGTCCGCACCAAACCGCCCTCGGTCCGCAGGCATAGCCCCCGGACATCTTCTAAGGGAGTGCCTTTGTCAAAGACATCGGCCAGCTCCCTGATAGTGTAGTCAAACTCCCCTATCGCAACTGCATCAATTGCATCGCTGTAGCCTAAAGTCTCTTCTGCACAGGCAGAAGGATGGGTTCCAACCAGAACAGCAAAGGAATCGGGGTACTTTTTCTTAAGCTTGGCACCAAAGGCTACATCGCTCTTTATCGACGGGGTGCTGGTGTCAAGGACAAACAGCACCTGCTCGCCACCAACCTTCTCCTCTACCAGCTCAAGGGTCTCAAACTCATCCAGCGGCTTTGCAGGGGCGTCGATAAAGTCTACCCTGTGGCCATACTTCTGGCAGTACGCCGCCGCGTAGATAAGCCACAGCGGATAGTAGAGAGCTCCGCTCTTGGTTATAGCCGGGCTACGCGATTCCCTAGAAAATTTTCCATATTCCGCCTTGAACGGCGGGTTAATAAATACTATGTGCATTAATATTTCCCAAAATCGAGTTCGGCCACCTGATGGGTGACCCGCTGCTCCACAGGAGGCAGCTTCATATAATCGCCGAAAAGCTCGGTTAAAAAAGCATGATATTCCTTCAGAACCATGAAGGTGTCATCCTCAAAAGGCAGCTCTGTATACTCGCCGAAAAGATAGGTACTCCGCATCTCCCTGGGGATTCCATAACGTCCGGAAAGATAGGCTTTTGTATTGGTTTTCTTTTTATTCAGCCGATATGGATAGTTGATTATAGTCTTCCGGAGCCATTCCTTGGGCACCCAGAAGAAGCAGATCTTCATAGCCTTTGCTACAAACCGCTTAAACTTAGTTGTACCGTTATGATACCCATTCTTCATGGAATAGAGCACCACACAGAAGTTCAGCCAGCAGAAGTAAAGCTTTGCCAGAAGTTTATTGTCATAAATCGTATCATAGGGCAGCACGTCCACTAAAAAACCGAAGTTTTTTGCATTATCTGGCTGCTGGATGTTCCGGTAGGTTGTTCCGTTAAGTACTACTTTAGAGAAGAAAGTACCAATTTTAGGATCATGCTGAATACAGAGAAGCTCAAACTCAGATCCCAGCTCCTTGGGGGCAATCTCCAGAAAACGGTCGTAATCGGGCCGCATCATGGCAATATCGATATCATCATCCCAGGGGATAAAGCCCTTGTGCCGCACCGCCCCTATCAGAGTACCACCGGTAAGGAAGTACTTTATATCGTGCTTTGTGCAGATACGCTTTATTTCCTTGAGCACTTTGAGTTCAAGGAGTTGTACCTTGCGGAGTTCTTTCGGAGTAAGGGTCTTAGACATTATCCGGTTATTCCTATAGCCTGACACACCTTAGCACAGGCATCCTTGTTCTCATAGGAGCCAAAATCTGTAAGATGTTTTTGTACGGCCTTCTTATATGTTGTTTCATCAAAACTTAAAATATTTCTCGACAGCTCACCATCATTCTGAGCCATTGGGAAAGGCCAGGTGAACGGGTCAGTATAGAATCCGCGGTCTGCGATATACTGCTGTAAATCAGAAGCAAACAAGAAGCAAGGCTTCTTTGTCAAACCGAAGTCCCATATTGAGGATGAGAAGTCAGTTACAAGAACATCGGCGGCACAGAGCAGTTCCTGCATATCCTCGTATTTGGTGGCATCCACCACAGAATCAGGCAACTGTTCAGTCAAGCTAGAATCAAAGTAATGGCTGCGGAAGAAAAGCACCCATCGACCACCATACTTTTGCCCCAGTGCTTCAAGCAACGCTTTGTAATCGGGGGTAATCTTAATATCTTTCCCGCTACCTTTATATCCAGTAAGTCCACGATATGTGGGTGCATAGAGCACAATTTTGATATCAGAATCTGCCCTAAGACCAAAGTGTGCAAACACCTTTTCCCTAAGTTGTGTAACTTTTTCAGGATAAAAGAACACCTCGTTTCGTGGCATTCCTGTATTTATGAACTTTTCTTCCGGCACCCACTTAGAAGGGGCCTGTACCTCTGTGAACTTACGGCTTGATGAAATATAGTAGGTTACCTGCCTGGCGTTCCATTTTTGATCCAGAAGCATTAGGCGGCTCCATTTTTCATATAAACCCACCCTCTTATATGCACCGCCACCATGCCAGGTTTCAAGCATCACCTGGCTTCTACGCAAGGGAATCCACCACATGAAATCGTTGTTGGTGACAATGTACTTGCTGGTCATCATAGCCATAAAAGACTTAATAGAGAGCCGCCGCACACTGCTGGCTCCATTAATCACCTGACCAGCATCTCCAAGTTCCCATATGTATGTATATGAATCCCCATATTTTTTCAGCATATAGAGGAAAAGATACTTGGGATTGCAATCATATTTTTTCCCATGAAAAGCTCGGAAAAATATCTGGTTTTCCTTGACTGGAAGAATATAAAAGATATGTAATGCAAGCCAAGTTGCAATTTTAAATAAAAACTTCAGCATATACCAATAGCATCAAGTACTTTCTGACAGGCATCCTTGTTCTCATAAGATCCAAAGTCAGAGAGATGCTTCTCAACAGCTTTTTCGTAAGCAGCCGGATCAAAGCCCTTGATGTTGGCAGAAAGTTCAATATCGCTCTGAGCCATAGGGAACGGCCAGGTGAATGGATCAGTATAGAAACCGCGGTCTGCAATATACTGCTGCAAGTCTGGGGCATACAGGAAACATGGTCTTTTAGTCAGGGCAAAATCCCACATGGTAGAAGAGAAATCGGTTATAAGGACATCAGAGGCACAAAGCAATTCTTGCATATCCTCGTACTTTGAGGCATTAATGACTGTATCTGGCAGAGCTCGTGAGACAGAAGAATCAAGATGGTGCCCTCTATAAAGAAGAACCCATTCCCCACCAAATCGCTTCGTTATATCCTCTATAGTTTTCTTATAGTTAAAGGATCCGTACTGCAATTTTTCCTTTACCACTTTAACCCTTGGCTCTCCTCGGAAAGTAGGCGCATAAAGCACTATTTTCTTATCAGTTGGAATATTATAAAAATCTACTACACGCTTCTTAAATTCTGTCATCCTGTCAGGATAAAAGAAAACCTCATTCCGTGGCATTCCTGTATTAATGAATTTTTCTTTTGGAACAAATTTGGAGGGGGACTGTACTTCTGTGAATTTCTGGCTTGAGGAAATGTAGTAAGAAATATCTTCTGCAACCTTCTTCTGGCAATATAAGAAAACTCTGTTCCAGTTCTCAAAAGAGCCAACCTTCTTATAGGCTCCGCCTCCATGCCAAGTCTGAACCACTATCTGGCTTTTTCGTAAAGGTAGGAACCAGAAGACATCATTGTTGGAAATGATATATTTGCTGGTAAGAAAGGCATAAAGTTTTGTCAGTTTATTTATTGCACAGACAGCTCCCGGCACCAGCTCCCGCTTCTTGGGATTTTGGAAAATCCAGATATACTTATATTTATCGCCAAATTTCTCTTTGATGTAACAATAAAGATATTTAGGATTACAGGAATATCGTTTGCCACCAAAAGTTGAGAAAACTATTTTCTTCTCGTCCACAGGAAAAATATAGAAAACACGAAGAAGGACACGAATGATACGTTTAGTAATAAACCTATAATATCGAATTATAACATCAAACAAGTTTCTCATTTTTCATACCTTCAACTAAACGACAAATCATATCATTAAGGTCTATCTCTGGCCGCCATCCCAGTTTCTCAAGTTTACTGGTATCAAGCTGCAACTTAACTGTCGGGTTATATCCAAGCTTTCCAGCATCTTCTGCTATGTCAAAGATTACCTTGGATCTGTTTTCGGGAGAGAGTTTACAAAAGAGATCAGCCATATCTGCTATTGAAATTGTTGTGCCCTTGTTTGCAACATTGTAGACATCGCCTGCTGTTCCAGATGCCAAAACAGTCAGAATACCTGCAATAGAATCGGTTGTATAACAATAATTGCGGACTGTCTCTCCTTTTGTTCTAAGAACAATATCCTTTCCTTCTATGACACTCCGAGCAAACTGAGCAAAAACACGATTGTCATTATATCGGACACCCGCCCCGAAAGTCTGGCACAACCTGGCAATCTTAACAGGAACACCATATTGGCTCAGATATGCCTTACTCAATGTTTCTACCAGCCTTTTGCTCTCAGAATAACTGGATCTTATAGACATTGGCTCAAGATAGCCATAATCTGTCTCTGTCACATTCTTAATTCCTGTGCAACCAGGAAAAAAACCATACACCTCAAGTGAACTAAGATATATAAAGCCCTTAAGAGATTTTCCAATACACTGAGCAAGAAGATGATTGGTTCCTTCTACTGCTGTAGTGATAGTATCCACAGGCTTCTCGACAAAACACTTGGAATCTGTAGGGCTGGCCGCATGGATAATATAATCAACTGTCAGCTTGGATATATCCAAATCAGTGATATCAGAAAAAATAGGAAATATATTTTCTGCTTTATACCCCTCAAAAACTGATTCAAACTTTGTCTTGCTTCTACAGCATGTATAGACAGTACCAGCGTAGTGCGATACCGACTTTACCATCAAAGAGCCAAGAAGGCCAGTTGCTCCTGTAATGAGCACAGAAGAGCCGATAAATGGTTCAAAATATTTCTTTCTTAATATGAGTTCTTTTATATCTGATTCAACTATTGGGTTTATCATAGTCCAAAAATCTGCTGATTTTCTCTGGCATCATATAATGCACGGAAAGCATAGAAGTCTGCAGGAGTAGTAATTTTTATGTTATCTGTTGTTCCTGGTACAACAAAAAGATCATGACCATAATGTTTCATCAAGGAGGCAGAGTCTATCATATTGGTATTGCCATCCTTTATAGCCTTCATATGAGCAGCAAGTAATTCTCCAAGATAGAAACACTGAGGTGCCTTGGCATGATAGCACTTGCTTCTGTCAGTTATAGCTGAAATCTTTTTACCATCCAGCTCTACTATAGTTTCAATTGCTGGTGTAACTGTAATAGCAGAACCATTTTTCTTCACAGATTTAATGCAATCAGAAATAAGAGTATCTGTAACAAATGGACGTACTCCATCATGTACCAAGACAATAGAATCTTCCGGGGCAAAGTCAGAAAGTGCACAGAGGCCATTATAGATTGACTCCTGTCCTGTTTTACCTCCGGCAACAATAAGGTGCACCTTATCCATGCCGTACTGTGCCAGAAGTTTCTGAAGGTAGCCAATCCAACCCTTGATGCATACAACAACTATATTGTCCACCTCCGGATGATTCTGGAAATTCTCCAAGGTATGGATAATTATCTCCTTGCCATACAGCTTAAGAAACTGTTTTGGTTTAGACCTGCTGTTCATCCGGCGGCCTGCGCCACCTGCGAAGATTAATACATTATTCATTTGTTAGTCCTTATGTTCAAGCCCCAAATATTTCTCCCAGAAAGAGAGACTTGTCAGAATTTTTTGCCCTTTTGTCCAATCTTTAACAAGTATACTATGTTTTTTTATTATTTCTCTTTTCAACCTATAAAATTTATATAATAATGCAAAAAATTTTTTGATATTTCTTTCATGTAAATAACCAACTTTTGCTTCAGGGTTATAAATGTAAATCTTTTTTGCCCTATACGGAATATCAAAAAAATGAATATTTACTATTTTAACAATATTATTTACTGGCAATAAGTTACCTATCATTTGTAAAAACACTGCTTTTTTATAACTGGATAATTTCTTTTTAGGTATATCTTCTTCTGAAAACCCGGCTTCCTCGAGAGTAAAAAGACTATTCTTATTTCTTAAAAGTTCACTATGTTTTTGAAGTGCATTTAAGTTTATAAGATAATTTGAACCTTTTAAAAAGTCATCCATTGCTTTTATTGTAATTTCTGCGCTTTGATATTCATACCGTATAAGTTTTAATATGCAATATTTTGTCAAGGCCGCAAGGTGCTTCTTTAAATCTTTTTTTATAACAGAATTTACAAATAAGACAACAAAGCGATTTCTTCTCTCATAATACATTATCCACAGCGCACCCTTGTTTGTTATTACAGGGTGCCATATAACTAGGCCATTAAGAAGAATTAGCCCTCCTGTGTTATTGCGCATCCCGTATTCTACATCATCATTATGAATAAAAAGAGGCATTGGAAGATTATTTTCATTTATTATTGAAGAAGGAATACAAGTAAAGAACCATCCAGTATAATTTATTGGATTAATTACTTCATTTGCTGCAACAGCATCCTGCCTTCGCATATCAAAGAAGTGATGGTTTGCAACACTTGGTGTAACTAATCGATTCTTTGATAAAGAACCGCAATTCTGCTGTAGATATGGCATTTCTTTCAGAAACATACTGGCACCAATAATTGCTTTTTGATATTTACGTTTCAGTATTCTGAGAAGATAATATGCCCTTTCAAGTACAGGAGGATATAGCAGAATATCATCATCCATGAAAATTATATGAGTAAAAGCCTTTGCTTTATCATAAAGCATAGCTTCTATCATAGTCCTGGTAAAACCGCCTGCACCGCCTAGATTTGGGTTTGGGAAAATATGTACTTTTTTAGTATTAAATTGATTTACATCAATGGTCTGGCCATTATCTGCAATATAGACTTCAAGATTATCTCCAAGGGGCGAATCGGGGTTATTAATGATATCTGAAAGAATGCGATTCACATTACCTAATACAGCTTCTTCTCTCTTAAAGGTGCAAATACCTACAGCCAACTTAACTGGATTAAGTGATGTTTCTTCCAAATCTGTGAAATAATATCCTCCGAAGAAAGTACATTTTTCCATAGCTTTTATGGATACATATACAATACCATCTCTAAATAGATTACTAAATCTAATTACATAATCTTTATCTTCTCTTTCTAATTTATAACCAACAGTATTCCGATCGGCATAATATCCTTTACTATTTATAAGCTCTATGAATTCGTCTTTAGTTCTGAACTCCTGGCGCTTATCAATAAACTCCGGGTTAATTGTCCCTACCGCATGATAAACATTTATTTCAATCTCACCTTGAATTGTTAAATGAAGTGACAAATTATCAAGATTAGTATATTCCAACCATTTGCCAACAGAGAAAGCATTAAAATAAGTTTCTAAAGATAATTCTTTTCCTTCGGGAATAGTTACTGCGTTATCAGAGATACTCTGAAAATCTTCTCCGCGAAAAAATAGTTCCGTTTCGTTTATGAGGTTTTTACATGGAAAAAGAATAGGCTGTATTACCACTTAAGCTTACCTCTTATTGTTCTAATACCTACAAACATGATCTTATTTTTTTGGAGCAGTAGTAATAATCCATACACAATAGCCCCAGAAATAACCCCAAAAATAAAACTTAAATATAAATTATCTATGTGTCTGATGATAATAAATACAGGAATGCTCATTACTGCAGCATTAAATATATAAATAGCAAACGGCTTAAATAAAGCTCTTAAATTTATTATATCCCTGGCTAAAAAAAGCTGGACAATAGTTACCATCATTTCTGCACATAGCGTTGAAATAGCTGCCCCAAAAGACTGATATTTAGGAATAAGAACAAGGTTCATTGAAAAATTGACAACGGCACCGCAAATAACAGAAAAGAGGGTATATTTTTCCTTACGCAGAGGCATGAACAACTGCATTCCAATAAAATTACTTATACCTATGATTAGAATTATAGGGTTCATCATACGCATAACAGGAACTGCGGCAATATAATTCTCACCACTGAGCAACATAACAATATGATAACTTACAAGACTAAGTCCTATGCAACTGGGAATAGAAACCAAAAGCAGTACATCAAATCCTTTATAAGCCAAGTCATTGAATTTTTTTGTTTCGTTTTTTTCAGTATAATATGATAATCTTGGTAAAAGAACGGTACAGGCGGCAACCACCAGAGAAAGAACTATTTTGTTTATTTTTACCGCTGCAGTATAAATTCCCACCTCCCAGTCATTACAGATAAACCCGAGCATAGTTTTATCAAGAACCGCATATATTTTTGTTACTGCTACCAAAGCAAACATCATAAAGATAGGCTTCAGATGTTTTTTAAGTTCAAGTTTTGTCTTTACGAACAGATCAATATATTTTTTACTGTGAATCCAGTTGCAAATGTGGGATCCAACATTGGAAAGCACGGCAATAGAGGCATATTTAAGGTAATCTTCGGGCCGGTGAACAAAACCAAAAAGCAGAATTACACTTATAATCTGAAAAATAACAGCTCTGGTGGT
Organism: Spirochaetia bacterium; assembly: GCA_017446885.1. Taxonomy (GTDB): domain Bacteria; phylum Spirochaetota; class Spirochaetia; order CADAEX01; family CADAEX01; genus CADAEX01. The sequence goes on along the minus strand of JAFSOR010000017.1, from coordinate 9,152 downwards.
AATGTATTTATAATCTTCCATCCCACTATATAACCAATCCAGCCCCAGAGCTGTGAATAAAATCTTGGCACTTATGACTATAAGTAAGGAACGATAGTCAGCCAGTTTAGGAATACATAACATGGCGGTAAAAAGCAGCAGGTAGGAAATAACAGTGGAAATCATGTTAATGGTTATTATTTCTCTGGAAATCTTTGAAAGCTCCTGCCTGTTATCACGAACTTTTGCAGTCTCCCTTATCCCATATGTGGAAATACCAAGTGTGGCAATAATAATAAAATAATCAACAAAAGAACGGGCAAAGGCAACCCTCCCTATTCCCCCTGGCAACAATATCCGAGATGCATATGGAAAAGTGATTACCGGGAAAAGTAGACTTAATAATGTCCTAAAAAGATTAAGTGCAATGTTTTGTTTTATAGAAGGAATCTTCATCTGCTATTTTTTAGCTAAATATTTATAAAAAAGCGACTCTGAATAATCATAAGAGATAAAATTATTACGAACGCGTTTGGAAATAATCATTTTTTCTATAGAAATAAGCCTATTATCTTCAAATTGTTTATGCTTATAGATTTCAAATACTCCACGGTAGAATTCCTTTCCGGGGGTCAAAACTGCAAATGCCAGAACTATGCAATATAGCGTAAACTTAAGATTTTTCTTTTCATAGGAATAATAAAAATCATCAAAAACCATCGTCATCAGGACAACAAGAGGTGGAATTGAGGCCCGCATGCAGAAATCATGGCTGGTTCCAATATGAATAAATGGAATAACAATCAATTCCAATGCAACAATCCAAAATAGCAGCGATTTTTTCTGCTTTTTCAGAACCAAAAGCAAGTATATTCCGAATTCAACCATAAAGAATATAAGCATTTTAATGCTTTCTTTAATAAATTTGACCGCTGGGCGTTCTGCCTTTGGAACATTTGTCATTTTGGGTGAGGTTACAGCAATATTGGTCTGTATAGATGCGGTTTGTATCCCAGGAGCATTTATACCATGAACACCCTTCATGCTGACTGCCGCGTTATTGCTAAAATAAATAAAACAGATAGGGAAAATAATCAGACATGCTATTAAATTCTGCAAAGAGAATATCTTTCTTAGCCCAACAAGCTTTTCCTTGGATTTCATCAATTCCTGAATTCCAACCACCACGTAGATTGGAAACAATCCTATAAGAGGAATTGGGCTGGAAATAAATATGCATAATCCACAGAAAGCAAAATTCTCAATCTTACGCTCAGCAAGCAGAAGTAGAGTGGCTATCCAAGCAGGAATTGCCTGATTATAGACCCAAAAAAGACATACGGTAAAAGCACTGTATTGATATCCGGGGCACCACCATTCAAGATGTAGTCCAGCTTTTTTATTTAGCAAATATATTCCAATAATATCAAGGCCACTGAAACAGATAAAAAGGAAAACGGCAGAAAAGAACCGTTTGGAATCATTACAATGCAACACATTTGCAAGCAGAAGAAAACAAAGGGTTATACTCAAGGTAGACCACAATAGCAATGCTACCTTGGCAACCAACCATGCCCCAGCTGTGCTCTGGGTCATAAAATGAAAAAATTTTCCAAACAATGCTGGAACAAGCCAATACCCTACATAATAATTCAAAAGTACATCATGTTCTTCAAAAACCACGGGCCAAGGGCGATAAACCAAATCCCTAAATACCGCATTTCTAAAAGCATGATCTGTGCTCTGGTACCAGAAACCACCCTGCCCTGCAAAAAAGCACCAAATAAAGGCTATTGCTATGGTAATTAGGATAGCTTTTTGTGATAAAACTATTTTATTTGCTTGATCTATGCCTTTTATAGCAAAAAACAATGCAAAGCAAACTAGCATGGCAGCAGAAATACCGATTGAAGGACGGATCCAGGTAAGCATGAAGATAATGACCGGCAGAGCCAGGTAAATATAAACAATTTTATTTAATGAGATTCTTGATTCCATCTTTAAATTCAACTTCCGGCTTCCAGCCTGTATCTCCTGTCAGTTCAGAAATATCAGCCACCAAATACATGGGTTGGTGGGGATAATATTCTTTTTTTCCAAAACTAAGCTCTATGCCTGGGTCTATCACATCCCGGATATCTTCTACATAAGAAGACAGCTTTCTGCCCTGTCCAGAACCCAGAGGATATACTTTGCCATCTACGCCTTTCTCAAGCACGGCAAAGAAGGCTTTTGCCACATCTTCGCAGTTAAGATAATCCCACAACTGCTCACATTTTGTTAGTTCTGGGCTTCTTTTAGCAGCCAACTCCTTTATCACATAGCTGATCAGAGTGTTTTCTCCATCATTTTTACCATAAATACTTAAAATCCTAATCCAATTAAACCGTATTCCCAGTTGCTTACAGAGCATACCACTCAGTTTTCCAGCTGTAAACTTAGCAATTCCATAGCCACTTTCCGGCTGAACCGGCAGATCACCAGTCAGTGGAACAGACCTTACTCCATATTCAGCCTGGCTGCCAGCTCCTATAAAGACAGAACAACCGCATCTATGAGCCAATCTGACAGCATCCAGTGTATATTGGATATTTCTTATCTGTGTATCTATATCATCCCGCCCTACAACTGATGTTTTAGCCCAAGCCAGATGGATAAATGCATCAAATTTACCGGCAAGCTCCAAGGATGCATATTCGTCTATATTGCACTCTACAACAGCAACCAAAGGATTTTTAGGAATATTCCCTATTCTCTTTGATCCCTTATGGACAATGCATGTGACTTTACAATTCTGTCTGATGGCTTCCCGGATGACAGCAGTGCCAATCATTCCGGTAGCACCAGTTATGATCAATGAACTCATTATTACTATTTCAGTAAGTTGGCCTCAAATTCATCCCGGTCCAGCAGAGGAGACATATCCTCCAGCGGCCGGGAAGCCATCTGGCCATCCGGCTTCATATAGTTTGTTTGGCGAGGCAGTATCTTCTGCCCGATATAGACTTTGACAGCGCATATGGCCGGGCCATCATACCCGAGCACATCCTCTACTGTTTTATCAAGCTTTCTGCTGTCAGAGAGGTCAAAACACTTGACCTTGAAACCCTTTACCACCGATTTGATGTCCGGCATAGGAAGACCGCTGTCGGGAGTACAACCCTCAAGGCGATTGAAGTTCCCCACCTGGGAGTTATAAATCATGCCATAACCTTCGTTGCAGAGGATGAATATCTTTATAGGCAGATTCAGCTTCTTCAAGGTTGCCAGTTCCTGGACATTCATCAGAAAACCACCATCACCAGTTATACAGACTGTTCTTCTGCCTTTTCCAGCAAGACAGGAACCTATGCAGGCAGACATATCAAAGCCCATGGAAGCAAGTCCCTTGGTCAGGAATGCCCGTTGCCCCTTCTTTATCCGGAAAGAGTACATAGAGATGTCAGCACCAGTTCCTGAACTGGTGAACTGAAAAATATCCTTTCCGGTCATTCTGTCGGTGATAGAATTGACCAAATCATAGGTATTAATCCCTTGACCAGCCGGAATCTGCTCCTTGATGAACAGCGGATACCTTTTCTTCATGGCTTTGCAGTATTCCCACCACTCTTTCCGTTCTTTCTTTTTTATCTTGTCACTGCTTTCAAGCATTCTATCCAAGAAAGACTTGGCATCTGCGTGAATCGCCAGATATGGATGAACACTGCATTTCTTCATCTCGTTAGCATCTATTTCCACCATTACATGCTTGGCCTTCTGCAGGAAACTGCCAAAATCATATCCTGTGGATAAAAGGTTAAGCCGGGTACCTATGGTCAGGACAAAATCTGCATTCTGCTGTATAAAGTTAGCATGCCTGTGCCCTACTGCACCAGGTCGCCCAAAGAACAGGGGGTTGGAATCTTCTATAAGATCCACTCCATTCCAAGTGGTCATAACAGGAACATTAAGCTTTTTTATCAGCTTCTGCATCTCCGGGACAGCATTAGCCTGACGGATTCCATGCCCCAAAAGCAACAAAGGTCTTTTAGCTTTATTCAGAAGCGCAATTGTTTCTAGCACATCTGCATTTTTGCATTCATTGGTATCGAAAGGAATTGAACAATGTCTTAATTTTTCTTTCTCAACCTTCGAAGCTTGAACATCTAAAGGAACATCAAGCCATACAGGACCTGGCTTTCCATCCATTGCTATAGCAGTTGCTTTCTCCAGTTCATACAGAATCATCTCCGGATCCTGTATCTGTACCGCATATTTGGTAACAGATTTTACTATATCTACAATGTTTACTTCCTGGATTCCAAACTGCCGTATTTTCTGATTGTTGACCAAATCGGCCCGTTTTGCCTGTCCGGAAATAAAGATGACAGGGGTTCCATCAAGCCATGCACCTACAAGACCAGTAATTGCATTAGTGGAACCAGGCCCTGAGGTCACAACACATACACCAAAGTTCCCGCTTATTCTGGCATAAGCCTCTGCAGCTATGGAACAGGCCTGCTCATGAAGCATACATATTGGTTTCAGTTTCTTATTATACCCAAGGGAATCATCCAGATGCATTGCTCCGCCGCCAGGCAGATAAAATACATGTTTGACTCCCAGGGAAGCAACATAGTCAAAAATTAAATCAGATACTTTCATTGAATAAACTCTCTGTTACAAATGTAATATTCATATTTCTGTTTGACTTCTTGAAATCAGAGAATATGTCCTTAATCTCTTCATTAAGTTCATCCCACTTGTTTTCTGGATTCAGAGATGGTAAAGATGTATCGGCATAGCTTTCGTTATAAACATTCTTAAAGCCATCAAAACCAGCAAGCATAACTTCCTTGACCTGCAGCTTTTCAAGCAGACGCAGGCAGCAGATAACTGCATTGTCAAAATGTTCCCAGCCCCGCTTGATAACATTGTTAAAGTTCACTATGCATTCATCGTTTCCAGCTTCCGATTTAATGCTGGAAAGAGTTATTTTTCTAGTTTTATTAAACAAATCAGAATGAACTTCTTTTGCATACTCATACCGGGCAGAGTTGACAAAGAAGACATAATCATAGGCATAACCTGTGATAAAGGCATTAATTCCTATGACAACAGGATGTTCCTTCTGAATAACTCCGTTGATTTTATTCATCTGTTCTACAACCGAGCGACCTGGAGCAAGAAGAAGCACTTTCTTATCCTTGAACTCCTGTCGCAGTATTGCAAGGGTGCTTGTGTCATCCACAAGCCGGCTCTGATTCTCCAAGAACTTCTGCTCAAGGATATCGTAGTCATATTTCAGCCGGTCGGCAGGATCAAGGGATTCTATCACATTCCTCATATCCTGGGCGTTGGTCCTGTGGTTTTTAAGCAGATAAGCTATATTGTTCACATGGGTGCAATAGAGACCAGCAATAAAATATGGCGTAGAATAACCCCATTTATAATGGGCCTGAAAATAGCCCATATACATATCTATGGCATCAAGGACAAGGTTCAGATCGTAGTTCGCATGCTGCTTGCGGTTCAGATAGCTTACCAAAAGCTCTGTAGTAGCATTTCCTGCACCCCGCCCCATACCACATAGAGATGCATCTACAACAATATCGCGGCCAGCTTTCTGAGCCATTTCTACAAACTGGATAGTAAGGGCAAAGGAGAGCTGCTGGTTGTTATGGGAATGGAAACCCAGCCTGATTTTTTTATCAAGGTTCTGGTTCAGCACAGTAAAAATACGGATAAGATCTTCGTCATACATAGCTCCAAAGGTATCTACTACACTCAGAGATTCGGGCATGGCTTTGTTCATATCCTGTGCCAGGCTTATGAGATCTTCATTGCTGTATGACAATGTATTTGCGGCCTGGTAGAATACTCTATATCCCTTTGCCTTTATTTTATTCCCCACCTCGATGCCTTCTTTCTGCTTGCCATGAGGGAACACAACCCGGATAGCATCTAAAGACCTGCCATCATATGGGGGAAGGGTATCGGTGTTATACCGGTTCCAGTCAATCATGACGATGTAGGTGGTGTTGGGATTCTTCTCCAGAAGATATGGTTCTAAATCAGATGGTACATGGTAATAGGAGCTTCCCTCTTTATGCGGATTATCCTTAAGCCAGCCACATTCAATGATATCCACATTTGCATCCTGCATATGCTTGATAATTCCCTTGATGGCCGGAGTACCGAACATAGATTCTACAATGTAAGCTCCATCACGAAGTGTACAGTCTAACAGTTTAATGGACATCTTTTTCCTCGAAGTTAATTCTTTCTTCCTCAATCACCAACGGCCTGTTCATAATACGGTTGTTCATAGCCATGATATACTCGCCCAAGAAGCCGATAAAAAAAAGCTGAAGAGCGCCCAGAAAGAATACACCTATTACCAGAGGCGCTATACCTGCATTGAAATCCTTCCAATGCAGAAACTTATATACAGTATAACCAATAGCAACTAAAAAACTTAGGAATGCAACAATTGATCCACCTATAGTAGCAAAACGGAGTCCCACTTTTGTATAGCTGGTAAAACTGAGCATTGCGGCATCAAATAGACTGTACCAGTTATTGTGTGTTTTACCAGCCTTGCGCTTTGCCTGACGATAAGGAACATCAACGCGCTTAAATCCAAGCTCTGCAACAATTCCACGTAAGAAAGGAGTAGGATCTTTCAAGTTTCTGAGCACCTCGATGAAAGACTTATCATACAAACCAAATCCCGTGAAATGTTCTATCTGCTCTACCTGGCTCATCTTTTGAACCATCCGATAATAGCAGGTTCTAAGAAAACGAACAAATTTATCTTCATCACTATGGGTTTTGATACCAGCAACTATCTTAGCCCCTTCTTCCCATTTTTTTACAAATGTTGGAATCAATTCCACAGGATCCTGGAAATCACAGCATAGGGTAATAATACAATCCCCATCAAGCTGGAGCATTCCATGATAAGGAGAATTGAACTGCCCGAAGTTACGGGCATTGAAAATAGCCTTAATCTTAGGATTCTTTTTGCATATTTCTCGTAACAATGGACGGGTATTATCCGTAGAGCAGTTGTCTATAAAAACCAGCTCATAATCATAATTTGAAAGGTTCTTAGTAACTTCTTCCACCACAGCATTGCTCATGGCAACTACATTTTCCTGTTCATTATAGCAGGGTATTAGAATACTTAATTTCTTCATTTTTCACCAAACTTAATATTTTTTCCGCTTGTGCTTTTCTATGATACTTCATGATTTCATTCATGTTTTTATTGGCTTTATATGGAATTCCCTGTTTTTTCTGTTCAATTCTAGTCAAAAGATACTGTTTTATAGCTTGAACATCATTACCAAGGGCTACCCCCGCATTACATTCTTTTATCACTTTTCTAGTGCTGTTCTCTGGATCATTACCTATACTGCAGATCTCATTTGCAGTATAAAGGTATTCAAATATCTTACCCGAAAGAAGTCCTTTATAATCTCCTGTGATGGGCTCAAGAAATAAAAGCGTATCACTATTATGCTGAAGATTTATTGCCTCCTCGTATGGTATATACCCCATATAGTTATAATATTCTGTTATTTTCAATTGTGTTATCGATTCTTTACAATCACATTTTCCCGCAAAAAACAACTGAAGATCAAATGGGGTTATTTTACCTTCATTATTCAATTCTGAAACTGCTTTAAACAACGCATAAGGATTCTGTTTGCCTTTATATATTGTTCCAGTATATGCAATAGTAAATGTATTTAATAAATCTTCTTTTTGATGGATAATAGTATCTATATATTCAGAATCAAACCCATTATATATAACATAAACTGGTTTAGTAGTTCTTTTTTTTATTATGTTGCATAATTCTTCCGAAACCGAGGTAACACAATCAGCTGTATTGTCAAACATCTTTTCCAAGTGATGTTCATACCAGTGAAAAATAGGTAATCCGGTATAATTCTGATTGTCAGACAATAAATCACGCCAATCACATATCCAAGTACATAGAGGATTACTCTTTTTTATATAATATCCTATCCTATGTGCTCCAAAAGGAGCAGATGTGGTTATAACCATATCATAATCAAATGGGGAAATCAGTTTTTTTACCTTATTTATCCACCAATCGTACCAATCCGGATATCGGAGCATTCCAAAAATTCCAGTATACTCATACCAATCCAAAACCTTTCTTATAATAGATTTTTTACCATTTGATTGTAGCTTGTAATTATTATCTATTTCTTTTTTTCTCTTTCCCTTAGCAATGTCTGTCAGTTTTCTATAAAACCCAGGAACATTAGATGGGGTCTGTATGACCTTAAAACCAGAACAATCTAACTGTAAATTTTTTGGTTCCTGATAGATATCACTGGATATAACAGTTACTTTATGCCCATCCTTAGACCACCATTTTGCCCAAGAATATGGACGTAATGAAGCAATATTATTACAAGGAGGAAAAAATGCTGATATTATTAATATTCGCATGTATTAAAACGCTTTACCAAGCAACTCCTCGGCAATCTCCATCAGTATCTTCATATTGGTCTCAGCACTCAGCTCCCTGGCATACTTATGAGCATTCTGCTTGTACATCATGATGTCTTCCCTGCTCATCTTCTCTATCACTGCTGCCATGGCCTCCGGCGAGTTCTCCCTAGCCACAACCCCAAGATCATACCTCTCCACATACTGCTTCATCTCATAGCTGTCCCCTATTGCTATTGCGAGCCTTGCCTGCACGAACTCGAAGAACTTGTTTGGAAGAGAGTACTTATAGCTCACATTGTCATTGTTCGGCAGCAAAAGTCCTATATCAAATTGGTTGGTGAAAGACGGTATCTCCGTGAATGGCACCGGCTCAAGGAAATGTATGTTGCTGTACCTCGACGCATATCTGACCATCTCGTCATAATATGCCTTGTCGCTCTTCATGAGCATGAAGTACAGTTCATATTTGTCCTCAGGCAGATAGGCCATTATATCTATCATCTTCTCAATCTTCCGCAGCGGAGAGGCCAGTCCATGGTGTATTATCCTTATCCTGTCCCCTACATCCTGAGGTCTCAGTTCTGGCTCGTAGTCAGGGGCGTTTGTGACAACGCGCACAGTATCGGGCTTGAAATGGTAGTACCGCTCATAACGCCTGGCAAGGCTCGGGCAAACGGTCGACATCACATCGAAGGAAT
>JAFSOR010000016.1 GCA_017446885.1 Spirochaetia bacterium | reverse complement strand
TTATATATTTATTTTGTCAATATACTATTATATAGTCTTAAAATACTCTTGGTAAGGGAGTCTCTCTTCCGGTTTAGGGGAGCACATAAGGCGATTTCGGGTTATGCGGCACTGTTCCAGGGGATATTCTGTTCCCAGAACTTCTTTAAGCAGGGCCATCATGTTCGCTTTCTTGTTGCCTGCCTTTATGTCGAAGTCAAAACTTGCTTCTGAACGCTGAACGCTGACATAATCGGCAAGCTGGTTTTCGGATATGTAGTTCTCAAGGCTTTTCTGGAAAAGGTCAATGTCATTTCCGGTATATTCCAAAGTGTACTGACTGCCGTTGTAAAGGCTCATCAGCGATTGAATCTTCTTGGCCTTGTAGACTTCCTTTGGAACAACATAGGCCTCTTTTACCTCAAGCCCCCAGGGTAAAGAATTGTTCATTTTTTGAACAAACTCTTCTGCCTCGCATTTTCCATGGATATTTATAGAGGCAATCTCGCCTTCCGATATAATTCCTAAAGAGAGCGGATGGGCAAACTCCAACCGGGGCTTGGGGTTGAAACCCTGCGAGAATTCGATGAAGAATCCGGCTCTCTGGATAGATTTCTCCATCATGCCCATAAGGTCTAAGTGACCCATGAAAACCTGCTCGTTCCTTTTTGCAAAGACAAAGTATACCCTTGAAATCCCTTCGGGAATCGGCTCTTGTGGCGGAAGCGGCGGAAACTCGACATTCTCTTCTATGCTGCTTATTCTGTTTTTGGTTCCGCAGATGCCGCAGTTGTGGTCGCAGTCGGGGCTGCAGACGGGGGTAAACGTGTTTGTTCCCAGCTTGTTCCATTCGTTCCTGTAGAACGAGGAGGAGACTCCCATGGACACAGAATCCCAGGGCAGGGACTCTTCGGTGCTGCGCTGGCGGCAGACCTCGGTTTTTACATCCCAGTCGGCCTCGGACAGCACCTGCTTCCATACATCAAGCCTGGAATACTCGTCCCAGGCATCAAGCCTGGTACCCATCTTAAAAGCTTTTATAAGCAGGTCTGACGCCCGCTTGTCGCCCCTTGAGAATATGCCTTCCAGGAAAGAGAGGAACGGGGAGTGGTAGCTGACTTTTATAGGATGGCCCCGGAGGGAATCTTTTATGTACGAAAGTTTTTGCCAGCTTTCCTCCTCCGAGAGCTGGGCTGCGTACTGGAATGGAGTGTGGGGCTTGGGGACAAAGGTTCCAACATTTATGTTAAGCTGTATTTTTGTCTGGGCATAGACCTGGAGTATAAAGTCCACAATCTCTTTCTCTTCGCTGGCACCTGATACGGGGAGTCCTATCATAAAATAGAACTTGGCCACACGCCATCCCAGCTTCTTGGCCTCGCGTATTATCTCGACAATGCTCTCCATGGTGGCAACCTTGTTCATATCGGCCTGCCAGCCTGGAAGCGGTGTCTCAACGGCAAAAGTAAGGCCGCTTTTCCGTACCTCGTTAAGCTCGGAAAGCAGGTTGAGCGAGAAGCTGCTTACTTTAAGCGATGGGAATGCGAAAGAGACGCCGTAGGATGCGTACTTTTGATTAAGATATTTTATCAGCCGTGGCATAACAGAGTAGTCGCCCGAAGAGAGTGAAAGCAGCGTTATTTCCCTATAGCCATATTTATGCACCAGGGTGTCGATTTCCTGCAGTATAAGGGGAATATCTTTCTCCCGCTGGGGCCTGTAGTATATGCCGGCGTGGCAGAAACGGCAGCCGTTAGGGCAGCCCCTCATAATTTCCACAACTCCGTTGTTCTGCACCGCTTTTATCGAAGGAACCGGCCCTCTTGCAGCAGGGTAGACCCTCTTTCCAAAGCTGTTCCAGATGGCTCTGTGCACTTTCTCTTTTTTATTTCTGGTCCAGATAAAGCTCTTGGTTTCAAACAGGGCAAGAATCTCGCTCCGTTTCCCGCCCCGTTTTTTTATTGCGATTGCCTCTTCCAAAAGCGGTTCGTAGGCATCCTCGGCCTCGCCGATGAATATGGCATCGAATATTTTTCCAAAAGGCTCGGGGTTTGTCACCCCGGGGCCGCCGGCAATCACGATAGGGTCATCCTCGCCGCGGTCTGATGCTTCCAGAGGAATGTTTCCCATGTCAATTATGTTAAGCACATTGGTCCCTGTAAGCTCATATCCTATTGTAAAGGCAATGATATCCAGCTTTTTAAGGGGAATGCCTGTCTCCAGGGTGTACAGTGGGATTTGGGCTTCCCTAAGCTTTTCCTCGAAATCGGGAGCAGGGGCAAATACCCGTTCGCAGTTGACCCCTTCAATTCCATTGAAGATGTTGTAAAGCACTTTGAGGGCAGTGTTGGACATTCCTATCTCGTACAGGTCGGGATAAGAGATTGCCATGTTCAGGGGGCAGCCGTATTTGCGGTAGGAACCGAACTCGCCGCCGGTGTACCGTGCCGGTTTGTTGACCTGAAGGAGTATATTGTCCAGATGTTTGTAATCAGAAATATTCAAATCTTAAACCCGTATCTTCTATAATAAATATTTATCAGAATCCCAGCCGCCATCATAGAGGTCCACAGGGATGAGCCTCCATAGGACAAGAAAAGAAGCGGAATTCCCGTTATAGGCATTATGCCCATCGCCATACCGATATTTACCACAAAATGGAAAAAAAACATAGCAATTATTCCAAAACAGATGTAAGAACCAAAGGAATCTTTGGATGAATAGGCAATGATGAAACCTCTGATTAATATGATAAAGAAGCAGAGGAACACCACCATGCTCCCGAAAAATCCTATCTCTTCGGCAATGATAGAGAAAATGAAGTCGTTGCTCTGCTGCGGCAGATAATGATAGTGGCTCTGTGTACCCTTAAGAAAGCCCTTGCCGAAAAGTCCGCCCGAGCCTATGGCCGTAAGGGATTGAAGTATGTTCCAGCCAGCTCCCTGTGGATCCACATCTGGATCAAGGAAGACCACAAGCCGCATAATCTGATAATCCTTTAGAATCTTCTGTGCCAGCATAGCAACAAAAAGAGATACAGAAATAATAACAAAGCTGTAGCAAATCCAGTAATATATTCCTTTCTTGAATGCGAACCAGCCTATGGCCGATAAAATTACAACCAGCAGGCAGGCTCCCAGGATTGCCAGCATAAGAAGCTGGTTTGAGAATATGGTTACGACAAATGTCTCCTGCTTGAGTACATAGCCCGACCACATAGGGATGATGGTGAAAAGTATGACCCCGATTCCGCAGGCTACTAGGAAAAACAGATAGCGTATCTTTGTTCCAGCCATGAAAAGGATGACTAGAAAGATTGGAATATAGACCAAGGATGTTCCCAGGTCGGGCTGCGCCAGAATAAGAACCATGGGCAAAGCCGGAATCAGCGCCGCACGCAGGAAAACGACAATCGACCTGATGTTGTTTCTGTTTTTTGCACAGAAGGCAGAAAGAGCTATGATGGTTCCCAGCTTGGTGAACTCCGAAGGCTGGATACCGACACCAGGAAGACCCAGCCAAGACCGGGCTCCGTTGACCTTGTTGCCCACAAGCAGGGTTATTATAAGCATAAAGATGCAGATTCCATAGATGTAGTAAGCAAAGTCATAGAAGTATTTGTAATCAAATACGATGACAAGTGTCATAAGCCCCAGGCCGGTGACAATCCAGATAATCTGCTTTATGAATTCAAACGAGGTATTGACCCCGTCGGAGTTGAGTCCGCTTGAGTATATGAAACATACGCTTATAACCGACAGGCATAAGATAGCAAGAATGATGATGAAGTCGAATGTCAAGAAGGATTTTCTGCTATTCACTCCGCCTCCTGATTACATCGGTACCGTTATTCAGATACCATATGTCCAGAGTCTTTACAACCTCTTCGTAACTCTGATTTGCAAATATTCCCTGATATATGGCGTTGCTGGCTTTCGGTGCCCACCATTCCCATTCGTTGGAGGCTTCTATCATGACTACCACAACCACCTGGTCCTCGGGGTTTTGAGCCTGATACGGGCCAAAGGAGGCAAACCAGCTTGTCCAGCGGTCAGTGTAGCCTACCTCGCCAGTTCCTGTTTTTCCTGCCACCTCCACCACTTTGTTGTTGAAAAGACGGCGTATTGAGCCTTCTGCCACGACGCGGCGCATGGCTTTCTTAAGCTCATGGAAGGTATGGCTGCTTATATCGGCCTTGTGCAATATACGTGGGGTTCGTTCTTCCACCACCTCGCCTGTCACAACATCGCGTACCTCTTTAAGCAGGTGTGGCGTGTAGATAGTTCCTTCGTTGACTATCATGGCAATAAGGTCTGCAATCTGCAGGGTGGTTACCTGGGTATAGCCCTGGCCTATCGACATATTGTAGGTGTCGCCGCCCACCCACAGCTCGTTTATTCTCTCAAGTTTCCATTCCGGGGATGGCACAAGCCCTGCGACTTCGCCAGGCAGGTCTACGCCTGTCTTCTCGCCCAGCCCCATCATCCTGGAATACTGCTCGATTTTTTTAGGCCCCAGGTGGTTGCCGCCAAGCTCCCAGAAATAGACATCGCAGGATTCCATAAGAGCATCGGAAAGGTTCAGCGGGCCGTGACCACTCTTCTGGTGGCAGTTGAAAGTGCGGTCTCCAAGCACCAGCTTTCCAGTGCAGTCAATCTTCTTGTCAGGCGGAAAAGCATTCTCTTCTAAAGAGGCTGTCATCATTATGGTTTTGAACACAGATGCCGGGGCATTGGCCGACTGTATGCAGCGGTTAAGGAAAGGATGGTTTCCGTTTTCCAGCAGAGTGCGGTAGTAGCTTGCGCTGTCTGGTGTATAAAAGCGGTTTGTATCGTAGGATGGGTATGAAACCATGGCCAGGATTTCGCCGGTGGCAGGCTTCAGCACCACAACAGAGCCCATCCGCTCGCCCAGCGCTTTCTCGCACAGCTCCTGGATGCGCCGGTCTATGGTTAGGACAATGTTCTTGCCCGGCACTGGTGCTTTTATATACCGCTCCTCCTGAACGTTTCGGCCCTTTGCATCTACGGTTATGGATTTAAGCCCGGGGGTTCCCTTTAAAATAAGGTCGTATTCTTTTTCTATTCCGTTCTTTCCAATTATGCTGTTGGCTGCATATCCTTTATTGTAGAGCAGGTGAAGTTCCTCTGGGTTGATGTTGCCTACATATCCGATTATATGGGACAGCGACGCAGTATGGTTGTAGTGGCGCACCGGCTTGCTGCTCCAGGAGATGCCTGGGAAATCCTCTATATTTGATGCAATCTGAACCACCTGACCATAGGATACATTATCCTTAAGCTCTATGGCCTGGAACACATCGGCCTGGGGTATTTTATTCATAAGAGTCTGTGCTTCTGTGCCAAGTATTGAGGCCAGGGCAGAGATTATCTGTGGCAGGTTCTGCCTGTCGGTCTCGGCCGGCACTATGGAGACTGCGAAGGAATCCACATTGGAGGCAAGCGGTGTATCGTAGTTGCGGTCATAAATCTCGCCCCGTAAGGCAGGAGCTTCCGATGTCCTGCGGGCAACAGCCCAGGCCTGGTTCTGATACTCCATCCAGCGGGTTATCTGCATAGAGAAAAGGTACCCGGTGAATATTACAAAGACTACACAGACAACCAGTACCAGAAAGAACAGCCGCTCCTTCTTTATACTTTGGTTCTCAAAGGGGTTGTTGCTCACTTTCCACCCCAGATATCGCCTGGAATCAGGTGTGTCTTTTTAAGAATCAGATAGACTATCGGCGCAATAAGGGCGTTAAGCACCATCTCAAGGAAGAAACTGCCGCTGAATACCGCAGGGTAGTAGCCTTCGGGAAAGAACAGGTACGCAATGACAGCTGCCAGAATTCCCTTGATAAATGTCACAAAGAATATGAAAAGGCTGGGAAAAATGACAGGGTCGAAAAGCATCTTGTTTTTTATGGTTCCTGCCAAGAATCCGATTAATGTCTTTACAAGGGCGTTGAATCCCGGGAATGATGCAGTAATAAAATCCTCGGCAAGGCCGTTGAAAAAACCAAGCAGCTGGCCATCCTGCATCCCACGCCGCGCTCCGCAGAAAGCTACGACTATAAGGGCAAAATCGGGAATCACCTTGACAGGGAAGACATAGTAGAAAAGGGTGCTCTGGAGTATAACCAGTACAAAGACTACAAGAAGAGAGATAAAAAACGCCTCTTTGGTTTTCATTCGCTTCTCCCCTGGTCGAGCACAAAAACATATTCAAGCCTGAAAAAATCGACAAACGGTTCTATCTCCAGCCGGAGCGATGTCTCGTATTCCTTGCTGCTTATGCTTTTGACTTTCCCTATATAGATGTTCTCGGGGTAGCTGCCGTTGAATCCCGATGTCACCACCAGGTCGCCGTATCCAATCCGGCTTGAGGCCTCGCGGCTGACAAAATCCATTACCAGGCCGTTCACCAGCCCCCGATATCTGTATTTCTGAAGCACTGCAGGCACATACAGGCTGCTGTCTGTTATTGGTTTTACGACAGCAGAATAAGCGCTTACCTCCATAACTTTTCCCACAAGGCTCTGGTAACCGTCCACATAGGCAATTACAGGCATATCTTTCTTTATCCCTTTGTTGCTTCCCTGGTTTATAACCATGCTCCTGAAAAAGTTGCCGGTGTTGCCCCCTATAACCTTGGCCGGAATCTTTGCAATGCCCTCTTCTTTCATGTATCCCAGCTGATCCTTAAGAAGCGAGTTCTCCTGGGCCAGGTGATCATAATCCTGTTTCATCTGCTGGTATTCGGCATAATCTTCGAGCAGGCTGTCGTACTCTTTTTTAAGATTACGAAGCTCCGATATGGAATTGAGTGTCTGTGAGAAGAACTTGCCTGTTCCTACAATTCCGCGCTGGAATAGCGAGAAGAAATCGAGCCCTGCCTGCTTGGGCCTGAATGAGATGTCAGAGAATGCAGTATAAACCAGCATTCCGATGCTCAGGCTCACCAGAACAAACAGTGTGATGAAATCTTTTTTATGCTTCTGGAACGATATTCCTTTGAACATCAGGTGTCATCAATCGCCGAAAGAATTTTTGCTGCTTTTCCTGTAGATATTGCCCCGCATGTGGTCGTAGTACTTTCCTGCGCCCTTGGCTACACACAGAAGCGGTTCATCGGCGATGAATACCGGCACACCCACCTCCTTGGAGATAAGGATATCAAGACCCTGCAGCAGCGCTCCGCCACCGGTAAGGACAATGCCCCGCTCGATTATGTCGGCGCTCAGCTCCGGAGGAGTCTCAGCCAATGTGTTCTTTATGGTTACGATGATAGATCTTACAGGCTCTTTGAGTGCCTCGCGGACCTCCAGGTTGTCAATCTCGATTCTGCGTGGCAGCCCTGTGATGGTGTCGGTACCGCCAATCTCCATCTTTTCTATGGTGTTGGTGCTGTCGTAGGCACTTCCGATTTTAATCTTGATCCGTTCTGCAGCCTGGAGTCCGATTATCATTTTGTGGACTGTGCGGATGTGCTTTGCTATAGCCTCGTCAAACTCGTCGCCGCCAACTCTGATTGCCTTGGTGACTACAATACCGCTCATGGAGATGACAGAAACCTCCGATGTGCCGCCGCCGATGTCGCAGATCATGTTTCCTGCCGGCTCCTGGATAGGGATGTCGGCTCCGATTGCAGCAGCAAGCGATTCCTCTATTACCTTTACATCACGTGCTCCAGCCTTGTATGCACACTCTTCGACAGCCCGGCGCTCAACCTCGGTTATACAGCTTGGAATTCCAATGACCATCCTGGGTTTTACCAGCCATCTGCGTGGCAGGCCCATGGCTATGAAGTGGCGTATCATCTTCTCGGTGGTCTCGATATCGGCGATTACACCGTCGCGCAGTGGACGGATTGCAACAATGTCGGTAGGGGTCCTTAGAAGCATGTTCTTGGCCTCTTTTCCTACAGAGATAACCCGTTTTGTATTCTTTTCTATGGCAACTACAGAGGGTTCGTTTATTACAAGCCCTTTTCCCTTTATATACACCAGGGTATTGCAGGTGCCCAGGTCCATTCCTATATCAGTTGAAAACATATTTCCAAACATAAATCACCTCATAAATACATTATAAGTAATTATAAAATCAAAAATATCTACTTGACAAGTAGTTTTTCTATATATACCATTTTATAAAATAAATATTTTTAGGGGGAATCCGTGGGTTTCGTTAAAGATTTCAAAGCATTTATTTCCAGAGGAAATGTTGTTGATATGGCTGTCGGCGTTGTAGTCGGCGGTGCATTCGGAAAGATTGTGTCATCTCTCGTTGCAGACATCATAACTCCGCTTATCAGCTGCGCCACAAAGGGTGCCAACCTGAAGGAGCTCTACTACTGCATCAATCCAAACGCAGTAGAAGGCCAGACCTTCAGCTATGCAGCATACCCGACCGTTGCAGCTGCTCATGACGCAGGATATGCAACAATGAATTATGGTCTTTTCTTCCAGAACATCATCGACTTCATCATCATCGCATTCTGTATCTTCTGTGTGATCCGTGCCATCGCAAAGGCTAAAGAGGCAGCAGAGGCAAAGGCTAAAGCAGAAGCCGAAGCAAAGGCAGCCGCAGAGGCAGCAGCTAAGGCTGCAGAGCCACCGGCAGAGACAGTTGAGGACATCCTTAAGGACATCAGAGCTGCTCTTAAGAAATAACATTTTTTAAAGGGTCAAATTTATCGGGTCACGATTTGGGTCGTGACCCTTTATTTTTTTTAATTTTTTTCAGAAAAAGGGTTGCGCCCTGCCCCTCTTTGGTATATGGTTAGGTCTACAACAACTGGATAGTTGTATAACGTTAAGTAATGGGAGAAAGTCGATGCTTGAGACAAAGGGCACCAATCAGTATTACATTACCAGACAGGAAACCACAGAATCCAACGCCCGGAGCTATCCTAGAAAGTTCCCGATTGCGATTGCAAAAGCAAAAGGCTCGTGGGTGGAAGATGTTGAGGGAAACAAATATCTGGATTTCTTGTGCGGAGCAGGTACTCTCGCACTGGGTCACAACGACCCCGAAGTAAATCAGGCGCTGGTGGAGATGATTAATTCAGATGCACCGCTGCACACCCTTGATTTAATAACCCCTGTAAAAGCCGAATTTGTAAACACAGTGCTTTCGCTTCTGCCGAAAGAGCTTCAGGATGCAAAGATTCAGTTCTGCAGCCCATCCGGCACCGATGCAACCGATGCGGCACTAAAGCTGTGCAAAACAGCCACAGGCCGTTCCACTGTAATTGCATTCCAGGGCGGCTACCACGGCATGGGCCACGGCGCCCTCGCCTGCACCGGAAACCTGGGTGCCAAGACCAAGGTGGCAAACCTTATGCCGGGAGTGCATTTCTTCCCGTACCCATACTCCTACCGCTGTCCATTCGGGCTTGGCGGCGAGGCTGGCATAGATGCGGCATGCAACTACTTTGAGCGTGTGCTCAAGGATCCGGAGAGCGGTATAACCAGACCAGCTGCTGTAATCCTGGAGCCTATCCAGGGCGAGGGCGGCGTGATTCCGGCACCGGTCAAGTTCCTCAAGACTGTGCGCCGTGTCACCAAAGAGCTGGATATTCCTATGATAGTGGACGAGATTCAGTGCGGCATAGGCCGGTCCGGAAAACTGTTTGCATTTGAATATGCCGACATTGTGCCGGATGTAATCCTTACATCCAAGGCTCTGGGCGGCTCACTGCCTCTTTCCATAGTAATCTATAACCGCAAGCTGGATGCTTGGGGACCCGGCGCACATGCCGGAACTTTCCGTGGCAACCAGCTGGCCATGAAGGCTGGAACCATCCTGCTTAAGCGGGTCTCAAAGCCCGAGTTCCTGGCCGATGTTGTCCGCAAGGGCAAGATTCTGGCCGACCGGCTCCAGGCTCTTAAGGAAAAGGTTTCTATTATCGGCGATATCAGGGCCAAGGGGCTTATGATCGGAACCGAGTTCATAGACCCGACTGCAAAGCCTGACATGCTGGGCTCATATCCGCCGGGAGGAGATATTGCTGTAAAGGTTCAGCGGAAATGCTTCGAGAACAAGCTTATCCTGGAGCGGGGCGGCCGCGAGGGTGCAGTGACCCGCTGTCTGTGCGCGCTCAACGTTACCGATGCCGAGATTGAGCAGGCCGCAGCTATCTTTGAGAAAGCAGTTATGGAAGTGGATGCCGATGTCAAACGATAACATTCTGCTTACCCACATACCTGAATCAAAGGAAAAATATCTTAACATGATGTCAGAGACAGTCAAGGCTGTTTCTGATGTCTTTGTTGATGACAGCGCATATTCAGGCACTACCCCTACAGACCTGCACGAGGTGGTGCATCAGGATTCAATCCTGCCGGAAGAAGGGCTTGGCTGGGAAGAGACTCTTAACAAGATCAAGGAGCAGATTCTTCCATACCTTCTGCGCACATCGTCATCCGACTACATGGCGCATCTGCACGGGCCGTCACTGCTGGAGACCCTGGCAGGCGAGGTGATTATCTCGGCTTTCAACCAGTCCATGGACTCGTGGGATCAGTCTCCGGTTGCCACCGAGGTGGAGCTTGAGGTTATACGGCATCTGTGCCGCCTTTACGGCTACAACAAGAGTGCCGACGGCGTGTTTACATCGGGCGGTTCACAGTCCAACCAGACTGCAATAACATTGGCAAGAGACTGGTTCTGCAACCGCATTCTTAAGCACGATGTCCAGAAAAAAGGACTCCCCGACAACTTCCATAAGCTGAGGATGTATGTCTCCGAGATTTCGCACTTCTCTATGGAGCAGAGCGCCCACCTTCTGGGACTTGGTTACGAGTCTGTAGTCCATGTTCCAGTGGACAGCAAGAAGCGGATGGATGTTAATGCTCTGCGTCAGCTGATCAGAGATGACAAGGAGAAAGGAAATATTCCGTTCCTTATTGCAGCTACAGCCGGAACAACCGACTACGGCAGCATAGACCCCATAAAGGAGCTTGTAAAGATTGGAATTGCAGACAACATGTGGATTCATGCCGATGCAGCCTACGGAAGCGGCGTAGTTATGTCTGACAAGTACCGGGAGAGAATCAAGGATCTTTCTTTGTGCGACTCCATAACTGTGGACTTCCACAAGATGTTCCTTATGCCTATAAGCTGCTCTGTTGTCCTTCTTAAAAAGGGAAGCGACTTCGATGTCCTGACTTTCCATGCCAACTATCTGAACCGGATCGAGGACGAGGCAGACGGCTACACCAACCTGGTGAACAAGTCGCTGCAGACTACCCGGCGTTTCGACGCCCTAAAGGTTTGGCTCTCTTTCCAGATGCGGGGACAGGATGGCTGGAACAAGATTATCAATACCAGCATGGAGAATGCCCAGTACCTTTACAGCCTGCTTATAAACGACAAAAGCTTCCAGGTTGTCACCGAGCCGGAGATAAGCTCTGTTGTATTCCGCTATGTGGGCGATGACCCCGAAAGGGCCGACGAGATAAACCGCCGGGTGCGCCGCCTTCTGATGCACAAGCATGGTGTGGTAATCGGGCAGACTACCGACGAGGACAATATTTATCTTAAGTTCACACTGCTCAATCCGCTTATCACACACAAAAAGCTGGACGATCTGGTCACACTTATAAAATTTCTTGCAGAAAATTTGCCAGAATCGGATGAAGAGTGATATAATCTCTGTATGGCAAAGAACAGAGAAGATAAAGTAAAGTCGTTAAGGCTTTTAGAGATTGACAGGATAATCCGGGAGGGGGGATATCCGAATGCCCCCCGTCTGGAGAAGATGTTCGAAGTTTCCAGAAGCACAATCATGCGGGACCTTGAGTTTCTACGTGACCGCTACAATGCCCCTCTGGAATACGATGCAGACAAGAACGGCTACTACTACACAGACCCTACCTTCTTTATAAAGAGTGTCATGCTCTCGGAGGGCGAACTCTTTACTGTATCGGCCATCATCCCCCTTCTGGAGCAGTATAAGAACACACCGCTTGAAGCATCGTTCAAAAGCATTTTCCAAAAGATAACCGACCTTTTGCCAGAAGAGGTGTCGGTAAACTCAAGCTTTGCCGCAGGCGGTATCCAGTTTATCTCGGACCCGCTGCCTACCATAGATGGCGTTGTGTTCAACACAGTGTTCAAGGCAATCAAGCTTAGGGTGACCATGGATTTCCAGTACCGCTCCTTGGGCAAGCAGGATTACAGCCCCAGGCGTTTTGATCCATATCAGGTGATCTGCCAGAAAGGGAACTGGTATGTCATAGGCTACTGTCACAAGGCAGGTGCTGTGCGTGTTTATTCCCTTTCCAGGATGAAAAAAATATCCTGCACCAAGAAACAGTTCAAGATCCCGGCTGATTTCGACATAAAGAAGCATGTGGATCCGAACTTCGGAGTATGGAACAATCCTACAAAGCCGGTCAAGGTTGAGCTTGAGTTTGCAAAGGAAATAAGCACATATATTCTTGAGCGCAACTGGCACGAAGGGCAGAAGATGAAGCAGAACAAGGATGGTTCTGTATATCTTTCCTTTAGGTCAAACCAGATGCAGGAGACTCTTTTCTGGGTGCTCCATTTCGGCAGTTCTGTCAAGGTTTTAAGCCCTCCGGAGCTGGCAGCCCAGGTCAAGAAAGAAGCAAAGAAAATAGCAAAACAGTATTGATTTTTAATTTGTCAAAAAAAAAATTAAAATTTTTGTTGACACAAAAACAAGAGTATTGTATATTGTCATTAGTTAGCATATGCTAACTGAAAAAATGTTGGTACCTAAGGATACATTTGAAGCCTTTCATTTTCATGTCTTTGGCTGTCTGGGAGCGTTGCTGCAGACAGCCATTTTTTTGTGATAACTAAGGAGTGAATTATGGGTTTTATAAAGAATTTTTTTGCAAACACCCGTAAGCCCCAAGGGTTTCTTGGAAAGGTTCCCGGATGCTGTTGCCTGGGGTCTGGATTATTCAGATGTATCAGTAGAAAAAACAAGGGCGGTCAACAAGGCTGCAATAGAAGGCGGTCGGTGCAATGTGGTCCAGGGGGATGTGACAGCTCTTCCTTTTGATGAAAAAACCTTTGATCTTGTGACTGGTTTTGAGACTGTCTATTTCTGGCCCGATATCGAAAGCTGTTTCAGACAGGTCTTCCGAGTTCTCAAGCCTGGTGGGCTTTTCCTGATTGTGAACGAGAGCGACGGAACAGATGCCATGGGAGAGAAATGGGAGAAGATGATTGACGGCATGAAGCTCTATAAAGGAGAAGATCTGCCGCTCCATGCCGAAGGGCGAAAAAAGCGATATGCATTCCTGGATGGCGTTCTGTCTGGGGCTGTTGAGCCTCTGGGGGCTTTATTGACAATTATAGCTACCCAGATGGTGCTTCCTGCAATGCCTTATCTGTTAAGTTTTGCGGCAGGAGCTATGCTGTATGTCGTAGTGGAAGAGCTGATTCCAGAGATGTCTGCAGAGCCCCATTCAGACAAGGGCGTTTTTGCATTTGCTGTCGGGTTTACCCTTATGATGATGCTGGATGTGGCCTTGGGCTGAACCAGAAAATCAGATTTTTCTGTTAAGAAGGTTGAGGAACTCTTCTCTTGTGGCCAGGTTCTTGCGGAATGTGCCCAGTACTGATGATGTTGTCATAAGGGAGTTCTGCTTTTCCACCCCCCTCATCATCATGCACAGGTGCTGGCACTCCATTACCACGCCCACGCCTTCGGCATCCACGGCCCGCTTAATCTCCTCGGCAATCTGCACTGTAAGGCGCTCCTGAATCTGGAGGCGGCGGGCATACATCTCGACAATGCGGGCAATCTTGCTTACCCCCAGCACCTTATCCTTGGCCACATAGCCCACATGGCAGCGTCCGAAGAAGGGGAGCATATGGTGCTCGCACAGGCTGTAGACTTCGATATCGCGGCAGATAATCATGTTGTTGGCTTCGGAGGAGAATACTGCGTTGTTGATTATGGTTTCGGCATCCTCATGGTAGCCCTTGGTCAAAAAATCCATGGCCTTGGCATACCGCTCCGGGGTCTTGATAAGCCCTTCTCTGTCAGGGTCTTCGCCAATCTCTATCAGAAGCTCTCTTACAAGCTCCTCGACTCTTTTCTGATTCATAATGTTTCCTCTTTCCATGTGGCGTTCACCATAAAGCACACCTGGTTATTCTCTTTTCCAGCCATGCGGAACTGGTTGTCGGTTCTGGAGAACTCAAGCTTTACATCCGAGCCGCTCCTTATTTCGCGGGAATAGCTGACCGAAATCTCCGACAGAATCCCTTTCTTGTGGATTTCCAGGGGAATCTGGTCGCAGAACCAGTCGATATACCTTGAGTTATTAACATGATTATTTATATCTAGGTCTGAATATTTTGGGCAGACCGTAGTTTCTGCGATTTCACCTTCGGGCATTCTGACCTTGCCGGGAAGCTCAAGCTTTAAAGGGGGTTCTGCGGGTGTCTGCACCACAACTCCCTTTGCAGCAGGAACAGCCAGGGTGCGGTTTTCTATATCCATAAGGGCCCACAGTGTAGAAGCTGTTCCTAAAAGATTTCCGGCATCATCTTTGAAGGAGAAGAACCGCGGAAACAGCAGTCTGCGTTCAGGTTCTGGCCAGGTTGTTAAAGTTACCGGGGTGTTGACATCGGGATATTCATCCATTTTAAGCGAAGCCCGTATCAAGACCCAGCCTATTCCTTTCTCTCTCAGGACTCCATAGCCGGCACCCAGGCGTTCGGCATGTATTCCTGCAGCTTCCTGCATGGTCAGGAATATGTTCTCTATCTTCCAAAGCCCCTTGAAATCCAGCTCGTTGTAGGAAAGACTTTTCCTTTCTGTATAAATCATATTTGCATTATTTCAGATTTTAAGGGGTGTTTCAATATATTATCATTGACATAAAATATTATAATTTATAAAGTTATTTTGATGCAGAAAGATGAATTATATATAACAGCCAGCCTTGCCAGGCTTGAGCTTACAGAAAAAGAGGCCGACACACTCAGTCAGGCCGTTTCGCAGATGATAGAGTACTTTTCCATGATGGAGAAGATAGATGTGACAGGCCTTGAGCCCACAACCCATGTCTCCATAGGAGAGAACAGGGTACGCAAGGACGAGGTGATCGAGAGCACCCTTGCCGAGCGGATGATCGAGGCAGCTCCAGAGCGGGACGAGCGGTTCATAACCGTGCCCCATATCCTGTAGGAGGCCGGTATGATTGATGTATTGGCCAAAGACAAAGATATCCACTCCTTCCTGGAGTATGATGCAGAAAGAAAGAAATGCAAGAACCCCGATGGCCCATTGGCAAATATTCCCTGCGGCGTCAAGGACAACATTGCAGTAGAGGGTTTCCACCTGACATGCGCCTCCAAAATACTGGAGAACTTTGTGTCGCCATACAACGCAACAGCGGTAGACAAGCTGGAGGCAGCCGGTGCCATAGTGGTGGGCAAGACCAACATGGACGAGTTCGGAATGGGCTCCTCCACCGATTTCTCGGCTTTCGGCGGCACCAACAACCCGTGGAACAAAGAATATGTCACCGGCGGCTCCAGCGGCGGCAGTGCGGCTGCAGTTGCAGCCGGTCTGGTCCCGTTCGCACTGGGGTCAGACACTGGCGGCTCAATCCGCCAGCCTGCCGCCTTCTGCGGTGTATACGGGCTTAAGCCCACCTACGGCGCTGTTTCCCGGTATGGCCTTGTGGCATACGCATCTTCTCTGGATGTAATCGGAGTACTTTCCAAGGATCTGGACTTGACCGAGAAGGTGTTCAACATAATCAAGGGGCAGGATTGGCACGACCAGACCTCCATAGCATATCCTGAGGAGCCGGCAAAGCCAGTTAACGGCAAGCTCAGCTTTACATATCTTGAAGGCGACCTGGGGCTTACCCCCGAGATTGAGAAAGGGTACAAAGCCCTTATCCAGAAAATCAGGGACAAAGGTTTTGAGATCAAGGGAGTAGAGGTTCCTTCCCTGGAATATGTAATCCCTGTCTACTACACAATAGCAACCGCAGAGGCCAGCGCAAACCTGGCACGGTACAACGGTATCCGCTACGGACACAGGAGCAAAGAGGGCGAGACCCCGATGGACCTTATGGAAAAATCCAGGAACGAAGGTTTTGGCGACGAGGTCAAGCTGCGTATCCTCCTGGGCACCTATGTGCTCCGCTCCGGATTCCAGGACCAGTACTACATAAAGGCCCAGAAGATAAGGACAAAGATTATCAATGAATTCAAGAATATATTCAGCACATCCGATATCTTTGTGGCACCAGCTTTCCCATCGCAGGCTTTCAAGCACGGCAATGCAGGCCTTACAGCGTATCAGCAGAAGGTGGCCGACAAGTTCACCGTAACCGCAAACCTGACTGGTATGCCGGCACTAAGCATCCCTGTAGGAATGGAGAACGGCCTGCCTGTGGGAATGCAGCTTTTTGCCAACTACTGCAGCGAGAACCTTCTGTTTGAGGCTGCACGGGAGGTATTATGATAGAATCATTCATCGGACTTGAGATACATATCCAGCTTCTTACCAAGACAAAGGTGTTCTGCAACTGCAAGAACGAGTTCACCCATGTGCCCAACAGCCATGTGTGCCCAGTCTGCATGGGCTATCCGGGAGTGCTTCCTGTGCTCAACGAAGAGGCTGTACGCAAGGCTTACATAGTATGCCGTGCCATGAACTGCCACCTTAACGAGAAGGCTGTCTTTGACCGGAAGAATTATTTCTACCCTGATATGCCTAAGAACTATCAGATTTCCCAGTTCAACTCTCCATTCGGAGTAAAGGGGCTTATCGAGATGGAGGGCGTTCCTAAAGTGCGTATCCACGATGCCCACCTGGAGGAAGATGCCGGAAAACTGGTGCATGAGGGTATGACATCCTACTGCGACTACAACAGGGCAGGAACCCCGCTCCTTGAGATTGTCACCGAACCGGACTTTAAAAAGCCGGAAGAGGCCGAGCTTTTTATGCAGAACTTCCGCAAGATGGTGCGCTACCTGGGCGTGTGCGACGGCAACATGGAAGAAGGCTCCATGCGCTGCGATGTAAACGTTTCTGTAAACTTCGAAGGCAAAGGCTTGGGCCGGAAAGTTGAGGTCAAGAACTTAAACTCCTTCCGCCATGTAAAGCTTGCTCTCCAGTACGAAATCCAGCGGCAGTCCAGGATGATCACCGCGGGCGAGAGCGTGGTGCAGGAGACCCGGCTGTGGAACGACGAGAAAAAGCGTACCGAGGGAATGCGGAGCAAGGAGAATGCCAACGACTACCGCTACTTCCCCGAGCCAGACCTGCCGCCATATTGCCCCACCAAAGAGTTCCTGGCCCAGATAGATGCGGCACAGGTAGAGCTTCCATGGGTGCGCAAGCGTCGCTTTATCGACGAGTATGGCCTTAACGAGGATGGCGCCGAGTTCCTGACCGAAGAGAAGGAGAAGGCAGATTTCTTCGAGAATGCAGTCAAGGGCGGTATCAGTATAGCCAACGCATCGTCCTGGATGAGGGGCGAGGTGGCCAAGGATCTGAACAAGGCCAAGAAAAGCCTTGGAGAGAGCTTCCTTACAGTCGAAAAATTTGTTACAGTTATCAAACTTCTTGAGTCCGAGAAGATAAATGCCCAGGCTGCCAAGAAGGTTATGGATATTATCATAAACGAGGATGCAGACCCTATGCAGGTGATTGAGAAGAATAACCTGATGCAGACTGCAGACTCGGGCGAGGTAGAGGCAATGGTGGACAAGCTCCTTGCCGACAACGCCAAGGTTGTGGCCCAGATCAAGGGCGGCGACCAGAAACCGATTGGATTCCTTATCGGACAGCTTATGAAGACAAGCGGCGGAAAGGCCGACCCTAAGAAGGCAAGGGAATTGATACTTAATAAAATCTCTCAGTTGGGATGATGGAGCATAATATGAGATTACAGAGAAATTTCAGATGCGGCGAGCTTACCGCAAAAGATGTTGGAAAAGAGGTTACACTGTGCGGATGGGTAGA
The DNA here is from genome assembly GCA_017446885.1 of Spirochaetia bacterium. Classification (GTDB taxonomy): domain Bacteria; phylum Spirochaetota; class Spirochaetia; order CADAEX01; family CADAEX01; genus CADAEX01. The sequence goes on along the minus strand of JAFSOR010000016.1, from coordinate 38,903 downwards.
GAACTACCGGGACCACGGCGGAATCATCTTTATTGACCTTACCGACCGGTGGGGACTGGCTCAGATAGTGTTTGACCCAGAGGTCTGCGGAAAAGAAATCCACGACCTGGCTGGCGGCTTAAGAAGCCAGTTTGTCATTGCGGCCAAGGGTACAGTGCGGCTCAGACCGGAAGGAATGGCAAACCCCAAGCTGGCAACCGGCGAGATCGAGGTCTACATCGCCGATATGGAGATACTGAACAAATCCAAGACCCCTCCGTTCGAGGCACTGCATGCCGAGAAAGTGAACGACGAGACCCGTCTTAAATACCGCTATATCGACCTGCGGAACCCTGCCATCAGGAACTGCCTGGTATTCAGAAGCAACCTGATGCACGCTATCCGCGAGTATTTCTATAAGAACGACTTTGTCGAGGTGGAGACACCTATCCTTAATAAGTCCACACCGGAGGGAGCCCGGGACTATCTGGTTCCAAGCCGTGTACGGGAAGGCTGCTTCTATGCTCTGCCGCAGAGCCCGCAGCTTTTTAAGCAGATTCTTATGACAGCAGGCTTTGACCGCTATATCCAGATTGCAAAGTGTTTCAGGGACGAGGACCTGCGGGCCGACAGACAGCCAGAGTTCACCCAGGTGGATATGGAGATGTCATTCATCACACAGGACGATATAATTGCTGTTGTAGAGGGGCTTTTCAAGGAGCTTTTCAAGCAGTTCCTGAACATTGACCTAAAGCTGCCGCTGCCACGGATGACATATCAGGAAGCCATGCTCAAGTACGGCTGCGACAAGCCGGACCTGCGCTTTGGCCTTGAGATCAAGGAGCTTTCCGATGTCTTTGCAAATACTGAGTTCTCGGTATTCAAGAACACCCTGGCAAAGAAAGGCAAAGTAAGAGGTATCAACTTAAAGGGTGCCTGCTCAAAGCTTGCCCGCAAAGACCTGGATGCCATGACCGACTTTGTAAAACCGCTGCGCGGAAAGGGCGTTGCATGGATTAAGATGAACCCGGACGGGCCGCAGTCGCCTATCATCAAGTTCTTTACCGAGGCCGAATCCAAGGCCCTGTACGAGCGGATGGAGGCAGAGACCGGCGATGTGCTTATCTTTGTAGCCGATACCGAGAAAATCGTATGCAACTGTCTTTCTGAGCTTAGAAACTTCTTCGGAAAGAAGCTCAACCTGTATGATGAGAACGAAAAGTGCCTCTCCTGGATTGTGGACTTCCCGATGTTCGAGCTGGACGACCAGGGCAAGCTTTCTGCAGTGCACCACCCGTTCACCGCACCTGTCAAGGAAGACCTGCCTAAGCTGTACAGCGGCGACCTTCTGAACATAAGAACCGATGCCTACGATATCGTATTCAATGGACACGAGGCAGGCGGCGGAAGTATAAGAATCCACGATCCACAGCTTCAGGAGAAGATTCTTGAGGTACTGGGCATTCCGCTTGAGCAGGCAAGGGAGCAGTTCGGCTTCCTGCTGGATGCGCTTGAGCTGGGTACACCGCCGCACGGTGGCCTTGCGCTGGGCCTGGACCGCCTGGTAATGCTGTTCCTGGGCACCGAGTCCATCCGCGATGTAATCGCATTCCCTAAGACCCAGAAGGCAACCTGTATGATGTGCGACACCCCGACCCCTGTTTCCCAGGCACAGCTGGACGAGCTGCACATCGCAGTAACCCTGCCGCCCGAAGAGGACAGCAAGGATGCATAAGTCTTTGTTTATATAGATGAAAAGCGGAGTCGCAAGGCTCCGCTTTTTTATTGCCCCACACCCGCAAAAACCTTGAAAAGGTGTTTTCTCTATCACGCAATGATAGAGTGATTGTTTATATTTAGAGTATGTTTATCAAAAAAATACTCGAATATTTGAAGCTCAAAGATCGGGCAAAGTTTGAAGTCAGCTTTTGGGAAGATGCTCAGAATAAGAACCACAATATGTACCTGGAACATATTCCGACCGAGGCAAAGATCCGCAGGAAGCTCTATATCCGCAAGCGCCAGCTTAATGGGGCGTTTGAATGGACGCCGGAGAATACCCAGAAGGTTATCGACCTTAATGACGGGCTCCTGAAGCTGTACCGCAGGACCTATGACGAAATGCTGGAAATCAAGAAATTCCTTGATGCTCAGATTGCCGCTGGAAATAAAGATTTCGAAGGGTATGTCATCAGCGCGGGACTGAACTTCCATTGTCCTCTTGGCTTATCACCTGCAGAAACAGCAATTTGGAAAGAACTCAGTTCTGCCACAGACAGCTGGGGCTCGTGCCTTTTCATCAGTCATGGCGATAAATACCCAAAGTCGTTTGAAGAACAGATGATGATAGACAACCAGTCATGGTGCGAATATCCATTTAATGTAAAAGAACTGGATGACACCTACATCAACTTCTTCATGCACGATATTTTTGACCATAACGAGACATTCTCGCTTGCCGATGCAGTACAGATGTCAGCAGATGACTTCTCTTGTGATATATCCGTACGTATTGAACACAAGGAGGACAACGTAAAGTTTAAGAAAATTTCCGAAGGGGCGCTTTCTCTATCACGCAATGATAGAGTGCCTTTTTATAATGTATTCATGTTTATAAAAAAAATACTTAGAGATTTAAAGCTTAGAAAGCAGGCAAAACAGTTTTTTAAGTTCGAGGAGAAGAGCGAAAAAAGCTCGTACAAGCTGGATCGGAAGAATCTTTCGAACAAGGCAAAACTCCGCAGAAAGCTCTTTATCCGAAAGCGCCAGCTTAACGAGAAGTTCGAATGGACCCCGGAGAACACCCAGAAGATTATAGATCTGAACAACGGGCTCTTTGAGCTGTATCGCAAGGCTTATGACCAGATGGTGGAAATAAAGAAAGACCTCGATGCAAAGATTGAGGCCGGTAACACAGCATACGAAAAGTATGTAATCAACATGGAACTGGATTTTACTTATCCTATCAAGATGGCACCGGATGGGGATTGTGATTGGGAAGAGGACAGGATGTGGATCAATCTCAAGGACAACTCAGAACGCTGGGGAACCCGGCTCACTTTCTGCCATGATGATGATTTCCGTACATCGCTTGAAGAGATGCTGATGATGGATGTACAGCCTGTCAATCAGTATCCGTTCGATGTAAAGGAACTGTCTGACACCTATATCTATTATTTCATGCACGATATTTTCGACCATAACGAGACATTCTCGCTTGCCGATGCAGTCAAGATGAAGGCCGAGGATTTCGCTTATGAGATAACTGTAAATCTTGAACCAAATAGGAACTATGCCCGTGAATACTAAAGGACTTGATTATGTTGCAATTGATTTTGAGACAGCAAACACTTACGCCAATAGCGCGTGTTCGGTGGGATTGGTACGGTTTGTCGACGGCAAGGAGGATGGGAGCCTCTATTCCCTCATTCATCCGGCCAAGATGTATTTTATCCCGGAATGGACAGAGCAGATCCATCACATCAGCTATGATGATGTACGGAACAAGCCACAGTTTCCGGAGATCTGGGATACGCGTGTGGCACCCTTCCTGGCTCATACGCCAGGACTTCCATTGGTAGCCCATAACGCCGCCTTTGACATGAATGTGCTCAGAAGCTGCATGGACTACTACGGTATGCCTGTCCCCGAACTCTGCTACTTTGATTCCCTCAAGGTGGCCCAGAGGACTTGGCCAGAGCTGGAATGTCACCGGCTCACCTATCTGGGAGAAAAGTTTTTGATTGAATATAACGCCCATGATGCTCTGGATGATGCCCGCACCTGCGGCAAGATTGTCAGCCTGGCGGCGAAGGCTCAGAATGCAGCATCAGTACAGGAACTGCTTGCCGCCTGCGGCCTTGAGATGAACAGGTTATAAGGAGGAGCCTATGAAAAATAGAAAAAGAAAAGCTTATTGGAAAAAATGTGTGTTGGATTATGCGCATATTTACGTAGAAAATACCCGGGATAATAAGAGGCAGGAATATGTACAGCAAGGTGACAAATGTAAAGAAGCCCTCTGTATTAGAAAGTATACAATGAATGACAATTTCAAATGGACTCCGGAAAACACCCAGAAGATTCGGGATTTAAACAACGGGCTACGGGAACTTTATCGCAAAACCTACGACAGAATGCTGGAAATAAAGAAAGGACTTGATGCTCAAATTGCAGCCGGGGTTACTGCCTTTGAAAAGTATAGAATATATGCAAGTCTTGATTTTTCTATTCCCGAAGGGCTTTCAAAAATAGAAGAAAAATTGTGGGAAGATATGTGTGAGTTTTCTAATTTCTGGGGCTCAATTCTCGGGCTCAGCTGGGAAGATGAAGAAATTAAATCTTTTGAAAAGCAGATGCTTATTGATGAACTTTCGTGGAATGAGTATCCTTTCGGGGTATCTGTGCTGGATGACACCTATATATGCTTTTTTATGCACGATATCTTCAATCATAATGAAACCTTTTCGTTAGAAGATGCCATTAGGATGAAACCAGAAGATTTTTCCTGCGATATTGAGATCAAATTTGATAGACAATAGATAATAAAAAAGCCTGATTTTTATCAGGCTTTTTTATTATTCAATAATGCATATATTGCAGGTGCCGAAGGCCTTCTGGAGGTCTTCCCGAATCATCTGGGTCTGCCAGACCATAAGGACTCTGTTGTAGCTGCCGTCTTCCTTGTTCACAAGGAAGGTGGAAACGGTATAGCTTCCATCGCCGTTAGGCTCCTTGAGACAGACAAGGCTGGTTTTTTCTATCACCTCGTCGATGTTTTCGTGGTCTTCATAGGATCCGAAAAGCGTTCTCAGAAGGATGAGCTCTGGTGGGTCACCTGCATTCGGTTTCTCCTTCACCTCCTGGTTGTGCCGGATCTGTGTCTCTGTTAGGATGGCTTTTGCGTCAATATCGCTCAGCCCAAGAGAGCTGACATACCTGTCGTTTGCTGCAGACCAACACCTTCCCAAGCAGAAAAATAGTTCTCCCAGATGTTCAGGGGTTTCAAAGGTGGCGGCCTGAACGTCTGGAGCGGTGACACCATATCTGCACCAGTTGACAAAATCCTTTCTGCGGCCGATTTCTCCGCCCAGATGCTTTCCGAGCATTGACTTTGCCCGAGCAATAATCTCATCTGCGGGGAGTGGCTTGTTCACAGATTCCTCGGTCTCGCGCTTCACAACAATAGGCTTTGACCCCATGAAATATGACATAAATTCGAGGGCGAACACTGGCTCCGGTTTTTCGGAGGTGGGGACTGGCAGGTAGATTACCTCACCGTGGCCGATGTAGATGCCATAGTGATACCTTGCAGAGATAATGTCGCCCGGTACAGGAAAGAGGGTTTCTGCCATTGCTTTGTCGATTGTTTCAAGAATTGCATCGCTCATGTTTTTCTCCATAGTTTCTCCTTTTTTTAGATTCAAAATAAAATTATAACGGGTCACTCTATCATTTCGTGATAGAGTGAAAAATTTTTTGAGAAATTTTAATTTTTTTGAGAAAAAACAGGATTATTTATTCTTTTTAGAAACTGCGGCAGCTCCAAGTAATGCTCCGCCTGCTGCAATTGCTCCGATTTTCATCCATTTCCAGAACTTTTTCGAACCTTTTTTTTCTGGTTCTTCTGAAATCTCTTCTGTTTCTTGTGGAGCTAATTCCTCAGAGGAATTAGCAACTGTTTTTTCTGGTTCCGGTTCAGACTTTTCTTCAAGCAACTCTTTCAAGTAGCATATTGGATGCATATAATTAACTTCTTCAACTAAAAAATCGTTTGGAATATTTATAGACCCACTGAATATTCCTGTAACTTTTCCATTTTTACAGCTGATTACAGGGCTTCCCGAGTTTCCACACTTAGCAGAAATATCAAGCAAAGTGATATTCAAGCCCTCATAGACTTGATGAGATGAAATGTAGCCTTTGGCAATAGAAATATTTAACTCTTTTACATCGTCATTTAAACGGTTTCCTAACGGGTAACCATAAAGAACAACATCTTCTTCCATTTCTGTTTTTTCTCTGTCATCCAACTCTACAAAAGGTAATTTTGGTGCATTTTCAATTTTTATTATGGCGGTATCAGTTTCTTTTTTTAACTTGATGATTGTTCCCTTAAAAATCTTTCTTTCATTGTTTTCTCCAGTAACTTTTATGTGTAATTCCTTGGAGCCATCAACTACATGGGCACAAGTTGCAACATAGCCATCGGGTGAGATAATAAAGCCCGAACCAGAGCCTGTATCACTTTCAATATAAACGACGCAGGTTTGTATTTTTTCTTTACCCTTAATATAATTAATTGAACCTTCTTGTGGAATTGTAATTTCACCTTCAAAATTTTCGTTGTAATATTCTTCTAATGCTTTTTTCTCAGGCTTATATCCAGTTTCAAGGGCTTGTTGATAATAGTATTTGGCTTTCGCAGAATCCTCTTCTACTCCAATTCCCTTAGCATATAATTCGCTTAAATAATATAAAGCATCACCATATTTATATTTTTCTGCAGCTTCCTGAATTAGTCCAATTGCTTTTTTTACATCTGGGGCAACCCCGATTCCCTTTAAATAACAAATGCCCAACAGAGTTTGAGATTCGGGATTTCCAAGTTCTTTTCCTCTTTTGAGAAGCTTAAGTGTTTTTTCGTTTTCATCAATACTGCAATAATAATTTGCCAAAAGGTTAATTGCTGGTTCGCAATCCTTGTCTGCGGCTTTCTTGAGTAATTTTTCCCCCATTTTCAAATCTTGTTCTACCACAATACCTTTTAGATAAAATTTACCTAAATCGTATATAGCAAATATATAGTCTTTTTGGGCTGCCTTTTCATAATAATCAAAAGCTTTCTTTAAGTCAGATTCTATCCCATATCCACATTCATAGCACTCGCCCAACAAATATAAACCTTCTGGTAATCCCTGGCGGGCAGATTCCAAAGCTAATTGAAAGCCTTTGGCCTCATCTGCTTTAATACCATGGCCTCCATAAATATAACAAAATGCTAAACTCTCTTGTGCCTCGCGATTTCCCTTTCCTGCTTCAATTATGCATTTTTCAAGATCAAAATTATCGTCGCTTAAATTGAATTTACCTCTTTCCATGTTTGCTCCTTTGAAATACTTAGTAACTTAAATTAAGTGCGGTCTGTTTTTTCTCCTGTAAATTTCTCTACTAAGGCCTTTCCACCAATTGTAACTACTACACCAGCAATAAAAACAAATGTATTCTTTGCCCCCTCAGCTAGTTTTTGTTGTAAAGAATAATGTCTTCCAAATCGACATTCATTTGCGAAATGTTCACAGTTGTTATATAGTAAATCATAAGTTCCTCTCTTCTCTCCGCAGTGAAGCTTTGCCTTCCTGATGATTTCTTCTGTAGGAAACGGTTCCCAACCTTTTAAATCTCGCTTCTGAATTTTAAGTTCCCCATCTTTGAGAAAATCCTCCAATGAAGTTTGAATAATATCAGCTTCAGAAAAAGCTATGTCCTTTTCCTTCCCTCTGAAATGAATAACCTGATCCTTTAAGGTTCCGTCGTATCCAATGAAAACTCCATAATGCTTATAAGCAGGAATACCTTTCCATTTTCTATGGACATAAATGACATCACCGGGTTGTGGTATTTGATCGATAGTCTTTTTATTCATTCTTTACCCCTTCTTTTTCATCTATTATTTGGCAACTGATTGTTAGTCTTGGTTTGTAGTATCTCCCTTTGACATACGAACAAGTTGCATATACTGGTTATAGATTAGCCCTAATACTCCGGCATCATCTATCAGTCCAAAGGCCGGGATTGCATCTGGAATCAGGTCGATGGGACAAACCATATAAATTAATCCACCAATAATCAAAGCTTTTGTTTTCTGAGGGGTTTCTGGGGAATTGAAGGCAGACCAAAGGGTGGTTACCTTATCCCATATTTTTGCTAATGGTCCTCGCTTCATTTTGCCCATGTTCTCGCGAACATTTTCGACATCATCCTCAGAGGCATTTTTGCCAAACTTTTCAGCCATCTTCTGACCTTCCTGTTCATAATAATCATCAAAATCCATTTCTTCTGACATGTTTTTCTCCTCTTCTTATAACATTGGGGCGTGATACCCCTTGTTTGCTCCATTTGGATGTCTTGCACACCGGCAAGCAGTCATGGCCCGGATACTGCTGAACTTGAATCCGCAGTATTTACAGGTGTACTGGGATTTCTCTGCTCCTTCATAAACTTTGTGATAACCTTTATTGGGGCCTAATGGGTGGCGGGCGCATCTGCATGCGGTCAGGGCTCTGACGCTGGGAAAAGGCATTCCGCAATATTCACAATAAAAAGTGGCCACAACTGTCTCCTTTGCATATACAGATAAAGAAAGAACCGAAAACAAGACAGTCAAGAATATAATTGAAGCTCTTTGCATTTACCCTTCTTTATAAGTATAAACTATTTATATATATTTGTAAACTATAATTGGTGTATTTATAATATGGGAAATTATAAAGTGTGTACTTATATTTTCACTCATTTTATAATACATCCCATGAATGTAGGAGAAGCTCTTGTTGCATTACGCAAAGAAAAGCATTTAAGCCAAGAACGGCTTGCTTATGAGGCTGGTCTTTCCCGCCATTTTATGTATAGGCTGGAGAACAACTTGGCCAATCCTACGGTTAAAACCTTGGAAAAACTTGCCTACGCCCTTGATGTAAAGCCTTCCGACATCCTTCATCATGCAGAGTCGCTATAGTTTATTTTACAAAATATGCCTGGTACTCTATCATTTTCCGATAGAGTAAATAAAAATTAAACCAATTCCATCACAGGGTCGTAAAACAGCTTTTGGTCATTGCCGACAGCTGAAAAATGGTATGTGTCTATGCGCTTTATGGCTCTGCCGTTAAGCCGGAAGTTCTGGAGGCAGGCGTTTTTAGCTTTGTCGAATATAGGTGCGGCAAGGTCCTGGGGTGGAAAAACCATATCAAGATACTTCTTTTTAATCTTGCAGCCCCAGAGGTTTGCGGTGATTATGATATCAGGTTCCAGCAGCGCAATCTCCTCCTGTATAAAGTTCCTCTTGTCCAGTTCTGAATCCTCCAGAAATTGGTTGATCAGATTGAAGTTTGAGGTGCCGCTTTTCTCCTCTTCCGGGTTCAGGTACTTTGATATGTTCATAATGGCGAACCCATAGTTGTCTGTTGCCCGCATCTGATCCAGGATAGTTCCTGGGTTTGGTGTCTGATTTGGAGAATACTTCTGCCCAGTCTGGATAAGGTAAGCAAGGGTAATAATTCTATTCCAGTAATTGCCCAGGCTGTCGGTGGAGGTAAGGCTTCTGAACCAGGCAAGGTCATCGGCAACTCTGTTTTCAGTAGGTGCATACCGCGATTCCCGCCCGATGAAAAGCACCTTGGGTGAGGTGCTAGAATAGCCCGGGAAGGCCCCGTCATGGGTAAAGAGCTGGGCTAGCTCCGGATTGTTCTTCTGTATAACTTTTTTCCAATTGTCTAATAGTTTTTCACTCATATTTTTATTATATCACAAAATTTTCAGGAACACTTTTTTTCAGCCAATATTGTTTTCATAGCTTTTTATATTTACAGGATAAGAAAATTCTTCAAACAGGCTATTAATTTGCTCGATAACCATCATAACGCCAGAATTTTCTGAAGCTCGATAGAATTAATTTTTATTGACATATATTTCCATCCTTTTTAGCGGTGACGCATTCTCTGTTTTATCGATAACAATGGTGTAGAGAAACAATGCATCTTCTGGCAGTTTGCAACGTATGGCATCGAGTGTTGAGTTGAGGTCTTCAGATGTGAAATAAGGATCTGTTGTGATTTTTAAGAGCACTTTTTTTGCTTGGGAAAAAATTTCGGCAGGAGGCAGTTCATCACCTTGTCCTGTCCATTTTTCTATTTCATCAGTATCATTTATTACCAGTCTGATATCTGCTTCATCCAGCCGGCCAAAGTCTTCTTGTATGTTCATAAAAAACCTCCGTTATGCTTTTGAGTTGACTATAACGGAGACTGTCTATCATAGCGTGATAGAGCCGGGAATTATTATATTTTGTGTTTTATTTGTTTTTTTGCTAAATCTCTTGAGATATCAAGAATTTTGTTAATAGAACTGTTATTAACCCAATCTTTGAATATTGTTATTTGTTCCTTAACAGTTGGAACATTTAAAAAATCAATAATTGCTTTTTTGGCAAAAATAGGGACGTTATGAATGGGATCTATGATATATTTTTCAGATTTAATTGTCTTCGGTAAAGCATTTCTTAGTTCTTCCGAATCAATATAGCTTTGAACCACAATATAATCCGGTTGTGCTCTATAGCACCCAATCCATACAATGGGGTTTTTATAATATATGTCAAACCCAAAGGAATCTTCTTCATCTTTAAATTTAACAGTACTGTAATTACACCTTTTGGCAAAATCCGATATATTCTCATAAAGAAAGCTATAAAGAGAATAATAGTTGTCCAATCCACCAGGCTTCATGACCAGAAGTTTTTTTTCACCCATGTTGTTTTCCTCCAAAAAGGTTAAAAAGTTCCTTATAAGAATATCGTTTTGAAAATTATACTGTTTGAACAATTCGAATAATTGATACCAAAAAACTTTATGTTTTTCCTTAAAAATTGAAGAAGTGGTAGAAAAATCATATTTTGTTAAGGTTCTTATTTCTGGTTTTGTATTAGGTATCTTTTCGTAAAGTTGAATTTGATCAAATTTTTTATATTGGTTTAAATCCGAATCGACCTTGCATTCAATAAAATATATATTATCCACGTTAATGTTTTTAATGGTTATTTGTATATCTGGGCGTGCCCAATGTTTATATTCTTCTACCCAATACTCACATTGAGTTTCAACAGTTGTAGTATTAAAGTCAGATTCCTCGAAAGGAATATCAAACATCTTAAAGAGGTCTAAGACAAATTTATTTTTTTGAGCAATCAACATGTTAAGAATATAAGTAAATAATTCTGTTAAAAAGTTTTCTAGCGGGGAAATATTTTTTGAAGACGTATATTTAAATAGTTGTAAAAACAAATTATAGTTCAAATTCATGCATCAATTATACCACACATTCCACTATCAGACCTTGATAAAGAAAAATATTTTTAAGTTATAATTATGTCGAATTCGCCATAATTAAAAAACATGCATTACTCTATCACACAATGATAGACATCTGTGCTATAATGCAACTATGAAAAAGAAAGAAACCCGTATATTGAACAAAAAGATGCTGGAGCGGATTATCATTGTCCATAATGCTATAAAGTCCGGCATGTATCCCAACAACAAACAGCTGCAGAAGTTCTACTGCGAGCAGACAGGCTACAGCAAGGTGGGTGAGGCCACCATATGCCGGACCATCGATGCCCTGCGCACATATTTCAAGGCGCCGCTGGAGTATGACCGCCAGAAAAATGGCTACTATTATTTTGAGGATTGGGATTTTGCCCTTAACAATATATCGGCCCAGGATGTGTTCTACCTATCTGCGGCCAAGACCCTGCTCTCAAGCTTCCAGGGGAGTCCCCTCTATGACGAGATCTCCGGGGTGATAGATTTTGTCACTGATACTCAGGCGGCAGGAAAGAGCGCACTTCTTAAGCGGATTGCAATTCCGCCTGCCCCTGCTTTTTCTGTGGATAAGCAGGTGTGGGATGATATTCTAAAGGCTCTGCAGGGCAACCTGGTCATTGAGTTTGACTACACGGGCCGCTGGGATACCGAGACGCAGCACCGCCGGGTACGTCCATATCAGCTTCTGCTGGATGACGGGGTATGCTATCTCTACGGCTACGCCGAGGAGCGGAAGGCAGAGCGTCTTTTTGTGCTGAACCGGATGACAGGGCTCAAGGTCACCCCAGACCATTTCAAGCTTCCTGCCAATTATGAGTTCTCGGCCAGGTGCGGGGGCGGACGGTTCGGCACCTTTGTTTCTGACGACAAGGATAAGTATGTCATCGACTTCTACGGCGATTCCCGCCAGTATATCAAGGACAGGGTGTGGGCCGATGACCAGAAGATTTCTGATTTTGAGGAAGAGGACCGGACCCGGATCACCTTTGCCGCTACCCAATATCTGACTATCCTGGAATGGGTGCTGTCCCAGGGTTGCAACGCGATTCCCCGGGAACCTACATGGCTGGTGGACGAGTGGAAGGATCACATCCGCCTTATGGTTGAAAATACGAAGATGTAGTCTCCCGCTTAAATAGCTCCTGCCCAAAGCCGCTCAAAGAAGTACTTCCATGGCAGGATTTCTATGCCATCAATAAGACGCGGATGCTCTTCCCGGCATACTACAATGTATTTTTTGAAAATGCCTTCTTCCCGCAGAGCCTTGAGTCCTTTTATGTGCTTATCTGAAATGTTGCCGGATGCCTTGACCTCGATTGCTGTTCTCTCATCAATGCAGAAATCAACCTCAGTCCCAGCTGTGGAACGCCAGAAAGTCAGCTTGCTTCTGGGGTGTGTGTAATCAATCCATGCTTTTAACTCCATGCATACAAGCTGCTCAAAAAACTCGCCGAATTCAGCAGTGTCTGCCGCTGGGGTCGGAATGTTTTTTAGAGCGCGTGCAACGGCAATATCAAAGAAATAAAACTTGGATGTTGCAATTGCTTTGCGTTTTACTGTTTTCCTGAATGGTTCAAGCTGATACCCAAGCAATGTGTCTTCCAGGACCTGATACCATTGCCTTACTGTCTGATGCGGAACCTGGCTGTCGCTGGCTACATTTGTATAATTAAGTAGCTGTGAGTTGGTCAAGGCTGCAATATTTAAGAACTGGGCAAAAGCTGGAATGTTCCGGGCCGCCCCTTCTGCCGCTATCTCTTCTGTCAGGTAAGTGTTGATATATGCAGCTAAATCCTCCTCTATATCCTGAGACATAAACATAAACGGAAGCAGGCCATGCTCAAAAATAAACGAAAGGTTATAGTTGGGGCTGTCATGAATTTCTGGGAATGTCAGAGGATGAAAATGACGTTCTGTAGCACGGCCGCCCAGCCGGTTTGTCCCCGCATCCTTCAGCTTCCGGGCGCTGGAGCCGGTAAGAAGGAACCTGATGTTTCGCTCTTCTATAAGAAACTGGATTTCATCAAGCAGGTTAGGACATTTTTGTATTTCATCAATTATAATTGTACAGTCATGAAGATTCCTTACTTCAACTTCCTGTCGCAATAGGCCAGGATCTGCAAGAACTCTTAGTCTGAGCCGACCGTCAAGCAGAGTCCAGAAGAGGGAAATATCCTTTTTGAGGAGCTGATTTTTTATATAGGACGATTTCCCTGTCTGTCTGGGGCCGAACAGAAAAAGCGATTTTGTGGAAAGAACTTTTTCCAAGTCTAAAATACGATTAATATATGACATTTCACGCCTCTGTAGTGAAATTTTATAAAAAATTCACTAAACTAACATAAAAATATCATAATTTTTTGCTATTTGCAATAGAAAATTTCAGCTTTTTGCTAATTTTCTGTTTCCCGGACCAGCCACTGCCGGATAACGGCAAGCACATACTGCTGTTCTTCGGGGGTGAGTTCGCGCCCTTTTGGGATTGTGTGCCATTTCTCAAGGCAGCCCCGGCAGCAGCACCCTGTGGCGTGCTGGGCTATGAATACGGGGTGGTTTTTCATGGGTGTCTGCTTGCCGTCGTTGGGGATATAGGCGGCGAACAGGCGGGTCTTAAGGAGCTCCCGGGCATGCTCCATAATGGTATCAAGCCCCTTCTCCTTAAAATAAGACAGCTCCCGCCTTTTTAGGTGGAAGCTGCTTCTGAACTTTGATTGTGCCAGCCGCTGGAACAGCTGGTTTAAATCTGCAAACATTTATTTTGTAGTTATAAAGCTGTCGCCCATGCCAGGGAGAGCCTTGATCTTTGGCAGAAGGGTATCTACTTCTGACCTGCTTGCATAAGGTCCGATCTTTACTCTGTGGTATGTCTTGCCATTGGCGGTGATAGACTGGATAGAAGATTTGTAACCTTTGGCTGACAGATCCTGCTTTGTCTTTTCTGCTGCATCTGTAGTGGCATATGAGCCCACCTGAACCCAGTAGCTGCCTTTGGCTGCTGTTGCGGCTGCGGCTGGCTTTGCTGCCTGTGTCTGTGCTGGTTTTGCAGCCTGCTGAGCTGTTGTTGTTGCTGCAGGTTTGCTCTGCTGTGTTGTAGTCTGTGCTGGCTTAGTAGCCGGTGCAGGAGTAGCCTTAGGTGTTGTAGTTGCAGTTTGCTTTGGTTGGGTCTGCTGTGGAGTCTGAGCAGTTGATGTTGTGGACTTTGTAGCAGGGGCCGGGGTCGGCTTGGCAGCAGGTGTCTGCACTGGAGTCTTTTTTACTTCTGGCTTTGATGTCGGGCTTTGAGTCTGTGCAGGAGCTGGAGCGGCTGGCTGTACTGGAGTTTTCTTTACTTCTGGAGCTTTCTGCTCGGGTGCTGGAGCCGGAGTAGCGGCCTTTGACCATTCGGTTGTCTTGCCATTCTGTGCAAGCCCTGTGCTGTCGGAAGGGAGGAAGAAGAACATTCCTGCTCCCAAGATTATAAGAACCAAAATTCCTACTGAAAGAATTGTCCATAAAAGTTTCTGCTGTTCCATATCATTTCCTTTTCTCAAGTATTTTTACTACTTTATCAGCAGTTTTTTTCCTGCTGCCTATATTACTTATAGTAAAAATATCGGCATTTGAGGAAAAATCATTAGGATTCATCTTTCTTTGTGCCCAAATTCTTTTAAAAAGTGCCCATGCTCCCACGTTGTCCCGCTTTAAGCCTCTGAAAAACCGGACTATTGATGGAGCTTCCACCCAGAACACCAGGTCGCACAACCTGTCCAGCTTCATCTCGAACAGGATTGCGGCGTCAACCACCACATTCTGCCGTTCTTCAATTATATCCTCGACCATGTTCACCATCTCGGGGTGGACTATCGCCTCAAGTTTCCGCTTTTCCTCGGGGCTTGAGAATACGATGGTTCCCAGTGCTTTGCGGTCTACAGAACCGTCGTGTCTGCGTATGCCGGGGCCGAAGGTCTTAAACAGCTTTTCCTTCTGGTTTTCCAGGGCGATATGTCCCAGCTGGTCCACATCCACATGATAAAAGCCCTGGCCTGCAATGGTTCTTGACACCAGATTCTTTCCGGCGCAGGTCTTGCCTGCCACTCCTACTACCATCAGTGCATATCTCCCCAGCTTTCGGCTGTCTCTATGCTTACCCGAAGCGGAATATGCAGCTTGATTACGTTCTCCATCTCGTTCTTGACCAGAACCTTCATCTCGTCCACTTCCTTCATCGGCACCTCGAAGATTAGCTCGTCGTGTATCTGGAGCACCATCTTGGATTCAAGGGCTTTCTCCTTAAGCTTTTTGGAGATGTTGATCATGGCCATCTTGACGATATCGGCGGCAGAGCCCTGTATTGGTGAATTGAAAGCGATTCGTTCTGCACCGCTCCGCTCGTTGTGGTTCTTGCTGTTGATAGCGTTTATGTACCGCTCCCGACCCAGGATTGTCTTTACGCTCTCGTGTTCCCGGGCGTACTCCAGGGTCTGGTTGATGAAGTTCTGTACACCGGCATATTTTTCAAAATACATTTTTATGAAGCCGCTTGCCTGCTGAACTGGAATATTAAGCTCCCGTCCAAGGCGGAAGGCGGACATGCCGTAGATGACGCCAAAGTTGATTACCTTGGCAATGCGCCGCTGGTCTTGAGTAACAGCTTCCTGGGGAACTCCGAACACCAGCGATGCGGTGAGCTTGTGGACATCCACGCCTGTTTTGAACGCCTTGGTCAGCTCGGGATCCTCGGAAAGGTGTGCCAGAACTACCAGCTCTATCTGGGAGTAATCGGCGCTCAGGAACACCATGCCTGCCCGTGCTGTAAAGGCTTTGCGGATACGGCGGCCTTCTTCGTCCCTGATCGGGATGTTCTGCAGGTTTGGGTTTATGCTTGAAAGGCGGCCTGTGGCTGTGCCTGTCTGCCGGAATGTGGTGTGGATTCTGGAGCTTGAGTCTGCCTGCTGGGGCAGGGCATCCACATAGGTAGACTTGAGCTTGGCCAAGGCACGGTAGCGCAGAATCATCTGTGGCACCACATCCTCCTGCGCAAGCTCCTCAAGCACCGAAGTGTCGGTGGAATAACCGGTCTTGGTCTTTTTTATAGGTTTAAGTTTCCGGTCTGTGAAAAGGATTTCCTGGAGCTGCTGGGTTGAGTTTATGTTGAACTCCTTGCCGCATTCCTGGTAAATTGCTTTCTCTATCTCTGCAAGGTGGGCATCGAGCTCCACCGAATATTTCTCCAGCACATGCCTGTCTATGCGTATTCCCTCAAGCTCCATGTCGCCAAGTATGGTGACCAGCGGCATCTCGACATCGAAAAAGAGTTTTTCATTCTGCTTTTGTACCATAGGAAGCAGGTGCTCGTAGAGCCGGAATGTTATGTCTGCGTCCTCGGCCGAATACCCGGTGGCCATATCCAGCCTCACATCCTGGAAAGCCTTGCCTTTCGGCACCACATCGTCGTAGGCAATAGTCTTGTAGCCAAAGTAGTGGTCGGCCAGGTAGTCCATGTTGTAGGTGGAGATACGGGTATCCACGAGCCAGGCAGCTATCATGGTGTCAAACCATAGGCCGGCCGGGTTTATGCCCCAGCGTTTAAGCACCTGGTAATCGAACTTGAAGTTCTGCCCCACAAGCTTTAATGATGGGTCTTCCAGGATCTGCCGCAGCTTGTTTTTGACTATTTCTTCTGGAATAAAAGTCTGGCCTTCTGCCTGGATTGGGATATAGAAGCCTTCCTCGGCCCTGGTTGCAATGGAGAATCCCACCGGCCGGTTGGAAACAAAGTCCAGGCTGTCGGTCTCGGTGTCAAATGCATAGATGCCGGCTTTCTTTACCTGTTCTATAAGCTTATCCAGCTGGGCAAGTGCAGTTACCGCAGTGTAGGTGCCTTTTTTTGCCGCAGTGTTTTGGGCAAACAGGCCGCCTGTTGGAACTCCAGCTTTATCTTCCAGCCATTTGATTGCACTTTTTATTCCCTCTTCCTTAAGGAGGGGAACAGCGGCCTGGTAGTTGAGGCTTGCGGTGGAGAAGTCGCCCAGACATTGTTCAAGCGGTACATCGGTGCACAGCTCTACCAGGCGGCGGCTTAGCTCGCAGTCGGAGCGGCTTGCTTCCAGCTTGGTCCTGTTGGCCCCTTTTATGTTCTCTATATTCTCGTAAATGCTTTCTATGTTCCCATAGGTCTGAAGTAGCGTGACAGCCCCTTTTGGGCCTATTCCTTTGACTCCCGGGATGTTGTCGGCAGAGTCGCCCACCAGTGCCAGGTAGTCCAGAATCTGCTCGGGCCATACGCCCCACTCCTTGAACACGCCATCACGGTCCATCTCGTTGTAGTCGTCCTTGCTGTATCGTATTACCTTGATGTTGTCGTCAACCAGCTGGAGCAGGTCTTTGTCGCCAGTGATAATGCGGCACTGGGAACCTTCTGCAGCACATTTTTTGGCATAGGTTGCAATTATGTCATCGGCCTCGTAGCCGTTCATCCGCAGGGCGGTTATCCCCAGTGCTTTCAATATGGCCTCGATCCGTGGAATCTGGGCGTGCAGATCCTCGGGGGTTTTGTCGCGGGTGGCTTTGTATTCTGGATACATCTCGTGCCGGAAGGTGGGGGTCAGGGAATCGAGGGTCACCAGGAAATATTCGGGGTTGTAACGGTCGAAAAGGCTGAACAAAGTGCGGAAAAAGCCGAATATGGCAGAGCTGTTCTCCCCCTTTGGGTTTGTCATAGGGTTCCTGATGAAAGCAAAATAAGATTTATAGATAAGGCTGTAACCATCAAGGATAAAATAGGTTTTCATGGGACCTCCGTCTTTGATTATATTCCATAATATAATTTTTTTCACGATATTTGTTGATATAATGTTTTTTTTGGTCTAAACTGATTAAAAAGGAGAAAAAATTGAAAACTTCATCTAAAATTCTTATCTGCGCACTGGTTCTTGTACTCTGTGCAGCTTTTGCATTTGCTGGTGGAAAGAAAGAGGCATCCAGCTCTGATAAGGCATATGTTGCCGGAAAAGGAACACTGGTAGTAGGAATCACTGATTTCGAACCAATGGACTATAAAGAAGGAAACGAGTGGATCGGCTTTGATGCTGATATGGCAAAGGCATTTGCCAAAGAACTTGGTGTAAAGTGCGAGTTCATCGAGATTGACTGGGACTCCAAGAGCATGGAGCTGGAGAACAAGACAATCGACTGCGTATGGAACGGAATGACCCTTACCGACGGTGTCAAGAAGGCAATGGCTACATCCAACGCATATTGCAACAACGCACAGATTATCGTAGTTAACAAGGCTAAAGCAGGAGCTCTTAAGACAGCTGCTGACGCTAAGGCTCTTAAGTTTGCTGTAGAGGCAGGTTCTGCAGGCGAAGCTGCTGCAAAAGACAACGGCTACAACGCAATTGCTGTAGAGACACAGGCTGCCGCAGTAATGGAAGTTGCTGCCGGGACATCCGAAGCTTGTATCATCGACTCCCTCATGGCTGCTGCAATGGTAGGCCCTGGAACATCATACCCAGACCTGACATACACAGTTGCCCTTACCGAAGAGGAGTATGGTGTCGGATTCAGAAAGGGATCTGACCTGGTTGCAGCAATCAATGACTTCTTCAAGAAAGCATATGCTGACGGCTCTATGATGAAGACAGCCGAGAAGTACGGCACACAGGCTTCAATCATCCCACAGAAATAATGTTTCAGGAAGTTCTGCTCCGGCTTTGTGACGGATTTTTAAAGACAATTGAGCTCTTTCTGCTCACCCTGGCCGGGGCAATTCCGCTTGGGCTTATCGTGGCTTTCGGGTCCATGTCCAAGTTCAAGCCATTAAAAATAATTGTACGTTTCATAGTCTGGATTGTGAGGGGAACACCTCTCATGCTCCAGCTTATCGTAATCTACTACGGACCTGGTCTCCTGTTTCATCAGAACATCTGGGGCATGGGGACATCGGGCCGTTTCACCGCCGTGATGGTGGCATTTATAATCAATTATTCCTGCTATTTCTCAGAGATTTACCGCGGTGGAATCGAAAGCATCTCCAAAGGGCAGTACGAGGCCGGCCAGGTGCTGGGCCTTACAAAGCGCCAGGTCTTTTTCAAGATTGTGCTGCTTCAGGTTATAAAGCGTATTGTTCCCCCTATGGGCAACGAGATAATCACTCTGGTAAAGGACACATCGCTTGCCCGTGTAATCGCAGTATATGAGCTTATCTGGGCTGGGCAGACATTCATAAAATCGGACGGAATAATCTGGCCGCTTTTCATGACTGGTATTTTCTATCTTCTGTTCAGCGGTCTTCTGACTGTTCTTCTTGCCAAGTTTGAGAAGAAGCTGAGCTATTTCAATTGATGGAGTAAGATATGCCTATTCTGGAAGTGAAAGATATTCATAAGCGGTTTGACAAGGCTGAGGTTCTTAAAGGAATTTCTTTCTCGCTTGATAAAGGCGATGTGCTGGGAATTATCGGTTCATCCGGTGGCGGAAAGACTACCCTTTTGCGGTGCATAAACTTCCTGGAGCGGGCCGACAAAGGTACTATCGCTGTAAACGGCAAGCTGATTTTTGATGCAGAGCAGGTCAACCTGACTGTGGAGCAGCAGAGGGAAAACCAGCTTAACTTTGGCCTTGTGTTCCAGCAGTTCAACCTGTTTCCTCAGTATACTGTGCTTGAGAATGTTGAGCTTGCCCCGCGTCTTCTGAAACGGTATCCCGATAAAGAGATACGGGAGCGCTCCATGACACTTCTTAAGAGGGTGGGGCTTGAGCAGAAGATAGATCATTATCCGTGCCAGCTTTCAGGCGGCCAGCAGCAGCGTGTCGCAATAGCCAGAGCTCTTGCAATGAACCCTTCCATACTGTGTTTCGACGAGCCCACAAGCGCGCTTGACCCGGAGCTTACAGGCGAGGTTCTAAAGGTTATCAGGGAGCTGGCCGAGACCAACATGACCATGATTGTTGTTACCCACGAGATTGCCTTTGCCCGCGACCTTGCCGACAAGATAATCTTCCTTGACCACGGTGTGATTGCAGAAGAGGGCCCTGCAAAGCAGGTTATAGACAATCCCCAGAACGAGCGCACCAGAGCATTCCTGAGCAAATACTGATATGAAATACAAGAACATCTTTTTCGACTTGGACGGAACAGTCACCGACTCGGGGCCGGGAATAGTAAAAAGTGTGCAGTATGCCCTGCGCTGTTATGGCATTGACGAGCCAGACCTTGATAAATTGAACTCTTTCGTGGGACCTCCGCTGTATAAATCGTTCATGAATTATCTTGACTGCTCCGAGGAAGAGGCCAAGGAGGCGGTGGAGTGCTACCGGGAATACTATGCCGAAAACGGCTTGTACGAAAATAAGTTGTACGATGGAATCGAATCCCTGCTCTATAACCTCAAGGAAAAAGGCTACAAAATAATACTTGCATCTTCCAAACCCAGGATATATGTCAAACGGATTCTCTCTTATTTCCGCATTATGCGCTACTTCGACTACGTGGAAGGGAGCGAGCTGGACAGCCAGCGTACCGACAAGGGAGAGCTGCTTGCCTATGTGCTTAAGAAGTGGGATTTAAGACCGGAAGAGAGCGTTATGATAGGCGACCGGAAGTACGATATCGAAGGGGCCAAGGCCAACGGTATGTATTCCATAGCTGTGGGTTATGGATATGGTTCTGTTGATGAGCTCTCCGCCGCCGGGCCGACTTTGTTTTTCCCTACAATAGAAGAACTTAAAAAATTTTTTTGAACTTCCAGGCACAATATTTTTTAAAAGATTGAAAAACCAACGCGTAAGTGATATTCTACTAGTATAATTCTAAAAAAAATAAAAGGATAAAACATGAATTATTCAAAAGTAGTTAACTTGGGTATTGTGGCGTGTCCAGGCGGCGAGGCTTTCTGCGACACCATAGTTGATTATCTTAAGCGGAATTATACATCAAAGCACAGACAGAAGGTTGAACTGATTGCAAAAGCATACGGTATAACACGGGACGAGGCCGAGGCAAAGATCAACCTGCAGTCCGACATCCTGGATCCTGATAACTTTGATCCAAACAAGGACATTCACGCCTATGAGTGCCCCGAGTTCAAGATTCCTACTAAGTGCACCCGCTTTGCAAACGGCGAGTTCAAGACCGAGATTCTCTCCTCTGTCCGGGGCATGGATGTGTTCATTATCCAGGACTGCGAGAACCACTATCCAATCGATGTGAACGGCGATGGCAAGAAGCACATCCTCTCTGTTCCAGACCATGCGTTTATCCTTTTTGCGACTATAGATGCAGTAATCCAGTCCGGAGCCCGCTCCGTGAATGTGGTTGTTCCTGTCTACCCGTTTGCCCGCCAGCACGAGCGCAAAGGCCGCGAAGCTCTTACAGCATCCCTGTTCGGACGTATCCTTGAGTACATGGGAGTAAAGAAAATCATCACACTGGATATCCACTCCAAAGAGATTGAGAACAGCTTCAACCGCCTGCGCATGGAGAACCTGCACGCATCATACCAGATTATCAGAGAGCTTTCTAAGCTGGTTGACCTTGAGGACGAGAAGCTGGTTATTGTATCGCCTGACACAGGTGCTGTAGACCGGAACAAGTTCTATGCAAACAACCTGAACAAGCCGCTGGCCCTTATCTACAAGGAGCGTGATTATTCAAAGGTCACAGGCGACGCAAAAACCACAAATATTGTTTCGATGAAACTGCTTGGAAATGTAAAGGGCAAGACTGTGTTCATGGCCGACGATATGCTTGGAACCGGTGGTACCCTTATCGAGGCTATGAAGCATCTTAAGGCCGAAGGAGCCGAGAAGATAATCTGCGCAATCAGCCTGCCTCTCTTTACCGGAAAAGCAATCGAAAGCTTCGACGAGGCCTATAAGCAGGGATACTTTACCAAGCTTATCGGAACCAACGCTGTATATCACGGCGACGACCTTTTAAGCAAGGAATGGTATGTCAGCGCAAGCGTTTCTGACCTGTTTGCACGCATCATATCCAGGCTGCACCAGAACCGGCCGATTACCCCGGTTGTAGACAACAAGATGATTATCCAGCAGCTGATCCAGAGCAAGAAGTGATGTATGCACTCTGTCTTGATATCGGCACCTCCAGCCTGAAAGGGGCTGTAATCTCCTCGGAGGGAAAGCTGGTATCGGACGGGCGTGTTTATTATAATAAAAGTGTGGTCTGGCCTCAGGCTTTAAAAGAGCTTATGGGCAAGTTGGGCCGCACTTTTTTTATTGATGCCGTTGTTGTAAGCGGCAACGGTCCCACCTTTATTCCCCTTAAAAAAAATACCACTTTTGGAAAGCCTCTTTTCTGGAATGAAAAACACGAGACAGCGGTTTTTGAGGGGCAGTCACTCTATCTGCCAAAGCTTATGTGGCTTAAGGAAAACAGTGCCAGAGAATATGAAACCACAAATCAATTCCTGACTATGGATGGCTACTTCAACTGGCTTCTTACTGGTGAATGTGCGGCCCCAGTTTTTGACGACCGTTTTATTCCCTTCTTCTGGACAAAGGAAGAGGCCGAGCATAATGGAATTGACTTTAAAAAGCTGCCACCTTTTGTGCATACTGGAAAGAAGATAGGAAAGGTGACAAAAGTTGCAGAAGAGCTTTTCGGTATAAAAAAAGGAACCCCTGTGTTTGCCGGCGGCAGCGACTTTCTTATGGCAATACTTGGTACTGCAACCCTTGAGGGCGGCTTAGTCTGCGACCGGGCAGGAACCTCGGAGGGGATAAATTATTGCTGCGGTGCCGAGAAAAAAATTAATAATCCAGAGCTTCGTGTAATGCCGCACATTATGCCAGGGTTCACAAATATTTCTGCCCGGATAGAAAATAGTGCCGAGCTGATTGAACAAGACACGGAGCAGTATGCCAACATGCTCTGCCGCGCCCTCCAGGCGCTGGAGGGCGAAGGCTGCGCAGTCACAGCGCTCCGCATGGCGGGGGGACAGGCCAAGAACGGGGCATGGAACCAGCTGCGTGCAAATCTGACAGGAAGACCAGTGCTGGTTCCAGAGATTGCAGACGGTGAGCTTACAGGCTGTGCTGCGGCAGCCTTCTGCGGGCTGGGGCTCTACAGCACCCCAGCCCAGGCGGCAGAGGCTATAGTGCGCATAGCCCGGGAATATAAGCCGGAATAATCAGACCTTTCTGCTTTTTGTATACTTTTTCTGCATCTCGGTGGCAATCTTTTGCCCAGTAGGAGTTGTTGTAGCTCCGATTCCTTTGCACTTACAAACTATCTTTCCTATAGTCACAAACGCATCGTGCTCCTCGTCGAACGGAATAACTGGATCAAAGCCTGCCATGACTGCGTTGGCGCAGGTGAATGCTGCGGCTGTGGCGCTCATGTTCCGGGCTATGCAGGGCACCTGTACTGTTCCCGCCACAGGGTCGCAGACCAGGCCCGACAGGCATTGCAATGTCATAGATGCGGCGTCGCAGGCCTGTTTTGGCGACCCGCCCAA
Source organism: Spirochaetia bacterium (assembly GCA_017446885.1). Lineage (GTDB taxonomy): Bacteria > Spirochaetota > Spirochaetia > CADAEX01 > CADAEX01 > CADAEX01. The sequence goes on along the minus strand of JAFSOR010000016.1, from coordinate 15,361 downwards.
AAGCTGCACCAACGCAGCGGCTGCCATGGCTGCCCCGCAGCCTATCTCGGCCTGACAGCCGAGAGCGCCGCCGGAGAAATTGTTAGTCCGCGCCATTATAACCCCGATTACGCCTGCGGCCAGGAATGCCTTTACCATGGCGCTTACATCCTGTGCGGCGGCGTATATGGCAGCCGGCACTATGCCGCTTGAGCCGCCGGTAGGCAGGCAGACAATTATGCCGGAAGCATTGCTGTATTCCATTACCCCCAGCGACAGCGGTACAGCAAAGTCCAGTATGCCGGTGGAGAAGAATTTTTTATTCTTTTTATTTATATATTTTTTCAGAAGCAGATTCGCCTTTGGGGTAATCATGCCGCCAATATCAAAGTTTCCTTCGGCACCCCGGACTATTCCCTCAAGACATATATCCCACAGTTCTGCGGCATACTGATATACCTCTTTCTCTTTCCAGCCGCTTATTGCAGCCTCGTACTTTATTGCTGCCTGCCAAATGCTGAGCCTCTTTTTCCTGCAGAAATCGCAGAGTTCTGCGGCGGTCTGGAACGGCGGCTCGGCTTTTAGGTTGCATACCACAGGATGCACCGGGTTAAGGAAGCTTGCTTTGTCAAACAGCTTCTCATTTGCCTTTGCCAGAACTTCCAACTTCTTTTTTAAAGCCGGGTCTGCGTAGGATATGGTTATGATTGCTTTTTTATCATTGCCTTTTGAGCAGACAGGACTGAATGATGCAAAGGCTTTCTCAAGTTTTGGCGCACGTTTTGAATCAGTAAAAAGAAGGAGTACATAACAGTCTCCTTTTACATCCAGACTGCAGCCGTCAATCTCTTTTATAAGCACTGTCCCGCCACCAGTTGAGTCGGCAATTATAATCATGTCATCCACATGGATGCGGCTTCCTTTCATAGTTCCAAGCCCGGCCCAGCCTGTGGTGTCGAACTCTATGGAAAGCCCTGCTTTCTTTGCATCTTTATAGGCCTTTGCAATGTCGTATTTTTTAATGTCCTTGCCCAAAAGACCGCTTATAAGGGCCAGGTCGCTTTTGCTCCCCAGAAAGGTGCGTGCAAAGCTGGTGCTGGAAGCCAGCTCCATAAAAACTTTTTCTGGTACTCTGCCCACAATCTGATGCACCAGATCGCCTATCCGGTATGGGGCCGCTGTGTTTGAGCTTGAAGGGCCGGGAGCCACCGGTCCCAGCACGTGGTTGAAGATAGAGGGATATGATTTCATGGCAGTTTTCAATCCTTTGATATATTAAGAAGCACTTCCCTGTTATAATTATCGCACCAGATCTCTAGTGCGTTTATGACCTGCTGAAGCACCGGAGAAATATATTTTTCTTTATGATAAATAAGGAAGAAATAACGGAAAAGTCCGCCATCAATCGGTATAGATTTAAGCTTTCTGCTCTTTACATAATCGCTGATTATATGCCTTGAGATTATAGAGATGCTGTTGGTGCCTCCGACAATGTCTGCCACAAGGCGCGGCGAGTAAATCTCGTCAATCACGTTCAGCTTAATATTGTTTTTTGCAGAATAATCCTCTATAGCCTTTCGGGTTGATGACCCAGGCTCGTGGGTGACAAAAGGATAGTTTACCAGGTCTGAGGGGTGAATTATAAGCTTGTCGGCCAGCTCATGATTCGGGTTGCATATAAGGTGCAGCGATTCTCGCAAAAGGGGCTTTATGACCAGTTTTGGGTGTTTTACAGTCTTTCCTACTATTCCCAGGTCTGTTTCCAGCTCCAGGGTTTTTTCCAGGATAAAGTCTGAGCTGTCGGTGGTTATGGAGAGTCGCAGGTTATCCTGAAATTTGTTTATAAGAGAAGGAAGGAAACTGCCCATATAGTAATCGCCGAAGGGATGGGTGGTGCATATGCTTATCATCTCATTGGCATTCTCTTTGTTGCCCATAATTATCTCTTCTGCATCCTCTTTAAGGGCAAAAAGTTCCTCGCATTTAAAGTAGAGGGATTTCCCAACAGGGGTCAGGTAAATCTTCTTGTCCACTATATCTAAAAGCTGGACACCGCATTCTTTCTGAAAGTTCTTTATCTGAAGGCTAACTGCCGGCTGGCTTATTTCCAGGAAGTTGGCCGCCTTGGTTATGGACCTGTACTTTGCGATGTAATAAAAAAGATAAAGGTGGTGAAGGTTCAGCTTCTTCATACACTATAAAAATAACATAGAAAAAATATTTCAGTTATAAAACTACTGAAATACAACTTATATATAAAGAAAATAAATGATGTAGATAAAGCAAAACTATTATAATGTGAAATTTTTAACAAAAATTTGACAACCTTTCATAGCCGCCTCTAAATGAAATTAATCAATCAATGGAGGAAATATGAAAAAGTATTTGTTAATCGCAATGATGATTTGCTTGGTAAGCAGCCTGGTTTTCGCAACTGGTGCAGCAGAGCAGACAAGCAATGCAGCTGAGAAAGGTGCATTGATCGGAACATCTGGAATGACAGGAAGCTGGTACCCTGTAGCAGCTGCTGTATCAAACCAGATTAGAAAGTATTCAGACTATGTTCTTACAGTTCAGGCATCCGGTGGTTCTGGAGAGAACATCCGTCTTATGAAGCAGAGAGAGTACCAGCTTGGTATGATCAACACTGTAATCATCGATGACGCATACAACGGAAAAGGAAACTTCGCAAAAGAAGGTGAATGGCACGATGTAAGCTTCGTATGTAACCTGTTCCCTACAGGAATGCAGGCTGCTGTATGGAAAGACAGCGACATCAAGTCATTCGCAGACCTTAGGGGAAAGAAAATCTCCCCGGGCGCTGCTGGTTCCGGAGACCTTCTGCAGTATGAGGCAATCCTTAAATTCTACGGAATGGAGATTAAGGATGTAGACTGGAGACCTCTTACACATACAGAGCGTGTTACCGGTATGCAGGATAAGCAGCTTGATATGGCAGGATATGCAACAGCATGGCCATCTGGATCTATCATCGAGCTCGCATCTGCCCGCCCTGTAAGAATCCTTGGATTCAAAGATCCTGCAAAAGAGATTCCTGAATTCCTGAAACTCTATCCAGCATATGGAACTGAAACTATGAAGGCTGGAACATACAATGGCGTTGACGAGGATGTTCAGCTTATCACAACAGGATCTATCTTCGCAGCACTTCCAGACCTTTCCGCAGACTATGTTTACAACATGCTGGATTGTATGGTCAAGGGAATTGACGAAATTCAGGCTGTACACGGCATGACAAAGTATATCACCCCGGAGAACATGGTTAAGATGCGCGGTGTAATTCCATGGCACCCAGGCGCAGAGAAGTTCTTCAAGGACAAAGGTCTTATCAAATAAGGAAGATACTATGATTTTAAAAGGCGGACCTAACACCTATGGTGCTGAAATTGGAATTATGTGCCTCGAATCTTACTATTATAAGGTTCCGGGTCATATCAAGAACCACCATACATTTGACTTCCCTGTTGTTTTCAAGGTGATTGACGGAGCAACTCCGGCTGTTGTAGTGCGGGATAAATGTGCAGATCTTCTGCCGCGGTTTATCGCAGCTGCAAAAGAGCTGGAAGCTATGGGTGTAAAGGCTATCACTGGAAGCTGCGGCTTTATGGCTCTGCTCCAGGATAAGATTGCAGCCGAAGTCAATGTCCCTGTTTATATTTCCAGCGTAATGCAGGTTCCACTCATCTCCCAGATGATCGGTGGCCGCAAGCTGGGAATCCTTGTTGCTGACAAGGGAAGCTTCACACCAGATTATTTGAAGATAGTGCATGGCGAGAATGTCCCTGTGTGTATTGCCGGAATGATCCAGCACGACGAGTTCAGGGATGTAATTATTGACCGTGTCAGAACAGACCTGAATATGGATGTACTCCGCAAGGATGTTCTGTACGAAGTCGGCAAGCTCTACGAGGAAAACCCCGACATGGGAGCCCTTCTCATAGAGTGCACAGACCTCCCGCCTTTTGCACGGGATATACAGAAGCTTATTAACAAGCCTGTATTCGATATTCTTACACTCACACAGATGGTTCATGCCGCTATTGTGAGAAAAGATTATCCACTCGACTGCTGATCAAGAGCAGTGATATGTGCTGCTCTGCGTAAGCGGGGCAGCATTTTTTTATCACACAACATGAAGGAGCTTTTATGAGTGATAGTTCAAAAATGACTGTCGAACAAGAAATGAAGTTCATCCAGGAGAAGTCTGACAAGCTTGAGAAGCAGATTACTGGATACAGAACTTTAGGAAAGCGCGACACCACCATTCTGATTATCGCAGCAGGACTGTTCGGACTGTTCCACCTGTACACAGCCTTTGCCGGTCTGTTCACTGCCATGATCCAGAGAAGCGTTCACCTTTCCTTCGCTCTGAGCATCTGTATGTGGAAGTTCTCCGCAAACAGAAACTCAGGGGCAAAGAAAGAGCCCTACGGTCCATTCATTTTCCTGGGCCTTGGAGCATTTATAACAATTTTCCTGACTTTCTATGTAAAAAAAATCACAGCACCGGCACCTGTCCATGCGGCATATGCTCTGGTGATTCTGATCCTGGGCATAATTGCATACAGGCTTACTAAAAAATCGAGAATAAAAAGAAACGAAGAAGTTGAGACAAAGGTCTATTGGTACGACTACCTGTTCATAGCACTCAGCATAATGAGCTGCTGGTACATCACTCTCTTTACGAACGAGATTGTGATGAGACAGGGAAATGTATACCTGATAGACCAGATCATGGGCGTATGGCTGCTCATATGTATACTTGAGGCAACCAGACGTTCAATAGGCCGTGTCCTTATGACAATCGGCATAATCATGATTCTTTACTGCAAGTTCGGCTACCTTTGCGGCGGCGTATTGTGGCACCCTGGATTCAAGGTTTCCATGATAATGCGTCACTTCTACCTTACAGACGTAGGTATCTGGTCAACACCTATCGGAGTTTCTTCCACATATATCGCAATGTTCCTGCTCTTCGGAGCAGCACTGCATGCAACAGGTCTTGCAGACCTTCTGCTCAAGATAGCAAAGGGTGTGTTCGGTTCCATGGTCGGCGGCCCTGCAAAGATGGCCGTAGTGGCATCTTCCATGTTCGCCATGCTCTCCGGTTCTTCCACATCAAACGTTGCGACCACAGGTGTAATCACAATTCCTCTTATGAAGAAGACTGGTATTCCTGCAGCCCTTGCAGGAGCTACCGAAGCAGCTTCTTCTCTGGGTGGGCAGATTACCCCTCCTGTAATGGGCTCAGCCGCATTCATCATGGCAGAGTACCTGGGTGTAAGCTACCTCTCAATCGTAGTGGCAGCCGCACTGCCGGCAGCACTCTACTATGTATCGGTATTCACCATGATTCACTTCGAGGCCCACAAGATAGGTGCTATCGGACTTCCTAAGTCTGAGCTTCCAAAGTGGAAGGGCGAGGCTGCACGCAAGTGCTACCTGTTCCTCCCTGTTATCATCCTGGTTACCCTGCTTATCCTGGGCTTCTCTGCCCTGTATGCTCCTTTTGCAGCATTCATAACAGCAGTAGTTCTGAGCATGATTGACAAGAAGACACGCCTTAACCTTAAGAGCCTCTGGGGCATCTTCTCAAGCGCAGGACAGACTCTTACCGTTGTTGCAATCCCATGTGCTGCAGCAGGATTTGTAGTAGGTACAGCGGGACTTACCGGACTTACACCAGCCCTTACAGCACTGCTTACAGCTCTGTCTCAGAACAACTTTGTACTGACACTGGTACTTACCATGGTTCTTTGTCTGATTCTGGGAATGGGTGTTCCTACAACAGCCAACTACATCCTTATGACAATCATGACAGTTCCTATCATGGTCAAGGTAGGAGTTATGCCGCTGGCAGCACACCTGTTCTGCTTCTACTTCGGTATCATGTCAGAGCTTACACCACCGGTTGCTATCACATCCTATACCGCATCTGCAATCGCAGGAGCAGCATTCTGGCCTACCGCATTCAATGCAGTCCGGCTGGCAGCTGTTGCATACATAGTTCCATACATCTTTGTATTCAACACATCGCTCCTTATAGGAACACAGCCGTTCACATTCAAGATTTTCATCACAATCCTGACAGCATGTATCGGAGCCCTGAGCTTTGCTATCGGTATGGCCGGCTTCATACGCAGAAAGATGTTCCTGGTGGAGCGGTTCCTTATCTGCGCCGGAGCATGTCTTGCAATCAAGCCTGGAACACTTTCAGACTGGTTCGGCATCGGTCTTATAGGCCTTATGTTCGCTATGCAGTGGATCTATAAGAAGAACCCTAAAAACTATATCCCACCAGAGCCAAAGAAGATGGTGGACTGAGATAAAAGGAGATAAAAAATGAAAAAAATGCTTAGATATCTTTCGCACGAAGATATTCTTTCGATGAATGTCAGCTTCGAGACAGTTGTGGAAGTTGTAGAAAAAGTATTGACAGAACATTCAGAAGGTTTCTATGTAAACCCGAAAAAACCAGCAATTCACCCAGACCCCATTTCTTTCTTCCATGCAATGCCTGGTTACCTGCCACGTATCCATGCAGCCGGAATTAAATGGGTAAGCGGATTCTCTGCAAATGCGGCCAAAGGACTTCCTGGTATCACCGGACTCACAGTCCTGAACGACGACAAAGAGGGATTCCCTACAGCAATCCTTGACTGCGCATGGACTACTGGAATAAGAACCGGTGCTGTATCTGCGGCTGCTGCAAAGCATCTTGCTCCTAAGAATGCAAAAGTTTTCACAATAATCGGAACAGGAATTCAGGGAAGAGTTCATGCCGCAAATATCCAGAAGGTTATTCCTACACTGGACACAGTAAAAGTATTTGATGTGAACCCGAAGATGGTTGAGTCTTTCACCCAGTATGTCAAGGAAAGAGCAAAGCTTAACGTTATTGTCGAGCCGACAGCCGAGGCAGCAATCAGAGATTCCGACATCGTAATTACCTGTACCGGAAAAATTACAGAGCCTGTATTCAACAGAGAATGGGTTAAGAAAGGTGCACTGGTAATGCCTGTTCACTCCAGCGGCTGGACAAAGGATTATCCGTTCAAGGCAGACAAGTTCATCGTGGATGACTGGGGTCAGTTCAGAGAGTCAAATATCGATGACCACGGCTATTATAGCGAGCTCCCAGACCCATATGCACAGCTTGGCGAGATTATCAGCGGCAAGAAACCTGGAAGAGAAAGTGATGACGAAACTATCCTTGACCACAACTACGGACTTGCTATCCATGACATCGCACTTTGCCAGAGACTTATCAAAATTGCAGAAGAAAAGAATATAGGAACTGTGCTTACATATATGGACACAGATAAAAATATAGTTTAATGTGTAAGCATAGGAGAGAAATTTTATGAAATTAAAAGACGTTAAAATTCAGAAAACTCTGAAAAAGACAATCCTTCTGAACCCAGGTCCTTCAACAACAACAGCAACTGTTAAGAAGTCCCTGCTTCAGGACGATATCTGCCACAGAGAAGGTTCCTTCGCAGCTATTACAAGAAAAGTTGCAGAAGACCTTGTAAAGATCGTTCACGGAAAGAAGAACGACTATGTTGCAACACTCTTCGCTGGTTCCGGCTCCATTTGTATCGACGTTGCAGTAGGCTCTCTTATTCCGGACGGCAAGAAAATCATGATTGTCAACAACGGTTTCTACAACGACAGAGCTATGCAGGCTGCACAGTACTACAGAATTCCTGTTGTAAACTGCGCATTCGACATTCTCCAGCTCCCAGACCTCAAGAAGGTTGAAGAGACACTGGCAAAGAACAAAGACGATGTAGCTGCTGTTTACATGGCACACCAGGAGACAGGAACAGGTCTCTGCAACCCAATCAGAGAGGTTGGTGCAATCGCTCACAAGTACGGAAAGATCTTCATCTCCGACACCACATCAACACTGGGAATCATCCCAATCGACGTATACAAGGACAACATCGACTTCTGTATGGCATCCAGCCAGAAAGGTATCAACGCATTCACAGGCTGCTCATTCCTTATCGGAAAGAAGTCTGAGATTGAGAAGACAAAGAACTACAAGCCAAGAAGCTACTACTGCAACCTGTGGAGACAGTACGACTACTTCAAGCAGCACGGCGAGATGAACTTCACACCTCCTGTACAGATTATCTACTCAATGGAGCAGGCTCTTAAAGAGCACTTTGCAGAGGGCGAGAAAGCTAAGTACAAGAGATTCATGGACATCACAAAGATCATCAGAGACGAAGCTAAGGCAATGGGACTCAAAGAGCTCCTGGATCCAAAGATCACAACAGGTCTCGTAATTGCAATCAAGTACCCAGAAGATCCAAAGTTCGACTTCAAGAAAGTTCATGACTACCTGTTCAAAGAGGGAATCACAATCTATCCTGGAAAGATCGGAAACCTGCCTACATTCAGACTCTGCAACCTGGGAGCTAACACACCAGCAGACGTTAAAGCTGCTATGAAAGAGCTCAAGGCTGCCCTGAAGGCTTGCGGATGCAAGGTTCCTGTAGACCAGAAGGCTGCTGCACCAGCTAAAAAAGCTCCAGCTAAGAAAGCACCTGCAAAAAAGGCTGCAAAGAAAGCTGCTCCAGCAAAAAAAGCTGCACCTGCAAAGAAAGTAGCTGCTAAGAAAGCTCCAGCCAAGAAAAAATAATTGACATTTCAAAAATGTTTATTATCGGGCCCCTGTAGAAATGCAGGGGCTTTTTTATTATTATAAAAGTATGAAACGGGTCTCTTTCCTGGAATATGCTCCTCAGTCCCCAGGCGTCTACATAATGCGCAACGCCGGCAAGGTGATTTATGTGGGCAAGGCCAAGAACCTTTTCCGCAGAGTCTCTTCGTACTTCTCCGGCAATAAAGATATCAAGACCACACACCTTGTAAGCAAGATAGAGGATATCGAGTACATCATCACCAAGACAGAGTACGAGGCGCTGGTACTGGAGAACAACCTGATAAAAAAGTACATGCCCAAGTACAACATCAACCTTAAGGATGGAAAGACCTACCCTGTAATCAAGATTACAAACGAGCCTTTCCCGGCCGTATTCAAGACCCGCTACATATACGAGGACGGAGCTTCCTACTTTGGCCCATACCCGAGCGTGGAAGTGCTTGAGACATACCTTGAGCTTGTAAAGAAAAAGTTCCCCTTGCGCAAGTGCAAAGGTCTTCTTAAACCGCGCAAGACGCCATGCCTGTACTACCATATCGGAAGCTGTCTGGCCCCATGCTGCGGCAAGGCCGACAAGAAGGAATACTCAGGTTATATACGCAAGGTCAAGACACTTCTGGCCGGCAACACCAAGACGCTGGTGCTGGAGCTGACCAAGCAGATGCACGAGTATGCCCGTAACCGTGAGTACGAGAAGGCGGCTGAGAGCCGGGACTTTATAATGGCTGTAAATGAGCTGGTGACAGAGCAGAAGGTTCAGGACTTCAATCTGGAGAGCCGGGATTACATAGCATCGGAGAGCGACGGCATCTACACCGCTTTTGTAGTGCTGCAGATGAGGGGTGGCAAGCTTTCCGGCAAATCGGTGTACATCTCCGAGGTGGCCTCTGCAGAGGAGGCGGCAACCCAGTTCTTTATCCAATACTATTCCAACTTTAAAAACGTCTCTATGGGCCTTTCTGCCCTCCCTGCAGAGATTTTTACCAATGTCATGCCCGAGACTGAGCATATTAGACAGTATTTTGCCGATATGAGCTTTCCTGATATTCCTATTGCCCTGCCAGAGAAGGAGCGGGATACAGCCATAGTCAACATGGCATCGGAGAACTGCCGCATGGAGCTGTACAAGAAGAACCGGGCTCTGAACCTTAAGGAAGCCCTCGAGGACCTTAAGAAGATACTGCATCTGCCAGCCGTACCACGCCGCATCGAGGGCTTTGATATATCCCATACCGCCGGCACTGCAACTGTGGCCTCTATGGTCTCGTTTTTCAACGGCAAACCCGACAAGAGCCAGTATCGCACATTCCATATAAAGACGCTGGAAAGCGGCGAGATAGACGACTACCAGTCCATGCGCGAGGTCATAGCCCGGCGATACTCCCGGGTGCAGAACGACAAGCTGCCTGAGCCAGACCTGATTCTGGTGGATGGAGGCAAGGGGCAGCTGAATGTGGCAGTGCACATACTCAAAGCCTTGGATATGAGTCACATCCCGGTTGCAGGACTGGCAGAGAAGAACGAGGAGATTTACCTGCCCGGGGAGAAGGACCCCATAGTGCTGCCCCGCACTTCCGAAGTCCTTAAGATACTGCAGAATGTGCGGGATGAATCCCACCGGTTTGCCAATAAGTTCCGCACCACAGTCCAGAACAAGGACCTGCGGGAGGCTGCCGAGGCGGTGGAGAAGGATTTGGAAGAGGAGACAGATAACAGTAATGAATATAAAATTATTTTTAAAAGGGTATAAAAAGGAGATAAATAATGAATTTTGCGGAACTATCACAGAAAGCAATTGAATTATCAAAAATTACTAATAGTGTTTTAATAAAGGAAGACAAGTTACCATATGACTATGATATTAATAAAAATAGCGAGTTAAAAAAAACTTATGAATACATAAAGCAAAATGTTCAAGCTGTTTTTCTAACAGGTGGTGCAGGAACCGGAAAATCAACATTTATAAAATATTTAAAAAATAATCTTAAAAAAGATACTGGCAAAAACTGTGTCGTACTTGCGCCAACCGGTGTTGCAGCAACAAATATTGGAGGTCAAACAATACACACTTTTTTTAATTTCGGGTTTGGTATTGTTGATGCAAAAAAAATATCGGAAAAAAAGAAGAACCCTGTTTTAGATCATACTGATTTGATAATAATTGATGAAATATCTATGGTGCCAGCATGGTTGCTTGATAATATTGATTATGCATTACGATTATGGTGTGATAAAACAAAGCCCTTTGGCGGAAAACAAATATTACTGATTGGTGATTGTTTTCAGCTTCCTCCAGTCGTTGACGAAAAAGATAAAGAAGCAAAGAAATTTATATCACAGTGGGATAACTCATTCTTTTTTGCCGCAAAAGTATTTAAAACAATAGATGTACAAGCAGTACAGTTAAAAAAAATATATCGCCAAAAAGATGATGAGGTTTTTATTCATATGTTGAATAGAATACGAAAATGCCAGAATGGTTATACTCATGATCTTAATTTTATAAATGAACATTGCTTTATTGAGACTCGGCTTGGTACAAAAAGCATCCCCGAGGAATGTTTGTTTCTTGTTACAAAAAATGATGATGCAGAAGAGTTTAACAGAAAGAAACTGAATAACCTTAAACAGAATAATGCAAAAGTAGAAATATTTGAAGGACATGAAGACGGGAAATTTGATTTTAGACATTTTCTAACACCCAGAAACTTAGAGTTATGTATCGGTGCAAAAGTTATGGTAACTAAAAATATTTATACTCAAAATCTTGTCAATGGAGATATGGGAAAGGTTGTTGATTTTGATGACGATTATGTTGATGTTGAAATAAAAGGGAGTATATTCCGGCTTCTTAGAGAAACATGGCAAAGCTTGCGTTACTTATGGGATGAAGAATCAAAAACCATAAAGCAGATAATAATAGGAACATTTTCCCAAATCCCTCTGGCCTTGGGCTGGGCTGTAACAATTCATAAATCTCAAGGATTAACCCTAGATAAAGTTGCAATTGATGCAGATGATGCATGGGCTTCTGGGCAGGTTTATGTTGCTTTGAGTAGGGCTAAAAATTTAAATGGGTTGCTTTTGTGTAGTCGTATTCCTGTGTCTGCTGTAAAATCTGATCAATATATAAAGTTGATTTATTCAGAATTATTTCCAGAATCAGATAACGAAGATTTATATAATAAAAATGACAACAAAAAAATCGTTTTTGATAATAATATTTTTACAATTAATGAAACAGAAGAGATTACAAGTGTTAAAATAGGTGGAGAACGAATTAATTTATATCCTCGGCAAGGAGAAAAAATTGGAAAACATGTTAGAGAGACACTACCTAGGATAATTAAATATATTCCTATGCAAGAATTACATCGCCTGTTAACTGATAAAGAATATTGTTATAATACCTTTTCTATTCGTTTCGAATATCCCAATGGTGGTATTGCTAAATATACACTTTTGAGATTATTAGAAGAAGGTAAATATGATGAATATGGTCGTCCCAGATATTGGGTTCCAAAGAATTATAAGTATTATATTTGCTCTCAATGGTATAAAGACGGTGCTTCTAAATATGCTGATTGGCTTATACGGCTTTCCCGTGGTGAACTATCTAATAATTTAAGGAAAGAAAATAATGAGGCGCTTTCTGCAGAAAACCTTGCAAAAATTAATGCAGCTGATGAAGCAGATATACAAAGAGTAGGTGAAGCAAATAAAACGTTTCATGTTGTAGATCCTTTTGGAAATATAGTCAGTAAAGGTGATATAAATTATCAAAGGAAGCTGGATATAAATATTATTATTAATGATGATATTGAGAAAAATGCTGAAAATATTGCGTTTTTGCAAAAACATAATATACCTATAACATTAGAAGCAAGAATAATTGCAAAAAAGATAATAGATTTTGAAACATATAAATCAGTTTATTTGGATAAAGAGAAAAATACAGATTCTAAAACGAGACAAAAAATTATAAGAGAAATGATAGTTAATTCACCAGAGTGGAAAAATTATAAATAGGCATTTCATCCCATTCCCCACATAAAGTCGCCTGTTTGGCGACTTTTTTTTCGACCAAATGCATTATATTTCCCCTATAAGGAGAAAAAGATGTTCGAACACATTGGTTGCTCGCATTACGAGGTAGAAGGCGCAATATGTGGCGGGGTACTGTATTATGTAGGATATGAGGTTGGAAGCCGTGGAATGATCTGTATTTACCGCTGTGGCACCTGCGGGACAATAATCCGGATTGTGGAGAATTGAGTGTGTCATTATATGAGACACATAATGTAGTATATTTTCTTTGGAGGTGACAAAATGGCAGAGCATATTTTCGATGATGTTCCAGTGATGATCCCAGAAATTAAGTTTTTAGATCCAGGGCTGGTGGATGATGAACCCTGGAAGGCACCAGTTCCTATTTATTATTTAAAGGATAAAAAACCGATTCCTTATACTATTGTTTGTGAAGAATTCAAATATTTCATGACAGACAGCAAGAAAGCCCTAAAGGAAGAACTGGAAAGATATGGGTTCAAGATGCCTTCTTTCTCAGAATTCGAACCAAATCCAGCCCTTGCCCACAGTGTACGGCTTAAGATGATTGAACTGGGAGTATGCTGGTCCATTGCAAAGAGTACAAGAGTGCATCTGATAAACTATTATACAAAAGAGAAAGGAGCTTTTTATTTCTCGTTGAAGACAGACGAAGATGAGTGAAAAACATGTCAGATAAAATCAAGACCCTTCTGGTTTTCCCTAGTGTCAAGATAGACATAAATGGTAAAACCTATAACTACTTTATGACTAATAATATCAGCGTAATGAACCATAAACTTGGGTTGCTGGGCTGTCGGCATGTGCGGTTTTATGATTTCCAGCCCAATCCAGTCCTTGCAGATGTAGTCAAGGACAAGATGGTTGAACTTGGGGTAACTTTCTCCCTGACTCTGAGCAATGGAGCAAATATACTTAATTATTATAGACCTGGAAAAACTCCTGTTTTTGTCAGCCTGACTAAAATTCTTGACCCCTGGCGGAAGGTTGCAGGAGATGGCGAGACTATCTCGGTTATGCAAAAGATGCAGAACTTAATATCATCAACCCAGGAAAATGTATTGCAGACAGGCTGGTCTCCATTGATGAGTGCTGTGGCCAAGGAAGATTTAGATTGGATTATGTTTCTGCTGAAGGCTGGAACTACCCCCAACGATATTTCTCCTAAAGGGTTTTCGCCCCTTATGATTGCTGTGATTAAAAACAATAAAGAACTGATTGAACTGCTTCTTAAGCATGGTGCTGATGTAGATGGCATGAATGCTTCGGGTTGGACCGCTTATCGCCTTTCTGTTTTCCTGCCCCTCGTAGACGGTAAGGACAGGACAGAGATTGCCGCAATATTGGAAAAAGCAGGTGCCAGGGTTGATTTAAAAGGGCTTCCCTGCAGTTCTTATCTTAAAAGGATGTCTTTTCATGACAGGCTGAATGAATATATCGAAAGATTTACTGAAGGAGGCCTTCGCAAAGAATCTCTTATCTATAAGCAATGCAATATGGATAAGAGAACTTTTTCAAAGATAAAGAATAATAAAAAGCCAAGCTATCATCCTAGGAAAGAGAAGGTTTTCTCCCTTATAATCGGGATGAACCTTACTTTGGCAGAGGCGGAGGATCTTTTGTCCAGCGCTGGTTATGCTTTTGTCCAGGATGAAGAGTTTGACAGAATAATCAAAAAATATATCAAAAAGCAGGAATATGACATAAAAAAAATAGAAAGAGAACTGTTTGAGAAGACAGGTAAAACACTTTCTTTCTATGAAAAAGAGAAAAAGAAGTAAAGGTCGCCTATTTTTCGACCTCTTTTTTTAAACAGAATAGTATAATTTCTCCATAAAAAAAGGAGCATTTTATGAAAATTTTCAAATTATTTGTCATCTGTGTGCTTTGTATGCTTTTCCTTGCGGCTTGCTATACTGCCAAGCCTGCTGGAGAGCCTGGGGAAAACACTATCACACTGAATCTTTCCAGTGATGGCGTAGTAGGGGATATATTTGTTACCCATGTGAACGGCGTGGCTACCGGCGCAAAGATTATCCCCAGCGGAAATCACAATATTCCTGATAAAAAGACCTATGTTAACCCAGTCTATGTACCGCTGGATGGAAAGCCTATAGAGCTTACAATTCTCTGTCCTGTGTACACCGGACAGACCCATCCAGATGGAACCCCGTTCTATCCATATAAACGGACGACTATAAAATTTACAGAGCTGGCTGATGTCAAGGCTGGGGACATAATTATCCTGCAGTGGTCTTATAAGACAAAGCTTCTCTCTTTCCAGAATGTAAAGGGAGAAAACATCCAGCAGGTGGCACCTACATTCCCATCTAATTGGCTTGGATTGTAATTAGACATATTATGAAAAACGCCAAGTTTATCTTGCTTTTATTCCTCCTTCTCGCCCTCGCTTTCTGTTCCTGCAAAGCAGAGGATAAAATCCAGACCGCTATACAGCAGGTGTCTGAGGAAATCATGGAGCAGTATGAGCCGCTGGAAGGCGTAATGACACTGGTGGCTGATGCAAAGACCGGCGACATCATTGCCAGCGTGGACTTGGGTGGAACAGGCGATAATAGGCCAGAAACTTATACCTATGAGCCAGGCTCGGTATTC
>JAFSOR010000015.1 GCA_017446885.1 Spirochaetia bacterium | reverse complement strand
TGATGGGAATCGTAAGTCTGTTTTCGGACATGACTCATGAAGGCGCCAGAAGCATATTGGGCGAATATCTGAACCTCGCAGGGGCATCCGCTGCAACCATCGGATTTGTGTCCGGTATAGGAGAATTGTGCGGGTATTCACTAAGGCTCATATCCGGATTTATAGCAGATAAAACGAAGAAATACTGGACATTTGTTATCACAGGCTATGTAATACAGGTTCTGGCGATTCCTGCACTGGCACTCGTACCTGAACATGGCTGGATTTGGGCCTGCGGTCTTGTGATCCTGGAGCGTATCGGAAAAGCGATAAAAAAGCCTGCCAAAAACACATTGGTAAGCTTTGCGGCAAGCGAGATCGGAACCGGAAAAGGCTTTGCCTATCAGGAGTTTCTGGATCAGCTTGGCGCGTTTCTCGGACCGGTACTGCTTTTTGTAACAGCTCTTGTAAAAGGTACAGACGACCTTTTTACAACATATAGGATCTCTTTTGCGATACTGCTTGTTCCTGCAATGATCACCATAGCTCTTGTTTTGACAGCAAAGATAAGATACCCTGATCCGGAGATCTTTGAAAAGCAGGAAGATAAACCGGCAAGCTTTGAATTCAGGAAGTCATTTGTTCTGTTCATGGCGGCCATCTGCTTTTTTGCTTTTGGCTTTGCAGACTTCACCCTGATCACTCTTCATTCGGCTAATACCGGAGCATTTAATGAATCCATGCTCAGCCTGCTATATGCTGGGGCAATGGCTGTGGATGCCTTTGCTGCACTATTCTTTGGCTGGCTTTATGATAAGGTCGGGCTGAAGGCTCTGATCATTTCCACACTATGCAGCACATTCTTCTCATGTTTTGTTTTTATGACTGGAAATGCCTGGTTGATCGGAGCTGGGATAATTCTGTGGGGGATTGGAATGGGTGCGCAGGAAAGTATTATGAAAGCAGCTGTCAGCGGAATCGTCCCGCGTTCCATGCGAAGCACCGGTTTCGGAATATTTGAGACAGGATTTGGTATTGCGTGGTTTCTGGGCAGTTGGCTTCTCGGTGCCCTGTATGATTTGAATCCTGTGTATCTTGTCACTGTGTCTGTGGTATCACAGTTTCTGGCGATTGCATTTTATGCTTTATGCCTCCGGTGCAATAAGACAGAGTGCTAACAATTCCAGCTTATTGACATGTTCCCGATAACGGGCATGTGCCCAAAACCAGTTGATATGCTCCTGGACGCGATTTTGCGAACAGGCATCGATCAGTGGACAAGTTCCCACTTACTGGCGCAGGTATGATTTGGTGGGTTAAAATGTGACAAGAAATAGTAGACATCAACGTCGAGGCTCCGAGGCATGTGGAGACGGTAGTTCTGATGTTAAAGGTATAAAGGAGAAATAATGAAGAAAGCAGACATGGTTTATGATCTCTCGGCAGTCTGGAGTACTGCAAAAGATGTGTTTCCATACTTTGACCGCTTGTCATTTGATTGGGATGAGCAGTATTACAAGAATCTGAAGAGAGTGTTGAATATTGAAGACCCGTCTGCTTTCCATACCTTGATGTCTGAATTTCTTGCGAGTCTCAATGACGGACACACAAAATATATACCTCCAATGGAATTCAGAAGCAGTAAGCCATTCACTCCTCCCGAAAAGCTTTCTTCTTA
>JAFSOR010000001.1 GCA_017446885.1 Spirochaetia bacterium | reverse complement strand
CCAGTTGCAGGTTGACCGGGAAATGTAATCAGTTATAATAGAGGAACATAACTACCCGGACTAGAACCAGTTGCAGGTTGACCGGGAAATGTAATCAGTTATAATCCACCACACACCCAGACCCTGCGGACAGAGGTTGCAGGTTGACCGGGAAATGTAATCAGTTATAATTGGACATTGTTTTTCAATTCTTCATTATAGGTTGCAGGTTGACCGGGAAATGTAATCAGTTATAATGTGCTATTATAATCTTCATATTTTGGGTTAGTTGCAGGTTGACCGGGAAATGTAATCAGTTATAATAAACTAAAGCCAGATTTTCTGCAGTTATCAGTTGCAGGTTGACCGGGAAATGTAATCAGTTATAATACGCTGGAGATAACTTATTAAGATACAAAGAGTTATCAGAAATCCAGCGTATTATTTTTAAAGCATTGTTAGAACAATAGGAGTTGTTCTGGTTCTTTTTTTTCTGTTTTTTTATGTGCATTATAACTGATAATATTTCCATATTGCTTATCTGTTATAGTTAATATATCGACTTTCCCCTCTTTGGGCAAGTTTTTTTCTATCAAAGTATAATACTTCCCACAGGCATCTTTTCCTGAAAACAATTTTGTATAAATTGAATACTGAATCATTGAAAACCCATGATCCAATAAAAAATTTCTGAAATCTGTTGCAGCTTTGCGTTCTTCCTTTTCTATAACAGGAAGATCAAATAACACTATCATCCACAATAATTCATACCTATTCAATGATGGTAATTCCATTCCCATTTCCTTTCCATTCTGGTAGTTCTATCACCATCTTCTTTTGTTCCAGTGAACGAATATAAGAAGAAATTAAATAGTGCATACTTTGAAAAATCGGTGTATCACCTTCGTTAGTCCATACATGAATTTTAATTGATTCTGCGAATATTTTTTTTGTCTTTGAATTAAGTTCTATTTCATTAGAACGCCACAATTTATAGACTATACAATCAATCACAGGTCTATATATTTCAAAAAAATCGTCAGCCAGACAAAATTGATTTACATTATTATCATGATGTATTCCCAAAGAAGGAATAAGCCCTGCAGAACATATTGCCCTAGCCATAGCAGCTCGCATTATTGCATACCCATAGTTCAATAATGCATTAATCCCATCTCCGTCCTTGTCACGAATAAAAGAGTCGCCAAATAATAATTTCCAGTAAAGTCTTGCAGCATAGGCTTCTCTGTTATCTACATCTCCAGATTTAACAAGAGAAGCAATTTTATTGACCTTTTTTGCATCTTCCTCCATGCCACAAAAGCAAAGGGATAACGCTTGATTTTGTATTTTCTTCATGACAATTTGTTGCCATATCCTTTTCTTTAAGGGTAATGAAGCACTTATCTGATTTTTAATATTCTTAGAAAAAAGATAATGAGAAGCAATTGGTGCTGTCATACTTACAGGAACATAGTTCCTACCACAGGAAACAATGATACAGCCTTTCTCAACTAATGCATTTATCACATTCTTCGTCAGAGTAACACTTTGAGCAGTAAGTAAAAGTACTGCAATATTGTCTAAAGGGACTGAGGCAAGAATGATATTAGCCTGTTGGATTATGACAAAACCTCGTCGTAAAGAGAGATAACGGTTTTCTTCAAAGACCTCAAGTACTTTATTCAGCATACCTATTTATCGGCATACTGAATCAAAAACTCTATTTTTTCCTAAAAACTCTCCCAATAGGATTAACTGTAATCTGTCTAGCCATCTTCTTCCCAAAAAGAACATTCACAGCAACAAAGTTCTGCCTCTTCTGTGGTTTCCAGCATTTTTCAGTCATATCTTCCTGTGTTGTCAAAAGCCAGTCTGCACAATCATTTACAGCATAAATAGGACGGATATCTATTCCATTATTTGTAGCAGAGAATCCAGCAACTCGACATTTATATAAATCACCACCGTCGCTGAATTCCAGATAATCATCTTTATGAAGCACACACACCATTTTAGCAGAAGGATGATGTTCTTGTTTCCAGCAATCCAACAACTCTTTCTTTGGCCTATTATTTTTATCAAGCTGATCACGTCTGATATACTGTGCTTCATAAGTTGGTTTAGAATCAACTTTTTTAGGTGGTATTTGCCAAATAGTTGCGGCAAAATAGTCCTCTGGGGAAAGATATCTTGGGATTTCTCCTTTAATCTCAATAGGGGTCTGCATTCTATTAAAACATCTAACTTTTCTAATTCCTGTCTGCTTGGAGAATTCAGGAATAAGATTCTTGATTTCTTTTTCTGGTGCAGAACCTATAAAATGCAATAACTGTTCCTTAATCTTCGGATCAACAATTGAATCAAAATCTTTACGCTTAGTAAAGCTAGAAATAAGTTCACGGGCAACATAAAATTCTCTGAACAGTATAACCTGGGGATAAATGTCCTTTAGTGCTTTAATAACAGCTTTTAAATTTTTAAGTTCTTCAAATTTTATAGAGAAATCATTTCGGACATGTTCATTCTTTATTGAAATAAAATCTGTTTCTTTTATATCAGTAATTTCTACTCTTTCTTCCCGTTTAATTTTTCCCAACAAGGTTGCTTTTGAAAGTTTTCCTTCTGCTCCATGATCAGGCTTAAAGCTGACTACAATATGTTTTACCTTATCCTTAATTTCGCTGTAATTTGATATTTCTGGGACCACAATCCTATTCTGCATAGATGTTGCATTCTTCGAGGAAATTTCCTTTACCAAAGAACGGTCTGTCATGGCAATAACGACAGCATCTAACGCATGATGACGATGATCAAGTCGATTTTTTCTATACTCTCCAAACAGTTCTTTTTTTAATCCAAACTTCTCTATTTCTTTTTCATCTATTTTCTTTTTCAGAATAGAATCTATTTTCCATTTATCCCTGAGCAACTTAGTCATTCCGCCGTTTACTGCCCAGACATCAGAAGGTTTATCAACAATACTTTTTAAATAGCGCAGGGCCATCTTGGAAAGATAAGCATTATCAGTCAGCTGCCGTGCAATAAAACTGGAATCCTTCTCAAAGCTCTCCATAGCTATAGGTAAAAATTTGTTCCGTTTAGAAACATTTTTAAGCATTTTTGCCCTTTCTAAAATTTCCTTCCAAATAAATTTTCCAGGGTTCGAACTAAAAGCCTCATAAGGCGACCTATCGCCTTTTGCACTATTACAACTGCTATGTGCTATAGTTAGATTATTTTCTGAATCTAACAGTGTTCTGCTGAACGGTAAAATATGTTCAATTTCTATTTCCTTAGTAAAAAGTTCAGAACCAGAAATCTGTCTTCCACAATAAATGCATCTCCGTTCAAGAGGATTTTCACCTAGTTCTTCCCATAATCTGAATTTAAGACGGTCATTTCTATTGGGATATTCAATTTTAAATGCATCTGTAATATTTTTGTTCAAGATTTCGTTTCGTTTCTTGTTTTCGTTCTGTTTTTTCTGTATAGCTGCTTTTGCTTCTCGGCTAGCCTTAAGATCTCTTGACAGCTCAACCGAAATTTGAGAGGGTCTTCCATACACCTTGATAAGTTCATTTACAACAACTCTAGTCTGATTTAATGCCACATGAACAGTTGGATTGCTGATTTTTCCATATTTTTTCTCTGGAAAATCTTCTGAAGCATCAGGACTAGCCCCCATTGTGGCACCGACAAGAATCTTTCCATAATACGGAAGATTATCATATTTCTCTACCGTCTGATCAGCATATTTATATCCAAACGCCTCAACAGCCATTGTATATGAATAATCATAATTTTCTTCCATGATAGCAACCAATGTCTCAGATACATCTCTGCAAAGCATTGTTGTTCCAGTAGGCAGAATCAATTGCAGAATAGATTTATTCTGTTCATCAGAAAGATTATATTTTTTCAGAATATCTAAAACTTGGTCATCATCATCTGCCGTAATAAGTGTTTCAACGAGTGTATCCTGCTCAAAAAGAGGAAGACTATACCACGCACTCCCAAATCGATTTTTATTTGCCATTTTCACAGCAGTTGTATTTCCCTTTAATTCAGTCCTGTTCTCTTCAAGATTAAATGTACATGTGCTGTCTATTTTAAGAGCTTTTCTTATAGCATCAAATGTCATTTTTTCTTTTGAATTTAATAATTCCAGAAGAACTTTATCCTGAGCTTCGGTCAATGATGTAAGATTTCCTTTCTCATCATAGTAACGAAGATTACGAACATCCTGTATAATTCTGAGTTTTTGTGCACAAGGCATAGATTTAAAAGTTCGTTCTTCTGTAGGTTTATACTGACAATACCCTCTTGCCTGCGGCCTTAATGGTCTTTGATTAAATATAGACTCAAAAATAGAATCCCAATCAATGTTTGAATAAAAATGAGCTTGAACTTCTCTGATTTTATTAAATTCTTCTTCATACATCTGCCGAGTCGGGTAAAAAATCATTCTATCTGGAACAAATCTCAATCCACCATTTTGTTCTCTATTTTTCCACAGAAACTCACCTAACGTTCTACAATTTGATTCTCTTATTGCCTTATCGAGATTTGTCTGAAGATCTTTCTGCGTCAATTTTGAACTTTTTGATTCCTTATCTTTAGTTTCTTCTCTCGAACTGTCTTTTCTATTACTCTTAAAACCACGCCGTACAGAAAGATTAAAAAGGACACGTCCCAATTCAAATGGTTCCAACCTTGTATCCAACGCTTTAACTCTAAGTTCATATGGATTTAAAGATTTGATATCTTTTGCTTTTGCTTTATCATTAGGGAATAGGCCACTTTTCTGCAAAAGTCTAAAAGTTGCCTTTCGACGTAGTTTTCGCCTATAAATCAGTTTTCTTTGGCCACGGGCAATTCTTCGTTCGACAGCCAAAGGTTCTTTAGATTTAGGATCTCTACCATCAGAAAAAATTCTGACACCCAAATCAACTAAAGTATCAATCTCTTTTTCTTCTGTTAAGGAAAAGACACTCCAACCAATTGAATTAGTTCCAAGATCAAGACCTAAACGCCAATTCATAATATTCTTTCATTCTCCCCTTTTTACAATATCATACATTTTTAATTTTAAAAACAAATAATTTGACAAAAAAGCAAAATAACATTATTATAAGCATACTGATTATATTTTCTGGTCAACCTGCTAACAAGGGGTCATTTGACCCCGCAAAATGCTTTTACATTCTTAAGAATGTAAATAGCCTTAAATGAGAAAAGGAAGCTACGGCTTCCTTTTTGTTTTTTGCACAACCATAAATCAAACACCTTAAACATAGCCTCCCCACCTCCCGCTAAAAAGTCGCCTGCTGGAACTGCCACAGAAAAGACTCCGGAAAACCCGGTCTCCAGCAGGCATTTCATAGGAGATAGGCATACTATATCCCTATAGGTGTGTCAAATAATGCTACAGGTAAATATTTTTATTATTCTTCAAACCAGTTCTCAAGCATTAGGGATGAAATTTCTGAAATTGCTTTAAAATCTGTTGTATTTCTGGTCACCAATATCAGGTTATTTGCTATTGCTGTTGCCGCAATTAATGTATCAAATTTGGGAGCCGGAGTCCCTTTTTCCTTCAATCTTTCCACCAGATCAGAGTATACAGCTGCTGCACTGGTATCAAAAGGTATTATTTCAAAAACTTTCTGCACCTGATTTATATAGTAGGATTGCAGGGCTTCTCGTTTTATACCCTTAGGCAGACACTTTATTCCCGACAATATCTCACCCCAAGTGATAGAACTTATACATGAAAAATCGATATCCTTTTTGATTCTGTCGGTTACTTTATTGTTCTGCACCGGTTTCGATGGTTCGGAGATAATATTTGTATCCAGAAGATAAATATTCATATTGCAAAGTCCTCTGGATGTCTGATATCTGAATCAATTGTCCTGTCTCTCTCGAATATTCTGTCAATTTCTTCATTGCTAAAAAGATGGCTATATTTATTCCGCCATTCCTCAAGACTGGTGGAGAATAAGGCCTGTTTAGAAAATTTATCATTAGTCTCTTTATCTGTTATAAAAGCAATAGGCTTTCCGTGCCTTGTAATCTGGATGGATTCTTTCTGGCTCTCTATGAGATGAAGGAAATATGATAATTTATTCTTTACTTCCCCTACAGAAACTGCAAGCATGATAATTCTCCTTATGTTTTAGTAGAGATTATCATATTTTAGCTAAAATGTCAAACTTTTAGCTAAAATATGCATATATTATTTACAGCTTCTGTTGACGATATATTACTTAATATGCTGAACCAGGGCAATTACAGAGCCGGAAGGAGAAATCATTGTAGCAGCTTTGGAACTCTTTGACTCCAGACTTTTATTCTCTCCCATTTTATTCTTGTATCCATGCTTAAGCAGAATATCGTAGGCTTCGTCAAAGTTGTCCACATTGATTCTGATGTAGACTCTATCTTCGGGGATTGCCTTGACATCGGCAATATCCACATGGTAGCCATTCTCGTGCTTCATCCGGATTGAGGTAACATCTCCTATGGATGTAGCTGTGACAGGTGCATGGCTCTTCACAAACCCCAGTGCCTCAAAGACAGCAATAAGATCCTCTGCCTTTGGCGATACAATAATTGGATCAAAAGTTGTAATTTTCATTTTTTCCTCCATTTAATTTCATACTATACAAATTTAATATTGTCATCTACCGCTTTTCTTTAAAGTACCATCACTTTTATTTTTTACTTTACAAATACTTTATAATTGTTTATATTATCTATTAGGCAGGTATAATTAGCTGTGAAGTTTACCAATGAGATAATAAATACAATAAAACAGTTTGCCATTGATAATGTAGAGAAACACCCCAATGATATTGTCTGCCTGCTGTGCAGTCATTTTGGAATAACAAAGCCAACAGCAAAAAAATACATAGACGAGCTGGTTGACGGTAAGATAGTCGCACCTCCTAAAAAAGGAAGATACCCGGCATATCATCTGCTGGCATCAGTAAAGGAACTATCCTATGCCCTGGCAGACAGCCTTGAGGAAGATGTGATATGGCGCAAGGACTTCATGCCCCTTCTCTCCGATATCAAGGATAATGTGCTGAGGGCCATTCAGTACAGTTTTACCGAGATGGTGAACAACGTCATAGACCATTCATCGGCCATTAACATGACCGTAACTATGCTAAAAGATGCCAAGAAGGTGCAGTTCTATATTTATGATGATGGAATAGGTATATTTAACAAAATACAGAAAGACCTAGGATTGGACAATCCTAAGCAGTCCATCCTGGAACTGGCAAAGGGAAAGTTCACATCAGATGCAAAAAGACACAGCGGCGAAGGAATTTTCTTTACTTCCAGGATATGTGATGGATTTGCCATAATGTCTGGTAATCTTCGGTTCTTGGGGCATAAAGGAGAGGATATCATCTTCGAGGACAAGCAGATGCGATCCGGTACCTGTGTGGTTTTTGAGATGAACCGTTCTTCAGATGTTTCTATTACAGATATTTTCAACGAGTATTCCGATCCAGATGCCCAGCCCAGTTTTTTCCGTACCCGCATTCCTGTTAAGCTTATGGAATATGAGGGAGAAGCCCTGCTGTCAAGGTCTCAGGCAAAGCGCCTTGTAAACCGTTTTGACCGGTTTCTTGAGGTTATTTTGGATTTTGGAGGGGTGACAGAGATTGGTCAGGCTTTTGCAGATGAAATTTTCAGGGTATTCCACAATGATTATCCCGATGTCCACCTGATTCTGGTGAACTGCTCATCGAATGTAAAACGGATGATTGCACATGTATCTGTAGAATACGGTCAGGATGTGTACAACAAGGATATCAAACTATAATCTGGTCTTCACTTCATCCAGAGGAATGCAGGTGATGCCCATGTTCTTCATATCCAGGATATTGGCCTCGGCTATCGCCTGGGTCTGGGCAGAGCAGGCATCGGTGCAGACTATGGTGTTGTAATCGTAGCTCAGCGCATCCACTGCAGTTCCACGCACACAGTTGGGGTACTGGGTTCCTGAGATTATTACAGTTTTTACTCCCAGATTGCGCAATGTTGAATCTAAATCTGTCTTGAAGAATCCGCTGTTTCTTTTCTTTTTTATGATGATATCGCCAGGCTGTGGCTTAAGCCCGTCTACTATCTCAATGCCCTTGGTTCCCGGCACACAGTACCCTGGCTTTCCATCCTTGAATAGATGGCGGCGAGGTGGATCAACATCACAGCCCGATGCATCGTGCTCCCGGATTACATGGATTATATGCCAGCCTTTTGAACGACCCAACTGTATCAGCTCTTGTATCGCAGGAATAGTGGCCTGAGCCCCAGCCACATTGAGAACAGCTCCCGGCAGAACAAAATCGTTCTGCATATCAATCACTAGAATTGCAGTATCCGATTGCCTTACTTTGCCGCTTTCAACTTGAACTATTGACTGCCTGAGATATTTCATATTTTCTTCCGAATAAATATATGGATCATCTTTCATAAGACCTCCCAGTATCCAGTTTTAGGATTTCCACATCGTCTTAAATAGTTTTTTTCTTTCAAATATTCAATGTTTTTTTCTATTGCTGTAGTACTATATCCTAATTTTTCCGCTATTTGAGGAATTGAAATTCTTGAATTTGCTTCCATAATTTCAAGAATGCGTCTTCGATTATAATTCAATTCTACAGGATGGCTTCCCAACTTATCACCCAACTTATCACCCAACTTATCACCCAACTTATCACCCAACCTTGAAGGAATACCATCAAAGTAAAAGGAGATACGCATAAAATGGTCAGTGAAAGAAAAAGCATTTGCATCATAACTTTTCAAGATACGACGCATCCCACTGCCTAACTGTTCTACCATATCAAGATCATGGAAAACACGCATAAGCTCACGGTTTCTTGGCATTGAGCAACATTTTAGGAAATCATCCTTTGATAGTCCTTCTACAAGACCGCCATAGGTGGTTATCTCCATGCGGTCAGAGAATATCTCAAATAATGGTGGCACTTCCCGCGTATAATCGTTATGCACTATAGCATTAATTACAGCTTCCCTTAAGGCAACGGGATCAACTAAAGGTTTTTCTATACGCTCTGCAGATGTGATTTTGGTATGTGTTATATTTGCCACCTGCAATCTGGTTAATACAGATTTCACAGCTTTAATAAGCGAACAATAACCAAATTCCTCGCTTTCAATCAAATCATATTTATCTGTTCCACTATAACGTGCAACTTTGATAGGAACACCATTTTCATCCGCAAGCAGATAGGCATTATAATTATAACTACCATCTGGTAATAGCAATTCAAGCGTTTTGGGAAATTGAGAGTTTAATGATTTCTTGCACTCTTCATAGTATATTTTCAATTGACTAAAAGTTAAATCTTGCCGAGGTGAAGAAATTTTTGACAGAGATAGTTTTGTCCTAGAAGAAAATGCTTCCAGAATCATTTTTTCTGACATACCATGAATAGAGCTTCCTATTCTAATAAAACAGCCCTCAGGGGTCATCCCTGCTTTTTTAAGATAATAAGGTTTTTCTGTTCCGCCTGAAACAATAACATGAACAATATCTTTCTCTTCTTGCTGTTCTACTACAACTTCAAATAATCCAATAACAGTTGGCTTTATATTATTAAGAATACGGTCTGTAATTTGTCGTTGCACCAAGTCTGCTTCCTTTACCCCGTGCATACTGCCATCATTGTTTATACCGATGTAAATATGTCCCCCTGTATTCGAGTTCAGAAAAGCGACAACAGACCGCTCAAAAGTGATTG
The DNA here is from genome assembly GCA_017446885.1 of Spirochaetia bacterium. GTDB lineage: Bacteria > Spirochaetota > Spirochaetia > CADAEX01 > CADAEX01 > CADAEX01. The sequence goes on along the minus strand of JAFSOR010000001.1, from coordinate 101,249 downwards.
TGAGTTCTCGTTTATATTCAATCAGATTGTTTTCTCTATTCAATCCACCTCCCACCAGCTTTCCACCATAAGGGGACTGACCTCCTGTATGGCCTTGAAATCGGATGTGTTGCGGGTTACCAGAATCATGTTGTTGGCCACAGCGGTAGAGGCTATGAGCAAGTCCATAGAAGGAATAATTATTCCTTTTTTCTCTATCCAGGCCTGTATATCTGATGCAATAAATGCGGCATGATCATCAAAGGATATTATGGGATATGTAAGCTGTACGTGCTCATAAAGATATTTCTGATGAAATTCTCTCTTTCTCCCCTCAGGAAGTTTTTTCATACCATATAGTAACTCATACCAGGTTATGGTTGAAATTGCACTATAAGGAATATAGTGCTTTATTTTCTCTATTACATTCTGAGCTGGGAACAGTTTGGTTTCCTCAGAAATCACATTGGTGTCAAGGAGATAATAGGGTCTGGCCATATTCAGTCCTCCTCTTCCGCGAATGGGCAGGGACGGCCGAAATCGTTTTTATCGCGTATATCAGCATAGATATCATCATTATCCAGCACATCCAGATATTTCTGCCGCAGTTCATTAACTTCATCTACGAAAGAACGCTTATTGGCGAAATTTTCATCGTACTCTGCTTGTGATATTATGACAGCCACATTCTTTCCCCTGCGGGAAAGGAACACCGGTCCTTCGGTCTCGGCTTTGTGAATAAAGTATGGAAGCCTGTTCTTGGCCTCGAAGATAGGTATAGAATCTGACATGGTACACCCCCTGTACAGAAAGTGTACCACTCAGATAGCTATAAGTCAACTAAAATAGCTATTTAAAAATCATTGCTTACTGAACTGGTCTTTTCCAGCGCCGCACACTGGGCATACAAAGCTTGCAGGCAGGTCCTGGAACTTTGTGCCTGGTTTTACACCGCTGTCTGGAGCTCCCTGAGATTCCTCATACACCCAGCCGCATACATTGCAAATGTATTTCATGTCTTTCTCCTTCTGCCGTAATGGCATTATTTAATTTTCTCAAAATCAGCTGCACCGTGCTTGCAGAGCGGACAGATAAAGTCGTCGGGCAGTACCTCGCCTTCGTAGATATAGCCGCACACTTTGCATACCCAGCCTTTCTTGCCTTCGGTCTGTGGCTTTGGCTTTACGTTTTCCTGATAGTAGGTGTAGGTCATGGTTGCCCGGTCTGATGTTACCCGTGCCTCGGTTACGCTGCATATGAACATGATGTGGGACTCAAGGTCAACCTGGTTCTCCACCTTAAGGGAAAGCACTGCGTTGATGTACTGGGTAAGGAACGGCAGACCATTGTCGGACTTGGCTGTCTCTATGCCCTGGAACTTATCCACTGTGCGGCCGCTCTGGAAGCCGAACCGCTTGAATATGTCGAACGGTGCATCCACCGACAGGCAGTTTACGTTAAGAGTCTTGCTCTGCTCGATAACGTGGCAGGAGTAGTTCTTTTTGTTGATGCAGACTGCAATCTTGTTGTCGCTTACCTGCGATACTGTGTTGACAATAAGGCCGTTATCCTTCTTGCCGTCGTTGCAGGTTACAACATACAGGCCGTAGCCCAGGCGGAACAGAGCTGTCATGTCGTTTTTCTTGGCTGTCTGCGGTGAGCGTGCCAGATAGTCCTGGCAAAGATCGTCTGCCAGAGCCTCAAGCTGCTCTTTGGTGGCATCGGTCATTGCCGACTTTATGGTAACGACAGGCTCTGCGAACACCAGGTTCTTGCAGTTCTCCAGCATTCCTTTCATGACCTTGTGGGCCATAGGTGCCCAGGTGCCGTTCTCTATGAATGCCACCTTCTTGTTGGAGAAGTTCCGCTCTGTCAGGTGGTCGATGAACTCCCTCATCCATGGGAAGATTCCTGCGTTGTAGGTGGTGGTGGCAAGCACTATCTTGCCGTAGCGGAATGCATCTTCCACTGCCTCGGCCATATCTACACGGGCCAGGTCGTTGACTACAACCTTGGGGCAGCCTTTGGCTTTAAGCTTTTCTGCCAAAAGCTCCACGGCTTTCTTGGTGTTGCCGTAGACAGATGTGTATGCTATTACAATGCCGTCGCTCTCGATGCCGTAGGAAGACCAGGTGTTGTAAAGGTCCAGGTAGTAGCCCAGGTTCTCGGTCAGGATAGGACCGTGGAGCGGGCAGATTTTCTGGATATCAAGTGTGGATGCTGCCTGGAGCAGTTTCTGCACCTGGGCACCGTACTTTCCTACAATGCCAAAGTAGTAGCGCCGCGCCTCGCATGCCCATTCCTCGTCCACATCCAGGGCGCCGAACTTGCCGAAGCCGTCGGCAGAGAAGAGAACCTTGTCGGTTGCATCGTAGGTTACCATGACCTCTGGCCAGTGAACCATAGGGGCGAACACAAAGGTAAGCTTATGGGTGCCCAGGTCCAGGGTGCCGCCGTTTTCTACCACCACCTGCCTGTCTGCAAAGTTGTCGCCGAAAAACTGCTCCATCATGGCAAATGTCTTGGCGTTGCCCACAATCTTTGCATTCGGGTATGTGCTTGCAAAGTTTGCAATATTTGCAGAGTGGTCCGGCTCCATGTGCTGCACAATCAGATAGTCAGGACTCTTGCCGCCAAGGGCCTCGGCCAGGTTGTCCAGCCAGTCGTGGGTAAAGTTTATGTCCACGGTATCCATAACTGCAATTTTATTGTCAAGAATGACATAGGAATTGTATGCCATTCCGTTAGGAACATCGTACTGACCTTCGAACAGGTCGATTTTATGGTCATTGACTCCTACATAGATGATGGTGTCTGTGACCTTTTTTACAGTGCTCATTTTTCCTCCCTAAGAAAAAAAGCGGCCATCGCTGACCGCTTTTTGTATAAAACTTATGCTAGCAGAAACTCAGCCAACGATACCCATTACGAATACCATTACGAACAGCGCTACAGACTCGATAAGACCAAGAACGATAAGGTAGTTACTGAAACCTTTTCCTGTGCTTACCTGAGCATCTGCAGCTGCTGCAGCTGCTGCTCCCTGGAACCATGCTGACATACCGATACCGATACCGCCGAACAGTCCTGCGCCAAGAATAAGGCCAGGATCTGCATTTGCAGCTCCCTTAAGAGCGTTCATAAGAATCATTCCATAAATTGTCTGTGTGAAAGGTGCACCTACGAATGTGAGCAGAAGGAATGGTGCCGGCTTATTCTGAGCATAGCACTTTTTCCATGCGCCGATAGCAGACATACCTGCCTTTCCAATTCCAATAGCTGATCCTGCTGCTGCAAGAGCGAATGCTGCTGCAATTCCCATTAATCCCATATTTATCTCCTTTATTTATCTATCTATTTTTTGCTCCTCAGAGCAATAATATTAATTTTTAAATGGGGCGTATCTATAGCCGCTCCATTCCAATCCTACTCTTCCACCAAACTCCAGGGTATTAAGACGTACACCGTGTACTATGATGGAAAGCAGTGCCAGAACCATGTTGAATGCATGAGCAACGAACAGGATAACTGCACCGATTATAATTCCTACAACTCCCATGGACTCGGCCATACCAGCTGCCATTGCGTTGAAGCTTGTTGCCACAGCTACTGTAGCAAGACCAACTGCGAACAGTCTGATATAGGATACCAGGTTTGCGAACATACTTACTGTATCAAGCACTTTCATAGGAGACCATGCCAGGCCCATAAGAACGCCCTTGACTACATTGCCATTCTGTTCGGAGCACAGGCAGACAATCACAAATCCTGCGGCAGCCAACGGCCATGTCACAGGGTTGAATGCTGGTGCGCCAAGAACGAACTTCTGGGCAACAAAGTAAGAAGCCACAACTACGAACATCCAGCCTACATCGGTCCAAGCTGCCAGCGAAGGAAGCTTGCGGATAAAGCTGATGACCAGACCAAGTAGAAGCTGTGTTATACCGATAAAGAAGCAGAAATTCTGGATGTAGTAGTTGGTATTGACACCTTCCTCTGCAAAGCTTGCAAACTGTGGAATAACAAGTTTTCCTAAGAATGTCTGCTTTACAATGGTCTCTGATCCGAACCAAGTTCCTGTCAGCGTACCCCAGATGACCGTGCCTATACTCAGCGTCATAAGGAGTTTCACTACAGGCTTTGGAGCCTTCTTGCAAATCAGGAGGGTAAGCAGGAAGAAGATAAGTCCATATCCGGCATCGCCTACAATCATTGCAACATACAGTGTGAAGAATATAAGGAACCACATGCTGATATCGGCTTCCCTATATCCAGGAGTAATATCCAGGAACTTGAAAAGAGGCTGGATCCGCTCTACCCACTTAGGTGTCCGGATCAAGCTTGGTGGTGCATCTTCTTCCTCAGGGTCTCTGACAAGGAGTGCCCAATGCTCTTTTGCAGCTGCAGCCTTAAGCTCATCTGCCTTATCCACTGGTACATATCCATCTATATATGCCAGGCTGTCTTCAACCTGCATATCTGCGCTTACAGACTCAAACTCAATCTCCTTTTCCAGAATCTTGAGGCCGTCTGCCAGAATATTCTTGTCCTCGGCAAGCTTTGCAAGCTCTGCCTGAACTTTAGCCAGCTCTTTGTCAAGCTCTGCAATTCTTGCATTGCAGCCGTCTATTCCAAGGGCAGGAACATGGAATTCCTCGGCCTCTGGAACTGCGCCGGTAGCTACAATGAATACTCTGTTCTTAATAGTGTTAACGACAAAATAGCCTATATCGGCCAATTCTGCCAACTTATCCTTTGAAAGCTCGTAGAACTTTAAATCAATCCCTTTGCCGGCAAGGAAACCTATATCGGCAGGATTGAAATTACCCCACGGTTCAAGGCTCTTAAGGTCTTTGGAAACTTTCTCTTTCTCGTCGCCCAGGGCTTTGAGCTTGTCGCCCAGTGCCACAATCTTGCCAGCCAGTTTTTCGGCAGCGGCAAGGTCGCCCTTCTTGTTCTTGTCTCCAGCTACATTAGGAGGCAGAATGAAAGAGCAGCGCTCAAGAAGTGCCTTTTTCTCGTTCAACTCTGAGAGCTTGTCGCTTCCGGCAAAAATTCTCTCAATGTGGACAAGACCCAGGTCTCTGAGTTTCTCCAAAGATTCTTCCCTTTCACGGTCGAGAACCACGAGGGAAACTTTTTTCATTTTAACTATTGCCATATTATGCTTCCCTTACCAGTTTCTTCTTTGATATCTTTCCTCTTACAACGGCAGCGGTCTGCTGGTCGCCAAGGTAAACACCGATTACTCTGATGTTGTTCTTGGTCTCTGGAATCTTTACTTTCTCAAAGAGGTTTACTCTCTGCGATGTGACCCGGAGCTCAGCATCCAGAAGCTCAAGCTGCTTTGCTATGATCTTAAGCTCCTCGTCGCAGGCCAAAAGCTTGGAAACTTTGTCCACAGCTGCATCAACCCACAGAGGCTGCTTGAAAAGGTCATACTCGATCTGCTCGAACTCTATGCCCTTGAACACAGGGATATCAACTCCCGCTATGTTACCTTCTTCCGTTTCGAGATACTTAATTCTTACAAGCTTATCAAACTCAACTTCTTCGCCGAAGACATCCACCCATGACTTGATCTCGCCCTCAAGCACTTTCCGCTCTTCCTGCTTAGCTTTTACATCGGCCTCAAGACCTCTGATAACCAGCTGAAGCTGCTGCTTCTTGAGCATAAGAGTAGGAAGGTATCTGGTGTATCTTTTCAGAGCGTCCTTCTGCTTCTTCTGTTCGTTTTTAGTCAGTTTGATATTTGCCATACGTCTTTAGTCCTTCTTTGGCCAGAACTTGTTCAGAAGCTCAGTTCTAAGACCGGTCTCTTCCTTGGAGAAGCACTCTGCCAGGATTTCCCAACCCAGGTCAAGAGCTTTCTCGAGAGGAATGTTTACAGAGAGAGACATAAGCTGCTCTTCGAAAATAGCACCGTATTTAAGAAGCTTGTTATCCCAGTCTGACATTCTGAATCCCATGGACTTTTTCTCCAGAGACTCTTTGTAAGCGGAATAGAGCTTGATCATACCATCCATAAGGGCTCTGTGGTCCTCGCGGGTATCCTTGTTGACCTGCTGCTTAAGTCTGGAGAGTGAACCGAATGGCTCGATTCTTCCGTTCTTAAGATAGAACTGACCCTCGGTGATGTATCCGGTGTTGTCTGGTACCGGGTGTGTTACGTCGTCACCAGGCATTGTGGTTACAGCAAGGATTGTGATGGATCCGGATCCTTCGAAGTCTACTGCCTTCTCGTATCTGGAAGCCAGCTGGCTGTAAAGGTCTCCTGGGTAACCACGGTTGGAAGGTACCTGCTCCATTGTAATAGCGTTCTCTTTCATGGCGTCGGCGAAGTTGGTCATATCTGTAAGAAGTACCAGAACCTTCTTGCCTTTAAGTGCGAACTGCTCTGCAACTGCCAGGGAAATATCTGGAACCAAGAGACACTCTACGATAGGGTCGGATGCTGTGTGTACGAAGAAGATTGTTCTGGAGAGTGCTCCACCTTCCTCAAGGGCATCCTTGAAGCCCAGGTAGTCGTCGTACTTAAGTCCCATACCGCCCAGGATGATCATATCGACCTCGGCCTGCATTGCGATTCTGGCCAGAAGCTCGTTGTATGGCTCACCGGATGATGAGAAGATAGGCAGCTTCTGTGATTCTACCAGAGAGTTGAACACGTCGATCATAGGGATACCAGTTCTTACCATGTTCTTAGGAATAATTCTCTTGGATGGGTTAACTGATGGTCCACCAATCTCGATAAGGTTCTCTTCCAGTCTTGGTCCGTTATCCCGTGGCTCGCCGCTTCCGTTGAAGATTCTTCCAAGAAGATTCTCTGAGCAGGAGATTTTCATAGGATAGCCGAGGAACCGGACCTCGTCGCCTGTGGAAACACCCTTTGCTCCAGCGAATACCTGCAGGGATACAACATCATGATCCAATTTGATTACACGGGCAAGTGACTTTCCGTGTGCTGAAGTAACTTCAGCAAGATCATCATTTTTAACATTGTCTGCTTTTACTGTAATTACGTTTCCAGTAATGGATTCAATTTTACTATAAACCTTGCGCATTCTGACCTTCCTTATTTAATATTTGCCAGCAGTGCGGCACCTTTTTCCTCAACACCTGTCTGCTTGGAAGCAAGGGCATCAAGAAGCTCTTTCTCTTTTGTCTTGAATGCATCTGTTCCCCACAGAGATCCGTTGTAGTCAAGGAAGATCTGGCGGAGCTGGTTGAAGTAGCTTCTGGCTTCGTCTTTAACTGTGAAGCTGAACTTTGCTGCAAGAATCTTGAGCAGGATGTAGAATACGTGGCGCTGTCTGTCTACAGGTACTGCGGCGTCTACTTCATCGAATGAGTTCTGCTGGATGTATACAGCGTCAAGAAGCTCTTCCTTAAGGTAGGTGATGTAGTCGTCGATACTGGTTCCTTCCTCACCTACTACCTTCATCATCTGGCCGACATCGTTTCCTCTGATAAGAATCTCGCTTGCGTATTCAACATACTCAGGATCAACGATACCGCTCTTATATTTACTCCAGCTTTCCAGTGGGTGGATAGCCGGGTACTTTCTTGCGTCGGAGCGCTCTCTGGAAAGTCCGTGGAATGCACCTACTACCTTAAGGGTTGCCTGGGTTACAGGCTCCTCGAAGTTACCGCCGGCAGGAGATACTGTACCACCGATTGTTACAGAACCTGTCTTTCCGTTCTTGAGTTTTACAATACCAGCTCTTTCGTAGAATGCTGCGATGGATGATTCCAGATATGCTGGGAATGCTTCCTCACCTGGGATCTCCTCAAGACGTCCGGACATCTCTCTCATGGCCTGTGCCCATCTGGATGTGGAGTCTGCAAGCAGGAGGACGTTGAGTCCCATCTGCCGGTAGTACTCGCCCAGGGTTACTGCTGTGTATACAGATGCTTCACGTGCAGCAACAGGCATGGAAGATGTGTTACAGATAATCATTGTTCTTTCCATAAGGGAACGGCCTGTTCTTGGGTCGGTAAGCTCCGGGAACTCCTTAAGCTCCTCTACTACCTCGCCGGCACGCTCTCCGCAGGCTGCAACGATTACGATATCAACCTCGGCGTTCTTGGATGTAATCTGCTGGAGTACTGTCTTTCCTGCTCCGAATGGGCCAGGGATACAATATGTACCGCCCTTTGCAACAGGGAAGAATGTATCAATCAGTCTAACCTTTGTAATCATAGGCTCAACTGGTTTAAGTCTTTCTGAATATGCATCGATTGCTCTCTTTACTGGCCATGTGAAGCACATCTTGAGAGGGGTTACATTTCCCTTGGAATCTGCAATCTCTGCAATCTTGTCGTTAACTGTGTAATCGCCTTCGGCAGCAACTGACTTTACAGTATAGGTGTCGTACATATTGAACGGAACCATGATCTGGTGCTGGAAGATTCCCTCTGGAACAGAGCCGATGGAATCTGCACGCTGTACTGTGTCGCCGGCTTTCACACATGGTGTGAAGTGCCATTTCTTGTCTGCTGGAAGTGCATCAAGATATACACCGCGCTCCAGGAAGAATCCGCTGTGCTCTGCCAGCTTTGGAAGCGGGTTCTGCAGACCGTCGAACACCTGTCCCAGAAGTCCGGGGCCCAGGGTTACGGCCAGCATCTCGCCTGTAAGCTCCACCTTGTCGCCTACTCCGATTCCTCTGGTCATCTCATAAACCTGCATATCGGCATTCTTACCTTTGATTCTGATTACCTCGGCCTTAAGCTTTTTCTCGCCTTCGGCTGTGTTTACAACAACGTATCCTACCTCGTTCATCAGGACGTTGCCTTCAACCTCGATGGTAACCATGTTGCCGTTTACTCCGACAACTTTGCCGATGGTCTTATTTTCCACTATATCACTCATATAATACCTCTAGTTTTTTCTTGCGGCAGCAAGAATATCTGCATAAATTTTCTCGTATTCCTGCTGGCCCTTCTCTTTGTTGAGCAATGCTCTTCTGTTGAGCAGCTGGAGCTTGAGATAGTAAATAATCAGTTTGCCGATGTCGAACATATGTCCTGCCTCAAGCATGTCCAGGTAATCCCATCTTGCCTGATCCAGAATCTTCTCGCCGTCCAGCGGTGAACTCTGATTGAACGCTTCTCTTGCAATCTCAACCACTCCGGCCTCGCCAGGATTATCGCTGATGTATTTTTCAGCATCTGTTCCCTTCTTTGCTGCTCTGAGCTTGACCAGCTCGCTCCGGAGAGTGTTTTCCCAGTCGTACCAGCTTTTAAGCACAGGGTTGGTCACTGCAGCTCCCTGAACAGGAATGAGCAGCGAGGCTTTGAGTGTCTCAAAGTCTTTCTCGGCCACTGTGGACTCGCAGGCATACAGGAATTCGCTTTCTGTCATGAACTTGTCAGAATCCCACATGAGCATAGGTAACGAAGAAACAGTGTAGTAGTATTGATTTGCCAAGGCTTATGCCTCCGCTTTTTTAATTCCCTCAGACAACAGCTTAGCAAGTCTTGGGTTAAGATAATCGGAGAATACTTCTGCTATGCCTTCTGCTGAGAAATTGTGATAAGCAGAACCATCTTTTGCTTCTACATGGAAGCCGGCATCGATTGTCTTTGATGCTTTTACATCCAGGCCCTTCTTAACTTTATCAGCAAGTTTGTTAATGAGAACCTGCTCCACAGCCTTTGCATCCTTCTCGGAAACAAGCACTGTAAGGTCAGCACTGTCCTCGCCCTTCCAAGATGAGATAAGCTTTACGATTACATCGCCGATAAGCTTCTCATCCATTGCACCCTTAACCTCATTCTGCAGAATGACGTTGTAAAGTGCAGTAATCTTCTCGCGGATGTTGAGAACCAGGTCTCTTCCAGCCTGCTTGATTGCCTCTTCTCCAGAAATCTTGCTCTTTGCAGCCTTGTCCTCTGCATCTGCAACGATAGCTGAAGCTTCTTTCTTGGCATTTGCAAGAATGGTTTCCGCCTTAGCCTGCGCTTCTTTTATAATCTGCGCAGCTTTGTCCTCGGCACTTTTGATACCGTCTGTCTTGATCTTATCAATCAATTCCTTAACTTGAACTTCCATAAATAGAACCTCTCGCAGCGTAATTATTTGGTAAAATTCTATATTATTAAGGGGAAAAAGGCAAGAGATATAATAAAATACTTATAATTACAATATTTTATAGTTCGTTCATATAATCGGCTGCCCAGCCTGTTGCCATGGTTACGAAATCGGCCAGAGTCTTGGTAAAGTACTTTTCGTTGTAGTAATTGATGTAGTACCGGCGGTGGAAAGCCTCGCCAGCCACGGAAATTTCGGCCAGAGTGCCGTTCTTAAGCTCTTCCCTGACCACATTCTTAGATATGAGGGATATGCCGACATTCCGCTTGACCATGTTTATTATGGCCGAGTTGTTGGTGAACTCGCATACATCCTTGGTGTGCAGATGGTGGCGCTGTATGAACTCCCTGAATATCTTCCAGGTGCCGCAGCCGGGTTCGTGCAGTATGACAGGCACGTGGTTAAGCTCCCAGATATCTATGGTACCCTTTTTTGACAGCGGATTGTCCTGCGACCCTATAAATATCAGCTCCTCGGTAAGGAACTCCTTGGTAGTAAGCTTGGGATGAGGAATCTGGCGCGATGTAAAACCTATGTCGCTGTCCAGGTTTGCGGTATACTCCACCACCTTGCCGTCCAGCTTTGTCATGACCGAAAGGAAGATGTCGGGGAACTTGCTGTAGAACAGCTCTAAAAGCGACGGCAGGTAGTAGGCGGCAAAGGTCTCGCATGAAACTATGTCGATGCGCCCTTTGTTCTGGGACTGGAAATCCCTTATGCTCTCCTCCACCTGGGTCTCTAAATCAAATATCTTCTCGGCCAGGGCATAAAGGGCTTCGCCTGCATCGGTAAGGACTATCTTCTTGCCAATCTTGTTGAACAGCACCAGGTTATGGGTGTTCTCAAGCTCCTGAATCTGCCGGGTAACTGCTGGCTGGGTTACACACAATTCCTGTGCGGCCCTAGTATAGCTCTTAAATTTGGCTATATAGTAGAAAGTCTTGAGATGATAAAGATTCATAATACATATTATAAAGTATGGTTATAGAAAAAGCAAGGAAAATTTCATCCCATATATTTAAGGAGTTCGGGAATGCCCTCGCCTGTGTACGAGCTTATGTTAAAGATTGGGTCTGCCCCGGCGATTTCCAGCATCTGACGGGCATCGTTTATCTGCTTGGGGGTTGCTATGTCTATCTTGGTGACTACCCCGATTACAGGAACAGGAAATGATGCAGAATGGCCGGGGGAGTACATAAAGCGCTCCTGGGTGGGGTCCATTAAAAAGAGCACATAGTCCACATCGGCGGACAGGACCATAAGGTTACGCATATAGGCCCGGTGCTCCAGGTATTCGCCAGGGGTGTCTATGGCAGTGCCTATGACATCAAGGGCCTGGGTTTTCTTGTATACCAAGTCCTGGCCGCTCAAGTACTGGCTTAGAGTGGTCTTGCCGCAGGAGACAGTGCCTATAAGGAGGAGTTTTTTCATGTCTTGGTGATGTTTACCCCGGCAAAGTGCATATTGTCGGAAAGAACATGCATTACAGCCCGTATTGCAGACTCAACGTCGGCCACATCGCCGTTTATGATGAGGGAGCCATTGAACCGGTCCACGAACACGACCTCCACACTGCCATGCTTGGTTGCCACATCTGCCCCTATTATGGCTCCCTCGCTGGGGGTGATGGTCATTATGCCCAGGGCACCGCTCCGCTCGCCCAGCACACCCAGCTTTTTAAAGAGCGATGGATCGGGGTTTGCTATGATATGAGCCAGGGTTATCTGCTTTCCTGGGACAAATTCCTGTATTATACGCTGTTTGTCTGTAAATTCTATGTTCTTTTCCATATTAATATAAGCTTTGTATCAATTCAGGGTGCGGATGTGGGATAACCACATGGGAAATAAGCATACCTTCGGCATTGGGGGTGTGGATGCCTGCATCCACCGCCGAGCGGACTGCTGCCACATCGCCTGTAAGCACTACAAACGATTTTCCCCCTATTCCTGTTCCAAGCCGTACATCCACCAGCTCCACGTCGGCAGCCTTTACTGCGGCATCGGCGCTGTAGACCGAGGCGGTGACAGAGTAGAACTCCATGACGCCAACTGCTTCCATGACCTCGGGATAGGCTGTCATGTTTACTGCCTTGACCACCTGCGGATGTATGTTAGGAATGACGCAGGTATCCACCACATTCTCGCCGCCTTTGGCAACTCCGGCCTCCATGGAGGAGCGCACTGCTGCCACTTCTCCGGTGAACAGGATGTAGTACTTGCCTGGGCAGCTGGCCTTGGCAAACACAAGGCGCACATCCGCAGTCTTAAGGAGGATATCGGCAGCCTCCACCCCTCTTGCTATACTGTTAAGCTCAAGAAAACCAACTGCATCGTTCATATCGTCATTCCTTTACAATTGAAATTTTATCGTCGACAGCCGAAACCCTGCCGTCTATGCTGGCATGGATTCTGGCTCCAAGTGCATTCTCGGGAACCTGGGCAATTACATCGCCAGTTTTCACCATATCACCGGCCTTTACGCATGGAACGCAGGGGGCACCCACTGTCATCTTGAGCGGAATGCTCACTTCTTCGGCCTGGTATTCGACAAAGGCCTTGATATCGGCATCGTAATAAGGGGCAAGCCCCATGCGGCCGGCAAGCTTCTTGGAAGGAGCCTTGCGCATTTCCCGTTCGGCGTCTGGTTTAAGCTCTGTATCGCCAATGTTCAGGCGCATCTTGCGGGCTGCCATCTCGCGCTTTATAAGGCCGTTTATGCGCCTTGGCTGGAGCCCCATAGGGCAGGCGTAGATTTCGCAGACGCCGCACTCACAGCACAGCTGTGCCCCCTGTATTTCTGGGTCATCCAGAACTGAGGGTATATCGGCGGACACCGCCATGCGGCGCATTACTTTATGAGGATGGAGAGGATGACCCAGAAGCGCGCGGGGGCACAGCTGGGTGCAGAAGGAGCACTGGATGCAGGCCGAGCGAGCCCGGCTGAGCATATGCAGCACCTTCATGTCGGCATAACCTGCGTGGTAGCCGTCTGCCGGAAGCACCAGTATGCCGGATGTGGTCTTAGTGACAAACTCTTTTTCCAGATCCTCCTGCTTTATGATACGACCCATGGCCGGGCCGCCTGACACCAGCACGAACTGGTCGTTCAAGGTGCCGCCTGCAAGCTCAAGACACTTGGCAAAGCTGGTCCCCACCGGCACCCGAAGCACGGCAGGCTTTGCAACATCGCCGTTCACTGTCAGGTACTTATGGGTAAAAGGCTTATCCTCAAGTGCATCCTGGATTGCAAGCATGGTTCCTACATTGTCCACCACAGCACCCACTTTTCCGGGGATGCCCAGAGGCGGCACAATGCGGCCGGTAACTTCGTATACCAGGGTCTGCTCGTCTCCTGCAGGATAGAAGCTTTCAAGCTGGTGGATAGCGATAGATGCACCTGCTTTCTTTATGGCTTTCTCTAGACTTTCAATCTCTTCGGTATAGTTGTGCTTAAGGGCAATGACTGCATTGGGAATAGCCAGTTCCTTCTGCACAGCGCTCACCGCAGAGACTATACGGTCTGCAAAGGTACGCATGATATAGCGGTCGGTGCGGAGAAGAGGCTCGCATTCAACACCGTTCACTATAAGATATTCATATGTACCGCCAAGTTTTACCGCAGTAGGGAATCCGGCACCGCCGCATCCGGCGACACCTGCATCTCTCACTTTATCCTTCAGACTCATTCAGCTTCCTGTCCAATCTCAAGATTATCAATAATAGCGACAATAGCCTCGTCAACAGGCATATCGTCCCGTCCGAACACCTTGCGTGCAGTAGAACCAGAGACCACTATAACCTGGTCGCCGATTCCGGCACACACTGTATCGGCCGCCACAAAGACCTCTTTCTTGCTCTTTCCAGGCTCATCCTCCTGGATTACCATGAGCTTAAGGCCCTCAAGGCGCTCCTCTTTTTTTGTAGCCCACACGTGGCCTATAACTTTGCAGATTTTCATTCCATAACCACCTTGAGCTTAGCCCGTGTGAAAACATCCTTTGCCAGCGGGGTAAGGATTGAGCCGGCTTTAAGTGTCACCTGGTCCTTTGCCCCAGAAGCAAGCTTAAGGGCGTCGGCCTCGGTTATAAGGCGGCTGTCCTGTGCCGGGAAAACTGGCATATGGGCAATTGCAGGCTTTGAAGGATACTTTGGCGGAACTGCCTGCTGCACTTTAAGCTGCAGGTTGCTGTCCAAAAGCTTGACTCCGTAAATCTGGAGCTTCTTTGCATATCCTTCGTACATATTATAGAATGCGCTGCTTCCCTTTCCTGCAAACTTGCGGTAGCACAGTGCACAGCCTGTCATAAGCACATCCACACCCTCTAAAAGGGCATAGATTATAGCGTTTGCCACTGGGTCGCCTGTCCTGCCGGTTGCGGCGTCGGAAAGCTGGGCCAGAGAGATTTTGGTTATTATCACCTGGTCATACTTAAGCACATTCCGCTCTGCCTTGAAGTCCTCTATGTCAAATATTGCCGCACCGGTCAGAATCCCCTCTGGGAGCGGATCCTCAGGACCTATAAGCAGCACTTTCTTACGCACCGATTCCACGCAGGATTCGCCCTGGCATTCAGCTTCCCCGGAAGCCTGCTTTTTCTGGGCAATGGTATCCATGACCTGCTTGGTTATCAATGTTACAATATCGTCAATACTCATTTCTGACATATTCACCACCGTTTTACTATGAACGCTTTTGTGCCGTCGTTGACACAGGCTGCGTTGGCCTCGTCGAAATCGATGTGCATGGCAAGGAAAGCCTTCGATTTATCCTTGACCCGGGCTATCACATTCTCAAGCACCACAGGACGGTCCGATGCCAGCTGGACACTTAGGCGCTGTCCATCCTTGACCTGGTAGACCTGGGCATCTTCTGTGGTCATGTGGATATGGGCCTGGGCAATGATGGCGCACTCCTTTGCTTTTATGCTCCCCTCTTTGCCTATGATCAGCATATCGCCTGAGCCGTCAAGGTCGCCTGAAAGGCGCACAGGAACATTTACCCCCAGAGCCTTGGCATCGGTGGCAGAAAGCTCCACCTGAGTCCGCTTACGCTCGGGGCCCAGCACTGCCACATTCTGCATAAAGCCTTTGCCGGTAACCAGCCGCACCCGCTCGTTGGAGAGGAATTCTCCAGGCTGGCTAAGCATTTTCTTGGGTGTAAGCCTGTAGCCCTTGCCGAACAGTTTCTCGACATCCTCGACAGTAAGGTGCACATGCCGTGCCGACACCTCCACCAGTATGCCTTCGCTATTTTCTGCAACCTTAGGTTTGCCTTCGGCAGCCGGTGCATTGCCCAGTGAAGAGCTTACCACCTTGGCCACAATATCCCGAATATCCTTCTCGCTGTAGTAGTTCATCCGTCCACCTGATAAATCTTTCCGATAACCTTGCAGTACATGATATAGATGCAGCTTGAGAGCCGGTTCATAGTCTCGACTATGTCGACCCTGGTGCATTTTCTGCCCTCGTAGAAGGCTCTTGCAGCAGCCAATTCTGCCGCACGCACACAGGTCCTTAGCCGGTTCAGCGCCGTACACATCTTTCCAAATTTATAGCTTGGCACAGGGTGATCCATCTTCAGCTCGTCCCTCATATGATGGGTAATCTGGCGCATCCTTTCGCTGTCCATACCCAGAAGAACAAGCTTCTCAAGTTTCACATCCCTTACCTCGGCCGACATAACCTTGCGTAGAAGCATAAGTATCTCTTCAAGATCTGCGCATACAGCGGAATAGTGCTCCTCCATCGCTATGGTCTGGGTCCACATCACCTCTGCCATAAGGGAATCCAAAGCTCCCCTGAAAGCAATGCGTGGATGGGTCTTGGAAACCAGTTTGTTTCCCCAGAGATGTGTCATCTCCTCGGGCTTATGATCAAGCTCCTCTCCTGTCTCGTAATCCACATAGGTGGCCTTACCTTCCTTGACAGGAATCTTGGAGACTGTCATAGTCTTTTGTTCCTTTTTTCCAGTCTCAAGCTCTATACCATGCTGGCGGATATAATCCCTGGCTGCGGGGGTGACTATAGTCCCCTCCTCCACCACGATTTTTCCACCTTCTGCATGGCGGCTGCGCAGTTCCACATCTGAAAGCACTTTGCGTCTCAAAGGTCACCGCCTTGCATTACATCTCAAGTTTAGGAAGAATGTATTCAACTTCTTCGTGTGGTCTTGGGATTACATGTACACTCACCAGCTCTCCTACTCTGGATGCTGCTGCTGCACCTGCGTCGGTTGCTGACTTAACAGCACCTACATCGCCACGAACCATTACAGTTACAAGTCCGCCACCTACATGTACCTTGCCGATAAGCCGTACATTCGCAGCCTTAACCATTGCATCTGCTGCCTCGATTGAGCCCACAAGTCCTTTTGTCTCAACCATTCCCAATGCCTGTAAATTTGCCATAGTAATCTCCTTTGTTTCTTTTGTTTTCTTTGTTGTACTCATAGCTTTCACATCTCAAGTTTTGGAAGGATGTACTCAACTTCCTCGTGTGGTCTTGGGATTACATGTACACTCACCAGCTCTCCTACTCTGGATGCTGCTGCTGCACCTGCGTCGGTTGCTGACTTAACAGCACCTACATCGCCACGAACCATTACAGTTACAAGTCCGCCGCCTACATGTACCTTGCCGATAAGCCGTACATTCGCAGCCTTAACCATTGCATCTGCTGCCTCGATTGAGCCCACAAGTCCTTTTGTCTCAACCATTCCCAATGCCTGTAAATTTGCCATCTTCTCCTCCTGTATTTACATTCATTTTTTATTGCAATTTTGCTAAAATCGACCGGGTAATCCGCTCGATATCTTCCTTTGTCAGCATGCTTGCTCCCTTTGCCTCTGCCGGTGTATCGGCTGCTGCCGGCTTATGTACCGGTGCAGGTTCTGGGGCAGCCTTCGCTGCCTGACCTGGTCTAAGATCTGCAAGCTCTTTTATTCCATAGGCCACCCTCTTGATGTTAATCAGGTTGAGCGGACCTACATTGTCCGATGTGGCACTGCCACCCATTGCTCCGCATCCAAGTGTGAGAGCCGGGGCAAGGCCTGTGGTGGCACCTACGCCGCCCAAAGACCCGTTTGTATTCACTAAAAGCCTTGATACCGGCTTTTTGAGTGCAAATTCTTTTATCACGCTCTCATCCTGGCTGTGGATAGTCATGGTGTGGCCGACGCCTTCGTTATGGAGAATTGCCATACAGCGTTCGCATGCGCTTTCCCAGTCATTCTCGACATAGAAGGCCAGGATTGGACACAGTTTTTCACGTGAATATGGGTTATCCTTGCCCACTGTGGTCTGTGGCGATATAAGGATGCGTGTTCCCTCCGGCACAGAAAGCCCCACCTTCTCGGCTATAACTTTTGCACTGCGACCTACTATGGCCGGGTTCATGGTGCCGTTGGCCCGCATGATGAAACGGCCCAGCTTGTCCGATTCCTCGGGGCTGAGGAAGTAGCCGCCCTGCCGTTTTACTTCGGCTATAACCTGATCCTTGATGCATTCTTCGGTTACAATGCTCTGCTCCGATGCGCAGATTGTGCCGTTGTCGAAAGTCTTGCTCTCGAATATACGGCGCACTGCCTCTTTGATGTCGGCTGATTTTTCGATGTAGGAAGGGCCGTTTCCAGGGCCGACACCCAGGGCGGGGTGGCCTGAGCTGTAAGCAGCCCGCACCATAGCTTCGCCGCCGGTGGCCAGGATTATGCCAACATCCTTGTGCTTAAGGAGAGCCGATGTTCCCTCGGGCGATGGAATGGTGACACACTGCACTATGCCGTCCGGGGCACCGGCGCTCTTGGCTGCCTGGGCTACGATTTTATAAGTCTCCAGAATGCAGTTCTTTGCATTGGGGTGCGGGCTTATGACTATGGAGTTTCCCGCCTTGATGGAGATCATACTCTTGTACATGACTGTGGAGGTTGGGTTGGTGGATGGGATAAGGGCTGCCACCACGCCCATTGGAACTGCGACCTCCATAAGGCGCTTTTCCTTATCTTCTTTGATGATTCCCACAGTCTTTATATCCTTGATAGCGTTCCAGGTAAGGGTGCTGCCCAAGATATTCTTGAGGACCTTGTCCTGCCATACGCCAAAGCCTGTCTCCTCGCTGGCCATCTTTGCAAGGCGCTCTGCATTCTGGGCTCCGGCCTCGGCAATAGCTGCACAAATTTTATCAATCTGCTCCTGGCTATATTCGGCCAGAGCGGCCTGTGCTGCCTTAGCTTTTGCAACCAGATCTCTGACCTCTTGTATCGACTGTAAATCTCTGTCCATATGCATCCCCCTGCTCAATAGCGTATCGGTTTTTCGGCAACTGCACATACTGCATCTGCAAATGCCTGGCAGGCTGCCTTGCAAGCCGCCTGGTCACCGGTCAAAAGTCCGCCTGCGAAGTTTGTCTCGGTAGGCGGTCCATAAAATGCGTTCATCTTCACCTCTGCCACCTTGATGGCTGCATCCAGTCCCATTATAGCCTCCATAGGAGGGGCAATCAGGTATGCCATAGCTGTCCCCTCCGGTACACCAGCCCCTTTGGAAAGGTAGCTTCCGGTGCGGGAAATAAGCTGTGCAAAGTAGACAATGGATCCATCATCATTTGCAGTGTAGAAATGAGCATCGTTCTTTATAAAGCTTACGGCAGCCTCAAGCCCGCTGCGGACTTCCGAAGGGCTGTCTCCAGATATTATGCCAAGGAATTCTCCTGCCAGCTTGGTGCTTGCGTTGGAGGATCCTGCGTAGAGGCTTCTGGCATATACAACCTCGACCCTTGCCTTCTTTGTGGCCTCGTCCAGCGCCACATAGGAGACATCGTCGCAGTCTGTGGAGATGAGCCCCAGGCTTATATGTCCTTCGGGCAGCTTAAGCTCCCTTGCCAGATCGGGATTGACATTGGGAATAATGTTCACGCTCAATATGTTGGTCTGAATCGGTTCGCCTTTCATCCTTTCCTCACTTGACCAGATCTACACCGCTGGCCTTGGCAGCCAGTATCTTTTCTATAACTTCCACAATGTAGGCTCCTGCCTCTACCGCAGAAAGGCCGTCCTTGTGGATATTTGACACAACTGTGCGCTTGGACTCAGGTATTCCCACATGGGCATTGTACACAATGTATGCACTCATGCTCTCTGATGTGGCAAGGCCTGGCCGTTCACCGATAAGGACGCACACTACCTTTGCACCTACAATCTCGGCCACCTGGTCCTCGGCAGCCACACGGCCGTACTTCATGAAGAACGGGGTTCCAACTGTAAGTCCCTTGCTCTCAAGACCCTTCATAAGTACAGGCATGATCTTGTCCAGGTTTGCATTTATGGCAGTTGAGCTGAGGCCGTCGGCAGCATAGATCTGCACATCCGGATTCTTTGTGCACTTTTCCTTGAGAGTCTCCACTCCCTCGGGAGAGAGACGGCGTCCCAGGTCGGGCCTGGTTATGAATGTATCCTTTGTGTCGCACTGGGTCTTTACGCTGAAAAGGTCCATGCTCTTAAGGAGATTCTCGTCCACATCCTTCATGACGGCATCACGGGCTTTAGCATGGTCGGCCCGAAGGGTAAGCATGGTCTGGGTGTTGAGCCGGGCGCCGCACTTGCCTACGCCGATCCTGGCGGTGGTCCGCTTTTTCATGTGGGACAGCTCAACTGGATCTATTGGGTTCTCCAGAAGTGGAATCTTCTTAACTTCTTCTGAAGCGATATCGAAATCTGGAGGAAGCTCTTTCTTCTCAGCCTTTTCCTGTGGAGCAAAAGGTGGCGGAACAGGTTTGTCAGGAGCTTTCCAGCCTGCCTTCTTAAGCTGGGCTATAACTTCTTCTGTAATCAGGGCAACTAATTCATCTCTTTCCATCTCTAGCTCCTTGGATTGGAGAAAATTGTAGGATCTCCTGCCCTGTCTGTAAGTTTTCCGTTTTCCATTATGCCCATCTTCTCAAGCCACTCTTCAAACTCTTTTATAGGACGCAGACCCAGAATCTCGCGCACTGCCTGGGAATCGTGATATGCGTTGGTCTGATAGTTCAGCATGACATCGTCGCTGGTAGGCACACCCAGGATGTAGTTTACTCCGGCGCCTGCCAGGAGGATAGCCAGGTTCTCTATATCGTTCTGGTCTGCCATCATGTGGTTTGTGTAGCAACAGTCGCAGCCCATGGGTATGCCGGAAAGCTTTCCCATAAAGTGGTCCTCAAGGCCTGCTCTTATTACCTGGCGGCTGTCGTACAGGTATTCGGGACCGATAAAGCCTACTACTGTGTTGACCATAAAAGGCTTGAACTCCCGGGCAAAGGCGTAGCAGCGGGATTCCATGGTAACCTGGTCGGCACCATAGTGGGCGTCGGAGGAAAGCTCGCTTCCCTGCCCTGTCTCAAAATACATCACGTTTGGCCCTTTTGCAGTTCCCTTCTCTTTAAGGAGAGCCTGGGCCTCGCGCACTGTGTCGGCACTGAATCCGAATGCGCTGTTTCCCTTCTGGCTGCCTGCTATGGACTGGAATATCATGTCGCAGGGAGCGCCACGCTTGACTGCCTCTATCTGAGTAGTTATATGCCCAAGTACGCAGATCTGGGTAGGAATCTCGAACCTGTTCTTAATCTCGTCGAACCTCTCCAGGATGGCAGCCAGGCTGGATACTGTGTCGTTTACAGGGTTAAGGCCAAGGAGGGCGTCGCCGCAGCCGTAGGAAAGCCCCTCGAACAGCGAGGCGGTTATGCCGTCCACATCGTCGGTGGAGTGGTTGGGCTGGAGGCGGGTGGATAGGCAGCCCCGTCTGCCTATGGTGGTGTTGCAGGTGGCTGTGACACGCACTTTGTTGGCGCCATAGACCAGATCCAGGTTGCTCATAAGCTTGCACACACCTGCAACCACCTCTGCCGTAAGGCCGCTTGAAAGCCGCTTTATGTCATCCTCGGTGGTCTTGTAGTCAAGTATGTATTCCCGGAGCTCGGCTATGGACCAGTTCTTTATGCTGTCGTAAACATCTGGCACTATGGAGTCCTGGTTTATCCGGGTAACTTCGTCGTCCTCGTATGAGACCACCGGGTTTTCCCGCAGGTCACGCACCAGAAGGCGGCTTAACACGGCCTTTGCGGCCACCCGCTCCAGGTCCGAGGTTGCGGCTATGCCGGCCAGCTGGTCGCCCGACTTGGCTTCGTTGGCCTTTGCCAGCACTTCCTTGATAGATTTGAAATCGAAGTTCTTTCCAGCTAATACAGTGCTCAGTCTCACATCTATCCCCTTATCCAAACAGCAGTGTCTTAACAATTACAGGAACAACAAGCCCATCCATAAGCGGGCTCCCGATATCTAAGTAATCTCCATCTTCCACGCTTACGCTGTCGATGGAGGCTATTCTGCGTCTTTTATCCGAGGCGTTGTTCATGGCTATACCCAGCGCCTTGGCTATGTCTTCCTCTGAAATAACTATAAGGGCATCGTCTGCACCCATTACTGCATCGGCGCTTTTTATAAGACAGCCGGCAGCCTGCTCCAAAGTCTGGAAAGTGGGGTTGTGGGGCCCTTTTGCAGCAATTATTACCTGGCTTGAGCTGGACTGGGACATGAACCATTTTAGCCCTTGTATAAGAGGCTCTGCATTCCCTTTGAACATAGCTTCTTCCACATCGGCAGGCAGCTTGTAGACAGGAGTGTTCTTTATGGGGAATATCCCCCTGGAATAGTAGATGGTGCTGCCCGACAGGTTCATGGTGTAGGTGCCTGCCCCCACTACAGTGGCCCTTATAGTCTGGCTTGCATCTATTCTGCGGGCTTTTGCGAAGTATGGGTTGTTCCTTATTGAGCGCCCCAGGAGTATACCTATATCGCCGAATGCAAAAAGGTCGTCCGATGTGCTTTTTATGCAGTCTGCCACGCCGCCCGAGAAACATATGCGCTCTATAGGCTGGCGGAATGTGCCGGTGCTGCTGGTCTTGGTGCGTGTTGCCTCGGCCAGAGGTGTGGCTTCTTCAAGGCCTATGGACTGGGCCAGGATGTCGGCCATCATATCTGTAATCTTGGAAAGCTCTGCCTCGTCTGTACGGCTACCCACCTTGATGTCAACACCCACCTTGTCGGCAATAAGCTGTGCTGTAGGGGCAATGTACTGTACTGTGCCATCCTTATCCAACCTGATAAGGCGCCCGCCTATGTCGTAGCAGCTCTTGCCTGTGACCTTGCCGCTGTCGAACAGGGCTATGTTGGTGGTGCCACCCCCTATGTCCAGGTTTACCACAGTGCATAGATTGTCGATGCTGTACTGATATGCTCCGCTTCCTTTGCCCGAGATGACAGACTCAAGGTCTGGCCCTGCGGTGGAGACCACAAAATCTCCGGCAAAGTCCGAGAGCGTATCAAGCACTGTCTTGGAGTTCTCCTTGCGGGCAGCCTCGCCAGTTATTATGACAGCACCAGTGTCCACCTGCGATGGCTTGAAGCCCGCTTTCTGGAATTCCCCGGCCACAATGTCCCTGACCTTCTCGCCATCTATGAACACCTGCTGTTTCAGGGGAGTGAAGAATACAGGGCTCTGGTAGACGATTTCCTTGTCCAGGACAGATATGCGGGGAACAGTGAAGTAGGAGGCTGTGTTGTCTATTGTTATGCGGCTGAAGATAACCTGAGTTGTAGTGGTGCCGATATCGATACCGACACTCAGAATTTTAGACATTATTCCTCCCCTTTTTGTATAATAACATTATTTATATATATTTTGCAAATACTTTTTTAAAGAAATAGGCGGATACAGCTTTGCTGCACCCGCCTGATATTGTTTAGAGAGAAAAATCAGTAGTTATAATCTGGAATTTCCCGTTCGGTATGGTGTACCTTTATTCCGGTTTCTTCGCAGATCCTGAATACATCCTCGCAGTCAAAGGCCTCTTCTGGAACTACACAGCCTGTTCCATGGCTCTTGCCCTGAGCAATGAGGATTGCACCTGCACCCATCGGTGTTCCTACGTTCCTGATGTATGCGTTAAGTCCTTCCCAGCCTGGTACGCTTCCGTCGGAAGATGGGTGTGTATGATAGTATACTTCCTCGTACTTCTTGCCGTCGCGTTCACCCAGCATCTGGATATAGAGACAGTAGCCATAGAAGTCTGTTGTGTGACCAACTTCCTTCTGATAGAGGTACTGGCCCAGCACGTCCATGATCTTCATCTCTTTGCCGTCGCAGATAAAGGTGTCATTCTGCATGATACCCCATTCATAGAGGGCCTTGATGAGCCGCATGTTTTTCTGTGGCCATGTTCCCCGCACCTCCAGAAGCCGTGGTTTCTTTCCGATTTTGCCAAGCCACTGTATTGCTGTCCTGGTCTCTGCGTGAGGAATAATATACTGAGGAGTTACTCCGTAGGGGGCAGGAGATGGGATAAGTCTTTCCCGCGCAAATGGTGGAACATGCTTGTATTCGCCATCCTCGTAGACCATTCTTCCTGGGTCTTCTGGGTCGTATTCCATAGAAGTTGTCTCGAAGATAGAAGGAGAATAAGCGATTGGTCTGTATGCACAGTGGCTTATTCTTACAGTATCAATCTTATCGAGCAGCTTTGATCCAGCCTGTACCATTGCATCGGTCATACCAGGTGTCATTCCGAAACCAGGAACCATGATCTTGCCGATTTCCTTGAAACCATCGCTGTACTGGTACTCTGCGCCGATTCCGTTCAGGTTGATTCCATCGCATCCAGCCTTGAGGATAACTCTGGTGGAGATTCCGTTCAGACTGATCTTAGTTCCGTCCATAACCAGGTCATAGCCTTTGATTTTCTCAATAGCGCCAGCCTCGTCATTTACGATATCAACTTTAACTACATCAATTCTTGGATCCTTGAGCTCATCCTTAAGCTTGTTGGCTCCCTCTACGTTGATGTCACCAATGGTAATTTTCTCGAAAAGACTCTTATCTGTAAGCTTTGAAACAGTTCTGAGAGACCAGCCGCAAATATTACCTGCTCCCAGTACAAATAATTTCTTTCCCATTCTTTCTGCCTCCTAAATCCTTATAGTTTTTATTAAATTCCTTTATAATTAATCATAAGGGAACTAATTACTTAATCATGCCCTTCTCTTTGTAGAATTTCTCAGCACCTGGGTGGAATGGAAGAATCTTTCCATCTTTGTTTCCGCCAAGAGCTGTCTCCAGGCTTACACTCTTTGTTCCAGCAGATACGCCCTGAACCTGTGAAAGGCCTTCGCCATACATGGAAGTAAGAACCTTGTATACAAATTCTTCTGGGATATCTTTGTTTACAATTACGTAGCCGCCGATACTGATTGTCTCAACAGGCTCGTCAACGCCATTGTACATTCCAGCCTTGATTGTGTACGGATCGTACCATGGGTATTCCTTAAGAATCTTTTCCCGGTCTTTGCCGCCGATAGCAAGCAGACGGATAGGTGTCTGTGCAGAAGCTTCCATAATGGAACCTGATGGCTGTGCTGTAGCAAAACCCAGGCACTCAAGCTGGCGGTCCTTGAAAGCTGTTACACGCTCGGAATGGGACAGTGGTCTCCAGTCCAGCATATCTTTTGTGATACCAAAGCCGGAAAGAGCCTCGATCCATACCAGCTCGTCGCCAGATCCTGGAGAACCGAAACAGAAGCCTTTCTTCTTTCCACCTGCAGGTGCCTTGAGGTCTGCAAATGTCTTGATGTCGCTGTTCTTCATTACCATAGCGCACAGAGCGTTTGGATAAAGGTCTGTGATAAAGCGGATATCTTTATGCGGGTCGCCTTCGAAAATATTTATAGCGTTGTATGCATAATAAGAGATACTTGGCTCTGCCAGACCCATCTGAGCCTCGTTCTGAGCCATAAGTCTGATGTTCTCTGCTCCACCGCCTGTAGCCTGGACTGTGATGTTAAGTCCACCATACTGCTCTGCAACTGCACCAATCTTACATGCGCAGGAATACCATGTTCCGCCCAAGCTTGAGCTTCCCATTACAACTTTTACGTCTTCTTCTGACTTTCCTTTTGCAAATGCTGTCTCAGAAACTAGTAAAACACAAAGGATCAGGAAGATGACAACCAATGTTTTTTTCATACTTTCCTCCTAAAGATTTGTTAATTGAATTGTCATCCCGAGGGGTATATTTGTCAAGGAAATCTTATGATTTGCATAATAAAGCATTATAATAAAATTTGAAAAAGCAATAAGAAAATTTTATCAAAAAGTTGGAGATTTTGGATATTTATGATAAAAAATAGGTGAATTAGGCTATAAAATTATAAGAAAAAATCATAGTTTTATTCTTTTAACAGAAGATTGCTTACTTTTTCTGCGCTAAGGGTGGATGGCGAGCCGTGGCCCGGAAGCAAGAGGTATTCCCCTTCCAAAGCGAATATTTTCCTGCGTATAAGTGCAGTCATGGCCTTCTGCTCCGAAAGCCCGGCAGTCTGGCCTGTGTAGCCTGCCATAAGGGTGTCGCCCGTGAACAGCATGTTCTCTATTATATAGATGACAGAATCGTCAGAATGACCCGGTACAGGGACGGCATGAACTTCCATTCCAGGCAGGCTGAAAGTAGTTTCTTCTGTTATAAGGTTGGTCTTGAACCCCAAGATAGAGCTTTTCATGCTGTATATCTGGGCATCGTAGATTTTCATAAGGGTGGGGATGCCGTGGATATGGTTCATATGGGAGTGGGTCAGAAGCACATGCGAGATATACAGGTTATGATCTTCCACCAGCTTAAGCAGATCAAGGTCAAAGCGCCCTGGATCCACCAGGACTGCATTCTTTTCCCCATCCTGGTTAAGAAGGTATGTATTTGTCACCTCGTAGGGCTGGAATATGGTATAGAGGTTCATTTCCCATCCCCCTTGGAAAGCTCTGCAAGAACCTCCTCAAAACGCTTGGGCACAGGGGCTGCGAACATCATTTTGGTCTCCACCCCTGGAATGAATATCTCAAGGTTTGATGCATGGAGCATAAGGGTTACGCCAGGGAACCTGCTGTCGGCCCTTGAATAGACAGGGTCGCCCAGAATAGGTGCATTCAGATGCTGCATATGGACCCTAAGCTGGTGGGTGCGCCCGGTGTGGGGAAAAAGCCTGCAGAATGTGTAGCTGCCGAACTCCTTCTCCACCTGATACTCTGTTATTGCCTGTTTCCCTTTGGGGCCGGAGGGCACTGTGAACTTTTTGCGGTTCTGCCGGTCGCGGACTATGTAGGTGTCGATTATATCGTGCTTTTTTGGAAGATGCCCCCGCACTATGGCTATGTATGTCTTCCGGGTCACTTTATCGCGGAACTGCCTTGAGAGGAATTCGTGGGTCTGTGGATTCTTGGCTATGATTATTACGCCGGATGTATCCTTGTCCAGGCGGTGGACAATGCCTGGGCGCACTGTATCATCATCGAATTCTTCATCGAGCCCCGACACATAATCCAGAAGACCGTTCACCAGAGTACCCTGAAAGTTTCCGGCAGCTGGATGGACCACCACCCCCTGTTCCTTGTTTATCACTATGACATTATCATCTTCGTAGATGATATCAAAGTCCATTTTCTGGGGCTCGATATCCTCTATCCCCTTTACATCGGCAAGCTCAAGGCTTATTTCATCGCCTTCCGACACATTCTTTGAGAGCTTTGATTCTTTACCGTTTATGAGAAGGATGCAATCCCCTTTAAGACGGCTGCGGGTTATGCCGGCATGCTCTGCTATATAGCGGTCGGCCCGGACAGGAGATTCCAGAGCCTCTACTTTGAGTTCGATTTTTTCCATTTCTTTTCCGCAGCCTTGGCCCGCTTATTTTCCTTTATCTCCTGGATGACAAAGTCTGCCACTGCCACAACTCCAGAGACAGCCAGAGCTGCCAGGGTGACCTTCTTTATCTCTTTGGTTGTCATCTTACGGCTCTTGTCGCCGCCGCCCCCTAAGATGGATGGAGAATACTCGGAGCTGAAATCGTGGTATCCCCAGTCGTAAAAATCCATTCCCAGCTTGGTGAAAAATACAGAAAGAGGATAACTTCCAACAAAGACTACCACAAAACGGCGGGTCTTTTTGGTCCAAGAAGGATATTCGTCGGGGTCGTAAGGTTCTGGAAGAAGGTCTGGGTAAACATTGTCAAGCTCACTGTCCTTGCTGCTGCTTGAACTGCTGTCGGCTCCGAAGAGACCGGCAGGCAGAGACAACAGAAGAATCAAAAGCAGAGCCAGGGTCTTTCTCATATATTGTACTGGCGCTCTCCAAACAGTTTGGTTCCTATGCGGATTATTGTGGACCCTTCCTCTATGGCAATGTCAAAATCTGAGGACATGCCCATGGAAAGCTCCTTTATCTTAAGGTCGGGATGGCGGACATCCACAGCATTGAAAAGCTTGACCAGATGGCGGAAAGCACCCCGCACGGCATCGCGTCCTTCCTGTGTCGCAAGGTCGGCATAAAGAGGTCCTACAGTCATAAGACCGCGGATATTGATATATGGAAGCTCCCTTATTTTATCTATGGCTGCAAAGAAGTCGTCCTCGGATGTAAAGCCGCTTTTGGAAGCCTCTTCTGCAGTGTTGTATTCGAGCAGGATATCTATTTTCTTGTTGAATTCCTGGCAGTATTTGTTGACAGCTGCTGCGGTCTCGTACTTGTCGATAGAATCGATGGAAGATGCATATTTTACGGCATCCTTGGCCTTGTTCCGCTGCAGGTGTCCTATAAGGTGAACCTCGCCGTCCGGGTAGAAGTTGGCAAACTTTTCGGAAAGCTCGTTGACCCGGTTCTCGCCAAAAAGACGCTGTCCTGTCCTGTATGCGGCATCCACATATTCGTAAGGCTTGGTCTTGGTCACACACATAAGGCGCACATCGCTTTCCTTGCGCCCTGCCTTTGCCGCAGAAGCAGCCAGCTGCTCCAGCACCTGATCTATATTTCCTTTTATCTGTTCATAAAGCTGTTCATCCATAGCAGTACCCTCTTCTTTTAATTTTAAGTCCTAACAGAAAGATTTTCAAGCCTCTGCCAGAAGCTGCATAAACTCATCCTCGTCCACAATACGGGTTATCCCGTTGGCTCTGGCCTTGTCCAGCTTGCTCCCCGGCTCTGCTCCAACCAGCAGGTGTGTGGTCTTGCCTGTCACCTGCGACACTACCTTGCCACCTCGGGCCTCTATTTCAGCTGCCGCCAAAGTGCGTGGCCTAAAGTTCACAAAGCTTCCGGTGATGCACCATGACTGCCCTGCGAATTTATTGTTTATAAGCTCTTTCTGGAGCGGCGCCTCCTGCTGGAATTTAAGGCCGGCCCGACGCAGAGCCTCTATCTGTGCCCTCAGGATCGGGGATGAGAATTCTTTTATAATTATCTGGGCTGTCTTTTCCCCTATTCCCTCAAAGGAAGTGAGCTTGACCACATCTGCATCATCAACAACTTTAAGCAGTTTGTCGATGGAGTCGATACCGTTCTTTATAAGGGTCTCGCTGACTTTGTTGCCGATTTCTGGAACACCCAGAGAGGACAGCACCTTGAGGTAATCGGTCCCTTTGCTTTTCTCAAGCCCTTTCTCTATAAGCTCAACCTTCTTGTCGCCAAAGCCGGGATAATCCTTAAGGCGGTTGAAATCGAAGGTGTAAAGCTCTGGAATGCTGTGGATAAATCCGTTGTCAACAAGGAAATCTATAGTCTCGCTGCCAAGTGTCTCTATATCCATCTGGGCCACCGATGCAAAGAATATTATCTGCCCCTTTACCCGGGCGCTGCACTGCATGTTTTTGCAGAAATGGTGCGCACCGTCCAGCACTAAAGCACTGCCGCAGACCGGGCAGGTGGAGGGCATCTTCCAGACCGGGTTCCCAAGCTCGTTTTTCTCCACCACAGCCTCCACAGCCGGTATGACATCACCCCGCTTAGAGACAGTAACTTTATCTCCTACTGCCAGCTCCAGCATGTCGATGTAGTCCTGATTATGGAGTGTGACGTTGGATACTGTGGAGCCGCTTACCACCACAGGCTCTATGCGGGCTACTGGGGTTATGCGGCCGGTACGCCCCACCTGCACGTCGATACCTTTTACTACAGAAATGCCTTCAGGGGCCTGGAACTTGTAGGCTATTGCCCACCGGGGATGGTGGCCGGTGTAGCCAAGCTCATTACGCATCTTTATGTCGTTCAGCTTGATGACAAGCCCGTCTATCTCGTACGGCAGAGTCTTACGCTCCTCCCGCTCCTTTTCTATATAGCCTGCAATAGCCTGGGAATCGCCGGCAGAAAAGAGCGTGGTGCGGCTGTTCACCTTGAACCCCAGCTCCTTAAGCCTTGAAAGCACCTGAGCATGTGTCACAGGGGTATCTGCCTCGGGGAAAAAGCCTTCGTATATAAAGCTGTCCAGCGGTATCTCCCCTGCCTCGGCGCTTTTCTGCCGCCTGAGTGTGCCAGATGCCAGGTTCCGCGGGTTTGCGTAGGGTACAGCCAGGCGGTCGTTGACCTGGGCAAAGGCTTCAAGGGGCAGGAAAATCTCGCCCCGGGCTGTCAGATCCACAGGCTGAGTAAGCTTAAGGGGAATGCTTTTTACTGTCTTGACATTGGCTGTTACATCGTTACCCACAAAGCCGTTTCCACGGGTTGCAGCCTGCACCAAAAGGCCTTCCTTATAGGTCAGGACTATGGAGACGCCATCTATTTTTTCCTCGGCTATGAACTCAGCCTTTCCGCAGCGGGATTCAGTCTTGAGCACCCAGTTCATAAGCTCTTCCTTGGAATGGGTCTTGTCCAGGCTCAGCACCGGAATAGCATGAACCACCTCGGCAAAGTCGGCCTCAAGGTCAGACCCTACACGCAGGGTGGGAGAATCGGGCCTGGCAAACTGCGGGTATTTTTGCTCCAAGTCCTGAAGCTCGTTAAAAAGCCTGTCGTATTCGGCATCGGATACAGATGGCCTTGACTGTATGTAGTATTCATCCTGATACTTTCGGAGCAGGTCCGAAAGCTCGGCTATACGCGCTTCGGGGCTTTTATCGGCAGGTTTAAGAGGAGTTTCGTTATCAAAATCAAAAAGGAGCCCGTTCATTTAAAAGCTTGCAAATGCATCGGGGAATCCGGCATCGCGGAAATCGCCCAGGACATCCTCTTTGACCTCAAGTGGCACTGGTCCGGCAAGCACACGGTAGCCCACATAGGTGGACATCTCTTTGCTTACAATAAGCACCGGGTAGCTTGTCTGCACAGTGTAGGCAATCTGCTCTGCATTATCAAGGCTTGAGAAGAACCCCAGCTGCACATAGAATGTGCCGGCCGGCTTAGGAAGGCTCTTGCCCACAGTATCGGCAGATACATATCTGGCTGCAGCCTGGTCAACGTCATCGGCTGCTATGAATGCCACAACCTTATCTTTTATATCTTCGAACACAGCTTCTTCGTCATCCTTGGACAGCGGTGTGGCAGCCGGCCTTACAGCTGGTGCCGGGGAGCTCTTCTGAGCCTGGGCAGGTTCTGGGGCAGGAGCCGACTTCTCGGGTGATGCAGCCGCAGGGGCTTTTTCCGGGGTCTGTGCTGGTTCCTGAGTCTTGGAAGCCTCAACTCCATCGGGCAAAAGCTGGTAGCTCTTCTTGGCCACAGGGACAATCTTATCCTGCTGTTTCTCCGGCTTAGCCACACTTGCAGCACGGATTACAGAAACCTGCACCTCGGAGCTGTTCTTGCGCTTTATGCCTATCTTCAATGCCGCATCATAGGAGAGCACCATGAAGGAATCGGACTTGTCCACGATATAGACATCAACTGACTTGCTGTTGGCTTTGTTTGTCACCTTGACTATACTGCCCACAGCAAAGGAGTCGGAAGCACCGTAATAGCCGCGGTCTGGGAAAAGCCCGGTCGGACACATGACTGCATCGCCTTCCTTGGCAGCATCGTCAGCAGCCAGGAACCCACCACACAATACTAATAAAATACATATAATAAAAGCAGTTGATTTTTTCATATAACTCTCCGATAATAAATATAAAGCAAAAACCGCTTTTTAACAAGCGAGGATTTTATGGAAAGAATAAGGATTTTCGATACCACACTCCGGGACGGCGAACAGGCTCCGGGGGCAGCGATGAGCCCCGAGCAGAAGCTTGATATAGCAGAGCAGCTGGCAAAGCTCGGAGTAGACAACATAGAGGCAGGTTTCCCAATATCGTCTCCAGTGCAGATGAAAGCTGTAAAGCTGATTGCCGAGAATGTGCGCAGCACCGGTGTATCGGCCCTGGCAAGGGCATTGCCTGCCGATATTGATGCAGCAGCTGAAGCGCTGAAGGGTGCGGCAAATCCTCTAATCCATACTTTTATAGCAACCTCCCCTATCCATATGATGTACAAGCTTAAGAAAAGCGAGGAAGATGTCCTTTCAATGGCTGTAAAGGCGGTGCGCTATGCCCGCAGGTTCACAGACCAGGTGGAGTTCTCGCCCGAGGATGCGACCAGGAGCAATCCGGAATTCCTTTATAAAGTCCTTGAAAAAGTTATAAACGCAGGGGCAGGAATCATAAATATCCCCGATACAGTGGGATACACAACTCCGTCTGAGTTCTATGCCCTTATCCAGGCTATAAAAGAGAATGTGCCCAATATCGATAAAGTCATACTCTCTGTCCACTGCCATAACGACATGGGACTGGCAATAGCAAACACAATATCGGGTATCCAGGCAGGAGCACGCCAGGCCGAGGTTACAGTGAACGGAATAGGCGAACGGGCTGGAAACGCCTCTCTTGAAGAGCTGGTCATGGTGTTCAACGTCCGCAAGGATATGCTCCATTTCTCAACCGGAGTAAACACAAAACAGCTTTACAACACATCAAGGCTTGTATCAAATACAATCAACTACCCTATTCCAAAGAACAAGCCGGTTGTGGGCGAGAATGTGTTTGCGCACGAGGCCGGGGTGCATCAGGATGGCGTTCTCAAGAACAGGGAGACCTACGAGATTATGACACCCGAATCCATAGGACGCGACCACAGCGACATAGTGCTGGGACGCCATTCCGGCTTCAGCGGATTCAAGAAACGGGTACGGCAGCTGGGTTTCAAGCTTACATCCGATGAATTCAAGAAAATCTATCCTGTCTTCCTTAAGACTGCCGACAGCAAGACCGAAGTCTTTGACGAGGACATCATAGCTATTGTCAACGATGAGCTGGGCAAGAAGACCGACACCATGCGGATGAAATACTTCAATATCCTTTCTGGCAACTCTGGAATTTCTACCGCAACTGTGGAGATAGAGGATGCCAACGGAACAAAGCAGGAGGCAGCCATTGGCGACGGTCCTATATCGGCTGTGTTCAACGCTATAGACCGGGTAACTGGAATGCATTCCAAGCTGGAGGAATTCCTTATACAGGCGGTAAGCCCTACACGTCTTGCCATTGGCGAAGCTTCGGTTGTAATCAACGTGGACGGGAAAAAATACTCTGGAAAAGGTGCCTCCACCAATATTATAGAGGCAAGTGCCAAGGCATATCTGAATGCCCTTAACAAATCAAAGATAAGCAGCGAGGCTGAATCGGAATGAAAAAGATAGAACTGTTCGACACCACATTACGCGACGGAATCCAGGGAATAGACATAAACTTCAGCCTGGCAGACAAGATTCTGGCCACACGCAAGCTGGATGACCTGATGATAGACTTTATCGAAGGGGGTTTCCCATCTTCCAACAAGAAAGATGCCCTTTATTTCGAGCGGATGAAGAAAGTCAATCTGGCCCATGCCAAGGTTGTCGCATTCGGGTTTACCAAAAATTCCAAGACCAAGGTTGACAAAGACCCTCATCTTCTGCCGCTTCTTAAGGCCGAGACCGAATATGTTACAGTTGTAGGAAAAGCATCCAGAGCCCATGCCGAGAAAGTTCTTAAGATAGACCCCGAAGAGAATCTGGAGATAATCTTCCAGTCGGTGCAGTATCTTAGCGAGCATGGCTTAAAGGTCATCTTTGACCTTGAGCATTTTTTCGACGGCCTCCTGGTAGACAGGGAATATACCATTAAAACTATGGACACCGCAGTGCAGGCAGGGGCGGTGCGGCTTGTAATGTGCGACACCAACGGCGGCATCCTCCCTATGCAGCTGCATAAGACACTCTCAAACTTAAAGCTTAAAAAATATCCACCTATCGGAGTCCATTTCCACAACGACTGCGGAACTGCAGTGGCAAATTCCCTTACTGCAATAGAATTTGACAACATAGACCATGTGCAGGGAACCATAAACGGCTGGGGAGAACGGTGCGGAAACACTAACCTGTGCGTCCTGGCTCCGGATATCTGCCTTAAGACCATGAACACTGTCAATGCTGCCGACCGGCTGCACCTTATGACCCATACATCGCGCTACTTCTTCGAGCTTGCAAACATACTGCCAGACAAGCGGCAGCCTTATGTGGGTGAGGCAGCATTCAGCCACAAGGCGGGGCTTCATACCGATGTTGTCCTTAAATCAGGCAACCTGATAGAGCATGTCTCTTCGTCTGCTGTGGGAAACTACCGGCAGATACTTCTTTCCGAGCTTTCGGGCAAATCCACGGTGCTTGCCAAGATGAAGAAGTTTGGCGACTTCAAGAAGGACAGCCCCGAGGTGCAGAAAGTGCTTAAGCTCCTTAAAAACAAAGAGACTGCCGGCTATGAATACGAGGCCGCCGAAGCATCGTTCGAGCTCCTTATTGCAAAGTCCCTTAAAAAGTACAAGCCATTCATGGAGCTTAACAACTATCATCTTGAGTCGTTTAAAACAGGAGAATCCCCAGCCAAGACAGTAGCCAGGGTATTCATGACCACAGGGACCAAGAATGTAATGGGGGCAGGTATAAGCGTAGGTCCTGTTGATGCCTTGAACATGGCACTGCAGGGGGCGCTTCAGCCGCTCTACCCATTCCTCAAGAAAATCTCCCTTATAGATTATAAGGTAAGAATCTACGATCCTCAGTCTGCCACAGCGGCCAAGGTAAGGGTACTTATCAGGTCTACCGACAAGAAGCGGGAATGGGATACAATAGGCGTTTCGGAGAACATAATCGAGGCTTCCTGGGAAGCTATGGTGGACAGCCTGGATTATTATTATAATTTTTTAAAAGATAAAAACAGTTGACAATTATCCGTCAATTATGTAATGTTAATTGTCTTTGCCCGGTGGTGTAATTGGCAACACACGAGATTCTGGCTCTTGCGTTTGGGGTTCGAGTCCCTACCGGGCAGGTAAATTGATGGTCCCCTCGTCTATTGGTTAGGACATGAGATTCTCATTCTTAAAAGAGGGGTTCGACTCCCCTGGGGACTATCTTTTTTATTTCTCATAAGGAGATAATCATGAAAAAATTAATCGGACTTATAACTGTAATCTTTACACTTTCTATCCTTACACCTGCAATTGCATTCTCCGAAGAAGGCAAGATGAAGAAGTTCTGGCTCCAGACTAAAGAGAGCGTAAAAGAGGCTGGTCAGGATATCAAAGAAGGTACAAAGAAGGCTGGAAAAGAAATCAAAGAAGGCGGCAAGGACGCCGGCAAGCAGGTAAGCAACAAGGCTAAGTCAGAGGAAAAGAAAGGCGAAGCCAAAGCCAAGAAAGATGTGAACGATGCCAAGAACGCTTTCAGCGACTGATTTTGAACTTTTATAATTCACTTTTAAATTCACTTTCAGACAAGCCCTTCATCCTAGGAGAAGGGCTTAAAAGTCATTTCTCGGTTCTGGTTCCTTTCTTAGGCAAGGAAAAGGATTCTATTCTATTCGAGCTGCGTGCCAAAGGGATACGGCAGCCGGGGGAAATCTGTTTTCCGGGCGGCATGGTGGAGAAAGGCGAAAAACCGGAAGAGACTGCAATACGGGAGGCTTCTGAGGAGCTGGGGATACCCCGGGATAAAATTCATATAACTGCCCAGGCCGGCTGCATAGTATCGCACACCGATGCAATAATCCATGTCTATGCAGGCACTCTTGATATAGAAACTACAGCCGATACAAATCCTAACCCGGTCGAGGTGGCAGAGCTCTACGCTGTCCCATCATCCTTTTTCATGGAGACCCAACCAGAAATCTATAAAGTTAAGTCTTATACCCAGACTGGAGAATTTCCTGCCAAAGAGCTGGGGCTGCCCCAAAAGTACCATAACAACTGGTCTGGCGGCTCAAGAAATATCTATGTATATAAATACGGCGGCATAACCATATGGGGTCTTACCGCCGCAATACTCTACAATCTTATCAGTCTCGTGTAAGGCTGTGGTACTTGATCCTGTGGGGCTGGTCCGCATCAAGGCCAAGGCGTTTTTTCTTGTTTTCCTCGTACTCTGAATAGTTGCCCTCGAACCAGAACACCTTGCTGTCGCCTTCGAATGCCAGGATATGGGTGGCAATACGGTCCAGGAACCAGCGGTCGTGGCTTATTACAATTACACAGCCTGCAAAGTTAAGGATACCCTCTTCCAATGCCCGCATGGTGTTTACATCCAGGTCGTTGGTAGGCTCGTCCAGAAGCAGCACATTGGCCCCCTCTTTAAGCATCATGGCAAGCTGAACACGGTTTCGCTCACCGCCAGAAAGGACTCCGGTAAGCTTCTGTTGGTCTGCTCCCGAGAAGTTGAACCGCGCCACATATGCACGTGCATTTATCTCCCGGTTTCCCAGCTTTATAATCTCGTTGCCGCCGGAGATTACGTCGTAGATTGATTTCTTGGGGTCAACTTTCTCGCGGGTCTGCTCCACATAGGCAAGCTTAACTGTGTTGCCAATAGTTATAGTGCCGGAATCGGGCTTCTCCTGCCCTGTTATCATCTTAAAGAGTGTGGTCTTACCTGCACCGTTAGGGCCGATTACACCTATGATTCCACCGGCAGGCAGGTTAAAGCTCATATTCTCCACCAGGACTCTGTCGCCAAAGCTTTTGGTAACGTTCTCTGCCACAATAACCTTGTCGCCAAGGCGAGGACCTGCCGGAATGTAAATCTGAAGGTCCTTGTCCCGCTTCTCGCTCTCCTGCTTAAGAAGGTTCTCGTAGGCATTGATCCTGGCCTTGGATTTATCGTGTCTTCCTTTGGGGCTCATATGAATCCACTCAAGCTCCCGCTTCAGTGTCTTCTGCCGTTCGGTCTCCTGCTTCTCTTCGAGTGCTAAGCGCTTTTCCTTCTGCTCAAGCCATGAAGAATAGTTGCCTTTCCATGGAATGCCCTTTCCGCGGTCAAGCTCCAGAATCCAGCCGGCCACGTTGTCCAGGAAGTACCGGTCGTGAGTAACTGCTATTACAGTGCCTTCGTACTGCTGCAGGTGGCGCTCAAGCCATGCCACAGTCTCGGCATCCAGATGGTTTGTAGGCTCGTCTAACAGCAGGATATCGGGTTTCTGCAAAAGGAGCCTGCACAGTGCAACACGGCGTTTCTCGCCACCCGAGAGCACCGCAACCTTGGCATCCTCGGGCGGGCAGCGCAGGGCATCCATAGCAAGCTCAAGCTTGGAATCAAGGTCCCATGCTCCCATGTTGTCCAGCTTCTCCTGAACCTCGCCCTGGCGCGCCAGGAGCTTATCCATCTCGTCGTCTGTCATCTCCTTGCCGAAAGATTCGTTTATCTCGTCGTATTCCTTAAGGAGCGCAACAGTCTCGGCAACACCCTCCTGCACCACTTCCTTGACAGTTTTTTCAGGGTCAAGCTGAGGCTCCTGCTCCAGGTATCCAATGGTATAGCCGGGAGCCACCACAGTCTCGCCGTTAAACTCCTTGTCCACCCCTGCCAGGATTTTCAGGAGCGACGATTTTCCTGCGCCGTTTAAGCCCAGGACACCAATCTTGGCTCCGTAAAAATATGAAAGGTAGATATCCTCTAGAATCTTCTTTTGATTATATGATTTACTTACCCGGATCATCGAGTAGATTATCTTGTTCTCTTCTGTTGCCATAGTCTCTCCTTTTGGTCAGATTGAAAGGTCAGTTATCTTGAACCCTTCCTGCTTTATGAAAGTTTTCTCTTTCTCAACTGCCTGCCTGCCTGCTATAGTAACCAGCGCAGCTTTATCCGATGCAGCTTTAAGTGCAGATGCTGCCTCCATTATATCATGGACTGTAAGTTTCTGCAGTATATCCCGCCGTTTTTTCTTAAGAGCCCATGTAAGCCCCTTGATATCGCGCACACACTCCTCAAGGGCACGGGCACCCGGTGTCTTGGGACGCAGGTCTCGCCCAACCATGGTTATGATTGCCTGGTCCAATATGTTTTCTTTTATACCTTGCTCTGCTGTATGCGCAAGGGACTGGATGAATGCCTTAAAAGTTTCCGAAAGGGCAGGATCTCGGTAAGAGGTAAAGATGAAAAGATGATCTATGAAGTCTGACATCGCAGAAACACCGTAGGCACCACCTTCCATCCGCACAGTCTCCCAAAGCCGTCCTGTAGTAAGTATATGCGAAAGGACAGCCTCGGCCACCATATCGTTATCAAGAGCCTTCTCCTGCACCTTAAAGGCCATGGAGTTGAAGTTGACCATTGCACTGGTGGTATAGCAGTCTGCACCAAGCTTTGGAACAAAAGGCTTTGCCGATGGAGCTATGCTGTAAGATTCTGGGACAAGCAGTGTCTCAAGGCATGACACATAGGAATCGATATTCCAGCCAGGCGACGCTGCAACGCTTATTATACGGCTTTGGCTGAAAATATATTTCTGAAGCTCGAAAAGCATTGCGGCAACCTTTTTCATCTGGGATTCATCATCGGTATCCAGACCCTCCAGGAAAGCAAGCTGAGGCAGTCCGCTCCACAGGGCAGCCATGTGAGAAGACTCGGAGAACTTCTCGGTGGCAGACATCATAGCTATGTTGTTGCCGTTGTCCAAGAGCTCTTCCTTTAGGTCGTTCCGCACACTTATTATTACATTTTTCACGCGCTCAAGATCGGTCACCTGCCCCTGCCGCAGCACCTTGATTAAGAACTTAGCAGCTTCCAGGGTCTTTTCTTCCAGGGCTGCAAAGTGGACCATAAGACGCTTCAGCACAGGAGCGTCAAGACAGGATTCGCAGAACGTGGTTATAAACCAGCTGCCGGCCAGGGTATCCATGCGCGATGCCACATCGTAGTACGGCATGTCCGGAAGGCCTATCTCTTCCAAAAGGGCACACAAGAGCGGCATATAGATAAGCTGGTCATCGCCTAAGGCAGCAGCATCGAAGAAGAGGTCGGTGTAGACAATGCCGCCAGTGAAAAGGCTATTCTTATAGACGATGTCATGGCCCAGTTCTGTTTTCTCGAAATTGGGTTTTTCCACATCGTACGGAATATCGGTTCTATGCAGAACCGGAATCTTAGCCAGGTCTTCGGGCGAGTCGGTGCTCTTCTTATAAGCCTCGAACTGGGCTATGTCGGCCTCCGATGCGTTTTCGACCGGAAGCCGTTCCTGGGGGCCAGCCCCCGGGAACACAGAGACAAGGCTCTTGTGGCGGCCCGAAATCAGCTCGGTTTCTATGAACTTGTTGAACAGCCGGTCATCGGCCTGGTATGCAGCTTTAAGGCGCCCAAGAGCCTGCTCTGTGCACAGCGTTGCTGTGGGGCTTCCGCGGTAGAGCCAGCCCGGCATAATACGCCCCAGCAGCACCATGCCGAACCTCACTTTAAGCTCTTTAATGCGGAAGTCGGCCTTGCTCAGGGCTGCCTCTACCAGTGCCTTGTCTATAGTCCCCGCAGCAATATCCTTAAGCTGCGTCTCTATAAAAGCCTCGAACTCTTCCAAGCGCCCCTTCTCTATTCCACGCACTCCCACAGTGAATATAGTCTGCCGTATGCCGGAATAGACACCGGTTACCGAGGCCACGTCCTCGGCTATATCGGATTCCACTATGCGCCTGTACAAGAGCGACGACGGGTTGTCCAACAAAATGTCGGAAAGGATGCGGGCCTTTACCGTATAATCCAAATCGGCAGACTCGCCGCACAGCCAGCTTACCGAAGCACTGCCGTCTGCATCCTCCGAAGCAGGGCATGTGGTGTCAAACCTTAAGGGCGTATCATATTTCTTCTGGAGCGGCACACAGTCGGCTCTGCCAGTGTCGGCATCAAAGCGGTACAGGAATTCGTTTTCCAAGAACTCAAGCTGTTTTTCGGTATCTATGTTTCCATACAGAAAGATGCGGCAGTTAGAAGGGCTGTAGTACTTTTTATGGAAATCCCGGAACTTTTCGTAAGTCAGATCCGGTATAGAGTCCGGCATGCCGCCAGAATCGAACTGGTAGGCGTTATCTGGGAACAGAGAGCGGCGTGAATATTCATCAAGCACAGCCGCAGAATCGCTGTAGCTCCCTTTCATCTCGTTGTAGACTATTGTTTTCTCCTGCATGAAAGTCTCTTTGCGCAGAAGCGGGAAAAAGACAGCATCGCCATACACTTTCATCAGGTTGAAGTAATCTTTCTCCACCACAGTGGATGCCGGATACACAGTGCGGTCAGGGTATGTCATGGCGTTGAGGAAAGTATATACACTCCCCTTCAAAAGCTGCAGGAACGGATCCTTTACCGGAAAATGCTCAGACCCAGCCAGCACCGAATGCTCCATTATATGGGCAGTGCCGCAGTTGTCGGAAACCGGGGTCTGGAATATGAATGCGAAAAGGTTTTCGGGGTCTGAGTTCTTGATATGGAAGACCTGGCAACCTGTCCTTTTGTGTCTGTAAAAATAGCCTGCAGCGTTGTGTTCCGCAAGCGGGGTCTCGGAAATTAATTCAAAGGAAGAAATCATGCTTAGATTATATCAGAAATGAATGGGGAAAAAAAGGGCTGGCCGCGTAAGCATTTATAAAGTTTTTTATATTTTTTCAAACTTTTTTCTAAAAACTTGAAGCAAAATTGATTTTTTTTGTGTTTATACCAGTAGTTCACTTTCAGGAGGCGCTATATGAACGACCTAATAAACATTGAGAACAAAATACTGGTAATAAGAGGGCAGCAGGTTATGCTGGACCGCGATTTAGCGGAATTGTATGGGGTGGAGACTAAACGCCTTAACGAAGCTGTAAGAAGAAATCCCAAAAGGTTTCCAGAAAAGAACTGCTTTGTCCTTTCTGATGAAGAAACATCAGCTCTTCTTTCAAGGTCGCAACTTGCGACCTTGAAAGTCCGAGGTAGAAATATCAAATATAAACCCCATGTTTTTACAGAACAGGGGGTTGCAATGTTATCTACTGTTCTTTCTTCTGATATAGCAATTGAGATCAGCCTTAAAATCATGGATGCATTTGTAGATATGCGAAAATTCATATTATCCAATGCACAAGTTTTTCAAAGGCTGGACTCATTGGAAG
Source organism: Spirochaetia bacterium (assembly GCA_017446885.1). Lineage (GTDB taxonomy): Bacteria > Spirochaetota > Spirochaetia > CADAEX01 > CADAEX01 > CADAEX01. The sequence continues at coordinate 60,926 of JAFSOR010000001.1, read as the reverse complement.
CTTATAAGATTGAATCCTCACATAAAATTGACACTCTCTTCTCCCTCATGGACAAGTACAAGATTGAGGACAAACAAGGAATCTTCTATCAAGGGCAGATATTCGATGCATTCTCTTTCTTCCAGAACCTCATACAGAAAGCACAGAAGGAAATCATCCTCATAGATAACTATATTGATTTAACAGTATTAGAGCGTCTGACAAAGAAGCAACCAGGGGTGAATGTAACCATATTCACCAAGTCAGATACACCAATAACACAACTGGAAATAAACAAGTTCAACAAGCAATACCCTACTATCGCAATAAAGTACACTTCTTCAATGCATGACCGTTTCCTTATAATCGACAACACTGAAATTTATCACATCGGAGCATCTATAAAGGACTTGGGCAAAAAATGCTTTGCCTTTACAAAACTGGAAGATGCTAAAAGCGTGATAAAGGAAGTACTGCAAAGAATATAGCTAGGTTTATCTTATTGCTGGCACTGTAAGTATTTACAAAGTTTTTTATATTTTTTCAAACTTTTTTCTAAAAACTTGAAGCAAAATTGATTTTTTTTGTGTTACTTAGGCAGAAACTTTTTTAAAGGAGTATTGCCATGCAAAACAAGATCTTTATCCCAAAAGACAAGAATCTTTTGGACCCGAAGGTGGACAGCACATTCAAGTCAATGTTCACACAGGAGAAAACTAAGTCAAAGAATGCACTGAAGAAGTTCATCGGCGCTATCATAGGACATGTGCCCGAGGATGTCCAGGTCATCGAGAACGAGCCGCCCAAGAGCATAAAGGATGCTAAGGACATACGCCTCGACATCCAGTGTCGGATGGACGACGGCGACCTCATCAACATCGAGATACAGACCTGCCTGGGGAGCGAGGACCTGAGGAAGAGGTCGCTCTATTATGCCACACGCATGATGGCCTCTATCCCCATGAGGAAAGGCAAATATGAGAATCTCGCCAAAGTGTACCACATCATGATAACCGACTTCCAGCTGTTCAGGAACAACAAGAGATACCTCCAGCGGTTCTCGGTTAGGAACGACGAGGAGGAGCTTGCAGACAACCTGCAGTTCATATTCATGCAGCTTCCGCTTCTTGCTGTGGATGAGGATGAGGCAGAAAACTTGCCAGAACTGGAAAAGTGGGGTATATTCTTAAAAGTAGGGAATGACATAGAGAAGAGAGACCTCCTTAACAGGCTTATGGCGAGCAGCGAGGGGATAAGGGAGGCAGGAGAGGTTCTTATGGAGATAAGCGAAGACTTGACAGCATGGGCACAGCAGGAGATGCGGTACAAGGCGCAGATGGACTACGAGTCCGGCATTAATACTGCCCATGATAAAGGCGTGGAGGAAGGCGTGGCTTATGCAGCCCGGGGCATGAAGGCTGAGAACATACCGCTTGAGACTATAATCAAAATCACCGGCTTGACGCCTGATCAGGTGGCAGCTCTGTAAGCCTGCAGCACAGAAAACAGAAAAGCCTGTATCGTTTGATACAGGCTTTTTAAACAGTAAACTAAGCGAATATTTCTGTGCGACCTGCCGATTTCGAAAGGTTGTCTATGCAAAATCAGAAGGTCGTCAAAGAGGGTTGGTCGACTTCTTCAAAATTTGATCCAATGTCGTCATTGGTGACTGTTCCATGGAGAACACTGAATGTTGCATCATCTTTATAGATATTGCCATCAAGGGCAGATTCAATCTCGATAACTTTTTTACCGTTAGAAACCTTCCCTTTGAAGGAAAGGTGAGTAGCTTCCCCCACAATGATTGAAACAGAAGACAATTTATATATGCTGTTAATTTTTATTGCGAATTTCATTTAACATCCTCCTATCCTGATTTATACTTTCTTTCACCTGTATGATCTGTTAATTTCGGAAGGTCGGCAAGGTCTATACGGAGACTTTCAACGGGTTGTTCAACGGTGTAATGGTTATGGGTTGGATGCGGGGTTGTTATGAGGGGGTGTTTTTTGTGCGAAATGTTTCATTAGAGACTCATAAAGAATCCCGCTTTCATCAATAAACTCTACAAGAACGCTATCTTCTTTCTCCAGCAATGAAAGATAACTGTCAAATTCTTGAAGAGAAGATATCGCTGCAGCTATCTTAAGAGCAATCTTTTCTTCGTATGCTGGAAATGAAATATAGCCAAGTTTAAAAATATTATTTCGGGCTGTTACAGCTTTTTTATTTTGTTCATGGGCGGCGGCGATGCAGAATTCTCCTAAAAGCGTGTTTCTCCAAATGGAATCTATTTCCTTTTTCCTTGCCTCTGTCATCAGTTCATCTCACAATTTTAACCTGTACGACCTAGCTTTTTGGAAGGTCGTCAAAGACAATTTCAAAATTTTCTGGAGAATAGTAATAATCTTCACCGGACTCATCTACAATTCTCATGTGTCCCTCAATATCCTTGTCTTTGACAATTTCAAGACAGTCATAGATTTTTCCTGGGCGGAGATCAACTTGTTCTTCTCCAATATATCTGACTTTTATTATTCTATCCATCTATTTATCTTGAAATCGACTTTCCCAATATTATTGCATTGATAGTAATTGCCTTCAACTTTCTTTCTATTTTCTGTACTCCTTTCTTATTTCCATTTGCACCGCTATTGCAATCACTTTTCCTTGTAGTACAGCCTGCAGTGGCAGAATCCCTCGAAATCGGGGTCGGCAATTTGCTTGCGGAATTCCTCGCACATACATTTGTACTCAGGGCGTTTACCTACACGGCAGGGACAGTAACCCTCTTTCGCCTTCAATCCTTCCTGGATCATAGTAACTATCTCTTTATCATCGTTAAGACGGATTTTCACGCTTGGCCTCCCTGATTACAGAAGCGCCTTGATGCACGCTTCAACCTCGGCCATGTCAGCTGTCGGCTCGAACCTGGCAACCACATTTCCCTGGCGGTCGATGATGAACTTTGTGAAGTTCCATTTTATATCAGGCTTCTTGTCCCAGTCGGGATCTTTTTCTGCAAACATTTTCTCAAGCAGTGCCTTGTACGGATGCTCGCCGAATCCCCCAAAGCCTTTCTGGGATTTAAGATAAGTATACAGTGGCAGTTCGTTGGCGCCGTTCACATCTGATTTTTTCATCTGCGGGAAAGTGGTGTTGAAGTGTATGGTGCAGAAATCGTGGATCTCATCGTCTGTCCCAGGAGCCTGTGCACCGAACTGGTTGCAGGGGATGTCGAGTATCTCAAGCCCCTTATCGTGGTAGTCGCGGTACATCTGCTCGATAGGTGCGTACTGAGGTGTAAAACCGCAGCCTGTTGCAGTATTTACCACCATGATGACCTTGCCCTTGTAATCGGCAAGACTAAGCTGTTCGCCTTTTCTTGTGGTGATTGTGTAATCGTAAATCATTTCTATTCTCCTATTCGCTCTCAACTATAATATATCATACTCTTCCTGATGTCGCAAATAATTCTACAGGTAAAAATTTTTTTTCATATGGTACCCACTCTGCTGAGCGAAGTCCTGTTATTGGCTTTCTATGTATAGATTTACAAATTTTTTTACATTTTTTGAAAATTTTTGAGCAGAAATTGAAGCAAAATGCAAAAAAATCGTGTTACTTAGATATGAAAAATGAAAAAAATAATATTTTGTATCAGGGCAAATTTAAAGAAGAACTCGTAGAAAAGGATATAAAAAATTTAAAAGTAATATCACAAAAAGCTTTTAACCATATTGTCGATATACTTTATAGTTCTTGTATTGACTACAAAGATATCCCTAACGCAGTTCTTCTGCCTAATATTAAGAAAAGTCTCAGAAAAAAGCTTGGAATAATTGGGAATCTATATTTTACTAAACATAGGTTTGCCCATACAAACCCCATTACTAAATCAAAGCATAGTAAACAGAATTTCAGAATTGAAGAATACAAAGAGATTCCTAACTGGATAAGAAAGAGTACATATGCCATAAGGGAAAATGGTACACGTTATAGAACATTTATGCTGATACGACTGGATTCAAAGGATAATTCAAAAGTGAATATTCTGATTTTCAATGAGGATAAATTGGGTAACTTTGTTGTCACAATTAAAAAAGTTGAGCTGAATGCGTTGTGTAATAAAAACTATGAGTTAGTTGGGGCTGGAGTCGAACCAGCAATCTCTCTTGCCTTGGGCAAGCGTCCTACCACATTGACATCATCCACAACTAACTCTAATAAAAATATACCCCAGTTGCAGTATTCTGTCAACAATAATCTTGGGAGGCAAGTATGAACATACTTTCGCTTATCTTTGACCAGAGCTGCCTTTTGTGCGGCACCAGCGACTCATTCTCCGAAAAGTACGGGCTATGCCGAAGGTGTGCATTCCCGCTGCTGTTTCATAAAGAGGAAGGGGAGCGCTGCCGTGTCTGCGGCCAGCCTCTTATATCCGAGGATGGAATATGCATGAGGTGCCGCAGCGAGGATTATAACTTTAATACAAACCACTACTTTTGGAACTACGAAGGAACCGCTAAAACTGTGATAGGCCTGTACAAGTTCAAGGCTCAGCGCAGGGTAGGCCGCTTCCTGGCTCTGGTTGTATACCGCTACCTGCGCAGGAGGGGCCTTGAGAATGTGCTTCTGGTTCCAGCCCCCTGCAGCCCGGCCCGCCTTAAGAGGACAGGGTACAACCACATGGAGGCGGTGTGCCGGGCTCTAAAAAGGGTGTACGGCATCCCTTTTGCCGCCGTGCTGCGGCGGCTAAAGGGGCGCCAGCTCAAAAAGCTTGGGAAAAAGGAGCGGAAAGAGGAGCTTGTTGACAAGCTCTATATCAGGCCTCGGGATGCCTATAATTTCAAGGTGTTGTGCCAGGGAAAGCATGTAATCCTGCTGGACGATGTATTTACCACTGGAACCACTGCATCAAGCTGCGCACGGATTCTTAAAGAAAATGGCTGTGAAAGTATAGATATACTCACATTTGCTATTGATTAATTTTTTATTTTTTCCTATTATAAGATAACTTTTAATATTTTAGGTATTAAAGGAGCCGTAAAAGCGGCTCCTTTTTTTGTAGGTTTTTTATGGATTTTGCAGATAAAAACGGAACATATTACCAGCTGCTCTCTCCTGTGGTGGAGGGTCTGGGCTTCTCTATAGTGGAGCTTTCTGCTTCCTCAAGGCAGGACGGTATCCACATAAGCCTGGTAATCTTTTCACCTGCCGGTGTTTCGGTAAAGGACTGCGAGAAAGTTCACCGCCTGGCCGCTGCCCGCACAGAGGTGGCTTCCGAGACCCGCGATGTCTATTTCGAGGTCTCATCGCCTGGAATAAACCGCAACTTTAAGCATGCTGATGAGTTTGCTGTGTTTGCAGGGCGCAATGTCAAAGTTCTGTGCGATGGAGAAAATGAATGGGTTCATGGCTGCATAATGTCGGCCGATGAAAAGAATGTAATTATAAAAACAATAGAAAAAACCGAGAAAAAGATTCCTTACAGCCAGATTAAAAAGGCCAAGCTGGATTTTTCTTGGGAGGAGGCATGAAGATATGGCATCTGGATTAGCTGAGGCAATTAGGCTTTATGAAGAGGAAAAGGGTATTTCGCACGAGCTTGCCCTTAAGACAATCGAAGATACAATGCTTGCGGCTTATAAGAAGAAGTTCGGCTCCACCGATGGTGTGGAAGTAAAGTTCAGCGACGACGAGAACGAGGTATATCTTCAGGTCAAGAAAAGAATTGTTGATGATGTCATTGATGATGCTGTAGAAATTGATATTGAAGATGCCAGAGAGAATTATGGCATGACCGACTGCGAGATTGGCGACGAGCTTCTTATCGACATTGACCCAAGCACATTCCGGCGCATGGATGTCCAGAGTGCACAGCAGCGCATTAACCAGCGGAGCAAGGCTATCAAGGACGACAAGATTTACTCCGAGTTCATCGACAAGGTGGGCGAGATGATTGTAGGCTATGTCCAGAGGGAGCATAACGGCAACATATTTGTGGACCTGGGCAAGACCGAAGGTATTCTTCCTAAACGGTACCAGTCTCCAAGAGAGGTTTATCACGCCAACGACCGAATCAAGGCCTATGTATACGAAGTTAAGAAAGATGAGGGCGGACTCAGCATAGTCCTTTCCAGGACACATACAGAATTTGTCAAAAAGCTGTTCGAGCTTGAGGTTCCCGAGATTGCAGACAAGACTATCGAGATATTCAAGATTGTCCGCGAGCCTGGCTACCGTGTAAAGATGTCGGTGTACACACACCGTGACGACATTGACCCGGTAGGTGCCTGCGTAGGACTCCGTGGTGCCCGCATCCAGGCTGTAGTACGCGAGATGGAGGGGGAGAAAATCGATGTCCTTAAATATGACACAGATCCTACTGTATACATCAAGAATGCCCTTTCTCCTGCCGAGGTTCAGCAGGTATACATCCTGGACGAGGCTAAGCGTCAGGCCCTTGCAGTTGTAAGCGACAGCCAGCTTTCCCTGGCCATAGGCAAGCAGGGTCTTAACGTACGGCTTGCAAACCGTCTGGTGGACTGGAACATAGATGTCAAGACCGAATCCCAGTTCCAGGAAATGGATATATTCGAGACCAAGAAGGCTGTATCCGACCTGTTCGGCGAAAGCGAGGACCAGGTCGAGGAAATCACCAAGCTCTCGGAGCTTCCTGATATTCCGGAGCGCATTGTCACCTTGCTTGCAGATAACGGCATTGTAGAGATAGAGACTTTCATAAGCATGAGCGAGTCCAAGCTCCTTGAGATCCCGGGCTTTACAAAAGAGGACTTTGAGCTTGTCAAATCCATTATCGAGGAGAATGTCGAGATTACCGACGAGGACATTGAGATGCCTGAGGAAGAAGAGGCCGAAGGGAATGAAGAACTTGATTCCGATAAGGAATATTACGAGTGCCCTGAATGCGGCAAGCCTATCACCGAAGATATGGACCACTGCCCGAACTGCGGTGTAGAGCTCAGCTTCGAGGAAGAAGACGAGGACGAGCCTGACGAAAGCGAAGAAGAAGATAAATAAAGAGGTTTAAGGAATATATGTCTGAAGATTTGGATAAAAAAGAAAAACCCAGGGCAACTTTAATCAAGCAGCCGAAACACGAGGTTGTGGTTGAAAAGACTGAACCGGCAGCCGAGGCAGAGCAGAAAAAGAAAAAAGTTGTTGTAAAAAAGAAAAAGGTCATTGCAAAGAAGCCTCCTGTTCCGGCAGAACCTGCCGTGCCGGCAGCCGAAGCTCCTGCACCAGAACCTAAGGCAGCCCCTGCTGCTCCAGCTCAGGAGCCACAGGCTCCCAAGGCAGATATTCCTGCTACCCCAAAACCAGAAAAACCTGCTTCTCCTGCAAAGGGAGAATGGAAAGGCCAGGGCGGCAGCGGCTGGAAAGGCCAGGGCGGTGGCTGGAAAGGTCAGCCTGGCGGCTTCAGACCTAAAGGCGAACGCACCGAAGGCCAGAGCGGCTGGAAAGGTCAGCCCGGCGGTGGCTGGAAAGGCCAGGGCGGCGGCTTTAAGCCCCGTGGAGAGCGGCCCGAAGGTCATGGTCAGGGCGGCTGGAAAGGTCAGCCTGGTGGCTTTAAACCCCGTGGCGAATGGCAGGGTCAGGGCGGCGGCTTTAAGTCCCGCGGAGAACGGCCCGAAGGTCAGGGCGGTTTCAGGCCTCGCACCGAGGGGCAGGGCCAGGGCGGCGGTTTCAGACCACGTGGCGAAAACGAGCAGATGCCACCGGAGATGACTGGCCGCACCGGAGGCAAGAAATTCTTCAAGACCAAGAAGAAGGCCGATTATTCCAAGACCCGCAAAGACAACATCGAAGAGATGGAGAAGAACTATCAGGTCAAGAAGAAAGATGTCCAGAAGGCAAATCCAGTTCCAAAGAGCATCGATATAATGGATGTTATTACAGTTGCAGAACTGGCCAAAAAGCTCAACCTTAAGGCATCTGATGTAATAACCAAACTCATCGGCATGGGCCAGATGGTTACAATAAACCAGCAGATAGATGCAGATACAGCCACAATTCTTGCAGATGAATATGGCTGCAAGGTCAATATTGTATCGCTGTACGACCAGACTATTGTAGAAGGCGACAAAGGCGACGATGCCGACATAGTGGAACGGCCTCCTGTAGTCACAGTCATGGGTCATGTAGACCACGGCAAGACCAAGCTTCTGGATGCCATACGGTCGGCCAACGTGGCTGCCACCGAGTTCGGCGGAATTACACAGCATATCGGTGCATACAAGGTGGAGATAAACGGCCGCAGCATCGTATTCCTGGATACTCCGGGCCACGAGGCATTCACCCAGATGCGTGCCCGCGGTGCACACCTTACCGATATTGTAGTCCTGGTTGTGGCTGCCAACGACGGTGTGATGCCCCAGACTGTAGAGGCTATAAACCATGCCAAGGAAGCCAATGTTCCAATCATAGTTGCAATCAACAAGATAGACCTTTACGAGGCAAACCCGGACCGTGTCAAGCAGCAGCTTTCAGAATACGGTCTTATCCCCGAGGAATGGGGCGGCGACACTATATACTGTCCTATCTCGGCCCTTAAGAAAGAGGGTATCGACAACCTGCTGGAGAACATCCTTATCGAGGCCGACATGCTTGAGCTCAAGGCCAATCCTAACTGCCGCGCCGAAGGAAAGATAATCGAGTCCAAGGTTGACCAGGGCCGCGGTATGGTTTCCACAGTCCTTATCCAGCGTGGAACCCTTAAGGTTGGCGATGCCTTCATTGCCGGAGTATATGCCGGAAAAGTAAGGGCTATGTTCAACGACCGCGGAAAGAAGATAGAGAGCGCAGGTCCTTCCACCCCTGTGGAGATTCTGGGTTTCGAGGGGCTTCCTAACGCAGGCGACCCGTTCCAGGTTACAGAATCCGAGAAGTATGCCCGCCAGATAGGCGAGAAACGCCAGGAGCTTGAGAGAATCGGCGCTGCCAAGAATGTCAAGAAAGTGACATTGGAAAACCTTTATACATCAATCCAGGAAGGCGAGGTACAGGAGCTCAAGGTTATAATCAAGGGCGATGTCCAGGGCTCTGTCGAGGCTCTCAAGAACACACTGGAAAAGCTTTCTACCAGCGAGATCCGTCTGCATACAATCCATGCATCTGTAGGTGCAATTGTGGAGAACGATGTAAACCTGGCCTCTGCATCCGATGCTATAATAATCGGTTTCAACGTGCGTCCTACTGCAAAGGCTGCACTTCTGGCCGAGCAGGAGAAGGTTGAGATAAAGCGGTATAACGTAATCTATCATGCACAGGAAGACATAAAGGCAGCCATGGAGGGTATGCTGGCTCCTGAGCTTAAGGAAGAACAGATTGGTACTGTCGAGGTGCGCGACACATTCAAGGTGCCCAAGGTTGGTACTATTGCAGGTGCATATGTCACAGACGGAAGTGTCAAGCGCAACTCCATATGCCGTGTTTACCGCGACGATGTCGAGATATTCAACGGAAAAATCTCTTCGCTCAAGCGGTTCAAGGACGATGCCAAAGAGGTTGAGAAAGGCTTTGAGTGCGGTATCGGACTTGAGAACTTCAACGATATCCAGATTGGCGATATCATCGAGGTCTACGAGATTAAAGAGATTGCCAGAAAGCTTTGAGGTATCCAGATGTCAGAATATAGACTTTTGCGCATAGAAGGCGTTATACAGGAGATTATAAGCACCCTTATCCTTACCGGCAAGGTAAAGGATCACCGTGTCAGCAGGATGATTTCCATAAACCGGGTCAAGTGTGCATCGGACCTTAGCGTGGCCAAGGTATATGTGTCTGGCTTTGAGTCCGAGAAAGTCACCCGGCGGAGCGTGGAGGGTCTTAACAGCGCCGCTCCATTTATCCAGGGTGTGGTAGGAAAAAAGATTCAGACCCGCCTGACCCCTAAACTTACTTTTGTTTATGACGATTCTATAAAAGAGGGCTACGAGATCAACAAGAAGATAGAGGAAATCCTTTCTTGATTCCATGTTTTGTCCTTTTGAATAAGGAAGCGGGGGTCTCCTCCTTCCAGGCCATGAACCAGCTAAAGAAGGATATCGGCGACAAGCGGGTAGGTCACTGCGGCACACTGGATCCATTTGCCGATGGCCTGCTTTTGGCCCTTACCGGGCGCATAACCAAGTTCATGACCTACATGGCCAACTTTGACAAGGTTTACGAGGCAGTGCTCCGGTTCGGGGAAGAGACCGACACTCTTGACCCCACAGGAAAGACAGTGGCCGCAGGTCTTCCGATACCAGAACTGAGTGCGGTGGAAAAGGCTGCCGGCACATTTTCTGGCGATATAATGCAGGTGCCTCCTTCGTTTTCGGCAGTGCATGTAGATGGCAAGCGGGCTTATAAACTGGCCCGGCGGGGAACGGAGCTTGATATTCCAGCCAAGAAGGTTACTATACACTCTTTCGAGATACTGGAGTATAAGGCGCCGGATCTGCATTTTAAGGTGTGCTGTTCCGGGGGCACCTACATCCGGGCTATAGCCCGGGATTTAGCTGCCTTGTGCGGCACCAGGGGGTATCTTACCGAACTGCACCGCACTTCTATTGGCCCATTCCGGGTCGATGGCATTATGCCGGGCTCTTATAAGATGCTTCCGGCATCGGAGGGTATGGCGCTATGCGGAGTTGCCACCCAGGTTATGCCCCGTACCGAGGCCGATATGCTTAAGGCGGGGCGGGAATTTACTAAGAGGTTTTCTGCCAAGGTTGCCCCTTTTATTGATGAAGGAATTTACAAGGCGCTGTTTGATGAGGACGGTGATTTCTGCGCTATGGTCGGGAAACGGAGGGGCAGGCTCTATTATGAGTTTGCTGCAGGTGTTAATTGAGAATATACAGCTGGAAAGAGTTTACAGATAAAAAGCCGCTTTCAGGTATTCAGTGCGCCATAACTATAGGGGTGTTCGACGGCATCCACAAAGGGCACATGGAGCTTCTGCGCCAGGTGCTTTCCCAGGGTTCTGGCATACAGTCTGCAGTGTTCACGTTCAGGGAGAACCCAGCCACCTATTTCGGAGGCAATTACAGGGGCGACATCTACACTCTGGCCCAGAAGGTTTCGGCCTTTGAGGCGCTGGGCATAGACAACGTGGTACTGATTGACTTTTCCGCTGATTTTGTTAAACTATCAGGTAAGCAGTTCTTTTCTATATTAAGGGCGAGCCTTAATCTGAAAAAAATTGCAGTAGGATACGATTTCAAATGCGGGTATCAGAACGATACCGACAGCAGTGTTATTGTCTCCATGTTCAAGGGTACAGATGTCGATGTCCAGGTTGTGCCGGAGTACAGATATTCCGGCGTGCCGGTAAAGAGCACCATGATCCGTACCTTTATCCAGGTGGGAGAACTTAATATCCTGCCAGAACTTATGGAATTTGGATATTCCATAGACATATCAGGCCACCGGAGCCCTATGCTCAGGTCTGATACAACACAGGTTTTACCGCCTGCCGGAAGCTACAGTCTGCAGCTTTACGACAGAGGAGAATATAGGAATGCCTCCATTACGGCTTCGGATGAGGCTGTGGGGTGGGAATTTATTTAAAAGGAGATATGTATGTCTTTAACAAAAGAAGAAAAGCTTGAACTTATTTCAAAATTCGGTGGCAGTGAGACCAACACAGGCTCTACAGAGGTTCAGATCGCTATTTTCACAAAGAGGATCAACGAGCTTACCGAGCACTTCAAGATTCACACAAAGGACCACAATTCAAGAAGAGGAATGCTCAAGCTTATCGGACAGAGAAGAAAGCTGCTCAAGTACCTTAAGAGAACAGACCTTGACAAGTACAGAGCGCTTATTAAAGAACTTGGATTAAGAAAGTAATTCAAAGAACTAAAGAACTAAAGAACAAAGGATTTATTAATGCCAAAAGTAACAATTAAAGTAGGCGGCCAGGATCTTACCCTCGAGACAGGTAAGCTGGCTAAGCAGGCTAATGGTGCAGTGTTTGCAACCTATGCCGGATCTGCAGTCCTTGCAACAGTATGCTGCTCTGAGGACACTATCGAAGGGCTTGATTACGTTCCTCTGCAGGTCGAATATAACGAAAAGTATTATGCTGCCGGAAAGATTCCTGGCGGTTTCCTTAAGAGAGAGGGAAAGGCAAAGGATAAGGAGATTCTGGTATCCCGCCTTATCGACCGTCCTATAAGACCTCTTTTCTCGAAAGCATTCAAAAGGGATATCCAGGTTGTTCCAACCGTAGTGTCCGCAGACCAGATCAATCCGCCGGACGTAGTTGCAATGGTTGCAGCATCAGCTGCTGTCTGCATCTCTGACATTCCGTTCAACGGCCCAGCCGCTGCAGTCAGAGTGTGCTACTTGGACGGCGAGTATATCATCAACCCTACCTTCGAGCAGATTGAGAAGGCAGATATGGAGATTGTGGTTGCCGGAATCAAAGATGGAATTACCATGGTCGAAGGCGGTGCCCACGAGGTTTCCGAGGATGTCATGCTTGAGGCTATAGACAGAGGAAGCAAGGTTGTTGCAGAAATCTGTGCCGCTCAGGAAGAGCTTGTGAAGCTGGCTGGCAAAGAGAAGCTTCCGATTCCTCCATCCGAGGAAGAGAGCTTTGCATTCTACGACAAAGTATGGGACTACGCCTACGAAAAGTATAAGGCTGCCTCTTTCCTCCCCAGCAAGATAGAACGGAACAAAGGCAAGAAGGCTGTCAAGCTTGAGACTATTGCCCACTTCAAGGAAGAGATTCCAGAGGAAGAGATTGGCAAGATTGGAGCTGTGTTCGAAGACCTCGAGTACAAGATACTCAGAAGCTCTATCCTCGATAACAACCTGCGCTGCGACGGCAGAACTCCTACCCAGATCAGGCCTATAACCTGCGAGGTCGGCGTTCTTCCTATGACACACGGCTCATCGCTTTTCACCAGAGGCGAGACCCAGTCGCTTTCCACCTGTACACTTGGTACCGAGGACGACGAGCAGATGTTCGATGATATCGACGGCGACAAGCGTTATTCCAACTTCATGCTCCACTATAACTTCCCTCCGTTCTGCGTAGGCGAGACAGGAAAACTTGGCACTGGACGGCGCGAGATTGGACATGGACACCTGGCACAGCGGTCGCTGGCTGCCATGCTGCCTCCAAAGAGCGAATTCCCATACACCATAAGAGTTGTATCCGAGATTCTGGAATCCAACGGTTCATCTTCCATGGCAACAGTATGTGCCGGAACTCTGGCACTGCTTGACACCGGTGTTCCTATGAAAAAGCCGGTTGCAGGTATTGCTATGGGACTTATCACCGAAGGTGACAAGACTGTGATCTTAAGCGATATCATGGGCGAGGAAGACCACTTTGGCGACATGGACTTCAAGGTTGCAGGAACTAAAGATGGTATAACCGGTTTCCAGATGGATATAAAGATTGCAGGTGTATCCAAAGAGATTATGCAGCGTGCCCTTAATCAGGCAAAAGAGGGCAGAATGCATATCCTGGGCATTATGTGCGACACCCTTGCCGGTCCACGTGAGAATGTATCTCCTAACGCTCCTCAGATTGTGCAGCTCAAGATAGATGTAGATAAGATTGGTGCTGTTATCGGTTCTGGCGGAAAAAATATCAAGAGCATTGCAGAAAAGTCCGAGTCCAAAGTAGATATTGATGATTTCGGCAATGTAAAGATTTACGGAAAGAACCTTGAGAAGGCACTCTTTGCCAAGGAACTGGTAGAAAGCTTTATCGAGAAGCCAGAGGTAGGCAAAATCTATAACGGAACAGTCAGAAGAATAACCGACTTTGGTGCATTCATCGAGTTCCTCCCAGGAAAAGAAGGCTTGTGCCATATCTCCAAGCTCTCAAAGGACAGAGTTGAAAATGTTACCGACGTACTGCACGAAGGCGACGAGATTCCTGTAAAGCTGGTGGAGATTGACCGGATGGGCCGTATGAACCTGAGCTATATCGAGGCTATCGATCCTTCCTATGTGCCGCCTAAGCCAGAGCGTGCCCCCAGACGGGAAGAGCGCTTCGGCCGCGACCGCGATAGGGACCGTGATAGAGACAGAGGATTCAGAAGAAGATTCGAAGACAAAGAAAAAAAGGACGAAGAATAATTCTGAATACAATTGAATAATCAGGGGGATATGCAGCAGCATATCCCTTTTTTGAATTGGAGCGTTGACTATGGAAATTGTAAAAGTTATCTGCAAGGCTTCCGATAAGGATTTCCTGCCGGTCTATTCCTCGGCCGAAGCGGCAGGTGCAGACCTTAAGGCTTGTGTGCAGGAGGATATAGTTCTTAAGCCGGGTCAGCGTTATCTGGTGCCGACAGGTCTTTCCATACAGCTGCCGGCAGGGTACGAGGCCCAGATACGGCCACGCTCCGGGCTTGCGATAAAGTACGGCATAAGCCTGGTTAACACCCCTGGTACCATCGACTCAGACTACAGGGGCGAGGTCAAGATAATAATGATAAACCTTGGTTCTGAGGATTTTGTTATCAGAAGAGGCGACAGGATTGCACAGATGGTCATAGCACCCGTGACACACGGCATGTTTGTTCTGTCCAATTCGCTCGATGCCACAGATCGTGGTACTGGAGGATTCGGTTCCACTGGAGTGTAGGGGACGATGGGGACTACTTCTAGAATCTACAGGTATATAGGCAAAGAATTCCTATTCTCTTTCTTTGTCTGTTTCTGCTTCTTTTTCTTCATTTTCTTTGTGAACCAGATTCTGTTCCTGGCCGAGAAGATTCTGGAAAAGCATGTGCCGCTTAAAGATGTATTCATGCTTCTGGTCTATTTCATGCCATCCATGATATCGCTCTCTTTCCCGTTTGCCGCTCTGGTTGCCTGTCTTATGACAGTAGGCCGCCTTTCTTCCGACAACGAGATTCTGGCCATGCAGGCCCTGGGAATCCGCCATATAAAGATATTTTATCCCCTTATAGTGCTGGGAATTGTATTCTCGGTATCTTCTTTCTATATAAATGACTACCTGATGCCTTATGGCACGATCAAATATACCAAGCTTTACCGCCAGCTTATTTTCTCTAACCCAGCCCTGGAGCTGGTTCCTTATTCGGTCAAGGAATACCTGGATACAGTAATAGTTACAGGCGATATCAAGGATAATGTGATTCAGGATATAATGATCCTGGACAAGGATAAGGATGGCAACCAGCGTATTATAACTGCTGGGACAGCCCGGTTCTTAAGCGACGAGAAAGGGTCTGGAAACAGTGTTATATCGCTTGAGCTCCACAATGTGTTCAGCCATGTCAGGGATCAGAAGAAGCGGTCGGATTACGATTATTTCACTGCTAAGCGTATGGTATACAACATACTGCTTGCCAATATGTCATCTTCGGTGCGTACCCTGGGTCCACGCGAGATGAGTGCCGCCGACGTGTATGACAGGCTTAAGAAGATGGACGAGGATTTCCAGGCCGAGCATACAAGCCAGCTGGCATACATGGGGCCTAACATAGCTCAGGCCATGAGCGACTGGTTCTTTGCAACAGGCACAGCTGACAGGGCAGCCCTGGTTGGCAATATCCGTATCCAGCTTGACCAGTATGGCGAAATCTATTTTGAGCGCAACACAGACCGCAACTACAAAATCCATAAGCTTGAGTTCTACAAGAAATTCTCGTTGCCGTTATCCTGTTTCTGCTTTGTTCTATTTGCATTCCCGGCAGGCCTTTTCTCAAAGCGTAGCGGCCGTACTGTAGGTTTTGGAATAGGGCTTATATTCTCGCTTTTCTACTGGTGCATGATGTTTGCAGGGCACACTCTGGGTATCAGAAGCGACATAAACAGTTTCTTGGCTATGTGGATTCCTAACTTTGTCATACTGTTCATAGCCCTTGTGCTCTATATAGTGAGGTTTGTAAGAAGATGAGACTGCTTTACAAAATGTCTATAGGCTATTTTTTACGCTATCTTATCTCATCTATCCTCTTCTTTGTCCTTATACTGGAGCTTCTGGATGTGTTCCAGAACCTGTGGCGCTACATCAATAACGGTGTTCCGCTGCGTCAGATTCTTCATGTTGCAGTTCTCTATTTTCCTAAATGCGTGGTCTTCTCGCTGCCTATATCGGTGCTGTTCTCCATTGCCTATACCTTGGGAAACCTTTATGCCAACAACGAGCTTATAGCTGTTTTCGGATGCGGTGTCTCGCTATACAAGTTTGTATTTCCTTTTATCCTTATAGGTCTGCTCTTAAGTGTAGGATCATTCTGGTTCGAGGAGAAGGTGGTAATAAGGACATACCGAGAGAAGGGCGAGCTTACATACGACCTTTTGAACAGCAAGCGCAACTATAATAATGCCAACGTCACAATAATAGACCATCCTCATGACCGCATATACCATGCCGATTATTATAACGACACCGAGCATACTCTTTCCAATGTGGTCATAACCGAGAATGACGGCTCCGGGTGGCCTGTGCGTCTTGATGCAAATGTGGCAGAGTGGAACGAAGATGGCAGATGCTGGGTTTTCCACAACGTAACAATATTCAAGTGGGACCCTGCGCAGGAGCTCTATGTCATGACACAGAACAGGGTATTTACCGATCCATCCTACGACCAGACACCCGATTCGTTCAGGAATATCTCCAGGAATGTAGAGGAGATGGATATGGAGGCAGCCAGAGCCTGGATAGCGACATTGCGCAAGGCAGGCCTGCCTTTCCGCGAGACTCTTGCAGAATATTACAAGCGGTTCTCCTTTACCTTTACACCGCTTATTGTTGCTCTTATCTCCATTGCGTTCACCGGAAAGTTCCGCAAGAATGTGCTCCTTATGAGCCTTCTTTCCAGTATGATGATAGCTGCAGGCTACTATATTCTGCAGATGGTGCTTATGCTGTTTGCCAAGATGGGCTATATCCCGCCGATTGTCGGAGCCTGGGGAGCGCTGTGCACCTTTATAGTTTTAAGTCTAATTATGCTTAAAAATGCCGATACTTAGAGTAGGGATAAATGGAATTCACTATACTTAAGAAAAGTACAAAATCAAAAGCCCGCCGCACCCGTATAGTTCTGCCACACGGCACTATCGAGACTCCTGTGTATATGCCGGTCGGCACAAACGGCAGCGTCAAGGCCATAAAGCATCAGGATGTGGCAGACATAGGCTACAGGCTTATACTTGGAAACACATACCACCTGTATCTGCGTCCTGGAATAGATGTAATAAGGCAGGCGGGCGGGCTGCACAAGTTCACCTCATGGCCCCATAATATACTTACCGACTCGGGCGGCTTCCAGATATTCTCGCTGGCACCGTTCCGCAAGATAAAAGAAGAGGGAATGTATTTCCGTTCCCATATCGACGGCTCTTACCATATGCTTACTCCAGAGCTTGCAGTCCAGCTGCAGTGCGGCTTCAAGAGCGATATACTCATGGCCTTGGACCAGTGCACACCCCCTGGCATAACCGAGCGCGAGGCTATAAAGGCTATGGATATAACCCACAGGTGGGCAAAACGGTGCAAGGACGAGTGGATAAATTTAAGCAAGACTGACCCATGGGGCGGCAACCTGTTCGGCATAGTGCAGGGCAATTTCTTCGAGCACTTAAGAAAAGAGAGCTGCGACTTCATAAATTCGCTTGACCTGCCAGGAATAGCCATAGGGGGCCTTTCGGTAGGCGAGAAGCCCGAGGTGTTCAAGGATTTTCTGGCCTATACATGCGATTACCTGGATGAGAACAAGCCACACTACCTTATGGGGGTGGGGACTCCTGAATATATTTTAGAGGCTTTTGAGAACGGGGTCGATATGCTTGACTGCGTATATGCAACCCGTATAGCCCGGAACGGCGCGGTGTTCACCCACGACGGGCTTCTGGCTATGAAGAAAGAGCGTTTTGCATCCGAGTTTGTACCGATAGAGGAGGGGTGCAGCTGCTATACATGCCGGCATTATACCAGGGCATTCCTGCGGCAGATGTTCAAGACAGGCGAGATTATGGGCCCAATGCTTGCCACCATCCACAACCTTCAGTTTATGTACGACCTGGTGGAGGATATAAAAAAGAGTATAGACAACGACTCTTTCGAGACTTTTAAGAAAGATTTTTTAAGCAGGTATACAGGTGGAGAAAGATAATAGCAGCGAAACCAGGAAAAGAAGCCTAAGCACGATTGCTGTCATGCTGTGCACCATGCTTTCCAGGATTCTGGGCTTTGTCAAGATTGTCCTTATAGGAGCGGTTTTCGGAGGCTCTGGCAAGGCCGATGTCCTTAACGCTGTATTCAACATTCCTAACAACCTTAGAAAACTTATGGCAGAAGGAGCTTTATCTTCTTCCTTTATTCCTGTTCTTGCCGGGTCTTTGGCCAACAATGAGCCCCATTCAGTTACACGCAGGATTGTCCGCAACATAATGGCTTTCCAGGTTGTGGTGCTTGTCCCTGTATGTATTCTGTCCATAATATTCTCCGACGTCCTGGTGAACAAGGTTCTGCTTGACTTTGCCGATCCAGAGCTGCAGGTGCTGGCTGTTTCGCTTTTCCGCTGGTTCATAAGCTATATACTTCTTATATCTATAAGCGCAGTGCTTTTGGCTGTGCTTAATGTGCATGGCTTTTTTACTATACCTGCTCTTACCCCGATTCTTTTCTCTATTGCAGTTATAATCAGCATAGTATGTCTGCACAGAACTATGGGTGTCTATTCCATGGCTGTAGGGGTGCTGGCCGGCGGCGTGCTGCAGATACTGTTCCAGTGTCCGCTTTTTAAGAAGTTGGGATATGATTTTAAGCTTTCCTTTGATTTTAAGAACGAGAAATTTAAAAGGATTATGGTCAACTGGTTCCCTGTATTGGCCACATCCTGTATCTTTGCCATAAATCAGCAGATTGCCATGCGGTTTGCCTCGGGGCTCGAGACCGGCAGCTCCTCTGCCATAAGCTATGCTCTTGTGTTCTGGCAGCTTCCGTTTGGTATTTTTTCTGCATCTATAACCACAGTGCTTTTCCCCCAGATGAGCAAGGAAGGGGCCACCGGCCAGATTGCCCAGCTTACAAACACACTTACTACTGGTGTTATTTCCCTTATGGGGCTTCTTATTCCTTCCTCGGTCATAATGTATTTCCTAGGCTACGACATTATCTCCATAGGCATGCAGCGGGGCTCCTTTACAGTGGAGAACACTGCCATGGCAGGCTTTGTGCTCCAGGGCTACGCATGGGGGCTTCTGGGTACAGGTGCCTTCAACTTTGTCCAGCGGTACTACTATTCGCTTAATAATTATAAAAAACCATTCTTCTTTGCCGTCTTGTGCGCAACTATGGATGTGCTTCTTTCGCTGTGGCTCAAGGAGACTCAGCTGCGTGTGGCAGGTCTTGCCTGGGCAAACACTATATCATTTACCATAAGCACCTGCCTTATGCTTGCCGACATCAAGCTCCATTCAAAAGGACTTTCTGTCCTTGGAATAATGAGGGAACTGGCTAAGATACTTATTGCTGTGGCAGTGGGTATGATTCCTGTGCTGTTCTACCTGCACTTATGCGGTACATGGTGGCACAGCGGCTTAAGCTTAAGCTACTTGGGTGCTTTCCTTGCAGTATGCGCTGTGTTTGCCGTAACAGTGCTGGCCCTGTTCAAGGCGCTAAAGCTCGATGCCCTTTTTATGCTGTGGCTGCGGAGAAAAAAATAGTCATCCTGAAATAAATTCAGGATGACCTGATTCTTAGATTAAATCTGATGCCTCGATTGAAATAACCTTGAAGTTGTACTTGGTGCCGTTTATCTCAAAGTGCAGCTCTTCGTCTACTTCGGATCCTATAAGCT
Organism: Spirochaetia bacterium; assembly: GCA_017446885.1. Classification (GTDB taxonomy): domain Bacteria; phylum Spirochaetota; class Spirochaetia; order CADAEX01; family CADAEX01; genus CADAEX01. The sequence continues at coordinate 41,130 of JAFSOR010000001.1, read as the reverse complement.
CATCGGCCAGCGGAGCCTGATAAGATATAATATTCTTCTCTGGAACAGACTCCCATGGTCCAAGAATAGTATAAACTGCGTTCTGGTTTGTGTCCATGTTAAGCAGGGTAACCTTGGTTCCGAACGAAATCTTGTTCAGGTCCAGGTTAGACTTGTCAAATACCTGTGCGCTGTTGATTTCCTCGGTCAGCTTGGCGACAGAGGCATTGAGCATTGCCTGCTTCTCTTTTCCATACTTGTACTCGGCGTTCTCGCTCAAGTCTCCCAAAGCTATAGCCTCGCCAATTTCCTTTGAGTTCTTAGGAATCTCAACTTCCATGATATACTTAAGCTCTTCCTGCTTCTTATCAAGGCCTGCCTGGGTAACCGTAGTTCCGCCTCTGCCTACAACTTCCAGTGGCCGCCCTGTCTCGAATGTGATGTTTGGATATTTCTCCTTGAGCTTTTTCCTGAACTCGTTCAGAATCTCGTAGCTGAGGCCAGATACACCCTCAAGGCGGAAAAGCATCTGCTTCGCACTCTTCTGGTCTGCATCTCTTATGTACTGGTCAAACCGGCTTAAGCTCCCTTTCTTTTTCTTATCAGTGGCAAAAAGGTACTGTACTATCTTCTTGCTTGTCTTCTGGTCTTCCTCGGAGTTCTTCTTGTTCTTGCCAGCTATCTCGCGGTTGGTTATGTCCAGAAGAAGAATCATCTGGGTAAGGATTTTCTCCTCAGGTGGCATTATCTCCTTGATGAACGGATAGCTTTCCTCGTTCTCGCAAACCCACACAAAAGGTTTTCTGGCAGTCTTGAAGTCATCAAGCACTTTCTTGAACACATCCTTTATTTTGTCAGAGCATCCAGATTCTATCAGTGTATCAGGAATGTAGGAATCAAGCTGACATGGGAACAGGCTGCAGTAAATGTCGGCCCACTCGGGAATAGTCTCTTTTATCTTTGCAAGGAAACGCTCTCTAAGGGTTTTCTGACGTTCGGGTATAGCGCAGAATGCTTTCTTGACATCCTGGATCTGGCTGTAGAGCTCGGCAAAGGATTCTGGCAGACTGCTGTCTGTGTCTTCCAGGATAAGCCAGCTGCTTATCTTCTCGCCAATGTCTCCGGTGGTTCTGTATACATCGCTGAAATAATCAAGCATGTCATTATAGAATTCGTTCTTCTCCACCTTTGCCTTTAAATAGTCTTCATATGCAGAGTACTTGTCAAAGAAACTGCCCTTGTTCTTGAATACGTTGAACAGTTTCTCTTCCTGGGTGATAGGCTTTACACGGATTTCAAAGAAGCCTTTCTTGTCCAGTATGTTGCCGAACTCAGGGTCTGTCATAAGAACTTTCTTGGCTTCCTGGCTCCAGGATGTCCATTCATTTGCAGTAAGTATTCCCTCTTTCCGTATCTTCTGGGTAAGCTCTTTCTTTATAAGCTTGAGGTCTGCACAGTTGTCAAAGCTCTTTATCAGGGTCTTCAAGGTTCCCTTGACATCGCTTAATACCATCTGCTTAAGATCCGAAAGCTTGTGTGTGCACTTTATAACCCAGATATGGTCTTTAGGCAGTGTGGAGAGTGTTGTTACAGCCATCTTTATGGCCATCTCCTGGCCAAACTGGGTTTTTCCTGTCTCCAGGTTGAAGAAGTCTATGGTTATGACCTCGTCGTTTACTGCCTTGATACGGCCGATTCCCCAGTCGTTATGGTATACAAAGTTGCCTTTTGCAAAGTCGATGTATTTCTCGAAATCGCTTATGGCATCGCTCAAAGGTCTCCAGCTCATGGAAAGGTTTGAGTCGTTAAGGGCATTCTGGAAGTGGGGCAGGTCGCCATATTTTGCTGTGTAGCACTCTATGATCTCCTTTCTTACTTCCTCGCCCTTGAAGTTAAGGGCAATTATCTCTTTGAGCATGGCAATGGCATTGTCCCAGTCCTTGTCTGCCTTATGGTGTCTGTAAAGCTCGTCCATAAGCATGGCAATCTTCTCGGCCTGGATAGTCCGGCCTATCTTCTTGAGGAAATAGTGGAAGAAATCCAGATCGTCAGGGTTAATCTCTAAAAGCTTGGACCAGATTTCCTTTATATTGGTGAAAAGCTTCTTCTGCGAGAATCGGAGTATTGCCTTTTTATAGTAGCTTATGGCTTTCTCGGTATCGCCATCGGCCTCGTACTTCTCGGCCAGGGCCTTGGTTATTTCGGTCTCGTCGTGGTCAATCCTGACAATCTTTTCCCAGGTCTGTATCTTGTTGTCTTCCTGGCCTTCTTCCTTATAACAGTCGGCAAGAACCTTAAGGGCAGACTTGTTGTCGCCCAGCGCAAGAATCTTGTTGCAAAGGGCTTCGGCCACATTCCACTTGCCGGCTTCGGTGAACAGCCCTAAAAGCTGCAGCATGCTGGAGTCGTCCAGCCGGTTTCTGGAAAGGGTAAGAATTCCAGATATATACAAGCCTATTATGCTGTTCTTGTTGTGGGCAAGATGCTCATCGCAGTTCTCAAGCACAGCTGCTTTGGTCTCGTCATCAGCAATCTCTTTGATAATGCTGTCAAGCTCGTCGAAGTTTGAGACAGAATAGCTGCCAATCGCAGCACGGGTCCATTTTTCCTCGTTGAGGAGATGGCTTATTTTGTCAGTAATGTTTGAATCCATTTTCAGTTTTCTCCATCAGTTTGTATAAAGTTCATATACTGCAGGGTTTAAATCCCTTATTTTCTTCAGCGTGTTCTCTTTTGCACCGCTGTCATTTCCTATTATGTCGTAAAAATCTATAAGCCAGAAATACCGGTTTATAAGCCGTGGAATGTTAAGCTCGTTATTCTCGCCGTCATTCAGGGCTGTCTCCAAAGTCACTATAGACTGCTTAAGCTGTGCTGTCTCAAGAGGTCTAAGCTCCCTTTTTATGTCGAACACCCCTTTGAGCACTCCATATACCGGAATCCATTCCTTAAGCGAAGCCCCGGTATAGCCCATACTCTGCACCAGCTCCACAAGCTGGCGGATCATGCCAGACTCAAGCCCTGTAAGATCCACCTTCTGCGGGTCTATATAAAAAGCTTCCCTGAAGAACACCCTGGCCATCCTGGTCTGCCCGATCATCTCGTAGCAGTCGGCCAGTTCGGCAAGCACTGCGGCATCGCCGTTCTTTTTGGCATTGGCCGCCTCCAGGCTGCGTATGGCCTCCAGATAGTTGCCTATGTTCTTATAGCACACACCTATATGGAACAGGGTGGCAGAATCCGAAATCCTGGACTCGTTTGCAAACCTGGAGAAGCTGTAGAGCGCCTGGCTGAATACTCTGGCTTTTATGGCAGAATAGACTTTCTCGTCCCGTTCCCGTCCTTTTATAAAGTCCTGGAAGACTTTCCATTGCCGGAGTATGAATATCCCTCTCTTATAGTGGTCCTCGATTTCCTTGTATTTGGGTTTTCTGGACAGCCAGAATCCTGTATACATGGTATCGGTCTTGACCCGTTCGTCAGACATATCTGATTTGCGCAGGAGATTAAAGTTTTTTTCTGCCTTCTCAAGGTCGCCTATGTTTATATAGTTGACTGCTTCCTGGCGCAAAATATCGGGCTTTTCCACAATGATTTCCACTTCTCTAAAATTGTAGTATAATATATTTAAAAATAAAAGTCAACGCGATAAAAGCCTGTCCAAAAGTAAAAACAGATAGGACAGAATCATAATTACAGCTGCTATGGCCACGCACCATACAGTCATACCCATAATCCCTAAAGCCTCGGCATCAAGGAAAAAGTATGGAACACTGCATACCTGGCCATCCACTATGAATGTGCCGCCCAGAGGCTTGTAAATCAACTTGATATAAGCAAGGTAGAGCAGGGGATAACATAGCCATTTTAAAGGATAAGAGACCCTCATGTTTCCCTTGGGGGCAAAAAACAGGTAGTCTGTCCATACGAATGCCGGCACCAGGTAGTGGGCAAAGGCAGTGGCCATGTTCTTGATATTCCATAGGTTGTCCAAAGTCAGGTCAGCCGGACGCAGCATAAAGTGGTAGACCAGGAAGGTCAGTGTTATGCACACTGTGGCAAGCCCGCGTAAAAGGGCAGGCGGCTCCTTCTTAAGGTTCCAGAGAAGGACGATAAGGCACATTACGTTGCTCTGTATGGTAAAGTAGGAGAACAGCTCCTTGTGCCTTGGACAGTCTATCATGGTAAGCACTATGCATACTGCCGATACTGCGAAAGCAATGGGTCTGAAAATCTTTTTTCCTTGAATCATATGTGAATTATATCACATTATATCGGTTTGTGGTACATAAAATAACCGATTTACCCAGTTTACCTTTTCTTCAAAAATGGATATGATGTTATGAAACTAGACAAATTAATAATACTTCTTAATAGGAGAAAATGGTAAACGGCATGAAAACTTTTTCAAAAGGCGGTGTACATCCTGCGGGCCATAAGGAACTGTCAAATGCTATAGCCATCCGCAATGCGGAGGTTAAAGGCACCCTGATATTCCCTATGTCCATGCATATCGGCGCTCCTGCTGAATGTTTAGTGAAGGTGGGAGACGAGGTAAACGAAGGTATGCTTATCGGAAAGGCTGCCGGCTTTATTTCTGCTAACATTTACTGCTCAGTAAAAGGTGTGGTCAAGGAGATTAAAGATATCTTCCTGGCAAGCGGAATGAAGACCAAGGCAGTTGTTGTGGAGACAGCTGAGGATTTCAAACCGGGCGAGGTTCAGTTCGAAGCATCGGACTGGGAAAAACTTACCCCTAAGGAAATCGTGGATAAGATTGCAGCTGCTGGTATTGTAGGTCTTGGTGGAGCTACATTCCCTGTAAATGTAAAATACTCAATCCCGCCAGATTCCAAGGTGGATGCCCTGGTTATTAACGGCGTTGAGTGCGAGCCTTATCTTACAGCAGACCACAGGCTTATGCTTGAGAAGACCGAGCAGCTTTTCAAAGGCATGAGAATTATCGCAAAAGCTATAAACGCTCCAAAGATTTTTGTGGGAATCGAGGCCAACAAGCCCGATGCAATCCAGAGGATGACAGAGTTTGCAGCCAAGAACGGCGGCGACATCGAGATTGTCCCTCTGCAGCTTAAATACCCACAGGGCGATGAGAAACAGCTTCTTAAGGCTGTCATAGACAAGGAGATTCCATCTGGAAAGCTTCCTATTGCTATCGGTGCAGTTGTATCCAACGTTGGAACAGTCAACGCTGTATACGAGGCTGTTGCCCTTGGCAAGCCGCTGTACGAGAGAGTAGTTACAGTTACAGGCGGCGGAATCAAGAACCCTGGCAACTACCTGGTCAAGGTAGGAACCAAAGTAGGCGACCTGGTGGAGCAGTGCGGCGGATTCACCGACGACGCTGTCAAGCTGATTATGGGCGGCCCTATGATGGGCTTTACATTCAGCGATCTGGATACCCCTGTAATCAAGGGAACATCCGGTATCCTGGTTCTTTCTGCTTCCGAGGCCAAGAAAGGTCAGCGGACAGCCTGCCTCCAGTGCGGACGCTGTCTTAAGGCATGTCCTATCGGACTCCAGCCTACAAAGCTTTTCAAGAAAATCAATTCCGGAAAGTATGCAGAGGCTCTTAAGCTTAACTTGATGGATTGTAAAGAGTGTGGTTGCTGTGCATTTGTCTGCCCGGCAAATATTCCGCTTGTCCAGGGCTTCAGACTTGGAAAGAGAATGGCACCAAAGCCACCAAAGAAGGGTTGAAAATGAACAATAATTTTATAATTGAAAGCTCCCCGCATCTCCATCATCCTGATTCAACCTCAAGAATCATGCTGGATGTCATCATCGCTCTGATTCCTGCAGGTATCTGGGGTGTGGTTGTGTTCGGAGTTCATGCTCTTATCGTCATTGCTGTCTCCATAATCGGTGCAGTGCTTGGCGAATATATGATGTGCAAGGTTTTCAAGAAGTTTACCCTTACAGATTATTCTGCAGTGCTTACCGGCCTTTTGGTAGGCTATAACATGCCGCCTGCAGTTCCTCTGTTTGTTCCGTTCCTTGCTTCGCTTTTTGCAATGCTCATAGTAAAGTGGGCATTCGGCGGCCTTGGATGCAACTGGATGAACCCGGCCCTGGGCGGAAGACTTTTTGTATTCTTCTCCTGGACAGGTTATATGACCAAGTGGACAGCACCTGCCACCAACTTTGCCACAATCGATGCAGTGGGCGGCGCTTCTCCGCTGGGATTTGTAAAAACCGGTATGATGGACTTTAACGGTTCTGTATCTGGTCCTATCGAATACATGAAGCAGGCAGGCTACGATGTAAGCTATATGGATCTTTTCCTTGGAAATATCTCCGGCTGTATCGGCGAGGTTTCTGCCCTGCTCCTTATCCTGGGCGGCATATACCTGCTGTACCGCAAGGTCATAACATGGGAAATCCCGGGTGCTTACCTTATTACATTTGCACTCTTTACATGGGTGTTCGGCGGGCTTAAGTTCACACACAGCCTGTTCACTGGCGATGTGCTGTTCAACCTGCTTTCCGGCGGTCTTATGCTGGGTGCCATCTATATGGCAACCGATATGGTGACCACACCTCTTTCCTCCAAGGGACAGATAATCTTTGGCGTCGGATGCGGATTCCTTACATTCCTTATCCGGTTCTACGGTTCCTTCCCAGAGGGCGTTTCTCTGGCTATAGTGCTTATGAACATGGTTGTTCCGCTGATTGACAGATTCAGCAAGACTAAAGTGTTTGGAGTCGAGCCTGTAAAGAAGGGGGCAAAGAAATGAAAAATGTCATTATCATTGCTGTAAAGCTTGCAGTAATCTGTCTGGTTGCAGCATTTGTCCTGGCTTTGGTCAACGGAATAACAGCACCACAGATTGCAGCTTCCAAGGCACAGGCCGAACTGGATGCCCTTTCTGTAATTAACAAGGCTGGAACAATAGGAGAGAAGGTCGAAGGCGACGGAGCTGGTGTAAACTACTATTTCCCTGTATCTGACGGCGGAAAGGTCACCAACTATATCATGAGCCTTAAGAGCGTTGGCTACGGCGGCGACCTTATCCTTCTGGCAAACTTCAAGACCAACGGCGAGGTTATAGATGCCAAGCTTATGGAAGATGCCGAGACACCAGGTCTTGGAAAGAAGGCTGAAAGCCCAGAATATATGGTTAAGTTCCAGGGTACTGGCGGCGACAAGCCTGTTCCAGTAAAAAAGACTATGCTCGATGCTAAGGATGCCGATGCAGTAAGCGGTGCTACAATCACATTCACCGGCGTGTCAAAGGCACTTGAGTATGGCAGCGAATTTGCTAAGAAATTAGGAGGCCAGAAGTGATTAAGGAATTCACCAAGGGTCTTTTCAAGGAGAACCCGATATTTGTAATCGCACTTGGTCTCTGTCCTACATTGGCAACCTCTACAATGGTTATCAATGCTCTGGGTATGGGTGCAGGTGTAATCTTTGTACTTGTATGCTCGAACATCTTTATCTCTCTGCTTAAGAATTTCATTCCAGACAATGTCAGAATTCCAGCATACATCGTAGTAATCGCATCGTTCGTAACTATCGTGCAGATGGTTATGGAAGCATATGCTCCGTCGCTCTATGCAGCACTGGGTGTATTCGTACCTCTTATTGTAGTAAACTGTATAATCCTTGGCCGTGCCGAGGCATTTGCCAACAAGAACAAGGTGCTTCCTTCCATCCTGGACGGTCTGGGAATGGGTGTGGGCTTTACACTGGCCCTTACACTTATTGCCCTGATCCGCGAGGTGCTTGGATCCGGTACAATCACACTTCCGGGCTGTGTAATCACAGTTCCTGTAATCTCAATCGCTCCTATGCGGGTTATCGCATTCCCGGCTGGAGCTCTTCTGGTGCTTGGTCTGCTCAAGGCATTCTTCCAGTACCGCGAAGGCAGGAAATAAGGGGGTAGAAGATGGTTTATATTGGAATTATAATTACATATGTTTTCATCAACAACTTTATTCTTAACCAGTTCATGGGTATGTGCCCGTTCATCGGCGTATCCAAGGATTATGAATCTGCCATAGGAATGGGATTCGCTGTTACATTCGTAACCAGCGTTGCTTCCCTGACCACATGGTGCATCCAGCATTTCCTTCTGGTCCCATTCGGTCTTACCTATCTCCAGACAATCACATTCATCCTGGTTATCGCTGCCCTGGTTCAGTTTGTCGAGATGGTAGTGCGCAAGGTTTCTCCTTCCCTGTACAAATCGCTGGGGATATTCCTTCCGCTTATCACAACAAACTGTGCAGTACTTGGTATTGCAATCATCGCAGTAGGTAAGAATTACAATGCAATCGAGAGCTTTGTTGCCGGTATGGCAGCTGGTCTTGGATTCCTTCTGGCTATCGTTCTTATGTCATGTATCCGCGAAAGGCTTGCAGACACCGATATTCCAAAGCCATTCAAGGGTGTGCCTATAGCATTCATCACAGCAAGCCTTATGGCTCTGGCATTCATGGCATTCGATGCAGCACTGCTGAACAATCTGATTGGTTGAGGGTAGAGATATGGTACAGAATATTATTTTTGCTTGTATAATCGTTACAGCACTGGGAGCTCTCTTCGGAGCAGGCCTTTCCATTGCTGCCAAGCACTTTGCTGTAAAGAAGGATGAGAAACTCGAGGCTCTTGAGGCTGCTCTTCCTGGATACAACTGCGGTTCCTGCGGAATGTCAGGTTGTGCCGGATATGCTGAGGCTCTCTTTAACGGCACTATGACCGAGGTTACAAAGTGTGGTCCTGGCGGAGCAAAATCTGCTGCACGGATTGCCGAGATCCTCGGATTAGCTGTAGACCTCAACGCAGAGAAGATGGTTGCTCACTGCCACTGCCGCGGCGACAACGAGAATGCTGTAAAGGCTATGAACTACAAGGGAATCGAGGACTGTAATGCAGCCTTTGCCATGTTCCAGGGCTACAAGGCATGCAAATACGGCTGTCTGGGATTCGGAAGCTGTATCAAGGTTTGCCCGGCCGGTGCAATAACCAAGACAGGTACAGGTCTGGTTCAGGTTGACAAGGACAAATGTATCTCCTGCGGCGCCTGCACCAAGGTTTGCCCAACCCATGCTATGCGTATGATTCCTTATTCTGCAACCCATGTTGTGGACTGCAACAGCCACGATAAAGGTCCTGCTGTAAAAAAAGCTTGCAAAGTTGGCTGTATTGGTTGTAAAATGTGTGAGAAGAAGTCTCCCGAGGGAGGATTTGTCGTGGACAATTTCCTCGCTACCATTGATTACTCCAAGACTGGAGAACGGGACACAGCATGCGCATCCTGTCCTTCCAAGTGTATTGTTGATTTAAGGGCTTCTAAATAAATTTATTTAAGAGGCATTTTTGAAGCTTATTGTTGGATTGTCCGGAAATTTGCCCAGTCAGATTTCCGGCAATTCTTTCTTGTCTGAGTACAATTCATTCTATCGTCCCTTCTTCCAGATTCTATATGGGTATCCGACTATCCCTGTAGCCCTTTATTTCTCTGGCCTATGGTATGAATGGTTTGCCGAGGAGCATCCCGAGGTTCTTACCCTTATTTCCGAGATGATGAAACGGAACAGACAGGTGGAGATTCTGGGAGGCGCCTACTACGAGCCTTATCTTCCGCTTATTCAGACAAATGACAGAATAGGGCAGATAGACGCCCTTACAACCGCAATCCGGCTCAGGTTCATGAAGCGGCCCAAAGGGTGCAGGATTGACAGCTCAAGCTGGGATAATTCCCTTATAAGCTGCCTTAAAAGCTGCGGCATGGAATATGTGTTCCTGGATAAATCCAATATGTTCTTTCCTGTTGGATACCGTGGCCCCGACTACCATGTCTCCATGACCGAGGACCAGGGCAAGATAATAACAATATTCCCTCTGGCCGACAAGCTGTTGGAGAAAGGACGGCTTCTGGCTCCGGAAGAATTTATCCAGCGTATTCTTCAGATAAAAGGAAAAGACCCGGTTGTATCCCTTTTCTTCGATTTCAAGAACAACCAGAGCCTCGATCTGGTATGGCTGGATGAATTCTTTAAGCTTATAACTTCAAACAAGGCTATAGAGCTTATCTCTCCATCCCAATATATAAAGGGGGAACCCGAGATAGCCAGGGAATATTTCCAGAACCGGCATATATTCAAGAAGATGCTGCTTAAGTCCAAGGAGATGGATAACCTGTATGCCAAGATGATATATGTGCAGACTCTGGCCAACTCCATACGCGGCGATAAATATAAGAAAAAGAGTGCCCTGGAAGAGCTTTGGAAGGGGCAGGGCTATTTCTCGGCATTCACCTGCAGCGCAAGCCGCAAGGCCTACAGCTGTTTCATAACCTCTGAAAAACTTTCAAGGAGCCAGGACTCTTTCATATCCTCCCTGGTCAAGACCGATTTCAAGCTGCGGGGCTATAAGCAGTACCTTTATCAGGGCGACACCTGCAATGCCTATATCCAGCGGGAAGGGGGCCTTATCTTTGAATTTGACAACATTCCTACAGCATGGAACTATGTAAGTTTCTGCCCCGACAACCCATATCCAGGACTTTTCCGCGACAGCATGTACGACCCTGCCCAGTTCCGCGGCGATGTAGAAACCATAGACAAAGCTGGCTATGAGGACTTCTCTTCTATAGTCTATGATGTGGATGACTACGACAGGGAGAATAAAAAACTTGTCCTTTCGTTCAGGCATAAGACACCAGCTGGGTCGATCCGTATAATAAAGACATACCGGTTCTTCAACTTCCTAACTGCTGTAAAGTACGAGCTTGTGAACGTGGGCGGGCTGCCTATCAATATGGGAGGAGCAGTGAGCTTCAACCTGACCCTTTCAAGCGAAGCCAATATTTTCCGTCCACGGATGCTGGAGAAGGGAATCGAGTTCGAAGACCGCTCAAGGACAGTCACAATAACATCGGACCGGGTAAGCAATTTCACATACCGCAACATATTCCACGACGGCGGACAGTATCTTTCTACCCTTATCTACGCATTCGGCCAGACCGGATCTTTGGAGCCTGGAAAGAGCTGCCAGATTTCCTTCGAGCTATCCTGCCATTGACTTTATCGGTTTTTCCGCATATTCTATATAGAAGAGAAATAACAGGAGAGAAAAATGAAAAAGTTTTTAATGATTGCATTGATTCTTCTTGTTGCTGCTGGCGTTTGCTTTGCCGGTGGAAACAAAGAGAAAGCATCTGGAGAGAAAGTTTGGATCGTAGCTACAGATACAGTATTCAGACCTTTCGAGTATACCAATGAGAAGAACGAATTCGTAGGTATTGATGTAGATATCCTGGCTGCAGTTGCAGAGGATCAGGGCTTTAAATATGACCTCCAGTCCCTTGGCTGGGATGCAGGTATTGCAGCTGTTCAGGTTGGACAGGCCGATGCTCTTATCGCAGGTGCAACAATCAAGCAGGAGCGCATTGACAAAGGCTGGATTTTCTCCGAGGGTTACTTCCTGGCTACACAGACATTCGTAGTTGCAAAGGGAAGCAGCATCTCCAAGTTCGAAGATCTTAAGGGCAAGAACGTAGCAGTTAAGAACGGAACAGCAGGTGCAGACTTTGCAAAATCACTTCAGGGCAAGTATGGCTACAAGATTACAGTATTCGACGATTCCCCAGCTATGTACAACGATGTAATTCTTGGAAACAGCGCCGCATGTGTAGAGGATACACCTATCATGGCTGCAAACATCAAGGATGCAGGCCTTAAGCTTCAGATTCCTGCCGGAATGGAGAGCGAGGGTGCACCTTACGGATTTGCTATCATGAACAAGGCTAACCAGGAGCTTCTGGATATGTTCAACGCAGGCCTCAAGAACATCAAGGCTAACGGAAAGTATCAGGCAATCCTGGACAAATATCTTAAGTAATTGGTCTTTGATTGAGCCAGAGCTTTCCTAAGGGGGGCTCTGGTCTTTTTTTTTTTTTTATAAAGGAGTACTGCGGATGATATCTATCCTACAGAGTTATTCTACTATGCTGCTCAGGTCTCTGGGCTATACCCTGGTTCTGACAATCCTGGCCCTTATATTTGCCATGGTCATAGGACTTATATTTGCCCTTATGAACGTAAGTCACAGCCGGATACTTAACATTATAGGAACTGTATATGTGGATGCTATCCGTGGTGTTCCTTTGATTGTACTTGCATTCTTTATCTATTTCGGCGTGCCCCAGGCATTCAAGATGATGGGCTTTACCAGTTTCCGGCTTCCTGCCCTGCAGGCCGGTACCATAGCCCTGGCTATGAACTGCGGCGCCTATATGGCCGAGATTTTCCGTGCCGGAATAGAGAGTATAGACAAGGGGCAGATGGAGGCAAGCCGCAGCCTGGGCCTTACCTACGGCACCAGCATGAAGTGCGTAATACTTCCGCAGGCCTTCAAGGTCATGATTCCCTCTATCATCAACCAGTTCATCATAACACTCAAGGATACATCAATCCTTTCTGTAATCGGGTATCCGGAGCTTACCAACATGGGCCGCACCATTGCAGGCAACACATTCTTAAGCCTTCAGACATGGGCTATTGTCGGCGTTATGTACATGATAGTTATTGTATCGCTCAGCAAGGCTGCAAAACGGATAGAGCGCAGGATCAAGATAGAGGACAGCGAGGGCAAGCCCCGCAAGCGCCACAGGGACCAGTAGGAGGATGCCATGACAGATAATGTTAAAATCCATGTTAAAGACCTTAAAAAGTATTTCGGCAAGCTGGAAGTCCTCAAGAGTGTAAGCATCGATATCCACGAGGGCGAGGTTGTGGTTGTCATAGGCCCTTCCGGAAGCGGCAAATCCACATTCCTGCGCTGCCTTAACAAGCTGGAGCACTCCAACGGTGGCACTATAATAGTGGACGGCAACGATATAAACGACAAGAACATAAACATAAACAAAGTGCGGGAGGACATTGGAATGGTGTTCCAGCACTTTAACCTTTTTCCTAATATGAACGTGCTCAAGAATATAATGCTGGCACCGGTCAAGACCAAGAAGATGACCGAGCCACAGGCTCACGAGGCTGGCATGAAGCTTCTTAAGCGTGTAGGGCTTGAGTCCAAGGCCGAGGCATATCCGCAGCAGCTTTCGGGCGGCCAGAAACAGCGTGTCGCCATAGCAAGGGCACTGGCCATGAATCCTTCCATAATGCTGTTTGACGAGCCTACAAGCGCCCTGGACCCCGAGATGGTAGGAGAGGTTCTGCAGGTAATGAAAGAACTGGCCAAGGCTGGCATGACCATGGTGGTTGTAACCCACGAGATGGGTTTTGCCCGGGAAGTTGCAGACCGCATAGTGTTCATGGATGGCGGCTATATCTTGGAGGAGGGGACTCCTGACCAGATTCTTAAGAATCCGCAGCACGAACGCACAAAGAGCTTCCTTAACAAGGTTCTTTGACAGGAGGCTGTATGAAAAAGATTATCACAATAAACAGAAAATTCGGTGCGGCTGGCGGCAAGATAGGGCGTATGGTCGCAGACCGGCTTGGCTATAAGTACGTGGACCACGACCTGGTGGAACAATCTGCCATGAAGGCTAACCTGACCCTGGCCCAGAGCTCGGACTTGGACGAGAAGGTGCCCCACGAGTACGGCTTTGCCCAGAGCCTTTTCGGTGTATACCGGACAACTATGGAAGACCGTTTCATGGAAGCCCAGAAAAAGGTTATAGAGCAGTTCGGAAACCATGGCAGATGTGTAATAGTAGGGCGCAATGCCGATGCAATTCTTAAGGAGTTCGACGACACACTTCATGTCTTTGTATACGGCGATGAATCCTGGCGCCTTGAATATGTGCGCAACCTGTACCCGGACCTTTCATACAGCGAGCTTAAGAACCTGCTCCACGACGTGGACAAAGGACGCAGCAAATACTGTAACTACTATACCCAGCGGGAGTTCGGCCTGGCCGAGAACTACGACATCTGCCTGTGCTCATCGTCGCTTGGCATAGAAAAGTGTGTAGAGATAATCTGCAATATTGCTCAGAGCTGAATAGAGAGGCTGGTGTAGAAGACTGCTTTATCTCCGCCAGAATCAGATTTTCCCAGTATCCTTACCTCTGGTTTTGCATCTTTCATGCCCAGCACTGCAGCTGCACAGCCTGTGCCGTTTGGAAGGGGCCTTCGTTTCTGCAGCTGGGTAAGGATTTTATCGTAATCTCCTTCTGTAACCAAGGAAATAAAGGCTTCGGCCTGCTCCTGGGCCAGGCTGCGCTCCAAGTAGGGGCTTATGTTGGCACTTACCACAAACAGGGTCTTGTCCAGTCTGTTCCCGAACTCATCTTTTAAAGCCTTTGAAAGCTGCTTTACAGTGCCCGGGTTCTGGCGGCCCATATGTATTGGGACTATTTTAGCATTTGGCCACAGGTGCTGTATGAATGGAAGCTGAACCTCTATGCTGTGCTCTTCAAGGAATGGAAAATTGTTTATACATATTCTTCCTTTATTATTAAGGAGGGCAGCTCTGGCTTCCTTGTCCACCTGCACATCGCCCATAGGAGTCCCGAAAGCATCGAAATCGGATAAGAATATTCCATCCTGGGCATCGCGTGTCACAGGTGCCAGAATTACTGCAGTCTGTATATCTCTGCCAGAGACAGACTTAAAGCCCATGGCAGCAAGCTTTCCTGTGTAGCTGTACCCGGCATGTGGAACCAGTATGGCATTTGGAATCAGGCCAGATACAGGCTCTGGTGCTTCAGACAAAAGAGTCTCTATCTTTGCCTCAAGCTCATTTTTCTGTGCTGGGTAGAATATTCCATCTACAATCGGCTTTCTCATGTTTTAAAGTATACATAAATTTACGTTTATATTCAATTTCTATATTTACACTTTTTAAAAAAGTTGGTATACTGTTCTTAGAAATGGGTAAAAATGCAATCGTTTTCAATAACATTTTAAATAAACTCCAGAAACATTTTTATACTATTCTTATAGTAATATCAATCGTTGGAATCGTAGTAATAAAGCTGGTTTCCAACGTAGTTGTGCAGCATTATAATTCCAAGCAGGTTCTGGACGAGATGGAATTTATAGCCTCTGAACAGGTTTCAACAATAAACCGTGCATTCGATAGAAACTTCATACCACTTTTGTTTATATCGGATTACTTAGCCAAGAATGGCGGCTTCGAGAACAACCTTAACAGCGATTTTCTCAAGGCTATGATGGAGGGAAACGACTGGTCTGCCATAAGGTTTGCCGACCTTGACGGTAACTCCATAAACCAGGAGGGCAAGGACCGGGGAAATGTCTCTGACATGCCTTTCTTCTACGAGATTGCCAGGAACGGCAAATCCCAGATGCTCCGTATGCGCTGGGACTCTTTCATAAGCCAGGATATCTATCTGTTCTTTGCAATACCATATTACGAAAATGGAGTGCTTAAGGGAGTCCTTTATGCCATAAGGCAGCTTGATAACCTTGAGTTCCTTTTCCGCACCAACCTATCTTCCGAGCCTCTGCGCATCATGATTATAAATTCCCAGCTTGAGATTCTGGCTACCAATGCTCCTGCCCGTGATTATTTGGGGCCTGAATATTCCCGTGGTGTACGGCTCCCTGATATAATGAAAAACGCCATAGACTGGAAATTCCTTTCAGTTGGTATGGAAAGCGGTGGCACCACCAGATATCAGTATATGCAGGAAAGGCGGCAGCTTGCAGTATTGCAGTCCCTTGGAATAAACGACTGGCATCTGGTTGTCTCTGGCAATAGAGGTGCTTTGGCTCAGACATACTCAATAGAGCAGAAGAAATCAGGTATAATTATCCTCCTTTTCCTTTCTGCAAGCTGGATTCTCTTTGTATATCTTTTCCTTCTTATGATTCTTAACATCTACCGCCGCAGGCTTAATATGGAGAACATAAGGTTCGAGCAGGAGCGCAATGCCATCCTTTTAGACAGACTTAACTGCGATTTCTTCGACTACAATATAGCAACCAGCGAGCTAAGAATACGCAACAAGCTCTATACTTGGGACACTCTTGGACTCCTTAGCCAGACTCTGTTTGCAGGCTTTGATGAAAAGACATTCAAGAAAGCCCTCTCCAAAGTGCAGGAGACAGGTGAGCAATATATGTTTGATGCCGGCTCCAAAGAAGATGCCATATGGCACCGCATAGTACTGTCGCCATTCAAGGATGACACCGGAAAAGTCACCTTTATCTTCGGCTCCATATTGGACCGGACCAGGGAGCACAATGCCCTTTTAAGGTCGGCCGAGATGAACAATGTCCTCAACGCCTTTGCCCAGGACTTTGAGTGCCTATATGTTGTTAATCTTACAGACAACAGCTTCAAGACCCTTAATTCCAGTGGCGAATTCGCAGAGATAGGAATATCTACCCAGGGCGACAATTTCTTCGAGGTTACAAACAAGGACTACAGGACTCATATCTTCTATGAAGACTATGAATATGTAAGCTCCATGGTCAATAAGGAAAAGATAATAGAAGCCTTAAAGACATCCAGAAATTATATATTCAACTACCGTGTTGTGCATAACAGGCAGCCTATCTACTATCAGTTCCGTGGAATGCTGAATGCCGAGGACCCAAATACCCTGTTTGTGGCTATCCGGAATATCGATTCTGCAATCCGGCGCGAGGCCGACATGCTCCAGAAGGAGAGGGCTTACCGCAACGCCATAATCTCAAGCTGTGTCCTCTATGCCAACGTTAACCTTTCAAAGGATGAGCTTTTGGATTTCTTCAGCACCGAGAATTCCTCTGTTCCAAAAGAGGTGGAATTGCCGTTTAAAAAGCCATCCAGCTACACAAAGTTCCTTAACTGGTGCATAGAGAACAAAATACTTTCGGACAAGAGTTCGTTCATGTCATCCTGCAAATCAGATTATCTGATAAGCGCATTCAACTCTGGCATGCCATACATAGAGGTGCAGTGCAAGGCTAAATTTACAAGCGGCGACGAGCGCTCACTCCGTATTGCGTTCTTTATAAACCGTAACACAGGTTCGGGCAATATAATGGCACTGTGCATTGTATACGACATCACAGAGCTGAAGAGGAAGAACAAGGAAGTAAAGGAGCTTCAGGAGGCCTTGAAAGAGTCCAGAATAAAGAACTCCATGAGCCAGATGCAGCCACACTTCCTGTACAACGCCCTGGGCTCTATCCGCGAGATTATTCTGGACGACCCGCAGTATGCATCGGATCTGGTATACGACTTTACAACCCACCTGCGGGCCTGCATAAAGGCTATGTCCAGCAACGACCTGATTCCGTTTGAGCAGGAGATAGCCAATATCGAAGCTTATGTGAACATAGAGCGCATGCGGTTCGGCGACAAGCTTAAAGTGGTATATGATACCCCGAAAAAGGATTTCAAGATAGTTCCGCTTGGTATACAGCCGCTGGTAGAGAACTCTATCCGCCACGGAATCTATAGGCGCGGCAAAGCAGGCGGTACTGTCACTATCCGCAGCTATGACGATGGCAAAGGCAACATTGTGGTTCAGGTGCAGGATGATGGCGTAGGATTTGACTTTAATAAGGTAAAGGAAGAAATTGCCACAGGTAAGCGTGATTCCACCGGTATGCTTAACCTTATATTCCGGTTCGAGAAGATGCTTAATGCCAAGGTGGATGTACAGAGCACAATAGGGGTTGGGTCTACCGTGACAATCACGTTCCCAGCCAACTGATATTTTTAATAGGAGGGAGAGATGAGAGCAATTGTAGTAGATGACGAGCCGATGATGATCAAGAGCTTTATGCGTTTAAGCAGTGGAATTGAGGATCTTCAGGTGCTCAGCACCTTCGAGAGTCCCGAGGATGCCCTTGAGTTTGTAAAGACAAACACTGTGGATATAGCATTCCTTGATGTGGAGATGCCTACAATGTCCGGCATACAGCTGGCCAAGGAGCTTAGGGCAGTGCGGCCGGATATCCTTATTGTCATTATCTCGGCTTATGGCGAGTATATTAAGGATTCGAACATTATTGGTGCCGATTATTACATTGTAAAGCCATATAAGCATGAGACCCTTGAGATGATGATGGCCCGCATGCGGCTTTTGGTTAAACGGCAGGAGAAGGAGCTTTACATGAAGACATTCGGCGAGTTCGAGGTTCTTAAGAACGGAAAGCCTACCTCTATAACCGGAAAAGCCAAGGAAATACTTGCATACTGTGTCATCATGCAGGGCAAGGAGGCCACCAACGAGGAAATTTACAGCGCCCTGTGGGAAGGAAGAGAGTACAACAACGTGAACATGAAGGTGTACTACAACGCCATAAAGCGTCTTAAGGATTCCCTGTCAGATGACAATATTCCTGACCTTCTGGTTTCGACAAAGCACGGACAGCTGGCTAACACCGACATCTTTGACAGCGACCTGTACGAATGGCTTAAGAAGGGCAACAAGGATATAAGCAAGATTCCTGGCGGCTTTATGCCTAAGTATGACTGGGCACTGGGTGTGCTTGAGAAGTCTTTGGCTAAATAAATATTATTCTTCTTCGCCCAAAAGGCGTTTAAGGCGTGCCGGTTCTGCAGTTACCGAGAGGTTTTTCTCCTGTGTGGGAATGACCAGTCCTGTAGGGCCATCCTTGGCACGCCTTAAATATTTTACCTGAGTGTAGTAGACATCGGCTTTCTGGCTGTTTTTACCCTTGCTGAAGTGCACAGCCAGGACTCCTGCATCCAATAGTGTATCAAGTGGCACACTCTTTCCTTTCTCCACCTTTATAAAGACATAGCCGCCTGCATAATCCCGGGTATGGAGCCACCAGTCGGAACCCCGCACATGACGGCGCAGTAGGGCATCGTTTTCCTTAGCGGTGCGCCCCACATAAATCATAAAGCTGCCAGATGCAAACTGGAGCCCAGGAATATCCTTTACAACCACCTTGCTCTGGTGCTGTTTCTCCTTTTCGTACCACTGCTCAAGAACCTGAACATCCTGAACCTCTAAAAGCCTTTTTTGCTCCTGGGCAAGATCTTTAATCTTGGCACTTAAGTTCTGTACCTCGTCATTAAGGAGCTGGAGGCCGTTCTTGGCCTTCTTGTAGCGGTGGAAATACTTTTCGCTGTTCTCGCTGGCACTCAGCTTGGCATCAAGGGGTATGCGTATAGTCTCGTTCTCGCTGTAATAGTTTGCAGTCTCAAGGAATGTGTCGCCCTTGGAAATGGAGCGTGTGTTTGCAAGAATAAGTTCGCCGTACTGTTTGTACTGCTCGAAGTTCTCGTATTTTTCCACCAGCTCCCTGGCATTGGAAAGCCGGCACTCAAGCTTGGTCAGGGTGCGGTTTGTAAGCGACTCTATCTGCTGGTGGAGTTGTTTAAGGCTCTCTTTGTCCTCAAGCTCGGTGTAGTATTTGTCTATAAAGCTGTTGAAACTTTCGCCAGCAGGGTAGGGGCGCACCGGGAAAGCCGAAAGATCTTTCTCCTTTATCTGGTAAACAAGCTTTGCTCCCGATGTCTCTCCTTTGGCCGGGCGGCGGTAGTAGCTGTCAAGGATAATGTTTCCGCTGTCCACTGCTATTATGTTTGAGTTTCCGCCCCAAAGCCGTATCCACAGGGTGGTGGATTCGTCCCCTTTCTTTATTGCCATGCGTATTATGCGGTCGCCCCCGGGCTGGCTGCAATCTGTTATCCTGCCTCCCAGTATACGGGAACGCAGGAACTGGGCAAAGCGCTGGAGCTTTTCGGCCTTGCCGACCCGGCCGGTGTGGCGGTGTATGCGTGATGTTCCCGGCTTCATGGAGATAAGCAGGTTGAACCGGTCCCTGCTTGAGTAGACCGAGAATATCAGGGTGTGAAAGTCGGGCTGTATTATCTTCTGGATATAGGAGCCTTCAATATCCAGCTCGTCCAGTATAAGATTTATTTCCGATGCGTTTAAGCTCATATGTACCTCTTTACAGCTCCTGCCAGGTAGAATGATCCTGTTATAACCACCGGTTTGCCGCTTCCAAGCTGTGCTGCCTTATGTATGGCTAGCTCCAGGGCTTTCTTGGGTTCTATCTCAAGAACTACGGCTTTGCTTGTCCCAGATTTAGCGCACAGCGCCTTTGCATATTCATACACAGCCTCAACATCGGTCTCCTTAAAGCCCTGGGGCTCTGAAATGATTACAGCATCAAAGCAGGGAAGCAGCATATCAAGCATAGCCTGGTAGTTCTTGCCCTTTACGCTGCCGAACACCAGCACACCGCCTGCTCCAAAAATCGCTTTACAGGATTCTAAAAGGCGCTGTATACTGTAAGCAGTATGGGAGCCATCTATGACTATAGGTGGTTTCCTGCCCACTATCTCAAGCCTTCCCTCAAGTTTCACAGCTTCGAGGGCTTTAAGGGTTTTGTGCATATCAAATCCACTCAGAATCTCGTTTATTGCAAGCAGGGCAGAGGCTATGTTATCGCACTGGAAATCGCCAGTCAGGTTTGTCTTTACATGGTAGGCTGCATCATCAATTGAAAGCTCAAACTCAGAGCCTTCCATACCCATCTTAAGGTCAGATACTGCAGCGTTATCATCTGCATATATGAACCTGCATCCACGTTTTAGGGCGGCATCCTTGAGCACTGCAAGGGCTTCTGGCTTCTGGTGCTGCACCACCACAGGGACACCCGGCTTGATTATTCCAGCCTTCTCGAATGCAATTTTCTCTATGGTGTCACCCAGCACATCGCAGTGCTCAAGCTCTATAGGGGTTATTATTGAAACCTCTGGCACAATCAGGTTTGTGGCATCCAGGCGGCCCCCCATGCCTGTCTCTATTACAGCCCACTGGCAGCCCTGCTCGCGGAAGATAAGGAATGCAAGCAACGTTAAAAGCTCGAACGTTGTGGGCTGCCCAAGGTTTCCGGTCAGCTTCCCGGATTCCAGCATCTCTTTTATCAGCCCTGTATTGCGGACATAAACATCATCAGAAAAAAATTCACCGGCCAGTGTTATCCGCTCTTTGTAGGATACCAGATGTGGCGATGTGAAAAGCCCGGTCTTGCAGCCCTGGGCAGCCAGCACTTTAGACACGATGGCGGCTGTGGAGCCTTTTCCTTTGCTGCCTGCTATATGCACTGCCTTGAAAGAGCACTCCGGGTGGCCGCAGGAATCAAGCATATAGGCCATCCGCTCAAGCTTATATTCGGCCTGGGAACTGGTGAAATTACGCTCTAAGTTTGTGAAACTTTCTATGTAATTAAATGCGTCTGAGCTTGAATGCATTCCCATGGGTTATGAATCCTTCATAGTCGGCAAGCTCTTTCACATGGGGCTCCACAGCCTTGTATCCCTTCTTATCCAGCTGGATTACAGAGGTGTATTTTACAAAGTCGCGGATAGATACAGCAGAGAATGTCTTGGCTGTGCCGCCGGTGGGTAGCACTGCATTCGGCCCGGTGGAGTAGTTTGCCGCCGAGAATGGGGTATGGCTGCCCAAAAGTATTTCGCCTGCGTTTACAATCTTTTCTGCGGTCTTGGAAGGATCTGCAGTCATTATCTCAAGGTGCTCCGGCGCAAAGTTGTTCACTATATCGCATGCCTCATCCATATCCTTGGTAAGTATGATGCCGCCGTAGCCCGACATTACATCGCTTAGGAATGTGCGGCGGGGCTCTGGAATCTGCGGAATCATCTTCTTAAGGTGTGCAAGCACGCCGTCGGCTGTGGCTTTGGACGGGGTAATAAGCAGGGCCGATGAGTCTGAGCCGTGCTCTGCCTCCACCATCAGGTCCAGGGCTGCCAGGTATGGGTCTGCACTTTCATCTGCCAGCAGTATGGACTCAGACGGCCCGGCCGGCAGCCCCACATCTATCTTGCCATACAGAATGCGCTTTGCTGCCGACACAAACTTGCTGCCAGGGCCTACGACCTTGACTACCGGTGCTATGCTCTCTGTCCCGTAGGCCAGGGCGGCCACTGCCTGGGCGCCCCCTGTGCGGTAGACTTCGTCTATGCCGCACAGCCTGGCAGCATATAGGCAGGCCGCATCCACGCTGCCGTCCGGGTTTGGCGGGGTTACTACGCACACCCGCTTTACACCTGCCTCTACAGCAGGCACACCCAGCATATAGAGCATGGAGGGGAAACTCCCTCTGCCCCGCGGTATATAAAGTCCAACCGACTCAACCGGTGTCATCTTCTCGTATGCCTTTATTCCAGGCCGTACTGTAACGCTTTTAGGAACCGAAGGCTTGTTTGCCACATGAAAGGTCCGCACATTCTCAATGCAGAACTCAAGTGCTTTCTTAAGCTCCGGGCTAAGGCTTTTCTCGGCCTTGTCAAACTCCTTTTTCTGCACCTTTATGGGCAGCTTTGATAGGTCGGCCTTGTCAAACTTAAGGGCATATTCCCTAAGTGCTTTATCCTTATATTTACGTACATGCTCAATTATTTTCTCAACAGTCTCGCGTATTTCATTTATATTAATCTCGCTTCTGGAAAAAATCTTATCCTTCTGTTTTTCAGAAAGCTTTTCCCAGATTCTATAGTTGATTTTTGCCATTGTTTTCTCCAATTTGATTTTATTTTACAACAAAAAAGGGATAATCGTCTATATTTTCGCTTTAGAATGTGTTATCTTTAATATAGGAAGATGTGTTATGGAAGATTTGTATAAGATTCTGGGGGTAAACCGGAGTGCTTCTGCAGATGAGATAAAAAAAGCTTATCACGACCTTGCCATGAAGTATCATCCAGACTTCAATCCGGGAGATCCCGAGGCTGAATATATCTTTAAGAAGATAAGCAGTGCCTATGCAGTATTAAGCGATGCCTCACAGCGGTCAGAGTATGACGGACAGGTCTTCCGCAGCAGGGTGGAAGGCTATGACAGCACATGGCACAATCCGTACGAGAATTATACAGCTGCCGATTTTATCGGGGCTTTCAACTATTTCTTCAATGCACACCGCTTCCAGCGCTCTTATTCAGCTCCAAAAGCTGCACCTAAGGAAAAAGTTCCGGTGGAGGGCTGGAATGCAGTTTTACGCGGCGTTCTGATTTTTGTTGCCGCTGTGGTTCTGGCACGGTTTACCGGCCGTCTTGGCTTTATGGGAATAGTGCTGTGCTTTGCAGTGCTCTTCTTTGGAATCCGCTATGTCATAAAAGGCTTTGTCGATATGATGGGCCGGACAGGGAAAAAAGATGGCAGATAAGAAAATTCAAAAGGAGCTGATAGACCGGTTCTGCCGCTATGTCAGAGTCGAAACCACATCGGATGATACTGTAAAAGACAAGTGCCCCACAACCGATGGACAGCTTGAACTTATAAACATGGTTGCTGCCGAGCTTAAGGAAATGGGTGTGCCCGATGTCTCTGTGGGCTCAAACGGCTACTTAAGGGCTTTTATCCCAGGCAATGTCAAGCGTAAAAAAGTGTTCGGGTTTATATCCCATGCCGACACATCGCCCGAGGTAAGCGGAAAGGATGTCAAACCTGTAATCCATGAGAAATATGACGGCAAACCTATAAAGCTTAAAGACAATCTTGTCCTTTCTCCCGAAGAATATCCGCTTCTTGCCCAGTATAAGGGAAAGACTGTCATAACTTCGGACGGCAGTACCCTTTTGGGAGCCGATGACAAGGCAGGCATAGCCGAGATTGTTACTGCGGCCTCATACTTCATGACACATCCTGATGTAAAGCGCAACTCCATGGAGATTTTCATAACTCCCGACGAGGAGATAGGCCAGGGGACAGATCACTTTCCATTGGAATCAATTAAAGCCAAATACCTATACACTGTGGATGGCGATACCGAGGGCTGCATAGAGTCTGAATGCTTCAACGCCTACAGCGCAAAACTTACAATAAAAGGGGTATCGATACATCCGGGCTCTGCAAAAGGCAAAATGGTCAATGCCAGTCTGCTGGGGGCCAGGTTCCTCTCTATGCTGCCAGAAACCGAGATGCCCGAGACCACCGAGGGCAGGGAAGGCTTCTTCTGCCCTGTAAGCATAACAGGATCTATAGAGGAGTGCCAGGTTTCCCTTATACTCCGCGATTTTGATTCATCTGGGATGGAAAGGCGCATAAAAACTGTTGAGCAGATTGCAGAATCATTAAAGAAAACCTTTCCTAAGGCCAGTTTTGAGCTTGAGATTGCCCACAGCTATTCCAACATGAGTGAATATATAGATAAGGATAAAAAATGCCTGTCTTACCTTGAGAAGGCGGTGGAAAAGACTGGCATAAAGCCTGTTCATAAGCTCATACGAGGCGGTACAGACGGTTCCAGGTTAAGCGAGCTTGGGCATCCATGTCCCAATATCTTTACTGGAGGCCAGAATTTCCACGGCAGGCTTGAGTGGGTAGCTGTCCCTGCGATGGAGCGGGCTTGTCAGGTTATAATAAACCTTGTCTGCACAGGGGTAGACCAGTGAGAAGATTACTATTACTTTCTGTCTTTATTTTCCTTTCAGCCATTGCTTTTGCACAGGATGCCGAGATTCCTATAACTATAGTTGAGTTTCCAATTCCTGATCAGGCCAAGGCATATGGAATAAGCGAATTCAGGTCGTTTGTCGAGATGGACCGGCCATTCATGGGCGACGGCTTCTCTGCCAAATTCGCTCCATTCATATCTGAAAATATTGCCGATTATCCTCTGGACAGCGAAGGGGGTGCCACTGTCTTTAAAAAAGTGGTCGATGTAGAAAAGACCGACAGCATAGGCACAGTATTCTTTACAGTCCACTTCCAGTACACAGTATGCCAGGAGGGGGCCGAGCCCAAGGAATACACATTTGGAACTGTAGGAAACGGCACTACCGACGAGGAGGCCCTGGACAAGTGTTTCAGGAATGCAGCTATCCATGTTTCAGACATAGCCGGTTCCATAACAATCCATCCGTCCGAGTTCACGGTATCCAGCATGGTTTCGGGGGAATACATACTTTCCTGCGGCAAAAAGGACAAGGTGGCAAAAGGGGACGAATTCCATGTGTTCTCAAAGCGTAACGGGCAGGATATAGGAAAGCTCTATGCTGTCAATGTAAAGGATGATGTTACCTTTGCTCAGCCTATTCATCTTAAAGATCAGATTATTGCTGGCGATGGTGTTGAGAGGGTAAGAATGCTTGGCATAGGCGCCAACTTCTACTACGACAGGATTTTCGGGGACAACCTTAACTGCATGGGAGGCTATCTTGAATATTTCCGTTTCTTCAGGTTCTTCCGTTTCCTGGCAGGAACAGAGTATATAAACGGTCTTGATGACAACTGCTGGAATATCTACGGGGGCCTTAAGACCATGTGGCACCTGGGGTATCTGGACCTTTCAAGCATCATTTATATAGGACGGGGATATGCAGACGACGACTGGCGCTATACTGGCGGAAGCGTCAAGCTTTTAGCCGAAATTACCCCTATGGACTGGCTTAAGTTTGGCCTTGAGGCAGGCTATTCCAAATGGCTGGCCGACCACGACGACGAATACTCCAACTATGGAGGATTTCTGCTGGGGGCTGGAATAACCCTCCGTTTTTAATATATACTGATATTATGAGCTCATATATTCTTACTGTAACATGTCCAGACCAGAGCGGAATTATTGCCGCCATAACCAACTGCATAGCCTCAAGCCGGGGCAATATCATCAATTTGGCACAGCATACAGCTGTAGATATAGGCATGTTCTTCTGCCGCATAGTGTTTGTAGGGCAGGAGGGCTTTTCCGAAGATAACTTCCAGAAGGAGTTCGGCAAGGTGGGGGAGCAGTTCTCCATGAAATGGCATATCTTCAACCGGGGCATCAAGAAAAGGGTTGCCATACTGGTCTCCAAGACCAGCCACTGCCTTTACGAGCTTTTATTAAAGCATGCCGACGGCGAGCTTGACTGCGAGATTCCTGTAATAATCTCAAACCATTCGGAGCTGGCCCACATAGCCACATCGTTCCATATACCTTTCTTCCAGGTGGATACAGCCAAGGGAAAGGAGGAATACGAGAAAGACCTTGAGGAAATCTTAAGGCAGTACAATATAGAGCTGGTCATACTGGCCCGGTACATGCAGGTGCTTTCTGCCGATTTCTGCAGCCGCTGGAACAACCGTGTCATAAACATACACCACGGCTTCCTGCCTGCATTCAAGGGGGCAAAACCCTACCATCAGGCCTGGCAGAAAGGTGTAAAGATAATCGGTGCCACAGGCCACTTTGCCACAGCAGACCTGGACCAGGGACCTATAATATTCCAGGATGTCATCCGTGTGGCAGACACCTGTTCGGTGGAGGAATTCACCCGGATGGGCAAGGATGTGGAGCGGCGTGTGCTGTATGAATCGGTGCGGCGGTACCTGTCCCACAGCATATTCTTCTACAGCGGCAGGACATTTATTATAGAGTAAGTGAAAAAACAGCCTGCATACCCACTTGACCTTATGCAAGGTTTTATTTTATAAATATAGAACGAAATTTTATTATTAGTAGGTAAGAAAAATGTACGCTCTTATTGATATGAAAGGCAAACAGTACAAGGCTGAGAAGGGAGCGCTTCTCAGAATGGACAGAATCGACGCTGAGAAGGGTGCATCTCTTGATTTCACCGAAATCATGCTCATAAGCGGTGACGGCACACAGAAGATCGGAACTCCGTATATTGCAGGAGCAAAGGTTACCGGAACTGTAGAGGACCAGATCAAGGATACAAAGGTCGTTGTAATGAAGTATAAGAGAAGAAAGAATTACAAGCGGACCAGAGGTCACAGAGCTCAGTATACAATTGTAAAAGTTACAGACATTATCGAGGGGTAATAGAATATGGCACATAAGAAAGGTGGCGGAAGCTCAAGAAACGGAAGAGACTCAAATGCACAGAGACTGGGCGTCAAGAAATTCGGCGGCGAACTTGTTTCTGCTGGTTCCATCATTGTAAGACAGAAAGGTACTGAATTCCATCCTGGCGAGAACGCTGGCCTTGGAAAAGACCACACTATTTTTGCCAAAGAGACTGGAACTGTCAAATTCCATCAGAGACAGGGCAGAAAATTCATCAGTATCGAAAAAGTAGAAGTAGCAGAATAATTTTTTAAAACTATTGTGCGTGGTTTTGTAGACGAGACATCACTAGAAGTCGGCTCCGGTAAAGGCGGAGCCGGTTGTGTTTCTTTAAGGCGGGAAAAGTATATTCCCAAAGGCGGTCCCGACGGCGGCGACGGCGGAAAGGGCGGTGATGTCGTATTCCAGATTAAAAGAAATCTTAGGACATTAGCACACCTCAGGTACAAGCGTATCATAAATGCCGGCAATGGACGTCCCGGCGAAGGACGCAAGAAACACGGTGCCGACGGGGAGGATGCCGTTATAGTGCTGCCGCCCGGAGCCATAATCAAAGACTTCGAGACAGGCGAGGTTCTCCACGACTTTGCCCAGGATGAAAGCGACTGGGTGTTCCTTAAAGGGGGCAAGGGTGGTCTTGGCAATATGAACTTTGCCACATCCCGCCACCAGACACCACGGTTTGCACAGCCTGGACTTCCAGGCCAGAGCCGCAAAATAATCATAGAAATCAACATTATAGCCGACATAGGCTTTGTAGGGTTTCCTAACGCTGGCAAATCCACGCTGCTGGGCCGGCTGACCAATGCCAACCCCAGGGTGGGCAGCTATCCGTTCACAACCAAGATTCCAAACCTTGGTGTCTATGCCCTGGACGACCAGGATATAGTACTTGCCGACATCCCTGGAATCATAGAGGGGGCATCGCAGGGGGCTGGGCTTGGAATACGGTTCCTTAAGCATATTGCCCGGACCAGGGGGCTTCTGTTCCTTATCGATGTATCGCAGGAAAACTACCTGGATGCATTTGAGATTCTTTTAAGCGAGCTTAAGGCATTCTCGCCCGAGCTTGCTTCCCGTAAACGGGTCATATTGGCTACCAAGATGGATGCAGAAGGAAGTTCCGAAGCCCTTGATAATCTTATGAAAAAATATCCGCAGGAAGAGATTCACGGAATTTCTGTATTCTCGGGCTTAGGGCTTGATAAGATAAAAGATATTTTCTCAAGGCTGGTGCTGCAGGAAGAATGAGAACCTTTATTTTCGGCGGCAGCTTCAACCCGGTCCATACAGGACATCTTTTCATAGTGCAGGAAGTCATGTACCAGCTGGGCTACCAGCGGGCCATCCTGGTTCCTGCAAACATAGCATCCCATAAAGAGAACCACACCCTTATTACCCCACAGGAGCGGCTTTTAATGCTGCATGCCGCCGTGGACGATATCCCTGGCTGCATAGTGGAGGACTGCGACATAAAGCGTGGTGGTGTGACCTACAGCATAGACACCATCCACTATATCCTTGACCACTACGACATAACAGGCAAGCCGGGCTTTATTATAGGCGACGACCTTTTAAGCGGCTTTGGCACCTGGAAAAAGCCGGACGAGATTAAAAAGCTGGTGGATCTGATTGTGGTGCGCCGTAACACAGAGAATCCCATAGCATCAGATTATCCAGATTTCTACATAAAAAACAAAATGTTGCCGATATCATCTACAGAGATACGTGACCGGGTTAAAAGCGGGTATCCTATCCGGTACCTGGTTCCCGAGAAAGTGAGGGAGATAATTGAACAGCGCCGATTTTACAGATGATTCATTCGTTTCCAAGATGGACAGCTACCTTAAAAGTCATCTTTCTCCATCACGCTATTCCCATTCTGTCTCCACAGCCAACACATGCCGCACTCTGGCATCTAAGTTCGGCTGCGACCCAAAGCGTGCTTTCTTTACCGGCCTGGTGCATGACATAGCCCGGGAATACTCAAAGGAAGAGCTTGTAGAATGGGCTTCCAAGGATGGCATGCCTATACGGGAGCTTGATCTGCATTCTCCAGTGCTGCTTCACGGCAGGGCAGGGGCTATGGTGCTTAAAAATCAGTTCGGCATAGAGGACCTTGATGTTCTTGCTGCCCTTCAGGCTCATACAACAGGGACATCTGGCATGAAGACCCTGGCCAAGATTCTTTTTGTGGCCGATTACATCGAACCCGAACGCAAGCATATAACACCTGAATTCTTGTCAAGCCTTGAAGGCCTTGATCTGGACGGCATGGTCTATGCAGTGCTTATGGGCACCCTGAACCATCTGGCATCCAAGGGAAAGGGTGTGGACCCCTATGCCCTGGAACTTAAGAAGGAGCTTGAGCATGCGGAATAAAAAACTTTTTGCAAAGAGCAATATCATACTTCTTCTTATTCTTCTGGTGCTTCTGGCAACTGTCATATTCATCTCCTTGAGCGTAAGGGAAGACAATGTTCAGAAAAAGCTTTCCGCTGGCAACAGCGTAGCATTTATATTCAACATCACATCCAATAAGGCTATCCTTTTCTCCGAGGTGCTTATCTATCATCCCGGGACCCACAGGGCTGCGGTCATAGATATTCCTGCCAACTACGGGTCGCTAATAAAATCCCTTTCCAGGGTAGACCGGCTCGATGTGCTTTATAAAAAGGGTAAGCCCGAACAGTATATCAAGAAGATAGAGGTGGAGACTGGCCTTTCCATACCGTTCTATTTCGACTTTGAGCTTGAGGAATTCAAGAACTGCGTCGATCTTCTGGGGGGCCTTGATTTTGTCATAGGCACTCCTGTGCTGCGCCACGAAACCCTGTCAGACACAGTGCTGCTTCCTGGTGGAAGGCATAAGCTGGACGGCGACAAGGTTATAGAATACATACTCAACGAGGAGCTTAATAATAAAGATTCGGAGCTTTCCTCAAGCCATCAGAAGCTTATACAGACCTTTGTAAGCGCCCTGGGTGCCAACAAGGATCTGCTCCTTATGAAAGAGGTGTTCCCTATTTTTTACAAGAACATGGACACCAATATGGGGCAGCTGGGGCTTAAATCTTTCCTTGCAGAAATTTCAAATGCAGACTGTCCGCGCATGATTTTCCACCGCGTTCTGGGCGACAAGAAGACAGTGGACGACAAGGAGATGCTGTTCCCCCATTATAATGGAAACCTGCTTAAAGAGGGGCTCAAGCAGATTGTGGAGGCCCTGGGCAATACAAATATTATAGAGGGAAGCAACTTGAATATCGCTATACTCAACGGCACCACAGTGAGCGGCCTTGCACAGCGCACCTCAAGTACTTACCGCAGCCTGGGGTACAATGTCACCTCAGTTGGCAATGCCGAAGAAAGCAATGTGGAAGCCACAATCATAATAGGGCACAGGAACGACAGTTCAATACTGGAACGGGTTGCACGCGTTATAAAGTGCAGGAACATACAGACAGAAAACGGTACTGAGGGAACCATAACAATAATTTTAGGGAAGGACTTTGATGGCAGACAATGCAAATGAAAAAACTGTTAAAGAAATTGCGGATTTCATAAATGAGCATAATGGACAGGATACTGTGGTTCTGGATATTTCGGAACTTAACAGCTGGACCGATTATTTCATCATAACCACTGTCACCAGCTCAGGGCATCTGCGCGGTCTTCTAAGCCAGCTCTACAAACTTATCGATGACAAGGGGCTTCTTCTGTTCCACCACCATAAGAAAGCCGACGATGAGCGGTGGGTTCTGCTTGACTGCGGCTATGTGGTAATCCACCTTATGAACCAGGAGGCAAGGGAGTTCTACAACCTGGAAAAACTCTGGTTCAACGGCAAGAAAATCTGATTCCTCAAATTCAAAAAAGTAATATAAAATCAAAAACATATAATATTTTGTAATTTTTGAAAATTTTTTTACACTTTTAGAAAATGTATGATAAAATTTTATAGTAGAGCGGGAAAACCCCTGCTTTATTTAGATACAAAATAGGGGGTTTTGTATTATGGAAATCACTGATATCAAGATTCGGAAGGCCACGGCAGAAGGCAAGCTCAAAGCGTATGTAAACGTTACTTTCGACGATTGTTTTGTGGTTCACAACCTGAAGATCATCGATGGTAAGGATGGTGCATTCATTGCCATGCCAAGCCGGAAGACTCAGACCGGTGAGTACAGGGACGTGGCACATCCAATCTCTCCAGAGTTCAGAGCAAAAATGCAGGAAAAGATCCTTGAAGCCTACGCGAAAGACGATTCAACAGAAACAGGACCAGAAGAAGACTAATCGATAATTTTACAGTTTAACACCTCCTACATATTGAAATTATGTGAAAAACTTACTAAAATAGCCCGCAGAGACTATAGAAGTATTTATAAAAATAGTATAAAGTATTGTGGATGGATGGGATGTAGGCCAGTGGTAAGCCAACGGGTTTTGGTTCCGTCAATCGCAGGTTCGAATCCTGCCATCCCAGTATTGCTTTTGGTAGAGGAGAATGACTATGGCAGACAAAAACACTCTTGATATTACCTTGCGTACAGAATTCGGCAAGAGAGCAAACTATAAGCTCAGAAAAGAAGGTAAGATTCCAGCAGTTGTATATGGCGGAAAAGAGCAGCGCTATGTTGCTATCGATGACAGAGAATTTGAGAAAAAATATCATAAGGCACCAGAGAGCCTTATTATCTCTCTTATGCTTAATGGCGAGGAGCAGTGCGAGGTTCTTATAAAGGATTATCAGGACGATATCCTTACAGGAAAGATGCAGCACATCGACTTCTTCGAGATTACAAGAGGCGTTCTGCTTAAGACCAGTATTCCTGTTTACCTGGAAGGTGTTCCTGCCGGTGTCAAGGCTGGTGGCGTTCTTGAGCAGATTGTCCACAACATCGAAGTTGAGTGTCTGCCTAGAAACATTCCCGAGAAGATTGCAATCGATGTATCGGCTCTGGATATGAACCAGGCTCTGTATGTAAAGGACATTCCTGCAAACCCAGATGTAAAGCTTCTGCTTGATCCGGAAGAGATTGTATGTCACGTTACCCATGTCAAGGAAGAACCTGTTGCAGCACCTGCAGAAGGCGAGGCAGCAGAAGCAGCAGCACCTGCAGAGGGCGAGGCAGCAGCTGACGCAGAAAAGAAATAATGTATGGTTGTTCTGGGACTGGGAAACCCCGGCTCTGAATACGCCGGCACAAGACACAACTGTGGCTTTGCGGTGGTGGACTACCTGGGGGAAAAGACCGGCATAGAACTTAAGAAGAAATTCTTTAAAAAATATATCTACGGGAAAGGGGTTTTTAAGGGAAAAGAGATTTTCCTGGTAAAGCCCCTTACTTTTATGAACAATTCCGGGCTTGTCATCCGCGATGTCCTTAAGGCTGCTGACTGCACCACAAAAGATATAGTTGTGGTATGCGACAACATGGATCTGTTTCCGGGGGTTCTGCGTATAAAGCAGGGTGGCGGCGACGCAGGTCATAACGGGCTTAAATCCATAATGACATTTGCCCCGGCAAATGATTTCCTAAGAATATATATCGGTATTGGCCGCCCCCCTTATTCCGGCGATGTGTCGGGCTATGTGCTTGGTGTGCCGGACAAGTTGGACAGGGAAAATATAGCAAAGGCGGCCGCAATGGCAGGCGATGCAATCCTATCTTTGACCCATAGGACTTTGGCGCAGGTGACAAATGAAATCAATTCAATCAAAAATATTTCTCAAAGACCAGCTGATTGATTATTTCAAATCGCTTCCTGCTTTCGCCTCTCAAGAAAATAAAAAAAAGGTTTTACTGGGCTTCTCGGGGGGTCCCGACTCCATGTGCCTTATGCTTCTTTTAAACGAGCTTAAGGAGCAGCTTGGCATAGAACTGGTGCTTGCTTACTATAACCACATGCTCAGGTCCGAGGAGGAGCTTTCTAAAGAGCTTTCCTTTATACGCAATATTGCAGACAAATATGACCTGCCGCTTGAGATAGGCACCGACTCAGGCCGTATCGAAGAGCTTTCGGCACATATCGGCGAAGAAGGTGCTGCCCGCAAGGCACGCTATGAATTCTTTGATAAAGCCATGAAGAAATACAGCTGCGACTATCTGGCACTGGCCCATAACCTGGACGACACCATAGAGACCCTTGTAATGCGTTTTTTCAAAGGAAGCGGCATAGGGGGCATGATGGGAATCCCCGGCCAGCGGGAATATATTATCAGGCCACTTTCCTCCTGCCCCAAAAGCATGATTCTGGACTATGTGGAAAGCTGTGGCACAGGTTATTCGCTTGACACCACAAACCTGGGTACCGATTATCTGCGTAACCGTGTGCGTAACATTCTTCTGCCCAAAATCCGCGAAGTCTTTCCAAGCTGCACTAAATCGCTTCTTGATTTTTCGGACAAGGCAGCCATGACCTACCGCTTTGTGAGGGAGCAGGCCGCGCGCCTGGTAGTATGGCAAAACATCGGAGACAGTTCTTTCTCTACATCATACAGTAACTTTATGTCATGCCCGGATGTTATCAAGATAGAGGCAATCTACAGCTGCTTTGACCAGTTTGCAAAAGGGCAGGACAGGGAGCTTCCATATCGCTTTGTCCGCACAGTGCTGGACAAGAAATCGGTGCGGCGCGGTGCCCTGCTTCTAAAGGGCTATGGCTTTAAGATAAGGCGGCATGGCGAGAACCTGGAATGGTATCCAGATAAAGATAATTATAAAATATATAATAATAGGGGTTTTTCTATTGAAAAAACTTTGTTATCTTTATGTAAGAAGGATGATATCTGGATTCCGGTCGATGGAGTCCAAGGCGAACTTACGGTCCGCAGCTTTGAAAATGGCGATTATATAATCTCCAGCGGCATACGGAAAAAGCTTAAAAAGATATTTTCCGAGTGGCAGGTCCCTGTGGAGTTGCGCAGTTCTGTCCCGATAATCTGCGACAACAGGGGCGTAATTGCAGTATGTGGAAGCCTGTACGGCTATAGAAACCGTGTGTCAGACTTGATCAGACTGGAAAACAAAGCCGGAGAAGATAGGGAAGTTTATATTTTAATGATAAGGCAGGATTGAATGTCAGACAACGAAAACGAAGAAAAAGATAAAGATAAAGAACCGGAAATCGGCAGGAAACCCGATGCTGGAAATAGCTCGGAGCAGGGCAGGGAGCCGGAGCAGAAGGAAGATGAAAACAATCAGGACGAAAATCCTATGTTTATATTCCGGGGCGGTGCAGGACCTTTGAAACTTGGTTTCAACAACAGGTTCGCATTCTTTATCCTGACATCGCTCATAATCATGTTCCTGTTCATGTTTGTGTTCAACACTGGCGAGACTGCCATGGAGGAAATCTCGTATTCCACATTCCTCAACTACCTGGAGAACAAGTCGGTAGAAAGCGTCAAGATTGTGGACAATGAAGAAATTCAAGGCTATCTTACCAATGTCTCGGGGCAGCATACAGCTTTCAAGACCCGTATCCCATACTTCGACGACAAGCTCCTGCAGCGTCTTGAGGAAAGCGGTGTCAAGATTACAGGCGGTGTCAAGAACATGACCACATACCGCCTTTTAGTGGATATTGTGCCTTGGCTTATAGGCCTTACATTCATATGGATTATGTTCCGCAACATGAGCGGCGGCAACAAGGCCATGGGCTTTGGAAAGAGCCGTGCAAAGCGGTATGACTCTAACGGCAAGAAGGTTATGTTTGCCGATGTCGCAGGCCAGGACGAGGCCAAGTACGAGCTTGAGGAGGTTGTGGACTTCCTTAAGAATCCTAAGAAATTCACCGATATCGGTGCCAAAATTCCAAAAGGTGTGCTCCTGGTGGGTATGCCTGGAACAGGAAAGACTCTGCTTGCCAAAGCTATTGCAGGCGAGGCAGGCGTTCCATATTTCCATATGTCAGGCTCTGACTTTGTGGAGATGTTTGTAGGTGTAGGTGCAAGCCGTGTGCGCGACCTGTTCGAGCAGGGGCGTAAGAATGCACCATGTATTATCTTTATAGACGAGCTTGATGCTGTGGGCCGCACCCGTGGTGCTGGCTACGGCGGCGGCCATGACGAACGGGAGCAGACCCTTAATCAGATGCTGGTGGAGATGGACGGCTTTGACTCCAAGGATGGCGTTATAATCCTGGCTGCAACCAACCGCCCCGATGTCCTGGATCCAGCCTTGCTGCGCCCGGGCCGGTTCGACCGGCAGGTTGTGGTGGACATGCCCGACGTAAAAGAGCGCGAGGCTATATTCAGGCTCCATGCATCCAAGATTCCTGTGGACGGCGAGGTGGATATGGAACGCCTTGCCCGGGCAACCCCAGGCTCCTCCGGTGCCGAGATTGCCAATATGGTAAACGAGGCAGCCCTGTTTGCAGCCCGCAAGAATAAGAAGAAAGTTACTATGGAAGACTTCGAGGAGGCCCTCGATAAGGTTATGATGGGTGTTGCCCGGAAGTCCAAGGTAATAACCGACGACGACAAGAAGGCTACCGCATTCCACGAGGCAGGCCATGCACTTTTGCACTATTTCCTCAAATACTCCGATCCGCTCCACAAGGTTACAATCATTCCTCGGGGCAGGGCGCTGGGTATGGCTATGTCGCTGCCCGAGAAAGACAGCTACTCGCGCAACAAGATGTGGCTTAAAGACCGCATAAAGATATGTCTGGGCGGTTATATCGCAGAACAGATGATTTACGGCTGGACCACCACCGGAACCCAGAACGACCTTCAGCAGGCTGCACAGCTTGCCCGCAAGATGGTATGCGAATGGGGTATGAGCGACATACTTGGTCCTGTTGCATTCGGCCAGGAAGATGAACCTATATTCATAGGCAAGGAGATTGCACAGCACAAGGATTATTCCGAGGCTACAGCCCAGGCTATAGACAACGAGGTAAAGCATATTATCGACGAATGCTTCCAGGATGCACAGGCAATCCTTAAGGAGAACAGGGATAAGCTTGAGAAACTGGCCGACACTCTGTTCGAGAAAGAGACATTGGACGACTCCGAGATAAGAGAGCTTCTCAATCTGCCTAAGAAAGAGGAAGAACCGGCACAGGCATGATAAGAAAAACTCTATTTGCAGTTTTATTAGCCTTTCTTCTTCTTGCTGGATGCAAATCCAAGGATAAGTACGAGGAATATGTATATCAGCGTGATCCTGATGTTGCAGGCACAGTGGACAAGCTTTTGGAGAAAGATGCCCCATTTGCCGCTCTGCAGGAGATACTATACATAGACAGCTCCCGGGATAAGATATATGACAAGGCACGGAACGAAGGAATTGTGGAAAGCTGCCGTCAGAACATATACGAGCGCATTGTCTCTGACTACAACAAGGCAATGGAAGAAGAGAAATATGATAAAGTTATCTCCATCTATTTCTCTCTGCTTGCCATAGAGAAGACATCGCTTATCGGGAACCCCGATATAATCCAGCTTTATCTGCAGGCGGCCGAAAGCGAATACGGGAAAGAGAACTATATCTCTGCCCTCTATAAGTTCTATAAATATCTTAATTTTACCAAACCTTCACAGGAACTTCTGGTAAAATATGGCGATCTTGCTGTTAGCCAGAACAACCGCTATATGCTTAAGCTCATTGCTGCCAGCATGGGCGACTGCGACAAGAAGAATGAGTATATAGCAGTGCTGGATAAGCTTTCAACACCAGCTGAGATGATGAAAGGCACTGTCACAATATATGTCAACAAGGGAACCAAGCTCCAGTACGGGGTAGGTGTGCCAGACCGTTCCATAGGAAGCGGTTTCTTCATAGATAAACGTGGTTATGTCATAACCAACTACCATGTCATCGAGAGCGAGGTAAACCCCGAATACGAGGGTTTCTCAAGGCTTTTTATCCGTATGCCCGATGCCATAGGGAGCCGTGTTCCTGCCAAGGTTGTAGCATGGGATCCAATATTTGATATTGCTCTGCTCAAGACCGAGATAGACCCTGAGTATATATTCAACTTCAGCCTGGATAACAGCTATAACCCTGGCGACCGTGTCTATGCCATAGGTTCACCAGGTGGTCTTGAGAACACTATAACCACAGGCATTATCTCTGCCGGCCAGCGCAGGTTCCTTCCGTTGGGAGATGTGCTGCAGGTGGATGCGCCGGTGAACCCCGGAAACTCAGGAGGCCCGCTTATTAACGACAAGAACGAGGTAATCGGAGTAGTATTTGCCGGAATCCCACGGTTCCAGAACATCAACTTTGCAATTCCTTCCCACTGGGTCATGGACCTGCTTTCGGGTATGTACGATGGCGGGCAGGTGGTGCACTCCTGGCTTGGCCTTTCCATGTACGAGAAGAACAATACCCTTGAAGTCCTGTATGCTATTCCAGGCGAGAGCGGCAGTGTAGCCGGATTCCAGAACGGCGATATCATCAAGAGTATCAACGGTATAGAGATAAAATCTATAACCCAGGTGCACAAGATTTTAAATTCTCTTTCACCCGACACCCTGCTCTGCATAGGCTGGGAACGGAACGGAAAGGAGAACACCAGCTACATAGCCACCAAGAAACGGCCACGCAAAGCCTTTGACATAGCACTTCGCAAAGACAGCAAGAAAAACATCATGCTGCCACTTTTCGGAATGCAGGTGGAAAGCACCGGCAACTATGTCTTTAAAGAAGGATATGTAATAAAGAAAGTATATCAGGGGCTTGCGGCATACGAGGCAGACCTTTCTGCCAACGACCCGTTCTCGCTCAGGGGCTGGAAGTACGACAGCAGGTTGCGCTATGTTGCCATGCAGATTTATGTAAAAAAGAAAAAAGCCGGCTTTATGGAGACAGGACTTCAGCTGGTGGCTTACCTAGATGACAATAATCTGATATAATTAAATATATGGATACTAAGCGGATAAGAAACTTTTGCATTATAGCCCATATAGACCACGGTAAATCGACCCTGGCAGACCGCTTTATAGAAAAGGCTGCTCTGGTGGACAGCCGCACCTCCATGAACCAGATTCTTGATAACATGGACATAGAGCGTGAGCGCGGCATAACCATAAAATCCCAGGCCGTAACCCTTAAGTATACAGCCAAGGACGGCCAGGAGTATGTGCTCAATCTGGTTGACACCCCAGGTCATGTGGACTTTTCATACGAGGTTTCCCGTGCCATATCTTCCTGCGAGGGAGCTCTGCTCCTTATAGATGCAACCCAGGGGGTTGAGGCCCAGACTCTGGCCAATATGTACATGGCTATAGACCACAACCTTGAGATTATCCCTGTCATCAACAAGATAGACCTCCCCAGTGCCGATATAGAAGGGGTCAAGTACCAGATTGACCATGACCTGGGACTCGATTCCGACATGGCAGTCCTGGTTTCTGCAAAGACAGGGCAGGGGGTAGATGAACTATTCGAGGCCATAATCCAGTATATCCCAGCACCACCGCCTGCAGCCGATGACAAGCTGCGTGCCCTTATATTCGATTCCCACTACGACCCATACCGGGGCGTAATAGTCAATATCCGTGTATTCTCCGGCATGATAAAGGCTGGCCAGACCATCAAGTTCATGATTTCAGGCGGTACATACCGGGTGGAGGAGACAGGCCTTTTCAAGATAAACCTGGAAAAGAACGACGGCCTTATGGAAGGGGATGTCGGCTATATAAACGCAGGCATAAAGAATATATCGGATGTCCACATAGGCGACACCATAACTTTGGCCGACGACCCGGCTCCAGACCCGCTTGAGGGATTCAAAGAGGTAAAGCCAGTAGTATTCTCTTCCATCTATCCTGTGGATTCCAACGACTACGAGGAACTCCTTGCCGCCATCGAAAAGCTTAAGCTTAACGATGCCTCCCTTATCTACGAGAAAGACTCTTCATCTGCACTGGGCTTCGGTTTCAGATGCGGTTTCCTGGGGCTTTTGCACCTTGAGGTTATCCAGGAGCGTATAGAGCGTGAGTTTGACCTTTCCATAGTATTCACTTCGCCATCGGTAATGTACAATGTCTACCTTAAAAATGGCGAGATGCTCAAGATTAACAACCCTATGGATTTCCCAGACCCTGTCAGCATAGACTACTGTGAGGAGCCCTATATCGCTGCCTCCATCATAACCCCGTCCGAATACCTTGGGCCTATCATGACACTGTGCATGGAAAAGCGCGGTGTGCAGACTTCCATGAACTATCTGGACCAGAAACGTGTAGAGGTTATATACGACATGCCTTTGGCTGAGGTGCTTTTCGATTTCTACGACAGACTTAAATCCATAAGCCGCGGCTATGCCTCATTCGACTACGAAATCCAGGGCTTTAAGCCTACAAACCTTGTAAAGCTTGATATCCTGGTCAACGGAAGCCCTGTTGATGCCCTTTCCATGCTGGTATTCAAGGACAGTGCAGTAGACAAGGCACGCCATGTGTGCAAAAAGCTGTGCGACGAGATTCCGCGGCACCAGTTCAAGATTCCGATACAGGGTGCCATAGGCAGCACCATCATTGCCCGTGAGACTATAAGCGCATACCGCAAGGATGTTACAGCCAAGTGCTACGGCGGCGATATATCCCGTAAGCGCAAGCTCCTTGAGAAGCAGAAAGAGGGCAAGAAGCGCATGAAGGTAGTAGGCAATGTAGAGCTGCCTCAGAGTGCATTCCTTGCTGTCCTTAAGACCGAAGAGAACGATTAATCTTTAAAATTTCAAATTACTGATTCTTATACTGTACTGTCTCGGTGCTTTTGTATTCCAGCGCAATGCCTGCCATCTTGAGCATGGCCTCGGATTCTTCGGCCACATGGTAGCGCTGCTGGCATACAACCCGCTTTATACCGCAGTTTATTATAAGCATAGTGCAGGTGCGGCAGGGGGTCATGCGGCAGTACAGGGTACCTCCCTCTATAGAGATACCCCGCTTTGCTGCCTGGCAAATTGCATTCTGCTCGGCATGCACTGTCCGCACACAATGCTGAGTGATATGGCCGTCCTCGTGAATCATCTTCTTCATCTGGTGTCCTACCTCGTCGCAGTGGGGCAGTCCAGCAGGACTGCCGACATAGCCGGTTACCAGTATCTGGTTGTCCTTGGCTATTACGCAGCCACTTTTGCCTCTGTCGCAGGTTGCCCGTTTGGATATTGCATCCATAACCTCAAGAAAATAATCGTCCCAGGAAGGCCTGTTGTCACTCATATCTATACCTCATGCAATTGGAGCAAAGAGCTTCCATGTCCGCTCGCCCTTGCGGTCCAGGTGATGTCTTGATTCAATGAACCGTACTGTGCCGGATGATCCACGCAGGATTATGGTCTTGGTGGAAGCCTCGTTGTTTCCGTAGAAGCGTACGCCGCTTAAAAGCTCGCCATCGGTAACTCCGGTTGCGGCAAACATAACATCCTGGGTCTGAACCAGGTCGTCTATGGTAAGAAGGCGGAGCGGATCTTTTCCAGCCATCTTTGCGGCCCGCTCAAGCTCGCCATCCTTCATAGGGTGGAGCCTGCCCTGGAACTCGCCGCCAATAGCCTTGAGTGCAGCTGCTGCCAGCACACCCTCGGGTGCGCCGCCGGTGCCAATCATCATATCAATACCACTTTCGGGGAAACCACAGGAAACTGCTGGAGCTACGTCGCCATCTGTAATAAGCTTGATTCTGGCACCGCAGGCTCTGATTTCGTCTATAATCTCCTTGTGCCGTGGTCTGTCCAGTACTACTACTGTAATATCGCCTACGCTCTTGTCCAGAGCCTTGGCAGCAGCCTTAAGGTTCTCGGTCACAGATGCATCCAGGAAAATCTTTCCTTTGCACCTTGGGCCGGCTGCAATCTTATCCATATACATGTCTGGAGCATTAAGCAGGGTTCCCTTAGGAGCCATGGCCAGGGTGGTTATTGCGCCAGGCATACCCTTTGCTACCAGGTTGGTACCCTCAAGCGGGTCTACAGCGATATCGACAGCAAAGTCGCCTTCGTCCCATTTGCCTACCTTCTCGCCGATGTAGAGCATAGGAGCCTCGTCCATCTCGCCCTCGCCGATAACTACAGTTCCAGCTATGCTGACAGAGTCGAACATAGCCCTCATAGCCTCGGTAGCAGCACCGTCTGCGGCAATCTTGTCTCCTTTGCCCCACCAGCGGGCGCTGGCAATAGCGGCATATTCAGTAATTCTCGCAATTTCCATGGAGAATTCGCGGTTCATCTTTTCCATATAATTACCCCTCTCATTAATTATAAGTTATGAATAATAATATCTCATAGTTGGCTATCTGTCAAACTGGCAAACAAAACCAGCAAAAAGAAACCCCTGCTTGCGGCAGGTACTCCCGCAGGTAGTGCACTCTGCTGAGCGAAGTCCTGCTGTTGCCATTTTGCTTGGCTTGTATTTTTGACGCTTGACTCTCTCTCTCTCTCTCT